>NZ_CP132910.1:870000-1520000 GCF_030846775.1 Geothrix sp. 21YS21S-2
CCGCTCCTGGGTGAGCTTCCGGATCTGGGCCTGGGCCGGGCTGGCCTTGGGGGCGGGCTTGGGCTTGGCTGCGGCCGCGGGCACGGACAGGGCAAGGGCCAGGATGGCGTAGATCCAGGGGTTAGGCATTCGCACAGGGCCTCCGGGGCTCGGGGGACCTAGCGCCGGTAGCCGGGCTGGGCGCCCCCAGGTGATTTCTGCACTTTCAGGATCCCACGCTTGAGCAGCTTGGAGAAGATGGCCAGGCACTCGTCGTGGGGAAAGGGGGAGATGGAGATGATGTCATGGATGCTCCACACCGCGTTCACGCGGGTGGCCAGGAACGCCTCGTTGGGCCCCAGCTGGGCCTGCATGAGCTCCTCGATGCTCACGGCGAGCTCCGGCACCAGGGTCTCGTCGATGGTGTTCTCCTCCATCATGTGCTCGACCACCTGCAGCATGCGGGTGGCCTCCTGGAGCCGGGGCTGCTCGGCCAGGAGGTTGCGGAGCTCGACCTGGGCCTCCTGCAGCTTCTGGCGCTCCACCAGCTGCCGGGCGCGCTGCAGCTGCAGGCTGGACTGCTCCCCCAGCTTGCCGCCCGGGTGGAGGATGCGCACCATGCCCTTCTCGGAGAGGTCGAAGATCAGCTTGTTGGCCTTGAACTCGGGCACGCGCATCTCGATGACGAGCTGGTCGATGGTCTTGTGCCCGTCCATGCGCGTGAGGATGTCGGCATCCTCGGGCGCCAGGGGGAGCATCTCGGCGATGGCCTCCGAGACCCCCACCACCACGGCGTCCCCGCCCTTGATGGCCTTGCGGATGCGCTTCCACTCGTCGGTCCTGCGCGCGCCCTCGAGGACGATGCCGGTCACCTCGAGGCTGAGCAGCATGGACTTCTGGAGCGGGGGCTGGCCGTCATGGAACTCGAAGGTGCCGGTGTCCCAGAGGAAGGTGTCGTAGACGGACTCCTCCACCTTCAGCTGGACGATGCGGCGGATCTCCGCCTCGGTGACCAGCTGGCGGTTGACCAGGATGCGGCCCAGGAGCTGGTTCTCGTCCTCCTGGGTGGCCAGGGCCTCGCGCAGCTGCTCCTCGGTGATCCGGTTGTAGGCCAGCAGGTACTGGCCGAGGTACTCCCGCGGGTCGGAGGACCACACGCTGGTGATGCGCCCGTCGGAGAAGGCCACGCGCTTGGTGTGGAGGAAGCCCTTGAGTTCGAGGATGCCGGTCTTCTTGCCCACCGACAGCCACTGGAGGATGTCCTCCAGGCCCATGGTGGAAAGATCGCCTTTTATGCCCATTCCTCGACTCCGGTACCCAATGTTATCTGTATTCGGGCCTGCGGCTACAAAGTTGCGATGACGTCCCGCAGGGCCCGGTTGAGGAGGATGGGATGGTGCCGGACCATCTCCGCCTCCGGGTCCAGGAGGGCATAGGCAAAAACCGGCACGCCGCAGATGACGCGGGCGTCGGCGACCAGGGGCGTCCCGCCCTCCTGCTGGTAGCGGCGCATGAGGTTGGGCGGCAGGGGCGCGGTGTTGGCGATGACGGCGGCCACGGCCAGGTGGGCATGGGACTGGATGGCGGCGAGGTGGGCCTCCAGGTCCAGTCCGGCGCTCTCCCCGGGCTCGGTCATGAGGTTGGCGATGTACACCACCGGGTGGCCGGTGCGGAAGACCGCCTCCCGGAGCTCGGTGACCAGGAGGGAGGCGATGGTTGAGGTGTAGAGGCTGCCCGGGGCCAGGAGGATGAGGTCGGCCTGGAGGATGGCCAGGATGGCTTCGGGCAGGGGCTCGGCGTCCAGGGGCTCCGCCCAGAACCGCGCCAGGGGCGGCGTGCAGGAGTTCACGTTGGTCTCGCCGGTGTAGCGGCGGCCCTCCATGTCCTCGGCCTTGAGCACCACCGGCACCACCGTGGAGGGGTAGAGGCGGCCCACCGTCACCAGGACGTTGGAGAGCGCCCGGATCGCCCGCACCCAGTCGCCGGTGAGGTCGGCCATGGCATGGAGCATCAGGTTGCCCAGGGAGTGCCCGGCCAGGGACCCGTCCCCCGAGAACCGGTAGTTGAGGAGCTCGGAGAGCACCGACTCCTCGCGGGTGAGGGCCGACAGGCAGTTGCGCAGATCCCCGGGGGGGATGCCGCCCAGTTCGTCCCGGAGGCGCCCGCTGGAGCCGCCGTCGTCGGAGACCGTCACGATCCCCGTGAGCCGCCAGGGGTCCCGGGTGCGGCCGGCCTCGGGCTTCAGGGCCCGGAGCAGGGCGGCCAGACCCGTACCGCCCCCGATGGCGACGACCTTCAGGGGCTGGTCGGCGTGGAGGCCCCTCCCGCCTTCCACGGGCGCATCAGCCGCGGTTGAAGGCGGCGAAGGGGGCGCTGTGCCGGAGGCCGTCGAAGTCCGCTTCCAGCCGGAACTGGTAGATGAGGCCCGGCTCCAGGGTGGTGGCCTGGGTCAGGGCGTCGGCGGCGGGCTGGGCCTGGTCCAGCTGGGCCAGGGCGAGGGCCTTGAGGTAGTGGAGGCCGGCGTGGCCGGGGTGGGCCTTGAGGCCCTCCTCGACCAGGGTCAGGGCCGCTTCCGGCTCGCGCCGGTTGAGCTCCACCTGGACGGACAGCTCGGCCGTCTGGGGGAGGCTGGCGTCCAGGTTCTCAAGGCGCGCCTGGATGGCCTTGAGGTAGCCCTGGGCGGTGCGGCCGAGCCGCAGCTCCTCCCGCTTGATCGCCTCTTCCAGGAGGGTCCCGAAGGCCGCGGAGGCCTCCTTCAGCGAGCCGGCGTTGAACTGCTCCAGCGCCTTGGCGAGCAACACGTCAAGCGATGCGTCCTTCACGGGAGCCTGGCTTTCGGATGTCTTGGGCTTTGTTGCCATGCTTGATACCTCGGAATGATCGACGGAATTCAACTATACCCTAAACCTTGAATATAGCGGATTCGCGCTTGAGCAGGCGGGTGGATAGCCAGGTCATGAGGCAGGCCAGACCGATGGTCATGAGGAGCGCAACCGTGTATTCCCAGTAGTTGGCTTGCTGGCTGAAGAGTTTGCGGATGGCGAGGCTGACGTTCACCACCGGCACGTAAGGCAGGAAAGCCATCTTTTCGATGCCGGGGGCCATGGAGAAGACCCCCAGGAAGATCACCACCACCATGCCCGGCATGATGGCCGTGCCGGCCTCGACGGTGTTCTTGGCCTGGATGCCGGCCAGGATGATGAAGTTCGCAAAGAAGAGCCCCAGGGGCACCATCAGGATGAAGGTCAGGCCCAGGGTCGCCGGCGACGCCAGGGCGCCCAGGCCCGGCATGGCGTGACCGGCCTGCCCCGCCGAGGCCGCCTCGGCCGCGACCAGGCGGGTCACGGCGAAGGCCATGCTGAGGAGGTTGATCATGGCCACGATGATGCCGATGGAGAAGACGTACAGGAGCTTGCCGATGATGATCTGGCTGCGGGGGATGCTGGTGGAGAGGAGGCTGAGCAGGGTGCCCCGCTCCTTCTCGCCCGCCGTGGCGTAGATGCCGTGCTGCATGGCCCCCGCGAACATCATCATCATGACCATGTAGGGAAGGAAGGACCCCAGGGCCTTGCCCAGGGCGCGGCTCGCGCCCCCGGCGTCGTCGGGCTCGATGCGGGTGGGCACGGCGAGCTGCGCGGAGGCGCCCATGGCCTTGAGGCGCTCCTGGACCACGATCTTGTCCCGGCTGGACACGGCCTTCTTCAGCCGGTCCAGGGCCAGGGCGGAGGACTCGTCGCTGCGGTCGTAGACGGCCTTGACGGACCAGGTCTCCTGCCGGCGCTGCTTGTCGGCGGCCTGGGGCTCGATCTCCAGGGCCATCTCCAGCTTCTGGTCGCGGATGGCCTGCTTGACGTCCCCGGAGGGCCGCTCCACCACCTGGAACTCCTTGGGGCTGGCCCCCAGGACGGCGGCGAGGGCGCCGGAGGCGTCCAGGACGCAGACCCGGCTGGGGCGCCCGGTGCGCTCGGCCTTGTCGCTCTTGCCGAGCTTGCCGATCATCCCGAACAGCAGCGGGAACAGCACCAGGGGCATGACGAAGGTGAAGAACATGGTCTTGCGGTCCTTGGACAGCTCCATGAACTCCTTTTTCACGATCAGCAGCGCCCCCCTCATGCCACGCCCCTTTCCTTGTCGGCCACAAGCTGGAAGAACACCTCGTCGAGGGTCTTGACCCCCCAGCGGTCCAGGATCTCCCGCGGCGAGGCGTCGCCGTGGAGCGTGCCCTCGAAGATGATGCCGACGCGGTCGCAGATGGCTTCCACCATGGGCATGACGTGGGTGGAGACGATGACCGAGCGCCCCTCGGCCTTCATGATCCGGAGGAGGTCGAGCACGGTCTTGGCGGTGAGCACGTCCAGGCCCGTGGTGGGCTCGTCGAAGATCACCACCTTGGGGTCGTGGAGCAGGGCCCGGGCGATGGACACCTTCTGCTTCTGCCCGCCGGAGAAGCCCTCCATCTTCACGTCGGCGAACTCCGCCATGTGGAGGCGGTCCAGGAGGTGGAGGCCGCGGCGCTCGGCCACGGCCGCGTCCACGCCCTGGAACTCCCCGAACAGCTTCAGGAGCTCCCGGGGCGTGAAGCGGTTGTAGACGCTCAGGTCGGTGGAGAGGTATCCGATGGTGGAGCGCGCCCGTTCGGGCTCCCGGGTGGAATCGATGCCGCACACCTCGATGGTGCCGCCGTCGGGGACCATGAGGCCCGCGATCATCCGCAGGGTGGTGGACTTGCCCGCGCCGTTGGGGCCCAGGAGGCCGTAGATCTCGCCCGGCTTCACCGTGAGCGAGATGCCCCGGACCGCCTCGATCCGCATCTTGGATCGCGACTTCTTGTCCTTGACATAGAAGGATTTATAGATGTCCGTGATCTGGATCAAGCCATCTCCTTGTTTCGGGGTTCAGGTTGCGGAAATTCTAGCAGGGGCTCTAGTCCCTGAGGCGGAAGTAGACGAGGGCGGCGACCTTGGTTACAGCCATGGCGCAGAGGATGAAGAAGAGGTCCTTGCGGAAGCCCTCGCCCCGGTAGTAGCTGCGGAAATACAGGAACCCGGTGGCGAGGGCGCCGGCCATGGCGGCGTGGCTCGTCGCCTTGTACCGGTGGAGGATCATGCGCTCGTCGAACATCGTCAGCTCTCCTTCAGTTCGAACAGCGCGTCCGTCGCCACGCCGAAGACCCGGGCCAGGTGCAGGGCCAGCGGGAGGCTGGGGACGTACTTCCCCTGTTCGATGGAATTGATGCTCTGGCGGGAGACCCCCACGGCGTCGGCCAGGTCCTGCTGCGTCATGCCGAGGTTCTGCCTCGACTCGCGGACTCGGTTGTGCACGACGAAACGTGCCATGGGGCTCCCGGGAAGTGTCAACTCAACTTGACACCAAGCTAGGCTCATCCGCGGGGCATGTCAAGCATGCTTGACTCACTTCAGGGCAGCGAGACGCCCTGGGCGTAGAAGAAGCCCTTGCTCCCCACCGTCCCCAGGATGATCAGGGCCACGCCGGCGCAGAGGCAGTAGAACGCGAAGGGGTTGAGCCGGGGCCTGCGGGTGAAGCGGTCCAGGAGCCCGATGGCGAAGTAGCCCGACACGGCCGACACGGCCACGCCCACGGCGCAGGCCACGGCCGGGCTGATGGAGCCCGCCGGGAAGGCGAGTTCCGCGGGGAGGGGCTGGTGGCGCAGCAGGGGCTTGAGGATGTGGGTGCCCTCGAGGACCGCCGCGCCCAGGATGGTGGGCATGCCCAGCAGGAAGCTGAAGCGGGTGGCGCTGGGCAGCTTGAGGCCCCGGAACACGCCCATGGCGATGGTCGAGCCGCTGCGGGAGAGCCCGAAGCCGCCGCCGATGCCCTGGATGGTGCCCACGGCCAGGGCGTCCCAGGGGCCCATCTCCTCCAGGCCGCGGGCCTCGTCGTTCTTCTCGCTGAGGTTGTTGGCGGCGAAGAGCAGGGCCGCGGTGACCAGGAGGCAGACGCCGTAGACCCAGATGTGGGCCTTGGCGGTCTCCTTCAGGTGGCGCGTGGCGAAGCCGAAGACCACGGTGGGCACCATGGCCAGGAGGATCCACCCCGCCAGGCGAAGGCCCTCGGCATCCTTGCCCGCGATGCCGCGGAGCATGTGGAGGATCTCGGAACGGAAGTAGACGATCAGCGCCAGGAGGGTCCCCACGTGGAGCAGCACGTCGAAGGCCAGGGGCATGCTCTGCCTGAGGAGCAGGTTCTCCGCGAGGGTCAGGTGGGCCGTGGAGGAGACGGGCAGGAATTCGGTGAGGCCCTGGATGAGGCCCAGAAGGATCGCGATGAGAAGGGTCATGGAGGCTCCGTAGCGTCCAGGGTAGCAAAAAAAAGGGCTACAATCGGGACCATGAGATCCCTGGACTTCCGCTCCGACACCGTGACCCGGCCCACCCCCGGGATGAGGAAGGCCATGGCCGAAGCGGAGGTGGGCGACGACGTCCTCGACCGCGACCCCACCATGGACCGCCTGGAACGCCGCGTGGCCGGGCTCCTGGGCAAGGAGGCCGGGCTGTGGACGCCCACGGGCTGCATGGCCAACGCCATCGCCCTCATGCTCCACCTGGGGCGGGGCGGGAAGTTCCTGGCCCCCGCCCAGGCCCACGTGCTGGGCTCCGAGCTGGGCACCGCGGCCTGGCTGGCCCAGGGCATGCCCGAGGCCCTGCCCTGGGAGGGCGGCCCCGGCAGGATCACCCCCATGCAGGTCTGGAAGGCCGCGGGCGCGCCCGGGCCCTACTACTCGCTGCGCACCTCCCTGCTCTGCCTCGAGAACACCCACAATTTCGCCGGGGGCACCTGCCTTTCGGCCGCCGAGCACCGGGCGCTGGTGGAGCAGGCCCAGGGCCGCGACCTCAAGGTCCACCTGGACGGCGCCCGCCTCTGGCACGCCGCCGCGGCGCAGAACGCCTCCCTCGAGGCGATGGCCTGGGGCGCCGACACCGTGAGCGTCTGCCTCAGCAAGGGCCTGGGCGCCCCCATGGGCTCCGTGCTCTGCGGCAGCCGGGACGCGGTTGAAGGCGCCCGGCGCCTGCGCAAGATGCTGGGCGGCGGCGTGCGCCAGGGCGGCGTCATGGCCGCGGCGGGCCTGGAGGCCCTGGACTACCTGCCCCGCATTCCCGAGGACCACGAAAAGGCCCGGGTCCTCGCCGACGGCCTGCGGTCCATGGGCTTCCAGGTGCCCGTGCCCGAGACCAACATCCTGCTGGTCCCCGTGCCCGACGCGCCCTCGGCCCTGGCCATCCTCGAGGAGGCCAAGGTCCGCGTCCTGCCCGTGGGCGGCGCCCTGCGCTTCATCACCCACCGCGACCTCTCCCTGGCCGACGTGGCCGAGGCCGTGGAGCGCATCCGCGCCATCTCGGACCGCCTCGTGACGACCTGGGAGGGCGTCAGGCCGATGATCTAGGGAGCCTGTCTACGTATTCAGGAGGCCCCCGGGGAACCCCGGCAGGCCGCGCAGGGGGGCCAGGTCCGGATCCCCGGCCAGGCACGCCTGGTCCCGCCAGCCGCACGCTACGGCCGAGGCCAGGCCGTCAAGGGCGGCCTGCGTCTCGCCGCAGCGGAGCCAGGCCAGGGCCAGGCCGTAGGCGATCTGGGCCTTGCCGGCCCCGGCGAGCCAGGTCTCGGGCCGCACCTCCTCCACGGAGGCGGCGCGCAGAAGCCCGAGGGCCTTGTCCCGCGACCCGGTGATTGCGTAGGCCGAGGCCAGGCCGGCGCCGGCCAGGAGGCGGAGGCGCCCGGCGCCCAGCATGGAGGGGAATTCCGAGGCCAGCTGCCACGCCTTGCGGAAGGCCGGCAGGGCCCGGGAGGGATCCCCCCTGCGCAGGAGCGCCTCCCCCACGCCGCAGGCGCACAGGCCCAGCATGGCCTCGCGGAGGGCGTGGTCGGTGCGCTCCATCACCTCGGCGGCGGTGCGGAAGCAGCGCTCGGCGGTGTCCAGGTCGCCCAGGCGCAGGTGGACCTGGCCCAGGAAGGCCTCGTTGCCGGGGAACAGGCTGACCGTGACGCCGCCGCGCTCCAGGGCGGTGGCGCGGATCCCGGTCTCCAGGGCCCCGGCGTAGTCGCCCCGCTGCAGGGCGCACGAGGAGAGGCAGATCCAGGCGGGGATGTGGGTGGCGTCCACCTCCACCGCCGCGCGGAAACAGGTTTCCGCCTCCTCCAGTCCCCCCGGATCCCGCTCGGCGAGCACCAGGTGGGCCAGGCCATGGAAGTAGTGGGCGTAGACATAGTCCGGCTGCAGCAGGACGCTCTTGCGGCCCATCAGCACCGCCTCCTCCAGGTTCCCCTGGCGCATCAGCACGTAGCAGAGCCAGGGGTAGGGCTCAGTGATCTCCGGATCCAGGACGAGGGCCCGGTGGAGGTGGTCCGCGGCCTGGGCGAGGCAGGCGGGGTCGGTGCGCTGGATGTACCCCAGGGCGAGGACGGAACCCAGGCCGGAGTGGGCCATGGCGTAGCCGGGATCCAGGCGCAGGGCCTGCTGGAAGTTCCGCCGGGTCTCTTCCAGGGCGTTCTTGCCCTTGGCGAAGAACCGTTTCCTGCCCCTGGCATAGGCCTCGAAGGCCCCCAGCCGGTCCGGCCCCGTATCGCGCCCCGGTCCGCGGACCGCCTCCTGGAGCCGGTCCATGACCCGGGCCAGCAGCCCGCCCAGGTCGTCCCAGGTGCCCGTCAGGGGCTCCCATGCGTAGGCCCGGCCCGAGACGGCGTCGTAGAGCCGGGGCGTGAGGCGCAGGCCCCCGGAGATGCGCACGAAGCTCCCCGAGACCACCCACTGGACCTCCAGGAGCCCGGCGGCCCGGGCCAGGTCCTCCGGGGCCCAGTCCCCGCCCGGCACGGGCAGCAGGTTCGCGACGGCGGAATGGGACCCGGGCAGGGCGGCCCCCCGGTCCCGGGCCTCCAACCCGAGGGCGTGCGCGAGCCAGGCTTCGAGCCAGGCGTCCCCGGGGGCCGCGCCCTCGCCCCGGAAGGGCATGACCGCCAGGCGCAGGCCGCCCGCGGTGACGGCCGCCTCCGCGGCGCTCTCCCGTACCTTCAGGATCACCCGCTGGCCCAGGGAGGCCTGGGCTTCCAGGATGGGCCCCGGGGGGATGTCCAGGTGCATGGCCCAGAGGTGGGTGTCGTCGGCGGCCCGGATCAGCTGGGCGGTGAACCGCCCCTCCAGGCCCCCCGCCGGCAGCGGGGCCCAGCGCACCGTCCCTTCCAGGAGGAAATCGACGCCCAGTTCCCGGCAGAAGTCCCGCAGGGGCCGGTCCAGGCGCTTGGCCTGGAGGGCCGTGGTCCGGGAGGCCACAGCCAGGCCCCCCAGGGCCGCGAGGCCCGCGGTGATCTCCTCCGCGAGCCCTTCCCCGAACCCGGGGTCCCCTTCGGCTCCCAGGTGGTCGAAGGGCAGGACCAGCACCGTGGTCCTGGCCGGGACCGGGACTTCGCCGTCGGCGATGGCCTCCACGGGGGCGATGAGGTGGTAGCCGCATCCCCAGGCGCGGCCGATGTAGGTGGGCTCGCCGGCGGTGTCCCCCAGTTCCCGCCTCAGGAGCGAGACGCGCTGGGAGAGGGTCTGGTCGGTGATGAGTTCGTCGGCCCACACGGCCTCGATGAGGTCGATGCGGCGCACCACCTTCGGGTACTGGCGCGCCAGTTCCGCCAGGAGCTGGAGGGATTTGGGGGCCAGCGGCACCCGTTCTCCGGCCCTCTGCAGGCTGCCGCAGGCGACGTCCAGCGTCAGGTCGCCGATGCGGAACCGCTCCCCCTGAATTTGTCCTGCGGGCATTCCATGAATATAGCATTTTTCCCATGCGGCTTCAGAAAGTCTGGAGACTTTCGTCAGGCTTTCCCGGGGGGCCGGGCCGACCCTGCTGCCGAAGGATCCGGGCGCCCGTGGCGCCCCCCCAAGGAGGCAGGACATGAGCAGGAACCGCAGGATGACCGGAATCGCGATCGCGCTGGCGGCGGGCGGGAGCATCCTCCTGGGAGGCCAGGGCGATTGGGCCCCGTGGCGCGCCAAGGTGATCGCCCAGACCCGGGGGAACGCCGTGGCCATGGCCTTCACCCAGCGCATCACCGCCGACGGCGGCGAGGGCCTGGGCTACTTCACCTACCTGGCCGGGTACCCAGGCCCCATGTTCAAGGACGGGGCCGAGTCCCCCGAGACCCGCGCCTACTTCACCTTCCGCTTCAAGCGGGACGGCCTTCCCTCCGTCGTGCCCCAGGGCGCCCAGCTCGTCATGCAGCAGAAGGCCACCTGGACCATCTGGTACCACGAGAACCCCGGCGCCAGGTTCGACGAGGCCGACTCCTTCGACCGCGGCGTGAAGATCGGCGAGATCACCGCCACCCTCGTCCAGATTTCCGTGGACATGCGCACCTTCATGGTCCCCACCGGAGCGCCGCCGCCCGCGCCCGCGCTGGTGCCGGTGCCCCTGGCGGTCACCTGGGCCTCCTCCTTCGACGACCTCCAGACCTGGTCCGGACGGTTCCACGGCCCCGACGGCCACGCCTACGTCTTCGGCGCGGAGGGCGACCGCACCCGCTGGGAGGGCCCCGCCCTCACGGACGCCACCGGTTTCGGCACGGCCACCACGCAGGTGATCCAGATCTCCAGGGCGTGGGACTGACCCGGGGCGGACCCGCGCCCGGGAAGCCCTGGCGGCCCCGGGCCGGGTCCATTACCCTGGCAAGGACCGCCTGGAGGTCCTCACGTGATCCGCTTTCAGCACGACCCCCGCCCCGCCCTGGACGCCATCGCCGCGCTCTACGCCGCCTCCCCCCTGCGCCGCCCCATCGGCGACCCGGCGCGCCTCGGGGCCATGTTCGACCATGCCAACGTGGTGATCTCCGCCTGGGACGGGGAGCGCCTGGTGGGGCTGGCCCGGGGCTGGACGGACCACGCCTTCGACGGCTACATCTGCGACCTGGCCGTGCACCCCGCCTACCAGGGCCGGGGGGTGGGCCGGGGCCTGCTGGAGGAGGCCCGGACCCTGGGCCCGGGCATCCAGTGGGTGCTCTCGGCCTCGCCCCTGGCCAGGGACTACTACGCGCACCTGGGCTGGGAGCCCATCACCACCGGGTGGAAGCTGCAGCGGGAGGACCCCCTGCCCTCCTACGAGGCGTTCCGGGCGGAGTTCGCCCACCTGGCGGAAAAGGCCTGAGAAGGCCCGTCCCGCTTTCCTCGCCGAGGTGGCCGAGGGGCCGAGGTTCGCCGAGAAAAGATTGTTGAAGAGGGCCTTCGGGCTCAGTCCTTCTTCCCCATCTTCTTCATCATTTCCTCCTTGAGGGCCAGGGCGGCCGGGTCCCGGGGGGCGGTGGGGGCGACCCCCACGATCTCGCCCACCTTGTCCGACAGCAGCACGCCCAGGAGGCTCTCGATGAGGTTCCCGCCGCCGCCGGCTCCGCCCATGTTGATCTTGGGCACCACGTCCACCTGGGAGGACTGGATGGCCTCGGCGAAGCGGTTCATCACCTGCTGGACCAGCTGGAATTGCGGGCCGCCGTAGGCCCGCACCTGCTCCTCGATGGCCATGGCCTGGGCGATGCCCACGCGGGCGGCCTTCTCGGCCTCGGCCTCGGCCAGGGACTTGATGCGCTTGGCCTCGCCTTCGCCCATGAGGCGGAGCTTCTCGGCCTCGGCCGAGGCCAGGGTCTGGATCTGGGCGGCCTGCTGCTGGGCGCGGGCGTAGTCGGCCTTGCCGGCGTTGCTCTGCACGTTGATGGCGATCTCGGACTCGGTGAGCAGGGTCTGCTGCTTGGCCTTGGCCTCGGCCTCGCGCAGCTCCCGTTCCTTGACGGCCGCGTTCTCCTGGCGCTCGTAGGTCTCCACCTGCTCGTTCGCGATCTGGCGGCTGCGCAGCTGCATGAGGATCTGCTCGATCTGGCCGCCCGCGGCGCCGCTGGTGGGGGTGCCGATGAGGACCTCCTGCAGCTCGAGGTTGTACTGGACGAACTTCTCCTTCATCTGGACGCCGCTCTGGTCCTGGATGGCCGAGCGGTCCTGGATGAGCTGGATGAGGGTGCGGGTCTGGCCGATGTTCTTGAAATAGGCGCTGACCATGGGATCGAGGGTCTGCTCCACGAGCTTCTTCACGTCGCCGAAGCGCTGGATGACCAGCGGCGCCTTGCGGTAGTCGATGTGCACCACCACGGACAGCGGCAGGCTGGGCTCGAAGGCGTCCTTGGTGATGAGGCTCACCTCGGAGAGGTTCTCGTCGTACTTGTGGGAGCCCACCTCGGACTTGTTCCACTTGAGGATGAAGTTGGTGGTGGGCACCACGAGGACCTTGCCGGCGTAGGTGTTGAACGCGTACTTGCCGGGCAGGAGCGGCTCGCTCCAGACACCGCGCTGTCCCGGCGTGACCAGCTCGCCGTGGCGGTACTCCGTGCCGCTGATGTCCAGGCCGGCCTCGCCGGTGTAGGACACCACCACGCCCACGTTGCCCACTTCCACCACCGTCTTGGGGATCAGCTCCACCGTGGCGAAGAGGCGGTTGATGTAGTAGGTTCCTTCCACCAGGACCTGGTACTGCCGGCCCCGGAAGCCGCCCGCCTTGAGGAACTTGTCCGCGTCCTGGAAGTTGTTGTGGTAGCTGGCGGTCTTGGTCAGGTCCTGGCCCACGGTGGGCGCGATGATCTCGCCGGAGGGCAGCGAGGGCCCGTCGTGCACGGTGGCGATGCCCACGGCGTCGTCCGTGCCGCGGATGATCACGGGGCGGTAGCCGCCGCGCTCGGCGATGACGGCCGACATCTTGGTGAAGGAGTCCAGCTCGCTGCGGTCCATGGGGAGGTAGTACATCTGGTCCTCCGTGAGGACCACGAACTGGGCGAGGTTGATGGCGTAGGTGCCTTCCCGCAGAAGGCCGCGCTGGGGGCCCTTCTGGCCGCCCGCGCTCAGGAAGGCCCGCACGTCCTGGAAGCCGTCGGTCGCCTCGTTGGAGGCCAGGGTCTGGGTGGGGGGCAGGTCATGGCCGTCCCGGGCGAAGACGTACCCGATCTTGCTCTGGGGGATGGTGACCAGGGGCACCTTGTGGATGCGGTACATGAAGGGCATGAAGAGGTGCCAGCCGCCGCGCAGCACCTCGGGCTGGAACCCGGCCTCCCCGGAGAGGGCGATGAAGCCGGACTTCACCGACCCCCGGTTGCTGATGAGCTTCTCCACAATGCCCACGCGGGTGTTGGGAATGTAGCGCACGGTCTTGGAAAGCAGGAGGAGCAGCACCAGGGCCGCGACGGCCCAGGCCAGGATCTGGAAGACGGGAATCCCTGACACCAACTCCATGGTGGCTCCTTGTGATTTGGATGCCCCAGTGTATCAGCCTGGAAAATCCCGGGGGGATCAGGCCCTCAGGTAGCGCTCCCGCAGGCTGTCGCGCTCGTCCGGCCCCAGGCCCAAGTGTCCTTCCAGGTAGGCTTCGACGCCGCCCATGGCGCTGAAGGCGGACTCCAGGTAGCTCCTGCGCACCTCGAACATGGGCCGGACGCCCTCCCGGGTCATGGGCGGCTTCAGCAGGTGCGGCGCCACGGCCAGCACCGTGTCCATTTCCGCATCGACATCCAGGCACCGGGAGGTGAGCAGGTAGTCCTCCATGACGTCCTCCCGCGACACGCCCAGGGCCAGGAGCAGCAGGGCGCTGCCGAAGCCCGTGCGGTCCTTGCCCGCCGCGCAGTGCAGCAGGACGCGGGCGTCGGGGATCGCCAGGATGTGGGCGAACATGGCGCGGTACACCTCCGCGTGCTCCAGGGCGAGGACCCGGTAGAGCTGCTCCATGAAGGCCGCGGTCCGCGCCGTGCCGTCCGGGGCGAAGAACCCCTCCAGGCTGCCCGGGACGATCTCCAGGTTCTCGGTCCGGGGGGCGGCCCCGGAAGCCCAGGCCGAGGGCTCCAGGTCGCACTCGGAGCGCTGGCGGAAATCCACCACCAGGTCCAGCCCGAGGGCCCCCACCCGGGCCCGGTCCCCGCCGGTGAGGCCCGAGAGGCGCCCCGACCGGAAGAGCCGGCCCCAGGCCACGGTCCTCCCGCCATGGGCCCGGTAGCCGCCCAGGTCCCTGAAATTGCGGACGCCTTCGAGGCGGAGGTGGCGGTCGGGGGTCTTGGTCTGGCCATCCAGGGGCATGCGCGGTCCTGTCGTTCGTGGGGATCCAGCATACACCCTGTCCCGCTTTTTTCCTAGAGCCCCAGCGCGTCCAGCTTGGGCTGCTCGTAGGCGCCATCCTCGCCCGGGGACCGCAAGTCCTGGACGCCCTTCTCCTTCGCCAGGGACCACACGAGGCTCTCGCCCGCGGGCAGGACACCGGGTTCGAGGGCATAGGCGGGATCGGCGTAGGCCTCCGCGGGGGAGATGAACGTCCACCCCAGGTCCCTGAACATCCCGATAACGTCCGGCAGGAAGAGGGCGTTGATCAGGTTGTGGTGGAGCAGGAGGACATGCCGGACGTCCCGGCCCAGGACCCTGCGGGCCAGGCCGTCGTAGTAGGCCGCCCGGTCACGGAGGTGGTCCAGGTAGGCCCGCCGGTAGGGGGCGAGGTCCGCCGCGGGTTCCCTGGCGAGCCTGGCATGGAGCCGCTGGTCGTAGTACCAGTCGCTGGCGTCGATGGTGACGTGGCCGTTGCGGTAGCCCCTGGCCTTGAGGAAGGCCCGCGCGCCGTCGCGCTTCGCGGCCGTGTCGCCCTCCTTGAGGTAGGGGAAGCGGAACCACTTCGCGTAGCCCGGAAGCCCCCGGATCAAGGCGTCGTTCTTCTCGAAGTCGGCCTCGAAGGCCTCCAGCGTGGCCTTTTTCGCGTGGAAGTAGGCGTGGGCGTAGCTGTGGTTCGCGATGCGGTGCCCCGCCTCGCCCCAGGCCCTGACCAGGGCCCGCCCGGCGGGGTCATCGAGGCACCTGCTCCCGGCGACGAAGAGGACCGAGGGCACCTTGGCGGCCTCCAGCGCGGCCAGGATCGCCCGGTTCTTCCCGGCCGCGTCCAGGGCGACCTTCTGCCCGGGGGCGGGGCCGTCGTCGAAGCTGAGGGCGATCGACTGGGCCTGGAGGAGGGATGCGAAAAGCAGGAGGACCGGAAGGCGCATGACCCAGTGTAGTGCCTCAGCAGATCCTCGGCAGCTGCTCGCCCGACAGCAGGTCCAGGATCCGCCTCGTCCCCAGCCGGGTGCGCAGGATCACGGTGCCGGGGCCTTTTTCCGTGACGGTGCCGATGCGGGCCGCGCCTTCGCCGCCGGGGGTCGCGCGGAGGATCTCCAGGGCGCGGGCCGCGGCGTCGCCGGGCACGAAGGCCACCATGCGCCCTTCGCAGGCCACGTAGAGCGGGTCCAGGCCCAGCATCTCGCAGGCGCCCTCGACGCCGGGGATGACGGGGATGTCGGCTTCCAGCACCTCCACGCCCACGCGCCCGTCGGTGGCGATCTCGTTGAGCACGGCGGCCAGGCCTCCGCGGGTGGCGTCCCGGAGGCAGGTGGGCGCAACGCCCCCGTCCAGCAGGGCCCGCACGAGCCCGTGGAGCGGCCCGCAGTCGCTCTCCACGGGCGTGCCGAAGGCGATGCCCTCCCGCACGGACATGACGGCCACGCCGTGGCGGCCCACGTCGCCGCTGACGAGCACGGCGTCCCCGGGCCGCACCTGGGCGGGTCCCACCTGGAGGCCCCGGGGCACGGCGCCGATGCCGGCGGTGTTGAGGTAGAGGCCGTCCCCCTTGCCCCGGTCCACCACCTTGGTGTCCCCGGTGACGATGGAAACGCCGCAGCGGTCCGCGGCGGCCTTCATGGAGGCCACCACCCGGCGCAGCTCCTCGATGGCGTACCCTTCCTCCAGCACCATCCCCACGCTGAGGTAGAGGGGCCGGGCGCCGGCCATGGCCAGGTCGTTGACGGTGCCGTACACCGCCAGCTCCCCGATGTTCCCGCCCGGGAAGAAGCGGGGCCGCACCACGTAGGTGTCGGTGGTGAAGGCCAGGCGGCAGCCGTCCACCGACAGGACCGCTGCGTCGTGGCGGGCGTCCAGGGCCTCGCTGCGGAAGGCCGGGAGCATCACGGCCTCCAGCAGGTCCCGCATCATCCGCCCCCCGCCGCCGTGGGCCATCTGGATCGTGTCGTGCCGGAGGGGGACGGGGCAGTTCAGCTGGAAGTCCATGCGTTCTCCGTCCTCAGTCCGTGGCGTGGCGGCGGTAGCGGTAGTAGGCCGCGCAGGCCCCCTCGTTGCTGACCATGGTGGCCCCCAGGGGGTTGTCGGGCGTGCACAGGGTGCCGAAGGCCGGGCACTCCCGGGGCCGGATGATCCCCTGGAGCACGAGGCCGCTGCGGCAGTGGGGGGACTCCGGCCCGCCCACGCCCTCCACGTCGAAGACCCGCTCCGCGTCGAAGGCGGCGTAGGCCTCGCGCAGGCCCAGCCCGCTCATGGGGATGACGCCGATGCCGCGCCAGGCGCGATCCTTCACCCGGAAGACCTCCCGGACCAGCTCGCGGGCCGGCAGGTTCCCCTCGGGGCGCACGAGCCGGTCGTACTGGTTCTCCACCTCGTGGCGGCCCTCCTCCAGCTGCCGGATGACCATGTGGATGCCCTGGAGCAGGTCGAGGGGCTCGAAGGCGGTGACGACGATGGGCACCCTGTGGCGCTTCGCGATGGGCTCGTACTCCCCGGTGCCCATGATGGCGCACACGTGGCCCGCCGCCAGGAGGCCGTCCACCTGCCGTTGCGGGGACGACAGCACCGCCTCCAGGGCCGGCGGCACCAGCACGTGGGAGACCAGGACGGAGAAGTTGGACAGCCCCCGCCGCCGGGCCTCCGCCACCGCCATGGCGTTGGCGGGGGCCGTGGTCTCGAAGCCCACGGCGAAGAACACCACCTTCCTGAGGGGGTTGTCCTGGGCGACCTTCAGGGCGTCCAGCGGCGAGTAAACGATGCGCACGTCGCCGCCCCGGGACTTCACCTCCAGCAGGTCCGACCCGCTGCCGGGCACGCGCAGCATGTCGCCGAAGCTGCAGAAGATCACGTCCGGCCGCGAGGCGATGGCCACGGCCTTGTCCACCAGCTCCACGGGCGTGACGCACACGGGGCAGCCCGGGCCGTGGATGAGGCGGATCTCCGGGGGCAGCAGCTCGTCGATGCCGAAGCGCACGATGCTGTGGGTCTGGCCCCCGCACACCTCCATGATGGCCCAGGGGCGGGTCACCAGGGCCCGGATGGCCTCGATCCAGGGCCGCGCCGCGGCGGCGTCCCGGTACTCGTCCACGAACCTCAAGGGCCCTCCATGAGCCTGAAGGCCTCGAAGGCCCTCAGGGCCTTCTCCTCGTCGATCACCTCGATGGCCGACCCCGCGTGCACGACCACGTAGTCCCCGGGACGGGCCGCGGGCACGAAGGCCAGGCAGACCTCCTTGACCACGTCCCCGAAGGCCACGTGCCCGAGCCGCAGGGGGCCCTCCTCCACGTCCACGACCTTCCCCGGGATGCCCAGGCACATGGAGAACTCCCTCCTGTTGATGGGTTCAAGGATATCCAGGCCGGCGCCTGAAGCCAGGATTGATTAGGAATGGTGAATATAACTACCGTCAATTTATGGATTTGCCTTTGGGCACGGGACCTCGCGCCCGGGCATCAGAACAGCAGCTCACCCGAATCAAGGCCGGCCGCCTTGGCCACCCGGGCAGGAAGGAGTGTGCATGCTCAAGTCCTTCTTCATCCTTTTCCCCATTCTGGCCCTGGGGACCCTTCCCTCCCGCGCCGCGGAGGTCTCCGGCGAGGTCATCGCCCGGTTGCGGGAGGCACGGTCCGCCCTGGGGCTGGGGGCGTCCGACGACTTCGTCGTGAAGGACGAGATGCGCGACGAGCTGGGGCAGGTCCATGTGCGGCTCCGGCAGACCTACCGCGGGCTCCCGGTATGGGGGGGCCAGGCCATCGTGCACATGGCCCCCGCGGGGGACGCGCCGCCCATGACCGACGCCCTGGTGCGGGGGATACGGGTGGAGCCCACCCCGAACCTGGCCCCCGCGGAGGCCCTGGCGGTGGCCCAGGACCGCCTGGCCCCCGAGGGCGCCTATGCGGACCCGCCCCGGGCGGAGCTGGTGATCTGGTCCGAGACCGCGACGCCCGCGGACGCCGGGGACGCGCCGGACGCCACGGACCCCTCCGTGGCGCAGGTGGTGCTGGGCCACCACCTCGCGTACCACCTCCACGCGGCCCTGGAGAACGGCCCCGGGGAGACCCGCAGCGAGGATCTCCTGGTGGACGCCCACACCGGGGCCGTCCTCAAGGCCTGGTCCACGCTGTTCACGGCCCGGCGCAGGCGCTCCGCCGCCCTGCCGGGGCGCCCTGCCCACGGCCTCGGGAACTCCCAGTACAGCGGCCTGGTGCCCCTGCACATCATGCAGGCGCTGGACGGCTTCGAACTGACCGACCCCACCCGGGGGGGCCTCGCCACCCGCAACCTGGCAGGGTCCACCTCCGGACCGGGGGAGCCCTTCAGGAATCCGACCCGCACGTGGGGCGACGGCCGGAACTACGACCCCGGGCGGGGCCCGGCCTCCCCCAACGGCCAGACCGCGGCCGTGGACGCCCACTACGGCCTGCAGACCTCCTGGGACTTCTACCAGCAGGTCCTGGGCCGGGACGGCCTCGACGGCAAGGGCACGGCGCCCGTCAACTACGTGCACTACGCCGAGGGTTACGACAACGCCTTCTGGTCCGACGACTGCTTCTGCATGACCTACGGGGACGGGCTGAGGCTGGGGGTGCTCACGTCCCTGGACGTGGTGGGCCACGAGGTGTCCCACGGCCTGTGCACGGCCACCGCGGACCTGGACTACCAGGGCGAGTCCGGGGGGCTCAACGAGGCCAACTCCGACATCTTCGGGGTGCTGATCCGCTTCTACGGCCGGGACGGCCAGGGCCTCGGCTCCCGGGTCCCGGAGACCCGGGGCCCCTGGACCATCGGCGCCGACCTGGGCGACACCCCCTTCCGCCACCTGGACCGCCCCAGCCTGGACGGCCACAGCCCCGACGAGTGGAGCCCCGGCCTCAAGGACCTGGACCCCCACCACGCCTCGGGCCCCATGAACCGGGCCTTCTACTTCCTGGCCCAGGGGGCCAGCGCGGATCCGGACAGTCCCGCCTTCAGCCCGCGGCTGCCGGGGGGCATGGAGGGCATCGGCAACGACAAGGCCCTGCGCATCTGGTGGCGGACCCTCAGCACCCGCCTCACCCCCGCCAGCGGCTACCGCCAGGCCCGGGAGGGCGCGCTCCAGAGCGCGAAAGAGCTCTACGGCGACGGCGGCCCGGAGATGCAGGCCGTGGGGAAGGCCTTCCGGGCCATCCATGTGGGGAGGAGGACGCGTTAGGAACCCGAGGCGCCTTCTCCGCACCCAGGTAGGATCGTTCCTATCGGGGAGTTCCATGGATGCGGTGGTGGCACGACAGGTTTCCAAGTCCTTCGCCAGGGGGCGCCGGGCCCTTTCGCGGGTGGACCTCACCATTCGCGAGGGGGCCATCCACGGCCTCCTGGGGCCCAACGGGGCCGGCAAGACCACCCTCATCGCCACGATGGTGGGCCTCACGGCCCCCGACGAGGGCACCGTGGAGGTGTGCGGGCTGGACGTGGGCAGGCACCTGCATCGCGTCCAGATGCTCGTGAACATGGTGCGGGGCTTCAGCGGCGTGATCGAGAAGGTCACGGCCCGGGAGCTGCTGACCTACTACGCCCACCTGTACGACGCCCCCAGGGCCCGGGTGGAGGAGGTCCTGCGCCTCACGGGCCTTTGGGAAAGGCGGAACCAGGAGGTGGCCCACTTCTCCAGCGGCTGGCGCCAGCGGTTCTTCATCGCCAAGGGGCTCATCAACCGGCCCCGGGTGCTCTTCCTGGACGAGCCCACCGTGGGCCTGGACGTGGACGCGGCCCTCACCGTGCGGGAGCTGGTGCGCGACATCAACCGCCAGGGCTGCACCATCCTCCTGACGACCCACTACATGCGCGAGGCGGAGGACCTGTGCTCCACCATCGCCCTCATCGCCGAGGGCCGCATCGTGGCCGAGGGCGCCCCGGCCGCCCTCAAGGCCCTGGTGCGCGGCCCGGGCCTGCCGGAGCCGACCCTGGAGGACGTGTTCCTGCGCCTGACCCGCCAGACCCTGGAGGTGGAAGGTGCTTGAGCTGAAAGCCCCCTGCCGGCGCGTCTACGCCCACGCCTACCACATCACCCTGAGCATGCGCCGGGACGCGTTCCGGCTGCTGGACGTCACCCTGTGGCCCCTGGTCCTCTTCCTGAGCATGGGGCTCTTCGCCCAGTCCTTCACGAAGGATCCCCGGGTCATCGGCCTGGTGGTGCTGGGGGCTTTGGGCTGGCGGATCATCTACCACTTCCAGATGGAGGCCGTTCAGCTCTACATGGACAACTACTGGCAGGGGATGATCGAGCACGTGATGATCGCCCCCCTGAAGTGGTGGGAGTTCGTCCTGGGCGGGGCCGTCAGCGCCGTCGTGAAGATCCTCGTCATCGCCTTCTCCTTCCTGCTCCTGGGCCGCATCCTGTTCGGCTTCACGGTGCGCGCGCCCCTCGCCACACTCGTCGGGTTGCTTGCTTGTGCGGCCTGCGGGCTGGTGCTGGCGGTGTTCAGCATGGGGGTCGCCTTCCTGAAGCGGGGCGACGCCTTCGCCTTCATCTTCGCCTTCCCGGACGTCATCGCGGTGCTCAGCGGGGTCTTCTACCCCGTCACCGTGTTCCCCCGGCCCGTGCAGGCCTTCGCGCAGATCCTGCCCACCACCCACGCCTTCAACCTCCTCAAGTCGACCCTTGGGCAGGCCCCCGCCGAACCCGTGGTTTTCCTGGCCACCCTGCTTCCCTGGCTGGCGGCCGGGGCCGTCTTCACCCAGTGGGCCCTCGCCAAGGCCCGCCGGGAAGGCAAGTTGGTGAAAATGAAGTAGTCCCGAGCGCGCCGGAGCCGTTTCGGTGGGGAAATTCCCGTATGGGAAAGGGATTATTCCGCTAAGAAGTCCTTGCATCCAAATGAGGACGCTCCCATCGTTTATGTTAGGCGTTCACGCCTCCTTCCCGGGACTCGACCTTGCACCCACTTTCCCAATCCGCCGGTTACGCCATTCTCGCCCTCAGCTGCCTCGATGATCCCGGAGGCGAGCCCATCATGGTCCAGGACGTCGCCCAGTGGATCGGCGCTCCCGGCCCCTACCTCTCCAAGGTCTTCCACGCCCTCGGCAAGGCCCGGCTCGTGGACACCAAGCGCGGCCGCAAGGGCGGCGTGATCCTGGTGCGCCCGGCCCGCGAGATCACCCTGGAGCAGATCGCCAACGCCATGGACGGGGACGAGTGGAGAACCAGCTGCCTGCTGGGCCTGACCGTCTGTTCCGACGAGCGCGCCTGCCCCGTGCACGCCTTCTGGACCGAGGAGCGCACCCGGATCTACAACGAGCTGCAGAAGTGCTCGCTGTCGGACGTGGCCCGCTTCGAGCGCACCCATCGCCTGGCCCACCCCCCCGCGGAATCCGTCGCCCAGGACTAAATGCCCGAGCCCTTCGACCTCGCCGGCACCCCTCTGGATCTGCATCCGGAGATCGGGCAGCTGCTCGCGAGCGCCCCTGACATCGAAGCGCGCGTCTACCGGGACGGCGAGTTCCTCGTTCGGGAGGACGAGGAATCCCAGGAGATCTTCGTGCTCCTCACCGGCGGCCTCGTGGTGGAGCGGGCCCCGGCCCTGCCCGGCGGCCCTCCGGCGGTCCTGGCCTGCCTCACGGCCGAGGACGGGGTGGCCATCGTGGGCGAGATGGCCTACCTGGGCGCCCTGCGGCGCACCGCCTCGGTGCGCAGCGCCGGCATGAGCCGGGTGCTGCGCCTGGAACCGGCCCACATCGACCGCATCATCGAAGGCTTCCCCATGCTCACCCGGGTGATCTGCATGCAGTTCTCCCGGCGCCTCCAGGAGACCCTCCAGTCCCTGTCGAGGCTCCAGGCGCGGTTCGCCCTGAACCCGGGCCGGCGGATGGCCCAGGACGGCGAGGTACTCTTCCGCCAGGGCGAGCCCGCCGGGGAGCTGCACCAGCTCATGGCCGGGGCCCTGCGCCTGGAGCGGGGGGAAGGCGTGGAGACCGTCACCCCCGAAAGCCTGCCCCAGGGCTTCGTGGACCTGGGGGCCTACCTGCGGGGCGGGACCCACGGAGCCACGGCCACCGTGGACGGCATGGCCTTCCTGGCCGTGCTGGGCGCCGGTGACCGGGAGACCGTGGTGCGCTGCTTTCCGGACCTGGTGCTCAAGGCGATGGGATAGTCATTTCTGGAAGTTGCGGCTGCCCCCCCTGGGGATACCCAGGGCAAATCTATACGAAATCTTAACGCCACGCAGCCGTGCCGCAGGTCCGGGCCTGTCCGGTGTGGAATGGCGGTCCCTTCCTGGATAGTCTGATAACTTACCTCTGCCAAGGAAACACCCCATGCAGCCATTCCGAAGACTCATCCTGGGGCGCCGACTGGCCAGTGACGAGACGCAGCACACCAAGGTGAGCAATTTCGTCGGGCTTTCCGTGTTCAGCTCCGACGCGCTCTCCTCGGTGGCCTACGCCACCCAGGAGATCATGGCCAGCCTGTCCAGCAACCTGCATGGCCTGGCGGGGGTCAGCCTTGCCGCCGCGGCAGCCGCTCTTTACGGAATGTCCATCCCGGTGGCCCTGGGCATCGCGGGCCTCCTGGTCATCCTGGGCATCGGCTACCGGCAGACGGTCATGGCCTATCCCGGCGGCGGCGGCGCCTACATCGTGGCCAAGGAGAACCTGGGCGAGCTCGCGGCCCAGACCGCCGGCGCCGCCCTTCTCACGGACTACATCCTCACCGTGGCCGCCAGCGTCTCCTCGGGCGTGGCGGCCATCACTTCGGCCATGCCCTCCCTGGGCGAGCACAACGTGCCCATCACCATCCTGGCCATCTGCTTCATCGCCGTGCTGAACCTGCGCGGCGTGAAGGAGTCGGGGGCCTTCTTCGCCGTACCCACCTACGGCTTCGTCTTCCTCATCATGGTGATGCTCGCCACCGGCGTCGTGCGGGCCATCCTGATCGGCGGGCCCACGCCCGTCATGGTGCATGACTCCGTGCGCCACGCCACGCACCTGGGCAGTTTCGCCATGGTGTGGATCTTCATGCGCGCCTTCAGCGCCGGGTGCACCGCCCTGACGGGGGTCGAAGCCATCTCCAACGGCGTCACCGCCTTCCGCGAGCCCGCCGCCAAGAACGCCGCCAAGACCATGGTCTGGATGATCGCGCTGCTTGGCATCATGTTCCTGGGCATCACCTTCCTGGCCTCCCGGCTCGGGGTGGTCTACACGCACAGCGCCGACGCCAGCCAGGTGGCGGAGACCCTTCTTTCCAAGCTGAGCAAGGCCATCTACGGGGACGTGACCCACGGCCTGCCCAAGCTGATGTACTACCTGACCCAGGGCTTCACCTTCGCCGTCCTGGTGGTGGCGGCCAACACGGCCTATGCCGATTTCCCCCGCCTCGCGGCCCTCCACGCCACCGACGGCTTCCTGCCCAAGCAGCTCACGAGCCAGGGCGACCGGCTCGTGTTCAGCAACGGCATCCTGATCCTCACCTTCGTGAGCTGCCTGCTGGTGTGGGTCTGCCACGCCAACACCGACCTGCTGCTGCCCCTCTACGCCCTGGGCGTGTTC
The DNA here is from genome assembly GCF_030846775.1 of Geothrix sp. 21YS21S-2. Lineage (NCBI taxonomy): Bacteria > Pseudomonadati > Acidobacteriota > Holophagae > Holophagales > Holophagaceae > Geothrix > Geothrix sp. 21YS21S-2. Next base: position 893,603 of record NZ_CP132910.1, read on the forward strand.
ATCGGCTTCACCGTGAGCCAGACGGGCATGGTCATGCACTGGGTCAACCGCAAGAGGACGGAACCGGCCTGGATGTTCAAGGCCTTCCTGAATGGCGTCGGCGCGGCCGCGGCGGGCGTCGTCATGCTCGACATCGCCGTCACGAAGTTCGTCCACGGAGCCTGGATCATCGTGGTGCTCGTCCCGACCCTGGTCATCATCTTCTTCCGCATCCACCGCCACTACATCCGCATCAGGTCCCTGCTCGCCGCCAGCCGAACCGAGGAGGTCTACCCCCGCAAGAACCGCGTGGTGGTGCTGGTCTCGCGCATCCACCGGGGCACCCTGGAGGCCATCCGGTACGCCAAGGCCATCGCCGATCGCGGACAGGTGGAGGCCCTCACCGTCGACTTCCCCGACGCGCACGGCCACCACAGTTCCGAGTGGGAGCGCCTGAACTCCGACTGGCACCGCTACTGCGAGGGCATACCCCTGCGGGTGGTCATGAGCGAATTCCGGAAGACGGTGGAGCCCATCCTCGCAGAGGTGGACCGCATGTCCAGGGCCGAGCCGGAGATCACCATCACCGTGATCGTCCCCGAGTTCGTCACCGACAACTGGTGGGGCCAGCTGCTCCACAACCAGACCGCCCTCCGCCTCAAGGCCTACCTCTACACCCGGCCGAAGATCGTGGTGATCTCCATTCCCTACCATTTGGATCCGCACCTTCTCTAGTTCCCCCAACGGGCCCATAATGGGGCAAATCCGTTCCATATGGGGGAAGCCATGCGCAGCCGCTTCGCACCTCTGTTCCTGGCCCTGGCCCTCCTGGGGGGCACCGCCCAGGCCCAGGAGAAGGTCATGCTCTACACGTCCATGAAGGAGAGCCTCATGGGCAGGCTTCGGGACGCATTCAAGAAGAAGCAGCCCGGCATCTCCTTCGACTATTACTCCGCAGGGGCCGGCAAGGTCATGGCCAAGCTCGCCACGGAGCGCCAGGCCGGGAAGGTGGCCGCCGACATCCTCTGGCACAGCGAAGTGCCCGACTTCTTCCAGCTCAAGGCCGAGGGCATGTTCGAGCCCTACGCCTCCCCGGAGGCCGTCCACATCCGCAGCACGGTCACCGACCCCGACAGGACCTTCGCCATCGCGCGCCTGGGCACGCTGGGCATCGCCTACAACACGGACAAGGCGGCCAAGGCGGGCAAGGTGCCCAGGACCTGGGCGGACCTGCTGGACCCCGCCTTCAAGGGCAAGGTCACCCTGGCCAACCCCGCCCTCTCCGGCACCTCCTTCATGAGCTGCGCCATGCTGGTGGAGAAGTTCGGCTGGGACTACTTCGCCAAGCTCAAGGCCAACGGCGCCAAGATCGGCCAGGGCTCCGGCCAGGTGGTGGACGACACCGCCTCGGGCGACTTCACCCTATGCATCGGCGTGGACTACATCGTCCTGGACAAGATCCAGAAGGGCGCGCACCTCAAGCTGGTCTACCCCCCCGAGATGCTCGTCATCCCCAGCCCCGTCGCCATCCTCAAGAGCAGCCCCAACAAGGCCGCTGCGAAAAAGTTCGTGGACTTCCTCCTGTCCAGGGAGGGCCAGGCCATCGTCACCGCCTCGGGCACGCTGCCCGCGCGGTCCGACGTGCCCATCGATCCCGCCCAGGGCCTGGTGGCCCCGGAGGCGGCCATCAAGCGCGCCATCCACCTGGACTACCCCGCCGCCATCAAGCTGAAGGAAGGCTTCATCAAGCAGTTCGAAAAGACCATGCGCTGACATGGGCCGGGTCGCCATCGAAGGGGTCTCCAAGGCCTTCGGTCCGAAGCCGGTGCTGCGGGACCTGAGCCTGGCCATCGAGGACGGGGAGTGCTTCACGCTCCTGGGGCCCTCGGGGTGCGGCAAGACCGTGCTCATGAGGCTGGTGGCGGGATTCGAGACCCTGGACGCCGGCACGGTCCGAATCGGCGGGCGCCTGGTGTCGGGCCAGGGGGTCAACGTGCCCCCCGAGGACCGGAACCTGGGCGTGGTCTTCCAGGACTACGCCGTGTGGCCCCACCTCACGGTGCGGGACAACACGCGCTACCCCCTGAAGTTCCGCCCGGCCGCGGACGCCGCGTCCCGGGTCCAGGCCATGCTGGACCAGGTGGGCCTGGGGGCCCTGGGCGAGCGCTATCCCTCCCAGCTCTCCGGCGGCCAGCAGCAGCGCGTCGCGCTGGCCCGGGCCCTGGTGGCCCGCCCCGAGGTCATGCTCCTGGACGAGCCCCTCTCCAACCTCGATGCCAACCTCCGCGAGGAGATGCGCTTCGAGATCAAGGACCTGCAGCGCCGCCACGGCGCGACCATCCTCTACGTCACCCATGACCAGGAGGTGGCCCTGGCCCTCTCCGACCGCATCGGAATCCTCGACCAGGACGGCAGGCTGCGCCAGGTGGGCACCCCCCGCGAGATCTACGACCAGCCCGCGGACCTGGAGGTCTTCAGGTTCATGGGGGTCACCAGCTTCGTGGACATGGCCCTGGTTCCGGGCGCGCCCCAGGGTGCGCCCCTGGGCGGCTTCCGCCCCATGGAGGCCGAGCTCGTGAAGGAGGGCGGCGTGGCCGGTGTGGTGCGCCGGGTGGCCCTCCTGGGCGCGGTGGTGGACTTCCGGGTGGAGATCGGCGGCCGGGAGTGCCGCATCCAGATGGAGACGTCCGAGATCGCGGCCGCGGGCCTCCCCCGCGAGGGCGACCCCTGCTCCGTGCGCTTCCACCGGCTGCGGCCCTTCGAAAGGGAGGCCTGACATGCCCAGGCGGCGTTTCGGAGCGGCCGAGTTCCTGCTGGTGCTCTCCATCCTCATCCTCGTGGTGGTGGTGGCGGTGCCCATCCTGCTCATCTTCTGGAACGCCTTCGTGGTCGACGGCAAGCCCAACATCCCCGGCGCCCTGGCGCTGCTGGCCCAGCCCGACACCCTGGAGGCCCTCCGGAACTCCCTGGTGATCGCCGGCGGAACGACGGTCTTCAGCACCATCATCGGGGTGTCCTTCGCATGGCTCGTGTCCCGCACGGACCTGCCCTGCAAGGCGGCCATGAAGGTGCTGTTCCTGGTGCCCTTCATGCTGCCGAGCTTCATCGGCGCCCTGGCATGGAAGATCCTCCTCTCCCCCCGGGGCGGCCACATCAACCGGATCCTGATGGACCTCTTCCACCTGGAGGACCCGGTCTTCAACATCATGAGCCTGGGCGGCATCATCGCCGTGGAGACCATGTATCTCTTTCCCTTCGTCTTCATCCAGGTATCGGGCGCACTTGAGCGCATGGACCCCACCCTGGAGGAGGCGGCCCGGATCTCGGGAGCCGGGCTCTTCACCATCACCCGGCGCATCACCCTGCCCCTCATGATGCCCAGCATCCTGGCCGGGTCCCTGCTGGTGGCGCTCTACTCCCTGGCCCACTTCGGGGTGCCCGCCATCCTGGGCACCGAGCGCAACATCTTCATCATACCCACCAAGATCTACGAGAAGATCTACGCCAGCGGCGGCAATTTCGAGGCCATCCGAGTGGGAACGATGCTTTCCAGCATCCTCGTGCTTTCGGCCGCGGCCATCCTGTACCTCCAGGGCTTCATCCTCAAGTCCGGGCGCTTCCAGGTGATCTCGGGCAAGAGCATGCGCCCCATGGTCCTCAAGCTGCGCGGCCTCAGGTGGCCCCTGCTGGTGCTCTGCGTGGCCTACATCGCCGTCACCGTGCTTCTGCCCACCGCCACCATCTTCCTGGTGGGCACCCTGAAGACCTACGGCCTGGCCTTCAGGCTCGAGAACATGACCTTCACCAACTTCACGTACATCCTCTTCCACTGGGACCTCACCCGGGACGCCATCTGGAACAGCTTCTACCTGTCCCTGTCGGCGGCCCTGGTGACCATGCTCATCGGCACCCTCATCAGCTACGTGCTGGTGAAGACCCGCATCCGGGGCAAGTTCCTGCTGGAGTTCCTGGGGGTGCTGCCCTTCTCGGTGCCGGGCACCGTCATCGCCCTGGGCGTCATCCTCATGTGGAGCGGCAGGTTCGGGGTCAACCTCTACAACACCGCCTGGATCATCTTCGTGGCCTACATCGCCCGGTACATGGCCTTCTCCCTGAAGTCCACCTCGGCGGCCCTGGAGCAGGTGCACGACAGCCTGGAGGAGGCGGCGCGGGCCTGCGGCGCCTCCAAGTGGGAGGCCATGCGCGACATCGTGCTCCCGCTGATCAAGCCCGGCATGGTGGCCGCGTTCTTCCTCATCTTCCTGCCGGCGCTGCGGGAGCTGACCACGTCGGTCCTGCTCTACGGCCCCCACACCCGCACCATCGGCGTCGCCATCTACACGCTCAACGAGGACGGGGAGACGGTGTACGCCGCCGCCCTGGCCGCCATCGCCCTGGTCATCATCGTCATCGGGCAGCTGGTCATCAAGCGCGTCACCCGCGCGAAGATCGAGGGGGTCTAGATGGCCACCGTGACCCTCTCCAACGTCACCAAGCGCTTCGGCGCCGTCACGGCCGTGGACGGCCTGGACCTGGAGATCCGGGACGGGGAGTGCTTCTCCCTCCTGGGCCCCTCCGGCTGCGGCAAGACCACCACCCTGCGCATGCTCGCGGGGTTCGAGGACCTGGACGAGGGCGAGATCCGCGTGGGGGGCCGGATCTTCTCGAGCAGCGCGAAGCGCTACTACCTTCCTCCCGAGAAAAGGGACTTCGGCATGGTCTTCCAGGCATTCGCCGTGTGGCCCCACCTGGACATCTTCGACAACGTGGCCTTCCCGCTGAAGATCAAGGGCATGAACAGGGCCGACATCCAGGCCCGCACCCGGCGGGCGCTGGACTACACCGGCCTCCTGAAGGTCGAGCACGCCTTCCCGGGCGAACTCTCCGGCGGCGAGAAGCAGCGCATCGCCCTTGCCAGGGCCATCGCCGTCAACCCCCAGGTGATGCTCCTGGACGAGCCCCTGTCCAACCTCGACCCCAGGCTCCGGGAGGAGATGCGCTTCGAGATCAAGGACCTGCAGCGCAAGCTGGGCTTCACCATCGTGTTCGTCACCCACGACCAGGCCGAGGCCATGGCCATCTCCGACCGCATGCTGGTCATGCGCGACGGCGTCCTGCAGCAGGTGGGAGCCCCGATCGACATCTACGAGCGCCCCGCGAGCCGCTTCGTGTTCAGCTTCATCGGGCTGTCGAACTTCCTGCCCGTGGAGACGCGGGAAGGGGGGATCTTCGTACAGGGCGCGCCGGAGGCCGGGGCCGTGGAGGGCACCGCGCCGGTCGCGGCTTCCGCGTGGACCCTGGCCTGCCGCCCCACGGCCATCGACCTGGTGCCCGCAGGCGGCGTGCGGGGCGTCGTGGCACGGCGCGTCTACCTGGGCGAGACGGTGGACTACCGCATCCAGGTCGGCCCCCACGAGGTGCGGGTTCAGAAGGGCGCGCGCCACGCCCGCTTCGAGGAAGGCGCGCCGGTGGGGTTGCGGATCAGGACGTTCCTGGCCTACGAATAGGATGTGGCATGCAGATCCGGCGCCCATTTGGGTGGGATCCTCCCATTGTAAAATTTTCTTATTGTTTTAGTAATAATTGGCGACGGGCCAGCCGGCGGCCCTCAGCCCTTCCGGCCGGGGACGGGTGGGCGCGGCCTGCTTCGCAGGTCGATGAGGATCCGCATGCGGTCCAGGTTCTCCTGGAGGTCCTTCACCATGGCCGGCGGCGCCGCGCGGAGGGCCTCCTCCATCCGCGCCACCGCCTCCCCATAGCGCTTTCCCCTGAAGGCCTCCATCCCCAGGGCGGCGAGGCGTTCCACCTCCTTCCGGACCTGGACCTCGAGCTCCAGTTGCGCGGCCCGCGCCAGATGGGGTTCCAGGGTCTGGGCGGCCACCTCCCGCAGGAGGGCCCTGGCCTGTTCCGGGTGGGAGGCCTGGGCGTAGATCGTGGCTAGGCTGTACTTCATCCCGTACTGGCCCGGCCGCGCCCGGCAGGCGTCCTCCAGCAGGGCCAGTTCCCCTTCCTGGGGGGCCCCTCCCGCCATCACCAGCCGCGCCAGCGCCAGGAGGGTGTCCGGGAAGGGGCAGCCCAGCTGGAGGGAGCGCCGGAGGTGGGTCCGCGCCTCGTCCCCGCCACCCAGGGCCATGCCGGCGAAATAGTGGTACACGGCGTTGTCCGGTTCGGCCAGGGAGGCCTGGCGGAAGTTGCCGGCCGCGTCGCCCCTGCCGGGGTCCAGCGCGGCCAGCAGCCCCAGCCCGAACCGGGCGGTGGCGCACCGGGGGTCGGCCTCCAGGGCCGCCTGGAAAAGGTCCGCCGCCGATTCCAGGCTGCCGTGGCCGGGGGCGAGCCTCAGGAGGCCCAGCCTGGCCAGGGTTTCGGACGGGGTGAGCTCGTTCCACGTGAAGGCCGCGTCCACCTGGAGGTGCCGGAACTGGAGGGTCCAGGTATGGATCTGCCGCGTGCGCGCCAACAGGGCGAGGTAGTCGGCGAGTTCCCGGTCCAGGGCCTGCGGGGCGCACTGGAAGGCCCGCTCGAAGCTCTCCTGGGCGGACCGGCCCGCGCCGATCAGGTCCAGGAAGGCGCCCAGCTTGGCCCGGCGCTCCTCCCCGGTCGTCACGAGGTACGACGTCAGGAGCCAGACCGTGGCGTACACCCGCTGACGCTCCGGACCCCGGGCGTATTCGGGCGAAGCGGGATCCAGGGCCAGGAGGCGCGCGGCGGGAAAGCAGCCTCCGGCGGCGAGGGCCGGCAGATAGCCCGCCGGCGGGGTGCCCAGGACCACCTCCTGCCCTTCCAGGCGCAGGGTCTGGAAGAAGCAGGCCAGTCCTTCGTTCAGCCACAAGGGGACACCGGGGTGGTTGAACGCCAGGTACTGGTGGAGGTACTCGTGATAGGCCGTCTCCGTGCCCTGGCTGGAATCGGAATTCAGGGCGATGTAGCCGCCGTCGGGGTGCTGGACGAAGAACCCGGCCTCGTCGGGGGTGCGGCTGAAGGACCGGAAACCCTCGACCGACCCGAACAGGTAGACGAAACAGGGCAGCTGGAGGCCTGCCTGGGGCCTGCGCACCCGGAGATCCGGGGTGGTGTTCCGGAGGATCCCGTAAAGGGCCTCGAAGGCGCGCACCCGCTCCGCACCGTCCTTCTCCCCGCCGTTGGTGAAGAAGCGGAAATGGGCGCTGCGGGCTTCGTGCCAGGTGGGCGTCACCGGCGGCAGGGCGGCCGCCGCCAGGGCCAGGAGGCCTGCCGCGGCAAGGCTCACCGGCGGCCCTGCACCGGCTTCGGGGCCCGGTAGGCGAGGTACTTGTCGGCCATTTCGATGTTCATCTTCAGGTTCCGCGCGAGGGCGGGATCCCTGGCGCCCAGGGCCAGGGCCGCGGCGTAGTCGTCCCGGCCCTCCTTGTAGCGCTTGAGCCCCATCTGGGCCCGCCCGCGGTTGCACCACCCCTCGATGAGCCGGGGATCCAGGGCCACCGCCCTGCCCGCGGCCTCCAGGGCTTCGGGGTAAGCGGCCCGTTCGTTCATGCAGCAGGCAAGATCCGCCCAGCTCATGGCGCGCTTGGGCGCCAGGTGGACGGCCTCGTCGAGGACGGGCTCGGCCTCGGCGAACCGGCCCAGCTTGGCCAGGGCCTCCCCGCGAAGGCCCAGGTAGGCCCCGTTGGTGGGGTACCGGTCGACCAGGGCCTCGGCGCATTCCAGCAGGGCCTTCCAGTCGGGGATGGCGGAGGCCTCGTCGGCGGCCTCCATCCAGGCCGATACGTCCCCGCCCTTCCCCGCCTCCCGGTACCACTCCAGGGCCTCCCTGTGCCTGCCCAGGTGGGACAGGGCCGCCCCCTTGAACCGCACCAGGAAGTGGCCTGAGGGCCCCGTCCCCGTGCGGGCCAGCTCCTCGGTGACCGCCAGGAGCCGGTCCCACCTGGAGGCCTTGGAGAGGGCCTCCAGCCACGCGTAGCTCAGTTCGGCCCGCGCCGGGGCGGGGAGAGCCTCGATGAGATCGGCCATGGCGGCCCAGTCCTTGGCCGCGCGCAGGGTCTGGAGGCGGGCCGCGATGGCGGCCCGGTCCGCGGACGCCTGCGGCGCTGGCTGGAGGCAGAGCAGGAGCAGGAGGCTGGGTGCTAGGATCACGGGCTGTCCCTATGGATTGGCAGAACTATACCATTCCCCGGCGCCCCTCAGCCCGTGGTCGCCAGCAGGATGTGCCCGCCCCGCTCCAGAGGGGCGCCGCCTCGGCCCGCGAAGAACCGGTTCCGGATCCCGGCGGGGCCGAGGTCCTCGATGGAGCGGAAGCCCAGGGCCCGCATCCTGGCGTGCAGCTCGTCGGTCTCGAAGCGGCTCCGCAGATGCTCTCCCACGGCGGCCACGCGCCGCTCAAGGGACTCCATCGCCGCGCCAGGAGCCTGCCCGGGCGGGTTCCCGTAGTCGAAGACCACCTGGGCGCCCCCCGGCAGGGCCCCGATGAAGGCCAGGGTGGAGAACACCGCCTCCTCGGTCAGGTAGGGCACCACGCCCAGCCAGGTGAAGAAGGTGCGCTTGCCGGGGTCGAAGCCCTCCAGGGTGAGGCCGTCCTCCAGCGTCTCCCGCTCGAAGTCGACCGGCACGTAGGTGAGGTTGTCCGGCACCGGGATGGCCGCCTCGGCCAGAAGCCGGCGCTTCCAGTCCTGGGTCGCGGGGTGGTCCACCTCGTAGATGTCCAGTTCCTCGCCCAGCGGGTTGCGGTAGGCGTAGGTGTCCAGCCCCGCGCCCAGCACCACCAGCTGCCGGGCCCCGCGGGCGAAGGCGGTGCGCAGGGCGTCCTCCGCGAACCGGGTGCGCACCGCGATGAAGAGCCTGAGCTGGCGCAGGGAGACGTCGCCCGCTGCCCGCCTGACAGCTGAGGCCGCCTCCGGCCCCAGGATCCGCCCTGCCAGGGGATCCGTGAAGATGCGCCCGTTCTCCAGCACCTGATGCACGGCCCGGTGGGTCGCGGCTCCCAGGGCTGTTCGGCTCGGCTCTCCAGGCTGCATGGGGGCTAGCCTAGTTGGAGCGCGTGCGGGAATCAAGCCGGGATTCGGCGCGCCCGGGCGCAGTCCGGAGAATCCCTTGAGAAGCCTCGAATATCGCTCCCGGACGGGATCCGGCGGCTTCCCCGGAGGCAGGGCCCGGCCATAATGGCTTCACAGCCTGCTTTTGCGGCCGGCCCTGGAGGACGTTTGGACACACAGCAGGAAAACCCCCGCCGCTGGGCACTTCTGGCCCTCACCTCCGTGGGGGCGTTCATGGCGCCGCTGGACGGGTCCATCGTGTCCGTGGCCCTGCCCCGCATGGGGCCGGCCCTGCACCTCAGCTTCGCCGCGTCCATGTGGGTGCAGGCCTCATACCTCCTGGCCATGGCGGTGACCCTCATCCCCCTGGGGCGCCTGGCGGACCAGTGGGGCAAGGTGCGGTTCTACCAGGCCGGCCTGGTCATCTTCACCCTGGGCTCTGCGGCCGCGGCCTCCTCCGTCGACGGCGCCACCCTGGTGGCCAGCCGCGTCCTCCAGGGCGTGGGCGGAGCCCTGCTCAGCGCCACCTCCGCGGCCATCGTCACCAGCGCCTTCCCGGCCCGGGAGCGGGGGCGGGCCCTGGGCATCAACGTCATGGCCGTGTACGCGGGCCTGAGCGTGGGGCCGCCCCTGGGCGGGTATCTGGTGGACCACTTCGGCTGGCCCTGGATCTTCCTCATCAACCTGCCCATCGGGCTCTTCACGCTGGTCTGGGGCCTGAACCTGCTGCCCGGGGTCGAGACGCAGCACGGGCGCGGCGCGAAGATGGACCTGGGCGGCGCGGCCCTCATGGGCGTGATGCTCGTGAGCCTCATCGTGCCACTCACCTTCTCGTCGGCGTGGGGGCTGTGGTCCCGGCAGACCTGGGGGATCCTCGCCATCGCGCCCTTGGCCCTCTGGGGATTCCTGGCCTGGGAGAAGCGCGTGGCCTCTCCGCTGATCGACCTGGACCTGCTGCGCAGGAACCGGCTCTTCGCAGCGGCCAACCTCGCCGCGCTGCTCAACTACATGGCCCTCTACGCCGTGAGCGTGCTCACCGCGGTCCAGCTTCAGCTGGTCCTGGGCCACCCGGCCCGGGTCGCCGGGTGGGTGCTCATGGGGCAGCCCGTGATGATGACCCTCCTGAGCCCCTTCGCGGGCCGGCTCAGCGACCGAATGGGCTCGCGCACCCTGGCCACCTCGGGCATGGTGCTGGTGGCCGCGGGCATGACCCTCCTGGGCTCCCTGGGGCGGAGCGCGGGCCTGGCCCAGGTGGTGGGCTCCCTGGCGGTGGTGGGCCTGGGCATGGCGGCCTTCAGCGCCCCCAACACCAGCGCGATCATGGGCAGCGTGGCGCGCACGCAGCTGGGGGTGGCCAGCGCCTTCCTGGCCACGATGCGCGTCACGGGCCAGGCGCTCTCGGTGGCCTTCCTGGGCGGCATCGCCGCAAGCCGCCTGGGCAGCGGCGGCTGGCGCCTCCTGCTGGCCAAGGCCTCGGGCCCCGCCGCGGGCGCATTCGCCTGGGGATACAGCGCGGCCATGTACGCAGGCGCCGCCCTGGCCCTGCTGGGCGCCTGGGCGAGCCTCACGCGCCACGGCGGGGAGGCCTGACTGTGTTCGAGCGGATCGACATCGACGGCCGGACCTTCGCCCCCGCCCTCTTCCTCGCGCCCATGGAGGGCGTGACCAACTCCGCCTTCCGCCGCCTCCTGTCGGACTTCGGCGGCTACGGCGCCCTCTTCACCGAGATGCTGTCGGCCGGGGCCTTCCTCCAGGAGAAGACCCGGGAGTCCTCCTTCACGAAGCGCCGGGACTGCGAGGGCCCCGTCATCTACCAGTTCGGCGCATCGGGCCGCGAGGACCTGGAGGCCGTCATCCGCAAGCTCCCGGAGCTGGGCGCGGCGGCCATCGACCTGAACCTGGGCTGCCCCGCCCCCAAGGTCAAGGCCAGCGGCTGGGGCGTGGCCCTCTGCGCCGACTTCCCCCGGCTCCGCGACGTGCTCGAGCGCATCCGCCGCAGCTATGCCGGCACCCTGACCGTGAAGGTCCGTCTGGGGGACGACCCCGGGAACTGGCGCGAAGGCTTCCTGGAGCGCGTGCGGCTCTTCGAGGACGTGGGCGTCAACGCCCTGACCGTGCACGTGCGCTTTTCGGGCGAGAAGCTCAAGCGCCGCCCCCGGTGGGAGGAGTTCCCCTGGATCGCGGCCCGCACAAGGCTGCCCGTCATCGGCAACGGGGACATCTGCTCCCCCCTGGACATCGAGCGGAACCGGGCCTTCTTCGAACCGCTCGCGGGCCTGATGCTGGGACGCATCGCCGTGGTCAAGCCCTGGATCTTCCGCGAATTCGCGGGCCTGCCGACGGGGGAGATCGACCACGCCGAGGTGTGGGACCGCCTCTACCGCTATACCCTCGAGGATATGCCCCCGGAGCGCGCCTTCGGGCGGCTCATGGACTTCAGCTACTATTTCGCCAAGAACTTCATGTTCGGGCACGTGTTCTACTCCAGCCTCCAGAAGGCCGCGACCCCCGCGGAGATAAGGGAGGCGGCCCTGCGGTTCCTGGAGTCGGGGCCGGGGCTGAACCCGGGCAAGGGCCTGTCCTTCACCTGAATTTTTCCATCGAACCCCTTGACGGATCCCTCCGGATTCCTCATGGTCAGGCAACGTTCATCTCAAGGAGGAGGCAGCATGAAGATCCAGGAACGTGATGTCAACGCCGTGCACATCATCGCCCCCCAGGGCAAGGTCACCCTTGGCGACGGCGACCAGGAGCTGGGCGAGGCCGTGCGGCAGTGCCTGGAGCAGGGGCACCGGAAGATCCTCATCGATTTCACCAAGGTGTCCGTGCTGGATTCCTCGGGCCTGGGCGAGCTGGTGGGCTGCTACACCTCCATCAAGAACCGCAAGGGCGAGCTGCGCATCTGCGGGCTCAATTCCAGGATCTTCAACCTCATGCAGATGACCAGCCTGCATTCCGTGTTCGAGGTGAAAGACACCGAGGCCGAGGCGCTGGCCGGGTTCTAGGCCTTGATCGAGGAACCGCCGGTCCCGGCGCCCGACCCGCCTCCCGTTGCCGGGGGGCGGCTCAGGCTGCTGGTGGAAAGGTGGTGCGAACGGCCCATCCGGGCGGCCTGGGGCGGCGCCTCCGCCTTCGCGGGGCATGCCTGGCCGGGGTTCGCCCTGGGGGCCATGGCGGCCATGCTCGCCTTCTGCGCCTTCCTGGGGACGACCCTCCGCACGGGCCTGGGGTGGGTGCCCGATGGGGTCCTGGGCCTCGTGGCCGCCGCCTTCGCGCTGCTGGCGGCCGGCGGGATCGTGGTCCTCGTGCGGGCCGTGGCGGCGGCGTGGCCCTGGCGGTTCTGTTTCGGAGCCCTGGGCTCCCTGGCGGCGATGACGGCCATCCTGGCCGTCCTGGACGTGCCCCTTCCCTTCGCGCTGGCCTTGGCCGCGACGGCCATCCTTTCCGCCGGAGCCCTGGGCGGCGGGATCTCCGTCCTCGTGCGCGGGAGGCAGGCCGGCTGGGGACACCTGGGCGCGGCCGCGGCCCTGGCGGCGGCGACCCTGGCGCTGGGCGCGCTGCTGGCGCTCCGGCTCGCAGGGCCGGGTTCCGACCCCTACCTCCTGCCGCCGCCCCAGGTCCGGGAGGCGGAGCCCCTCCAGGCGCCGGATCCCGGCGCCCCGGGCCTCTGGAAGACCGCCACGCTCTTCTACGGCAGCGGCGCCGACAGGCACAGGAAGGAGTTCGGGCCCGCGGCCGCCCTCAGGACGCGGCCCGTGGACGCATCCCTGCTGCTGCCGGACCTCAAGGGCCTCAAGGCGCGGATCCGGCAAAGGTACTGGGGCTTCGGCAAGGAGGCCTTCCCCCTGAACGGGCGCGTCACCTACCCCGAGGGCAAGGGCCCCTTCCCCCTCGTGCTGGCCGTGCACGGCAACCACACCGCCCAGAACTTCTCCGATGGCGGCTACCAGTACCTGGGGGACCTCCTGGCCTCCCGGGGCTTCATTTTCGTCTCCGTGGACGAGAACTTCCTGAACGGGTCCTGGGAGGGCGGCATCGACAAGGAGAACGCGGCCCGGGCCTGGGTCCTCCTCAAGCACCTGGAGGCGTGGCGCGGCTGGAACGCCGAGGCGGGCAACCCCTTCCAGGGCAAGGTGGACCTGGACAACGTCGCCCTCGTCGGCCACTCCCGGGGCGGGGAGGCGGCGGCCCTGGCCGCGGCCTTCAACCGGCTCCCCTGCGACCCGGAGAACGCGGCCCTGCCCTTCGCCTTCGGATTCTCCATCAAGGCGGTGGCGGCCATCGCGCCCATCGACGGCCAGTACGAACCCTCCGGCCAGCCCATCCCCCTGGAGGACGTCAGTTACCTCGTCCTGCAGGGCAGCCACGACAGCGACGTGTCCATGTTCGCGGGCTACCGCCCCTACAAGCGCGCCCGGTTCCCTTCGGGAGGCCCCGGCTTCAAGGCGGCCCTCTGGGTCTACCGCGCCAACCACGGCCAGTTCAACACCGCCTGGGGCCGGCATGACGCGGATCCCCCCCTGTCCTGGTTCCTGGGCACCGGAGCCCTCATGGCCGGAGAGGACCAACGGCGGGTGGCCAAGGTCTTCCTTTCCGGGTTCCTGGAGGCCACGCTCCACGGGCACCGGGAGTACCTGCCGATGTTCCGGGACCCCGCGACGGCGGCGCCCTGGCTGCCCCGGGTCCTGCTCCTCAACCAGTTCGAGGACGCCACCTTCCGGGCCGTTTCCACCTTCGACGGGGGACTGGACCTCACGCGCGCCACCCTGCCCGGGGCCGTGCAGAAAGGCTCGAACCTGGCCCGGTGGCGGGAGCGCACCGTGGAGGGCCGGGGCGAGTGGTCCTTCCAGGACAAGGCCGTGACCCTTGGCTGGATCCGCACCCGGGAGAAGGTCCCCTCCTACGCCATCGCCCTGCCGCCCCTGGACTGGAACCTGACGGCCTCCGCACGCCTGGTCTTCTCCCTGGCTGATACCGACGAGGACCCGTCCGACCAGCCGCCATCCGGGGCGAAGAAGCCCATCGACCTCACCGTGGAGCTGGTGGCCGCGGACGGCACCGTGGCCCGGGTCCCCCTGAGCCGCGTCCGGCCCCTGCAGCCGGTGGTGAAGGTGCGGTTCACCAAGTGGGCAGCCCTCGACAAGGCGGCCTTCAAACAGGCCTGGGAGCCCGTGTTCCAGACCTTCGAGCTGCCCCTTGCCCTCTTCAGGGAGGCCGAGCCCGCCTGGAACCCCCGGGGCCTGAGGGAGATCCGGTTCGTGTTCGACCGGACCGACCGGGGGGTCGTGCTGCTGGACGAAGTCGGTTTCACCTTCTGAAAGAGATTGGTAGAATCCGGGCGGCCACCCTAACGGATGGGATGTTTTTGCCGATGAGAAGGCAGGAAGGCCGCACCATGGACATTACGGCCATCACAACCACCACCCTCCCCCTGACCCAGACGACGGTCAGCCAGGCCGTGACCGCCACGGACCCGGCCGCCGCCTCCCCCGCGGCGACCCCCGCCTTCGACGTCGCCCTCACGGCCATCACGGCCGCCGCCACCCCCGCGTCAGCGGACACCCTCGACCTGAACGCGGAGGACATCGCCGCCCAGGTGGAGCAGGCCGCCGTGGCCCAGCAGACCGTCCTCACCGCCATGCGCTCCGGAGCGGACGTCTCCACCCTCCTCAGCGGCCTTCCCCCCGGCGCCACGGCCACGCTCCTGGGCGGCGGCTTCGTGAGGACCCCCGCCGGGGTCAACGCCTCCGAGCTGGACGCGCTCTGGGAGTTCCATTTCCCCTTCCGCAGGCTGGACGTCCCGGCCGTGACCTCCTCCACCCATCCCGAACCCACCCGGGAAAAGGACCAGCACGGAGCCGGCAGCTCGCCCCTCACGGGCTACGGCCCCCACGGGGAGAAGGAGCCGGTGCCGGGCCAGCCCCCCGCCTCGACTCTTGATATCCTGGACTGACGGGCCCGGGACCCGTCTTCATGGTTCTTTCCAAAGCACGCATCCTGCTTCCCACCCGCACCACCCGGCTGAGGTTCCTGGCCCACACCCGCCACATCGTCGGGGTGATGCTGCCCCTGGGCGCGGCGGTGGGGCTCCTGGTGGCCCTGGCCCTGTTCTGCCTGGAGCGCTTCGAGCCGTGGATCCAGCACCTGGGGGGCCGCACCCGGCTCACCCTCCTCCTCCCGGCCGCGGGTCTCTTCCTGACCACGGCCTGGCTGCGCCTCACCCGGCTCGGTGAGGTCTCCCTGGCGCGGGACCTGGACCTGGCCCGCACGGACCCCTACCAGGCCTTCCCCTTCCTGCGGTCCCTGGGCAAGGTGGTGGGCTGCGCCCTGACCATCGGGTTCGGCGGCAGCGCCGGCATCGAGGGGCCCGGAAAGTGGTTCGGGGCGGCCATGGGCCTCCAGTACCACCGGGTGCTGAGGACCTCGGCCAACTACCTGGGCGTCGTGAGGCGCCTGGCCCGCCCCCCCCTGGTCATGGCCCGGGCCGGGGCGGCCTCGGCCCTGGCGGCGGTCTTCCGGGCCCCGCTCTCGGGCGCCCTCATGGCCGCCGAGCACCACGGCCACCTCGCCGCCGAGTCCCTCATCCCCTGCCTCGTGTCGGCGGCGTCGGGCTACGTGGTCTTCTCCGGTCTCATGGGCTACGAGCCCCTCCTTCCGCTGCCCCGGGGCATGCTGCCCCTCCGGGCCCGGGAGCTGGCCTGGGCCCTGGGCCTGGGCCTCCTGTGCGGCCTGGCCGCGACCCTCTACCTGCGGGTCCGCAAGGCCCTGGACGCCCTGCTTGGGCGGTCGCCCCTGCTGTGGCGCGGGCTGGCCGCGGGCACGGGGCTCTGCCTCCTGGCGCTGCCCGGGCATCTGCTGTTCCACGACCTGCCCGTCACCCAGGGCGGGGGCCTCGAGCTGATCAAGGCCCTGCTCCAGGGAGGGACCCTGCCCGGCCACGCCACGGCCTACCTGGTCCTCAAGCTGGCCGCCACGGCCCTCACCTTCGCGGGGGGCGGCATCGGCGGCCTCTGGCTGCCCTCCCTGACCATGGGCTGCGCCCTGGGCACGGCCTTCGACGGGTTCCTCCACCTGGGCACCCAGGGCTACCTGACCCTCGTGGGAGGCGCCGCCATGGCGGGCGCCACCAACGAGAGCCTCCTGGTGCCCGTGGTCTTCCTGGCCGAGACCACGGGCCAGGCGGCCCTCGTGGTGCCGGCCCTGGTGGCCACCACCGTCTCCTACGTCGTGGTGCGCGAAGGCAGCTGACCGGAAGGGAACAGAAAGGAACGCCCGGACAATCTGTTCTATCATGTTGGATTCACCCAAACGACTGGGTCCCGAGACGAGGTACTATGAGCGCGGAAACTGGAAAGATCATCTGGACGGGCATCGACGAGGCCCCCGCCCTGGCCACCTACTCCCTGCTTCCCATCGTCAACGCCTTCACCAAGGCGGCGGGAGTGGTCGTGGAGACCCGGGACATCTCGGTGGCGGGCCGGATCCTGGCGGCCTTCCCGGAGAACCTGGCCGAGGGCCAGCGGGTGCGCGACGAGCTCAGCTACCTGGGCGAGCTCACCCAGCTGCCCCACGCCAACATCATCAAGCTGCCCAACATCAGCGCCTCGATCCCCCAGCTGAAGGCCGCCATCAAGGAGCTGCAGGGCCAGGGCTTCGCCATCCCCGACTACCCCGAGGCCCCCGCGAGCGAGGCCGAGAAGGCCATCCAGGCCCGCTATTCCAAGGTCCTCGGCAGCGCCGTCAACCCCGTGCTCCGGGAAGGCAACTCCGACCGCCGCGTGGCCCTCTCCGTCAAGCGCTACGCCCAGAAGCACCCCCACCGCATGGGCGCCTGGAGCCCCGACTCGAAGGCCCACGTGGCCCACATGGACGCCGGCGACTTCTACGGCAGCGAGAAGTCCGTCACCGTCGCCAAGGCCGGCAACGCGCGCATCGAGTTCGTGGACGCCGACGGCGCCGTGAAGATCCTCAAGGAGAGGCTCTTCCTCCAGGAGGGCGAGGTCGTCGACGGCGCGTTCCTGAGCGTGAAGGCCCTGCGCGCCTTCATCGCCGAGCAGATCGAGGCCGCGAGGAAGGAGGGCGTCCTGTTCTCCGTGCACCTCAAGGCCACCATGATGAAGATCTCCGATCCGGTGATCTTCGGGCACTTCGTCTCCGTCTTCTTCGCGGACGTCTTCCAGAAGCACGCCGCCCTCTTCGCGGAGCTGGGCATCAACCCCGACCTGGGCCTGGGCGACCTTCACGCCAAGCTCGCCAAGCTGCCCGAAGCCCAGCGCGCCGCCGTGGAGGCCGACATCAAGGCCGTCTACGCCTCCCGCCCGGCCCTGGCCATGGTGGATTCCGACAAGGGCATCACCAACCTGCACGCCAGCAACGACGTCATCATCGACGCCTCCATGCCGGTGGTGATCCGGGATTCCGGCAAGATGTGGGGCCCCGACGGCAGGCTCCAGGACGTGAAGTGCGTCATCCCCGACCGCTGCTACTCCACCTTCTACCAGGAGGCCATCGAGGACTGCCGCCGCAACGGGCAGTTCGACCCGGCCACCATGGGCAGCGTCTCCAACGTCGGCCTCATGGCCCAGAAGGCCGAGGAGTACGGCTCCCACGACAAGACCTTCAAGGCCCCCGCCGACGGCGTCATCCGGCTGGTGGACGCCTCCGGCGCCGTGCTGCTCCAGCACGCCGTCGAGAAGGGCGACATCTGGCGCGGGTGCCAGACCAAGGACCTGCCCATCCGGGACTGGGTGCGCCTGGCCGTGAGCCGCGCCCGGGCCACCGGGGCCCCCGCGGTCTTCTGGCTGGACCGGAACCGCGCCCACGACGCCCAGCTCATCGCCAAGGTGGACCGCTACCTGAAGGACCACGACACCGCCGGCCTGGAGATCCACATCCTGAGCCCCGTGGAAGCCATGCGCTTCACCCTGCCCCGCACCCGCGCCGGCAAGGACACCATCTCGGTCACCGGCAACGCCCTGCGGGACTACCTCACCGACCTGTTCCCCATCCTGGAGCTGGGCACCAGCTCGAAGATGCTCTCCATCGTGCCCCTGCTGGCCGGCGGCGGCCTCTTCGAGACGGGCGCGGGCGGCTCGGCCCCCAAGCACGTCCAGCAGTTCCAGCAGGAGGGCTACCTGCGCTGGGACTCCCTGGGCGAGTTCCTGGCCATCGGCGTCTCCCTGGAGCACCTGGGCGCGACGTTCAAGAACGCCAAGGCGCTCCTCCTGGCCGAGACCCTGGACCAGGCCAACGCCAAGTTCCTCGACAACAACCGCAACCCCGCCCGCAAGGTCGGCCAGATCGACAACCGAGGCAGCCACTTCTACCTGGCCCTCTACTGGGCCGAGGCCCTCGCCGCCCAGACGAAGGACGCCGACCTCCAGGCCCGCTTCGCCAAGGTCGCCGCGCAGCTGCAGGCCAACGAGGCGAAGATCAACGGGGAACTGATCGCGGCCCAGGGCAGCCCCGTGGACATGGGCGGCTACTACCACCCGGACTTCGAGAAGACCTCCCGGGCCATGCGCCCCAGCCCCACCCTCAACGCCATCGTGGACGCCATCGCTTAAAAAAATCTTTTCCTCGCGATCCGCCTCGAGTCCTCTGCATCTCCGCGTTTATTTCTTCTCTTGGAACGGCCTGGACGCCCGGGCGTTGGATTACCATTTCCACCAAGTCAAGAATTGGAATGAACGCGGAGGCGCTGGGGACTCGCGGCGTCTCGCGGAGACCAGAAAGGCAGCCATGACCCAGAATCGCCGTTCCTTCCTGCAGTCGTCCCTTCTCGCGGCTGCGGCGGTCCCCTTCGCGCCCGGTCTCCTGGCGGCCCAGACCTCCAAGCCGGGGACCTTCAGGGCCCGGCGCCTCGCCCTGGGCCAGACCGTTGGCCTCGTCAGCCCCGCCGGCGCCACGTGGCAGTCCGACGAGATCACCTTCATCCAGGAGGCCCTCGCCGCCCTGGGCCTCAAGTCCAAGGTCGGCAGGCACGTCCTGGACCGCTACGGCTACCTCGCCGGCAGGGACGAGGACCGCGCCGCCGACGTCAACGCCATGTTCGCCGACGACACGGTGGACGCCATCCTCTGCGTGCGCGGCGGCTGGGGCTGCAACCGCATCCTCCCCCTCATCGACTACCGGTCCATCGCCCTCCACCCCAAGATCCTCCTCGGCTACAGCGACATCACGGCCCTGCTCAACGCCGTGCACGCGAAGACCGGCCTGGTGACCTTCCACGGCCCCGTGGGGGCCTCGGTGTGGAACGCCTACTCCGTGGACTGGCTGCGCCGCGTGCTCTTCAAGGCCGAGGCCGTCGTCATGGAGAACCCCAAAATCACGGGGGACAGCCTCGTGCAGACCCGGGACCGGATCCACACCATCACCCCGGGGACCGCCCGCGGGCGCCTCCTGGGGGGGAACCTGACGGTCCTGGCCGCCATGCTGGGCTCCTCCTACGTGCCCGACTTCACCGGCGCGATCCTCTTCCTGGAGGACACCAACGAGCACATCTACCGCATCGACCGCATGCTGACCCAGCTCCGGCTGGCCGGAATCCTGGACCGCATCTCGGGCTTCGTCTTCGGCAACTGCACCAAGTGCGACCCGGGCGACGGGCACGGCTCCCTGTCCATGGAGGAGGTGCTGAACGACCACATCCGTCCGCTGAAGGTCCCCGCCTGGGCAGGCGCGATGATCGGGCACATCGAGAACAAGTTCATGGTGCCCGTGGGCGTCCAGGCGGAGATCGACGCCGCGCGCGGGACGATCACGATGCTCGAACCCGCGGTCCGGTGATGAGGCCCCTCCTCGCCCTCCTGACCCTGGCCTGCTCCCTGGCGGCCGCGGCCCCCTGGTCCGCGCAGGCGCTGTGGGACCAGTGGCCCCAGGCGCGCGTGTCCCCGGCGGATCCGTGGGCCCTCAGGCACGCGGGCCTCCAGGTCGCCCTGGCGGCCCTCCAGACCCGGCATCCGGGGCTCTTCACGGTCGTGGAGGAGGGCCTGAGCGCCGAGGGCCGCAGGATCCAGGTGCTTCGCGCGGGCACCGGCCCCAGGGGCGTGCTCCTCTGGTCGCAGATGCACGGCGACGAGCCCACCGCCACCTCCTCCCTCCTGGACCTCATGAACTGGCTTGGCATGAACCGCGACGAACCCGAGGTCCAGCACTTCCTCTCGAGGGTCAGCCTCTGGATCATCCCGATGCTGAACCCCGACGGCGCCGAGCGCTCCCAGCGCCGGAACGCCCAGGAGATCGACATCAACCGCGACGCCCTGCGCCTCTCCTCGCCGGAAGGACGCCTCCTCAAGGCGGTGCGGGACCGCACCCGGCCCATGCTCGGCTACAACCTCCACAACCAGAACCCCCTGGTCAAGGCGGGCGCCGGGGGCCGCCAGGTGGCCATCTCCCTCCTCTCGGTGCCCGGGGACGAGGCCTTCACCGACACGCCCGGCACGCGCCTGACCCGGCGCCTCGCCGTGAAGGTCCAGCAGCTCGTCACCCCCTTCGCCCCCGGCCGCGTGGGCCGCTACGACATGGACTACACCCCCCGCGCCTTCGGCGACTCCATGACCCGCTGGGGCACCGCCACCCTCCTCATCGAGACCGGGGGCTGGTCCGGGCCCAACGAGGCCGAGCGCCTCGTAAGACTCAATTTCGTGGCCCTCCTGGGCTCGCTTTCCGCATTCGCCGACGGCTCCCTGGACGCCCTGGACCTCGCCGACTACCCGAAGATCCCCCTGAACACCCGGGACGCCATCGCCACCCTCGTCGTGCGCAACGTCAGGCTGGCCGAGGGACGCGGGCTGGCTCCGTTCACCGCGGACCTCTCCTTCGTGGTGCAGGGCCCCTTCCGGGGGGACGCCCCGCGGCGCGAACCCGCCCTCCAGGACCTGGGGGACCTGTCGTACGCCCTGGGCCTCACCGAGCTGGACGCCAGCGGCATGCTGGCCGTGCCCTGGCCCCTGGGGCCCTCCGACTGGCCCGCGCTGCGGGCCGACCTGCACGCGCGCGGCCTCGCCGAAGCCACCGAGGCCAGGCTCGCGGCCGCCGTCCGCGGCCTGGGGGACAGTGCCGTGGCGAGGCCCGGCTACCGCGGCGCCATTCTCCTCTACCGGCCCGGCACGGGCGGAATTCTGAACCTTGCGGGCGCGGTCGTCCACGGCAGGGTTGAAGGCCCCGTGGCCGCCCAGGTCAACTAGCGAACACTCATTCCCGGTTGGCAAAATACGCCTTTCCCCACCTGTCGCGGGATCGTGACAGAAATGTGACGAAGCCGTGTAATTGCAGTAGCCATTGGGGCCGGGAGCGGTATACTCCAGGTCAGAACACCTAAAAAACGTCATGTATCACCCGGGGGCGATCCGCCCTCCCAGCCGTGGAGAACTCTATGAAACTTCGGCAACTTGGAGCTTTTGCGCTCGTAATCGTCGCACTACCCGCCTCCGCGCAGCAGGTGGGTTCGATCTTCGGCAAGGTGACCGCGAAGAACGGGAAGGCCCTGGCGGGCATTCACGTGGATGTCAGCGGCAACGTCCTGCCCCAGGGCCGCAGGGTGGTCACCAGCGAACTCGGCGAGTACCGGCTGCCCTTCCTGCCTCCGGGCGAGTACAACCTCACCTTCACCCACCCGACCCGCACCACGGAAAAGCGCAAGGTCTCCGTGGCCCTCCAGCAGACCTCCACCATCAACGTGGTGATGAACGAGGCCGCCGTGCAGTCCACGGTCGTGGAAGTGGTGGGCCAGGTCAGCCAGGTCGACCCGTCCTCGGCCGAATTGAAGACCTTCATCGGCTCCGACGTGCTTTCCGCCATGCCGGTGGGGCAGGGCTACCGCGACATCCTCAAGCTCATCCCGGGGGTCGCCTTGACCAGCCAGGGCACTCGCGATCCCAACGCGGGCGGCAGCGGCCAGGACAACGTCCACCTCATGGACGGCGTCAACATCAACCTTCCCATGTATGGGTCGATCGGCCTGGGAGCGGGAACCGCCTCCTACGACATCGACCAGGTCGCCATCACCAAGGGCGGCGCCTCGGCCACCGATTTCAACCGGTCCGCAGGCTTCACGATGAACACAATCAGCAAGTCCGGCACCAACACCTTCGCCGGCGAACTCTCCTACATCGCAGTGCCGTCGAGCATGGTTGCCCGCCGTCCCGCGGGCAGCACCCAGGCGTTCGAGACCAACTCGACCTATGCCATCGCCAGCGTTGGCGGGCCCATCATCAAGGAACGCCTGTTCTTCTTCGCGTCCTTCTATCAGCCGAAGGACACCCGAAAGAACGGTTCCAACCTGTACGGCCCGGTTCCCGAATTCAGCACCGACCATAAGGAGTATTTCGGCAAGCTCACCTATTCTCCCCTCAGCAACCTCCTCCTCCATGTCAGCCACCGCCGTTCCGAGCACACCGAGCACAACACCAGCATCGGCTCCTTCTCGCCGCCGTCCGTGGCCAACGGGGGTGATTCGAATACCTACATCACCACCCTCGAAGCCTCCTGGTCCGTCACGCCCAACAACTTCCTGAACTTCAAATACACGAACTTCGCCCTCTACACCCAGGACCACCCGAACACCTTCTCCGGCGCCAAGCCGGCCCTGGACGGCAGTTCCGTGCTCGACGTCAACAACCTGGACACCCAGGGCAATCTCTCCATCCCCACCGTGGCCCAAGCGGGGTCCAATGCGACCCTTATCGCCCTCATCAACCGCTACGGGTACCCCGGGGCCAACGCCCCCGCCGGGACCCCAACCACCGCGGCGGGCTTCGTCGGCGGCGGCAGTGTCGGCTCCGCGGCCTCCATCAACACAGACAATTTCTTCCGCAAGAACTACCAGCTGGCCTGGGACGGCACGTACGGCTCCGCCGTCACCCACGATCTGCATGTCGGCTACCAGTACTGGAAGGAGATGGAGGATCTCTACCGCGTTTCCAACGGCTGGGGCTCCATCGCCACCAACCCCACAAACGTGAAGATCCCCACCACTGCGATCAGCGGCGTGGGCCTGGTCTACGCCTACGTGGCTTCACCCTACCAGCAGGGTCTCGGCCACGCCCCGCAGATCCATTCAGAGTATGTATCCCAGAATTTCGAGGTGAACGACAAGATCCGGTGGGAAAAGTTCACCTTCAACGTCGGTGTGCTGGTGAGCAACGACAAGCTCTACGGCATGGGCATCCGCTCGGATTCCACCACGGCGGGCGGCTATTCGCTGGCCCCCGGAGCCAAATATCTCGAGCATGAGATCAAGTGGGCCGACACGCTCCAGCCCCGCCTGGGCGTGACCTGGAACTACCACAAGGAGGACACCATCTACGCGAACTACGCGCGGTACGTGCCCTCCACCTCCTCCCTGCCCCGCGCGTCATCCTGGGCCCGGAACCTCGTGGGCACCATCAACGTCTACTTCGATTCCACGGGCCACATGATCGGCCAGGGCGCGGACGCCGTGTCCCAGGGCAAGCTTTACCAGGACGGACTCAAGCCCCGCCACACTGACGAGTTCATGGTCGGGACGACCCGGGACTTCGGCCACGGCCTCACGTCCCGCCTCTACGCCCGCTACCGCAAGAGCGTCAATTTCTGGGAAGACACCCCCAACAACTCCCGGGTCGTCTACAACGCCCCCTCCGACGTCCCCCACACCCTCTACATCCCCGACCTCGCCACGAAGCTCAGCAACCTGGGCGCCAACGGCGGGGCCATGAACGGCAACACCTCCGCGGTCATCGCCCAACTCGACGGCGCCTTCACCAAGTTCTACGAAGTGTCCTCCGAGACCGAGTGGACCCGTGGCCCTCTCTTCGCGAGCCTCTCCTACACCTGGAGCCACTACTACGGCAACTTCGACCAGGACAACTCCACCAACGGCTCCGCCAACGACGCCAACGTCTTCGTCGGCTCCTCCAACATCGCCGACAGCGCGGGCACCCAGATCTGGGACAACAAGTACGGCAACCTCGCCGGCGACCAGCGCCACAAGGTCAAGCTCTTCGGCAGCTACAGCTTCCCCTGGAACGGCAAGCTCGGCATCTACGGCGTCTACCAGACCGGGCAGCACTGGCAGAGGACCGACTACAAGGTCTACCAGGCCCTCATCACCGCCACCGGTTCCTCCAGCACCAGCGATACCGCCCGCTACGCGGAGCCCGCGGGTTCACGGGTGAATCCCTCCCACTACCAGATGGACCTCAGCTACACCCAGACCTTCTGGCAGCAGAAGCGGATGGGCCTCTCGGCCACCGTGGACCTGTTCAACGTCTTCAACCGGCAGACCGTCACCTCCTACAACCAGAGCGCCAACGGCGGCGCCTTCGGATATGCCCAGACCTACATGCTGCCCCGCCGCACCCAGTTCGGCGTGAAGTTCTGGTTCTGATCCCCGACGCCACCGTTGGAGGAAAGGGAGCGGCCATGCCGCTCCCTTTTTTTGTTCTTCACGGAATTGAGTGAAGGCTTCGACCCACACTCGCTTTGGCCTCCTCTTGAGAAGGGCCCTGGGACGGGTGGTCGTAGACCGTCCTGATCCCGTCACCAAGGTAGTTCGAAACGAAAAGCCTATCGCCGAGGCGCCGAGGAGCCGAGGTTCGCCGAGAAAAGATCTTCTCTTATTCCTCGGCGATCCTCGGTTTCCTCGGCGCCTTCGGCGAAAGGCCCTTCGACGGAGTTCGCCGGATTCATCGGATAACAAGTCGGCAGCAGTGGACTTCAGGCATCTTGGAGTTGTCGAAAATCCAGGATGGAAGGAGGCCGCTGCTGCCTATCAAGGAGCTCTGAAGTGGTAACAAAACCGAGGCAATCTGACCTGCCGTAGGGTGAGCCTCATGAGCGGTGATCGGATGTTCCTTTGCCCTTCTTTCATCCCTTTCCATCCCACTTTTGCAACAGATAGAGCACTGCTCTATCTGTTGCAAAAGTCCCCGTGCATCCCCGGCAGAACCTATCACGGGTGTGTCGGCACGTAGAAATCGGGGCACGGCATGGCCATCCAGGATCCGCTCACCGGCCTGATCATCGGCAGTTGCTTCAGGGTTGCAAATGAACTTGGCAATGGGTTCGTGGAAAAGGCGTATGAGAACGCCCTGGCCCACGAGTTGCGGAAGGCCAAGGTCAAGGTGGTCCAGCAGCAGGGAATCGAGGTCTATTACAATGGGGTGGTTACCCGCCGGGTCCCATTGCGAGGTTTCAGGTTGTCTATGTCATCCTTCCTCCCCGCACCGGCTTTCCGGGCGCACCGTTCAGCTTTTTGTCCACGACTCCAGAGCGCCGGTTCCTTGCGTGGTGGGTCGAAAGGCTAATCCGTAGGGTCGGCCCACCCAGTCAAACTACATGGAAGGCCCGGTTTGGGCCGGTCCGCAACAAGTCCCTCTTTTGGACCGTGCTGGCGAATGCGAATCTGCCGAATAAGGCTCCCTGTCCATTCAGGTCCCGGAAACTTCAAATCCGGCCTTCGCATTTTGATCTGAGGAAGGTGTCACCACCTTCCCTGACCAAGGAGAGGAGGATGGCATGCGAATTGGCAAGGCGTTGAGGTCTCTTTCCGATCTCGAATCGCAGGAGGTTCGCGGCGGGATGTTTGCAGCAACCATGGGATCCGGCCGCCCCTTGATCAGCCCCGCCCGTCCCTCCAGCTTCTCTGGCAGGGATCTGGAGAACCGGATGATCGGAGGGGCTCTCGGCGGTGGCCTCCGAGGCTATCAATTGGGTGGCCCCCAGGGAGCCAGACCTGGGGCACTCGGTGGGGCTCTTGCCGGGGGGATGGGATATTGCCTGACCCACGCCTCCGGAGGTGGCCCCACCTATTCCTCGAACCTCGCTTCCTCCCTGGCTTCTCCCATTCATCGGGCGCCGAACGTCATGTGAACCTCCGAGTCCTGGCCAGTTCCATGGAGAACCGTACCCATGACGCGCACCCGCGGGGCAATTGGGTTGATTCTGGGTTCGATGGCCATCCTCGTCCTCTGCCTGAAAACCGGGGCCGGGATGGGATCCATTCTGCCCGGACTCCTCACGGGCTACGTCGCCGTCTCGATCTTCTGCCGGAAATCGAGGTGAGAAGCCCCACAAATCAGCCCTGGCCGGCTTCCACATGCACGGCAGGCGCGAGCCACCCCCGCGCCACCCTGCAGCCGTTCCCCACCAGGATCGTCACGGCGCTCCCGATCAGGGTGTGCCACGTGAAGTCGATCCGCGTGAAGGCCAGCACCCCCACCATCGCCAGCAGCCCGCACACGAACCCGGTGAGGGCGTCGGCCTGGTTCGTCCTGCGGAAGAACAGGCCCAGGAAGAAGGTCCCCAGGAGCCCGCCGTAGGTGACCGAGGCGATCTTCAGGCCCAGCTCCACCACGGGGTTCTTCGTGTCGGTGAAGAGCATGGCGCCGCCGATGAGGAGGACGCCCCACACCAGGGTGAAGATCCGCGACCATCGCACCTCGCCCTTGGCGTCCAGGCCCCGGGCCAGCGGGGTGAGCTGGAAGAGGTCCAGGTACGTGGCCGAGGCCAGGGAGCTGATGGACGATGACAGGGTGCCCATGGCCGAGGCCAGGACCCCCGCCACCACGAGGCCCGCCACGCCCGTGGGGAGGTTCTCCACGATGAACTTCGGGAAGACCTCGTCCGAGGTGGCCAGGCCCAGCTGCTGGAAGGTGACCCCGCCGTAGAAGGCGTAGAGGCACAGGCCCAGCACCAGGAAGAAGCCGAACTGGAGCAGGATGAAGCTCGCGTCCAGCATCAGGGCCTTCTGGGAGTCCCGTCGGGTGCGGCAGCCCAGGAGCCGCTGCACCAGGAGCTGGTCGGTGCCGTGGGAGGCCATGGTCAGGAAGGTGCCGCCCAGGACGCCGCCCAGGAGGGTGTAGGGCGCGGCCAGGAAGCCCCGCAGGGATCCCCCCGTGGCGGTGTTGATGAAGGCGAACTTGTCCTGGCCGTTGGCGGTGGCGAAGGCGGCCACATCCGCCCAGCCGTGGGGCAGCCGGTGGAGGATGAGCACCATGGCCGCCACCGCCCCGCCCAGGTAGATGAAGAGCTGCACCACGTCCATGGCCACCACCGCCTTCAGGCCGCCCAGGTACGTGTAGAGGAGGGTGAAGCCCCCGATGAGCAGGATGCTGGCGGGATAGTCCAGCCCGGTGATCAGGTGCACCGGGATGGCCGTGGCGAACAGCCGCACCCCGGAAGCCAGCACGCGGGTCACGATGAACACGCTCGAGGTGAACTTGCGCAGGGGGAGGCCGAAGCGCCTGCCCAGGAAGTCGTAGGCCGTCTCCAGGTCGCCGCGGTAGTAGGCCGGGATGAAGACCGCGCTCACGATGAGCCGGCCGATGAAGTAGCCCGCCACCAGCTGGAGGAAGTGCATGTTCCCCTTGAAGGCCAGGCCGGGGATGCTGATGAAGGTCAGGGTGCTCGTCTCGCTCGCGACGATGGAAAAGCCCACGGACCACCAGGACATCTCCTTGCCGCCCAGGAAGTAGTCCCGGGAGGACCGCTGGCGGCCCGAGATCAGGATGCCCGCGAGGGTCACCCCCAGGAGGTAGACGATCACGATGACGTAGTCGAGAAGCCTGAAACCCATTGTTCGCGCCTTTCTCTAGACAGCGGCCTGCCGCACTCGGGCCACCCAGGCTTCCCAGGCGCGCTGATCGAAGGGAGTCCCGGCGGGCTCCGCGAGGGTCCGGCGGTAGGCGCGGCCGGCCTGCACCGCGGCCTCCACCGCCTCCGGGGGGAGCGTGCGCAGGGCCGCCACCGAGGCCTCGAGGGCCTCCGGCGTCTGGCACACCAGCAGGGCCAGGTGGCCGGCCTCGATGGCCAGGCGGATGCGCTCGGGCCAGGGGAAGCCCCCGACGCCGCCCATCTCCATGTCGTCCGTCACCCAGGCCCCGGGGATGCCCCAGGGATTGCCCGCCACGTGGCCCCGGTGGAGGCTCGCGGGCAGGTCCCCGCTCCAGGGCGTGCGCACGTGGCCCACCATGGTCAGGCGATCGGGGCGCGCCAGGGCGCGGAAGGGCTCCAGGGCCCGCAGGATGGCCTCCGGGTCCGAGAGCTCGGGCAGGGCGCGGTGGCTGTCCACCTTCGTGCCCCCCAGGCCCGGGAAGTGCTTGAGGCAGCCCTTGACGCCCGTGGATTCCAGCCCCTCCAGGAAGGCCTCTGCGGCCTGGGCGGCCTCGACGGGATCCGCGGAGGCGCGGCGGTCCCCGAGCCCCGTGCCGGGAATGCCGTCGTGGAGGTCCACCAGCGGCGCGAAGTCGATGTTGAAGCCGAGGAGCGCGAGCCCCTCGCCCCAGAGGCGGCCCCAGGCCCGGGCGCCCTCCCTGCCGGAGACGGTCCAGATGCGCCGGAACGACGGCGTCTCCCCGACCCAGCACAGCAGCCGCGAGACGGGGCCCCCCTCCTGGTCGATGGCCATGGCCAGCGGCACCTCGCGCCCCCAGCGGAGCTGGAGGTCCCGGAGGAGGGCATGGCAGCGGGCCGGGCCCGTGACGGGGTCCGGGTCGAGGTTGCGGGCGAACATCACCACGCCCCCCGGGACGGTCTCGCCGGGCACATCGGCGGCATCGCGGGCGTGGACGCCCATCCAGATCGTTTCGGCGGCAGAAGGGATCAAAGGATCTCCCATAAATTGGACACGTCGGGGTTGTGAATACTGTAACATTTTTATAAACATTCACTAAGCCGGGAGTTCTCATCAACATGGCCCTGCCCCGCACCGAACAGACCTCCCCCGGCCACGCACGCCTCGACGAGTACGGCACCCTCGAACTGGTCCAGGCCTTCATCGACGACCAGGCGGCTGCCGCCCTGGCGGTGCGCGCCGCCGCGCCCGGGCTCGCCCGGGCCGTGGAGGCCGCCGCCGGGCGCCTGGAGCAGGGCGGGCGGATCATCTACGTCGGCGCGGGCACCTCCGGGCGCCTGGGGCTCCTGGACAGCGTCGAGCTGCATCCCACCTTCTCCTGGCCCCCGGAACGCGCCCTGGCGCTCCTGGCGGGGGGGCCCACGGCGGTGCACCTGGCCGTGGAAGGGGCCGAGGACGACCGGGAGCGGGGGGCGCTGGACCTCGCCGCGCTGCGGCCCGGCCCCTCCGACGTGGTGCTCCTGCTGGCCGCCTCGGGGGCCACGCCTTTCGCCCTGGGCGCCCTGGAGGCCGCCCGCGCCGCAGGGGCCCTCACCATCGGCATCGCCAACAACCCGGACTCGCCCCTGGCGGCGGGCGCCGAGGTGGGCATCACCCTCGACACCGGCCCCGAGGTCATCTCCGGCAGCACCCGGCTCAAGGCCGGAACCGCCCAGAAGATCGCCCTCAACACCTTCTCCTCGGCGGTGATGGTGCGGCTCAACAAGGTCTACGGGAACCTCATGGTGGACGTCAGGGCCACCAACGCCAAGCTGGTGCGCCGGGCCATCCGCCTCATCGAGGCGGCTTCCGGGGCCCCGGAGGAGCGTGCCCGGGAGGCCTTCGAGGCCTGCGGGGGCCAGGTCAAGACGGCCATCGTCGCCCTCCGGCTGGGCCTCGCCCCCGACCAGGCGCGGGAACGCCTCGCGGCGGTCCGTGGCAGCGTCCGCGCCGCCCTGGGGGCCTAGCGTGAAGGAGAGGTCGCCCTGGGCCTGGGTGCCCTCGCTGTACTTCGCCCAGGGGCTCCCCTACGTCACCGTGATGTTCCTGTCCGTGGTGTTCTACAAGAACCTCGGCGTGCGCAACACCGACATCGCCCTCTACACCAGCTGGCTCTACCTGCCCTGGGTCGTCAAGCCCCTCTGGTCCCCCCTGGTGGACCTCCTGGGCACCAAGCGCGGCTGGGTCGTGGCGCTCCAGGGCGTCCTGGCCGCGGCCTTCGCCCTGCTGGCCTTCCTGGCGCCGGCCCCGGGCTTCTTCCGGCTCACCCTGGCCATGTTCTGGATCGTGGCCTTCGCCTCGGCCACCCACGACATCGCCGCCGACGGCTTCTACCTCCTCGGCCTCACGGAAAAGCGCCAGGCCGCCTACGTGGGCCTTCGCAGCGCCTTCTACCGCGCCGCCATGATCACCGCCCAGGGCGGCCTGGTGCTCGCCGCCGGCAAGCTCGCCGAGCGCACCGGGGATCCCCGCCACGCGTGGGCGGCGGTCTTCATGGTGCTGGGCGCGGCCTTCCTGGGCTTCTTCTCCTGGCACCGCTGGTCCCTGCCGCGGCCTCCGGCCGACGGTCCCTCCCGGGGCACGGCCGGGCTCCTCCGGGAGTCCCTCGCCACCTTCACGTCCTTCTTCGCGCGCAGGGACATCGTCCTGGTCCTGGGGTTCCTGCTCACCTTCCGCCTGGGGGAGGCCCAGGCCATCAAGATGGTGACGCCCTTCCTCCTGGATCCCGCCGCCCGGGGGGGCCTGGGCCTCACCACCGCCCAGGTGGGGCTGGCCTACGGCACCGTGGGCATGGTCGCCCTCACCGCAGGCGGCATCGCCGGCGGTTGGGCCATCTCCCGCTTCGGCCTCCGGCGCTGGATCTGGCCCATGACCCTGGCCGTGCACCTTCCGAACCTGGCCTTCGTGTACCTGGCCGCGCTCCGGCCCGCGGGCCTGGGCACCGTGGCCACCGCCGTCGCCATCGAGCAGTTCGGCTACGGCTTCGGGTTCACCGCCTACATCATGTTCATGGTGATGATCTCGGCCGGGAAGCACCGCACCGCCCACTACGCCATCGCCACCGGCTTCATGGCCATGGGCATGATGCTGCCGGGCATGGCCAGCGGCTGGATCCAGGAGCACCTCGGGTACCTGCGCTTCTTCCTCTGGGTGTGCCTCTCCACCCTGCCCTCCATCGTCCTCACGGCCTTCCTGAAGATCGACGCGGCCTTCGGACGCAGGGAGCAGGCATGAACCGGCGCCTGGCGTCCCTGGACGCCTTCCGCGGCTTCGCCATCGCGGCCATGGTGCTGGTGAACAACCCCGGCAGCTGGAAGCACGTCTACGGCCCCCTGGACCACGCGGCGTGGAACGGCTGCACGTTCACCGACCTGATCTTCCCCTTCTTCCTCTTCGCCGCGGGCCTGGCCATGACGATCTCCCTGGCCGGCAGGGGCGGAGGGGCCGCAGGCCTCTACCGGATCCTGCTGCGGCGCGCCGCGGTCATCTTCCTCATCGGGCTGGGGCTCAACCTCATCCCGGCCTTCCAGCCCTCCACCGTGCGCGTGCTGGGCGTCCTGCAGCGGATCGCGCTCTGCCTGGCGCTGGGCGGGCCCGTGGTCCTCTGGGGCCGGGAGCGGGCCGCGGTGGCCGCCATCCTGGGCCTCTGCGGGCTCTGGCTCGTCCTGGAACTGGCGGTGCCCGTGCCCGGGACCGACGGCGTGGCGGCCGCGGGCCGCCTCCTGCCCGGGCAGGACTTCGGCGCCTGGCTGGACCGCCTCGTCCTTCCGGGCCACCTGTGGGCCCACGCCCGCACCTGGGACCCCGAAGGGCTCGTGGGCACCCTCACGGCCACGGCGACCCTGCTCCTGGGCTCCCTGGCCGGGAGGCACCTGGCCGCCCCCGCGGGTCGCCACGCCAAGTGGCGCGGGCTGCTCCTGGGCGGAGCGGTCCTCCTGGCCCTGGGCTGGCTCCTGGGCCGGGCCATCCCCATCAACAAGAGCCTCTGGACGCCGTCCTTCGTGCTGTTCACCGCCGGCTGGGCCCTGGCGGGGCTCGCCGCCTGCCACGCGGCCCTGGACGAGGCTCCCGCGGGCTTCCGGGAGGCGGCCCGCAAGGTCTGCCTGCCGCTGACCATCTACGGCATGAACGCGCTCTTCCTCTTCGTCCTGTCGGGCATCGCCGCGCGGGCCATCCAGCTGGTCCGCGCCGGGGGCGTCCCCCTCAAGGAGCGGGCCTTCGGGGCCCTGGCGTCCCTCCCCGTCTCCCCGGTGAACGCCTCCCTGCTCTTCGCGATCCTGTTCAACCTGGCCATGTTCGCCGTGGCCTGGGCCATGTGGAGGAAGAAGTGGTTCGTGAAGGTCTGAAGCGCCTGGCGGCCCTCGCCGCCCTCGCGGCCTTCCTGGGCTGCGTGCCGCTGC
Organism: Geothrix sp. 21YS21S-2; assembly: GCF_030846775.1. Classification (NCBI taxonomy): domain Bacteria; kingdom Pseudomonadati; phylum Acidobacteriota; class Holophagae; order Holophagales; family Holophagaceae; genus Geothrix; species Geothrix sp. 21YS21S-2. Next base: position 925,582 of record NZ_CP132910.1, read on the forward strand.
GCCGCACGCCTCCCCCCGCCCCCCGGGAGTTCCGGGGCGCCTGGGTGGCCTCCGTGGCCAACATCGACTGGCCCAGCCGCCCGGGCCTGGGCGCCGAGGCCCAGCGGCAGGAGGCCCGGGACCTCGTCGCCTTGGCCCGGGCCCGGGGCCTGAACGCCCTCATCCTCCAGGTGCGCCCCGGCGCCGACGCGCTCTACCCCTCCACCCTGGAACCCTGGTCCGAGTACCTCACCGGGGAGCAGGGCCGGCCCCCGAAGCCGTACTACGACCCCCTGGCCTTCTGGATCCGGGAGGCCCACGCCGCGGGCCTGGAGCTCCACGCCTGGTTCAATCCCTACCGCGCCCGGCCCTCCTCCGCGCAGTCCCCCCTGGCGCCCTCCCACGTGGGGAAGGCCCGGCCGGAGCTGGTGCGGTCCTACGGCGACCAGCTCTGGCTGGACCCCGGGGAGTCCGGGGCCGTGGAACAGGCCCTGGCCGTCATCCTGGACGTGGTGCGCCGCTACGACGTGGACGGCGTGCACATCGACGACTACTTCTACCCCTACCCCGTCAAGGACGCCGAGGGCCGGCCGGTGGAGTTCCCCGACGACCCCTCCTGGCGGGCCTACCAGGCCGCCGGTGGCGCGCTGTCCCGGCCCGACTGGCGCCGGCGCAACGTGGACACCCTCGTGGAGCGCCTCTACAGGGAGGTCCACCGGGTGAAGCCCGAGGTGCGCGTGGGCGTGAGCCCCTTCGGCGTCGGCCGGCCCGGGCCCGGCTTCAGCCAGTACGAGGAGCTCTACGCCGACGTCGAGACCTGGCTCGCCCGCGGCTGGATGGACTACCTCGCGCCCCAGCTCTACTGGAAGCGGGATTCCCCGGGTCAGCCCTTCGGGCCCCTCCTGGACTACTGGCAGGGCCGGAACACCCTGGGCCGCCACGTGTGGCCCGGGCTCTTCACCAGCCGCACCCTCGGTCCCGACCCCTGGCCCCCGGAGGAGATCCTGGAGCAGATCCGGGAGGCCCGGGACCGCCACAGCGGCGGCCACGCCCACTTCAGCATCAAGGCCCTGAAGGGGGAGGCCGGCGCGGCCCTGGCCTACGACGGCCCCGCGCTGGTTCCCGCCTCGCCCTGGCTGGGCTCCGTCCCGCCGCCGGCCCCCGTGGTTCGAACCACGCGCTCCGCCGCGGGCCTGCGGGTCCAGGTGGACGATCCGCCCTGGCTCCTGGCCCTCTGGGCCCGCTACGGGTCCACCTGGCGCTTCTTCGCCCTTCCCGGGGGCGCGGGGATCCTCCCCGCCCGGTGGGAAGGCTCGCCCCTGGGGTCCGTCTGGGCCTCCTCCGTGGGGCGCACGGGGGCCGAGAGTCCGCTCGCGGCCGTCCTTCCGGAGGCACAGCATGGAACCCCTTGATCATGAACCGCCCCGTTTCCTGGCCCTGGGCATCGACGCCGGGGGCACCGCCACCCGCTGGGCCCTGGCCACGCCTCCCGGGGACATCGTGGCCGAAGGCTCCGTTCCCGGGTTCAGCGCCATGGACCTCTTCGGGCCCGGGCAGGGCCGCGTGGCCGCGGTCCTCGAGGAGCTGGCCCGGGACGTGCTGGCCGCGGGAAGCCCCTCCCGGGTGCACGCGGGCCTGACGGGGTTCAGCTCCGCGGGCGAGGTCCTGGCGCGCCTCGTGGCCGCGCCGCTGGGCCTGCCCGAAAGCGCCGTCACCCTCAGCAGCGACATCGAGACCACCTACCTGGACCTCTTCCCGCCGGGCCAGGGCTACGTGGTGTACGCCGGCACCGGTTCCGTGGCCGTCTTCATCGACGAGGGCGGGGAGATGCACCGCGCCGGCGGCCGGGGCGTCCTCATCGACGACGGGGGCGGCGGCTTCTGGATCGCCCGTGAGGGGCTGCGCCACGTGTGGCGCGCCGAGGACGAGAATCCCGGAGCCTGGAAGGCGTCCCCCCTGGCACGGGAGCTCTTCGAGCTGGTGGGCGGCCCCGACTGGGCCAACACCCGCAGGACCGTGTACGCCGGCAGCCGCGGCGACGTGGGCCGCCTCGCCCTGGCCGTGGCCCGGGCCGCGGACCGCGACCCCGCGGCCCGCCACATCCTGCGCGCCGCGGGCGCCGAGCTGGCCCGTCTCGCGGTGTCCCTCCTGAACCGCTACGGGCCCCGCCCCGTGGCGCTCAGCGGCCGCGCCGCCACCCTCCATCCCCTCATCCCCGACACCATGCGCGAGGCGCTGCCACCGGGCACCGACTTCGCCGTCCGTTCCAGCCGCGGCGAGCACGCCGCGGCCCGACTCGCCCTGGCCGCCGCCGGCGTCCCCCCCGAGGACCACCCGTCATGAGACTCGCCCTTCCCTGCCTCCTCCTTCTCCTCGCGGCGGGCTGCGCCCGGCCCGCCATCGACACCTCCCACCCGGCCAGGAGCCAGGACAGCCGGGCCCAGTTCCTCATCCTGCACTTCACCGGCGAGCCCTGGGAACGCTCCATGAAGATCCTCACCGAGGACAACGTGAGCGCCCACTACCTGGTGGGGGACAGCCCGGTGAAGGTCTACCGCCTCGTGGACGAGAACCGGCGCGCCTGGCACGCGGGGGCGAGCTCGTGGAAGGGGCAGACCCAGCTCAACGCGGCCTCCATCGGCATCGAGATCCAGAACCTGGGCGACGTTGCCGGGCCGGACGGGAAGATCGTCTACCACGCCTACCCCAAGGAGCAGATCGACACCGTGGTCGAGCTCGTCAGGCAGATCGTCGCGCGCCACGGGATCCGCCCCGACCGGGTGCTCGGCCACAGCGACATCGCGCCCATGCGCAAGGTGGACCCGGGCCCGACCTTCCCCTGGAAGCGCCTGGCCGACGAAGGCCTGATCACCTGGCCCGACGCCGCGAAGGTGGCCGCCCGAAGGCCGGCCTTCGAGGCCGCCCTGCCCGACGCGGCCTGGTTCCAGGCGCGGCTGGCGAAGCACGGCTTCGAGATCACCGCCAGCGGCCAGTTCGACGCGGCCACGACGCGGATCCTGGGCAACTTCCAGATGAAGTACCGCCCGGCGGTCTACGACGGCAGGCCCGACGCCGAGACCGCCGCCATCCTCGACGTGCTTACCGCGCCCTGAGCGCCTTCCCCAGCCAGGCCCAAACGGCCTTGTTGAACTCCAGGCTCCGGGGCGTCCCCGCCAGGATCGCGTTGTAGCTCACGGGAACGTCCTCCGGGCGCTGCCGGAAGCGGGCTTCCGTCTCCCAGAGCTGGAAGTGCTCCGGGTGGAACTGCACGCCCAGGACGTTGGGGAACCGCTTGTGCTCCATGGCCTCCACCAGCTTGCCGTCCCGGGAGGTGGCCAGGACCGACCAGCCCCCTGCGGCTTCCACCACCGCCTGGTGGTGGGAGCTGAGGATGCGCGGATGGTCCGCCGGGCCGAAGCCGCTCTCCTTCAGGAACCGGCCCTCCCTCAGCTGGAGGGTGTGGAAGTTGTAGGACATCAGTTTCTCCTGCGGCAGCAGGCGCCTGTAGGGGTTGTTGTGCCACTGCTCGGGCCCCAGGGCGATGGCGTCCTCGTAGCTCGCGGCGCCGTAGATGCCGGTCCAGATGTCCTGGACCAGGCTCCCGCCCGTGCCCACGTTCAGGCTCTGGAAGCCCAGGCAGATGCCCAGGACGGGGAAGGCCGGCCGCGCTGCCAGGAGCGGCTTGGCGCTCGGGTCCTGGGTGCCTCCCAGCAGGTGGAAGATGGCGGAGAGCTCCAGCCGGTTCCGGTGGGGGTCGTCAACCTCCGAGAGGAAGTTCGTCTTCTGGTGGAAGATGGCCGCCGGGATGTCCGGGCCGCCGAAGAAGACGGCGCCGTCGGACTTCGCGGCGACGGCCTCGAACTCCGGCGTGCAGGCGTTGGGCCTGAACAGGTCCGCCTCGGCCAGGGCCGCGGAGACGGCGTGGAACTTCACCCAGGCGAAGCCGTGGTCCCCGGCGAACTTCCGGGAAGCCTCGAAGTCCTCCTTCTGCTGCACGTGGTAGACGCCGACCACCGTGAGTCCGGGGACGTCCAGGATGCCCTTCTCCCGCAGCGCGGCCAGGCACCGGAGGTTGTAAACCGTCGGGTTGAACACCACGAGCCGCGGCCCGTCCTGCGGGGGCCGGGGGGCGTCCAGGAAGCGCTCCTGGGCGCCGAGGCCCAGGCAGAAGGCCAGGGCCAGCGCCAGGAGCCTCATCGCACGAGCCGGACGCCGAGGCCCGGGGCGTCGGGCAGGATGAGCTTGCCCTTGCTTGCCGTGACGCCCGTGTAGGGGTCGTTGCCGATGAGGAGGAACCCGTCCAGGTCCGCGTAGTCCGCCAGGGGGGAGAGGTGGGCGGCGGCCGTGATGGAACAGGAGCTGGAGACCATGCACCCGATCATGGTCTTCATGCCCAGGGCCCGGGCCACGGTGAGCTGGCGGTAGGACTCCAGGAGCCCTCCCGCCTTGTCCAGCTTCACGACGATGCCGTCGAAGGCGTCCCGCAGCTTGGGGATGTCGGCGGCATCGTGGCAGGCCTCGTCCGCGAAGATCGGGATGTGCACGTGGTTCCGGATCCAGCGGGTCTCCTCGACCATGTGCGCGGGCAGGGGCTGCTCGATGAGCTGCACGCCCTGGGACTCGAGCCAGTTGATCTTGCGGGCGGCCTCCTCCTTCGAGGTCCAGCCCTCGTTGGCGTCCACCCGGAGCGGCTTCTTCGTGACGCTGCGCACCGCCTCGATGGTGGCCTCGTCCGTGGCGAGGCCCACCTTGACCTTCAGGAAGGGGAAGTCCTCGGCCTCGCGGACCTTCTGGCGGGTGATCTCCGGGGTGTCGATGCCGATGGACATGTTGGTTACCGCGGCATCCGCCGGGTCCAGCCCGAAGTGCCGGCACACGGGCACGCCCAGCTTCTTGCCCATCCAGTCGAAGAGCGCCAGGTCCACCGCGGCCAGGGCCGCGCGCTGCCCGGGGAGGCGGCGGTCCAGCTCCGCCAGGAGCTTGTCGAAGCTCCAGGGGTCGCCGCCGGTGATGAGCGCCTTCACGGCCTCCAGGGCGTGCTGTCCGCCCAGGGCGTCCTGCTTGTAGCGCACGATGCCGGCCCCCTCGCCGTAGCCCGTGATCCCGTCGCGGGTGAACTGGGTGTGCAGCGTGTCCCGGTAGGCGCTGGAGGACATGGTGGTGGTCCAGGTGTGCCGCAGTTCAAGCCGGCGGATCCGGGTCGTGAAGCCGGCGGCCTTCGGGGCCGCGGGCCTTGCGGCGGGGGTCTCCAGCAGGTCCCTCCCGAGGAGCGCGGAGCCCGCGGTGGCCGCGGCGATTGCCTGGAAGAGTTCGCGTCGTTTCACTTGAGCCTCCGCATCGCCACGAGGATCGCGGACCATTCGGGGCTTGCGAGCTCCGAGATCTGCACCATGGGGCGGTTCCTGGGTGTGTCGTGGATGAAGGCGCCCTTGCCGAGGTACATCCCGGTGTGGCTGATGTGGTCCTTGTCCCTGCCGAAGAAGAGCAGATCGCCGGGTTCCAGCGCGGCGCGGTCCGGCACCGGGACCAGGCCCTTCCATTCCGCCTGCACGTTGGCGTCCCTGGGCATGATGGCCCCGCGGCGCCGGATGATGGCCTGGGTGAACCCCGAGCAGTCGAACCCGAAGGAGGAGCACCCGCCCCAGGTGTAGTTGACGCCCAGGAAGCGCCGGGCCAGCTCCAGGGAGGCCTCGATGCCGATGGGCCTGAAGTCCGTGCGCACGTCGCCGCTCTGGATCCAGGCGCCGCGCCCGTCGGGGAGCCTCACGCCGAGCCAGCGCGCGCTGTCCATGGGTCCGGGGACCCGCTCCAGGCGCGCGCCGAAGGGCGCGGTGAGCAGGGGCGCGTGCCTGGTCACGTCCGGCTCGCGGTACACGTTCGCGCCCAGGACGTCCACTTCCACCATCGTCCCCGCGGGGTAGCCCTCGCCGGCCTTCAGGGCCCGCAGGGCCGAGGCCTCGGCCCACCCGGGGTAGTCGTCGTCCCCCTTGATGCGCACCCAGCCGTCCTTGCGCTCCAGTTCCACCACGCGCGCGCCCAGAAGCGCCTGGGACACCACGTCGGCGTCCTCCCGGGGGCCCGAGAAGAAGTTCACGACGGGCCGGGTCACCACGTGGGCCTGGGGATCCCCGGCCCATCCGGGCAGGACCATCAGGAGGGAGGCGATGAGGCCGCGGATGAAGGCAGGACGCATGGGGTACCTCGGACTGGAGAGAGCTGGCTGATACATCATGTCACAAGGCAAGGACCTAGGGGACCTGGAGCGTCCCCGACACCCTGCCCTCCGGGGAGGAGGCCCCGGCCAGCTCCATCCAGGCCGCGGCCTTCCGGGCGATGCGGGCGATGACGGCCTCCCCTTCGCGGTCGTCCCGGAGGTGGGAGGCCATCACGGCGACGACGAAGGGGCGGCCCTTCACGAACACGATGCCCACGTCGTTGCGCACCCCCTGGAGGGAGCCGGTCTTGTCGGCCACCACCAGGCCGTCCGGGAGGAGGCGGGAGAGGTAGCTGTCCTTGGGAATCGAAAGCAGCTTCATGAGCCCGGCCCGGGACGCCGGGGAGAGGGTGGGGCCGCTGTGGATCTCGGTGACCAGCCGGGCCAGCTCCCGGGGGGTGGCGACGTTCTCCCGGCCTTCGGCGGCGGCCTTCGCGTCCATCATCTTCCGGCGCAGGCGGGTTCGCGTCAGGCCCAGGGCGTCCAGGGCCGCGTTCACGCGGTCCATGCCCACCCGGTCGATGAGGATGTTGGTGGCGCTGTTGTCGCTCACCACCACCGTGAACAGGGCCAGGTCGTGCAGGGTGAGGCGGGTGCCCGGGGCGAGGTTGCCCAGGATGGCGCTGTCCTCGGCCAGGTCCCGGGGGTCCACCGCGTAGGGATCGGTGAGACGGGGGCCCGGCTTCTCGCACTGGCGGTACAGCTCCAGCAGGAGGGCCAGCTTGATGGTGCTGGCCGCGGGGAAGACCTCGTCGGCCCGGAGGGAGAAGGTCTCGCGCGTGTCCAGGCTCTGGATGAACACGCCCACGCGGCCTTCCGCGGCATCGGCGATCCGGGTCACGTCCCGGGTCATGCGGGCCCAGGCCCAGGAGGGGTCCGCCTGGGCCCGGAGGCTGGCCGCGGCCACGAGGCAGAGGGCGCACGCGCGGAAGGATCTGAGCATTTCCACTCCTGGGACAAATCCATTATGCTCACGTTATGTCCAACCCCAGCATCCGTGGAACCCATGCCGCTCCGTACCGGGGAGGGCGCGGACGGATTCCCTTCGCGGTGCTGGCCGCGCTGGCCCTGTCCCTGGGCGCGCAGACCCCCAGGCTCGACGAGCTGATCGCCGAATCCCGGGCGGCGGCGATGCCCGCGTTTCCCAGGAGCACGGCCGCGCCGGACCTGGTGGAGCTGGATCCCTCCATCCGCCTCGACATCCGCTACGCCACCCGCGACAACTTCCTCAAGGCCCCGGTGTACGCCCAGGCCCGGGCCTTCCTCCAGCGCCCCGTGGCCGAGGCCCTCCTGCGGGCGGACCGCGCCCTCCAGGCCACGGGCCTGCGCCTGCGGGTCCACGACGCCTACCGGCCCTGGTGGGTCACGCGGGTCTTCTGGGAGGCCACGCCGAAGGCCGACCGGGACTACGTGGCCGACCCCGCCAAGGGCTCGGTCCACAACCGCGGGTGCGCGGTGGACGTGGACCTCCTCGGGCCGGACGGGACCCCCCTCCCCATGCCCAGCGCCTACGACGAGATGTCCCCGAAGTCGCACGCCGCCTACGCGGGCGGCGACGCCCAGGCCCGGCGGAACCGGGACCTGCTGAGGGCCGCCATGGAGAAGGAGGGCTTCCGGGTGCTCAAGGAGGAGTGGTGGCATTTCGACCATGCCTCCAGCCCCGGCTACGGCGTCCTGAACGTGCCTTTCGAAGCCATCCGCGACCGGTCGGCGGAGTTCGCCGCGGCGGGCCAGGTGCTCCTGGTCACCACCTCCGGCTGGAATGCCGTCCAGGGCCGCATGCAGCGCTTCGAGCGGGTCGGCGGCACCCTCGTGAAGGCCGGGGCCCCGCTCCCGGTGTGGCTCGGGAAATCCGGCCTGGCCTGGCGCAGCGACGACGGCGCGCCCGCGGCCCCCGCCCCGGGCCCCGCCAAGCGCGAAGGCGACGGCCGATCCCCCGCGGGCGTGCTGACCTTCGGCGGCATGTGGGGCTACGCGCCCCGGGCGCCCGAGGGCGTCAAGCTGCCCTACCGTTCCTCGACCGAATGCGACCGCTGCGTGGACGACCCCGACCACGCCGACTACGGCCGCATCGTCAGCACCGCCGACACGGCCCCCACCTGGCGCTCCGCGGAGCGCATGCGCCTGGAGACCGACCACTACCGCTGGCTGGCCGTGATCCACTACAACGACCAGCGCCCCGTCAAGGGCGCCGGCAGCTGCATCTTCCTGCACGTGGCCCCGCCCCCCGGCGGCGGCACCGCGGGCTGCACCGCCCTGGCCCCGGAGGACCTCCTCACCGTCCTGACGTGGCTGGATCCCGCGCGCAATCCCCTGCTCGTGCAGCTCCCCGGGGAGCTGCTGGATGCCGCGAGCGCCGCCTGGCACCTGCCCGCCGCCCTCAACCCCTAAGAACCGGGAGTCCCCGTGTCCATGCGCCCCCTCAGCCTCGCCCTTCTCCTGCTCGCCCCGGCCCTGGTGCGGGCCGCGGACCCCACCGTCCACGAAGCCCTCGTGGCCGTCAGGGCGGACAGGGCCGGCGACCCGGGGGTGGCGAGGACCCTCCAGGCCCTGGCCTCGGCCCACGGCACGCCGGTCTATGTCTACGACCAGGCCCACATCCTCGGCCAGGTGGGCGCCCTCAAGGCCGCCTTCGCCCCCAGGTTCCCCAAGCTGCGCCTCCTCTACGCCCTCAAGGCCAACACCAACCCCGCGATCATCGGCCTCCTGAAAAGCGAGGGCCTCGGGGCCGAGGTGGTGTCCCAGGGCGAGATCGAGTGGGCCCTGAGGGCGGGCTACAAGGGCCCGGAGATCATGTTCACCTCCTCCTCCAAGAGCCCCGCCGAACTGCGGCGCGCCATCGCCCTGGGCGCCGTCCTCAACGTGGACTCCATGGACGAGCTGGGCCAGGCGCAGGCCGAGGCCCTCCGGCAGAAGAAGCAGGCCCGCATCAGCTTCCGGGTCAACCCCGGCGTGGACCCCCACACCATCCACCAGATCAACACCGGCATCACCGAGTCCAAGTTCGGCCTGCACCTCCAGGACGGCATCGCCTTCCGGGCCTACGAGAAGGCCAAGGCCATGCCCGGGATCCGCATCGAGGGCGTGCACTGCCACATCGGCTCCCAGATCACCGAGACCGAGGGCTACGCCCTCACCGCCAGGAAGATGCTGGGCTTCGTCAAGGAGCTCAAGGACAAGCTGGGCCTGCGCCTTGCCTTCGTGGACCTGGGCGGCGGGCTGGGCATCCCCTACAAGGACGGCCAGGAGGTCATGTCCCCCGGGGAGCTGGCCAAGGTCCTGGAGCCCATCTGGAAGGAAGGCGTGGCCGCGGCGGGCTACGAGCCCACCCTGTGGCTCGAGCCGGGGCGCTTCTTCGTGGGCGGCGCCGGCTTCGTCCTGGTGCGCGTCAACACGGTCAAGCAGACCCCGGTCAAGACCTTCGTGAACGTGGACGCGGGCTTCAACACCCTCATGCGCCCCATCCTCTACCAGGCCTACCACCGCGTGCGCGTCCTGGGGAAGACCGCGGACCCGGTCACCGTGGACATCGCCGGCGACGTGTGCGAGACCGGCGACATCCTCGCGGAGGCCCGCACCCTGCCCCGGGCATCGGCGGGCGACCTCCTGGCCATCCTGGACGCCGGCGCCTACGGCTTCTCCATGGCCAGCGAGTACAACTCCCGGCCGATGCCCGCCGAGCTCCTGGTCGACGGCGCCAAGGTGCGCGTCATCCGCCGCCGCGCGGGCTTCGCCGACATCTTCCGGAACACCGGCAAGTGAGGGCCCCGGGCATCGCGCTCGGCGCGCTCCTGCTCCTCTGCGCCGGCTGCCACCATGCGCCCCGCAATCCGCTGGCCCAGTGGTCCCCGTCGCCCAACTTCAACGCCCGCCGGCCCCAGATGGTCATCATCCACCACACAGCCTGCAACACCTTCGACGAGGCGCTGAAGGTCCTCCAGACCGCGAATTCCGGCGGGCCCGTGAGCAGCCACTACCTCATCGGCCGGGACGGGCGCCTGGCCCAGCTGGTCTCGGACGACCACCGCGCCTGGCACGCCGGGGGGGGCGGCACCTGGGGGGCCTCCCGGGACATCAATTCCCTCTCCATCGGCATCGAGCTGGACAACAACGGGTTCGAGCCCTTCGCCCAGCCCCAGATCGACAAGCTGCTGGTGCTGCTGGACGACCTGGTGCGCCGCTACGACATCCCCCGCACCCAGATCATCGCCCACGCCGACGTGGACCCGGTGCGCAAGCACGACCCCAACGCGGCCTTCCCCTGGAAGCTCCTGGCCGAGAAGGGCTTCGGCCTGTGGCCCGACGCCGAGCTGCCGGAACCCCCGGCGGACTTCAACCCCTGGGCCGCCCTGCGGATCCTGGGCTACTCCCTGAAGAACCCCGCCGCCACCCTGGGCGCCTTCCACCTCCACTACCGCGCCACCGAGGCCGGGGAGCTGGACGGCCTGGACCGGAGGATCCTCTTCAACCTGCAGTCAAGGCAGCTTGGGACCGCGGGTCTTCCGCATCAGGATCTCGGACTGCCCGGCAACCAGGTAATCCGGTAGCTCCCCCACCACCCGGTAGCCCAGCCGTTCGTAGAAGCGGCGGGCGCCGTGGTTGAAGGCGGAGACGCAGAGGAAGACATTGGGGTAGTCCCGGAAGATCCGCTCCTCCGCGAAGCCGATGAGCGAGGCGCCCAGGCCCAGGTTCCTGAAGCCGGGCGCCACGCAGATCGCCTGGATGTAGCCCACGAAGGCGCCCTGCAGGTTGAGCATCAGGAATCCGGCGAGGCGGTCGCCCGCGCGCGCCACGTAGCGCTCCCGGCTCGGGTCCCGGATCTGGGCCAGGAGGGAGGGCCGGCCTATGCCCAGGGTCCGCCAGGGGTCCGAGGACGCCAGGAGGTCCGCGCACAGCTCCGGCTCGAGGTCGGTGTGGAGCGGCCGGATCGAGAGCGCGTCCATCAGGGGTAGAGGAGGAAGGGCGCGCGCCGCTTCAGGAAGGCGTCCCGGGCCTCCTCCCAGCCCCGCACGACGGCCTGGAAGGGCTTGTCCGCGGCCAGCAGCGCGATGGAGGCGTCGTCCCGCAGCAGGCGGTTGAGCTTGGCCAGGTCGAAGGCCTTGCCGTACAGCCGGCGCAGGGTGTGGGCGACCGCCAGGCCCAGTTCCACGGGCCGCAGGGCGTCCCGGTCCGTGAGGAGGATGCGGACGCCGCCGCAGTCCTGGTCCTTGAAGACGCTGGCCGCGGGGCGGAACCGCACGGCGACGAAGCGCACGCCGGGCAGCCCCAGCTTGTTGAGCTCGAAGGCCAGGGCACGGTCGTTGACGTACGGGGCGCCCAGCACCTGGAAGGGCGTATCCGTGCCCCGGCCCACGCTGATGGCCGATTCCAGCAGGCCGGTGCCGGGATACAGCGCCGCGGCGTCGAGGTTGCGCATGTTGGGCGAGGGGTCCGTCCACGGCAGGCCCGTGGCGTCGAGCCACTGCCCGCGCTGCCAGCCCTGCACCTGGACCACCTGGAGCCTGGCGCCCAGCTTGAGTTCGCCGTTGAACATCCCGGCGAGCTCGCCCACGGTCATGCCGTGGCGGATGGCGACGGGATGGCAGGCCGTGAACCCGAACTCGGACGGGACCACGGGCCCTTCGACCCGGTCGCCCCGCACGGGGTTGACCCGGTCCAGGACGATCAGGGGGATGCCGGCGGCGGCGGCGGCCTCGAGGCAGCCCTTCAGGGTGGCGATGTAGGTGTAGAAGCGGCAGCCGATGTCCTGGACGTCGAAGACCAGGGCGTCGAGGCCGGCCAGATCCGCGGGCGACGGCGCGCGCTGGCCGGCCTTGTAGAGGCTGACCACCGGCAGGCCGGTGCGGGCGTCCACGGAATCCGGGATGCCCTCCTGGTCCAGCTGGCCGCGGATGCCGTGCTCGGGGCTGAAGAGCCGCACCAGTCGCACGCCGGGCGCGGCCTTGAGGACATCGGCCGTGGCGTGGCGCTCGTTGTCGATGCCCGTGTGGTTCGTGCACAGGCCGATGCGCAGGCCCTTCAGGGCGGCGAAGCCGGTGCGCTCGAGCACGTCGATGCCGTTGAGCGCGGTGGGCACCTCGTCCTTGGCGCGGGGGAACAGCGTCCCGTCCCGGCGCTCCGTGAGCCCCGACGCGCGGGCCGCGAGCGTGGCCACCTCGTAGTACAACTCGCGCGTCACGCCCTTGCCGTCGGGGTGGAGGCGGGTGGTGAGCAGCACGTAGAAGGTCTCCGAGGCCGGGTCCATCCACAGGGCCGTGCCCGTCCAGCCCGTGTGGCCGAAGGAGCCCAGCCCGAAGAGGGCGCCCCGGGGCCGGCTGAACGCGGAGTCCAGGTCCCAGCCGAGGCCCCGGCGCTCGTACACCGAGGCCGGGGTCTGGACGCTGCGCATCAGCGCCAGGGTCGAGGGCTTGAGGAGGGGGCCGCCGCGCAGCAGGAAGCGCGCGTACGTTGCGAGGTCGGTTGCGGTGGAGAAGAGCCCGGCATGCCCCGCCACGCCGCCCATGCGGCGCGCGGTCGGGTCGTGGACGACGCCCCGGAGCATGACGCCGTGCTCGTCCCGCTCGGTGGGGGCGACCTGCGACGGGTCCGGATGGAAGGTGGAAGAGGTCATGCCCAGCGGCCCGAACACCTCGCGGGCCGCGAAGAGGTCAAGGGGCTGCCCCGACACCCGGCGCACGATTTCGCCCAGGAGGATGAAGTTCACGTCGCTGTATCGGAACTCCCGGCCCGGAGGCGGGTCCGGCACGCAGGCGCAGGCCCGCCGGATGCCCTCCTCGTACCCGCTCCAGGGTTCGGTGAGCGCCAGGTCCGCGATCAGCCCGGACGTGTGGGTGAGCAGGTGGCGCACCGTCACCTCGCCGCTGGCGAACTCCGGCAGGTAGGCGCGGACCGGGGCCGACAGGTCGACCTTGCCACGCTCCACCAGCAGCAGGACGGAGGGGAGCGTGGCGACGACCTTGGTGAGGGAGGCCACGTCGAAGACCGTGGCTTCCGTCATGGGTTCCACCGAGGGCACCAGCGCGCGGTTCCCCTGGGCCCAGTGGGCGTCCCCGGAGCCGTGGCCCACCCACACCACGGCCCCGGGCGTGACCTTGCGCTCGATGGCGCCGGCGAGGGCGGCCCTGAGCTCGTCGAGCCCTTTCGGGTTGAACGGCTGCGCGCTCAGCACGAATGCGGAAAGCAGGAGGACCATGATTCGCATGACCCAGCCTACTCCAACTTCCCGCTTTTTTCTCAGGCCTTCGCAGTCTCCATTTCGGCTGCCCTGGGGAAGAGGATGTGGCTCTCCAGGTAGATGTGCAGGTGGAGGTCCTCCTCCAGGTTCCGGAGGCCCATGTACAGGGACCGGAAGCTGCCGCAGGCGTCGTCCGGCAGGGTGTAGTCCTTCGTGAGCTCGCGGATCTCCCGCAGGACGTCGCCGGCGGCCTCGTGCTCGCTCTGCATGACGCTGATGGGGCCGCGCACGCTGCCGAAGCAGCTGTCGCAGGCGGGGGCGCCCGACTCCAGGCCCCGGATGAAGGGGAAGAGGATCTGCTCCTCCTTCTGCAGGTGGGGCATGAGGTCGTCGTAGAGCGCCGTGAAGAGGCTGGCCACCCGCGCCAGCTCCGGATGGTTGGCGCCGTGGACCCGGGCCACCTTCTCCATGAGGGGGGCCACGCGGTTCAGCTCCTCCCGGGTGAAGACGTGGTGGGTGGACTCGATGTGGGCGATGAGGGCGGTCATGCTGCCCGCGGCCAGGACCTTGGGATCCAGGGGCTCGGCGGCCGGGGCATCCAGCCCCTCCAATGCGGGCAGGACGTCGGACACCTGGCGCCCGGCGTGGGCGCAGGCCTCGGCGAGGGTGCGGTGGCCGCCGCAGCAGTAGTCGATGTTGTGGCGCTCGAAGAGGCGCATGGTCGCGGGGTGCTCGAGGACGATGTCGCCGATGCGGGTTGCCGGGGTGATGGTGCTGGACATTGTGGGTCCCTCCGTAGACCAATATCCGACCGGAACGGTCAACTAACCTTGACGGAGGTCAAGAGGGCGGAATTAAAAGAGGGGCCGGGGCGCTCCCCCGGCGCCGGGCTTCACCAGCGACCCGGCCCGGACCCCCAGGAGGCGCAGGCGGCGGTCGAAGGTCACCCGGCGCAGGCAGTCCCGGGCGGCGTCCCGCAGGCCGTCGGCGGAGGCCACGGCCCAGGCCAGGGTCACGTCCCGGGAGAGGATGGAGAAGTCGTCGAAGCGGAGCTTGACGCCCACGGTCTTGGCGGCGAGGCCCTTGCGCTCCAGGTCCTGGGCCAGCCGCCCGCAGAGGTCCAGGAGGATGGCGGTGAGCCGCTCCCGGTCCTCCCGGGGGTGCAGGTCCCGCTCGAAGGTGGTCTCCCGGCTCATGGACTTGGCCTCCCGCACGATCGTGAGGGGGCGTCCGTCCCGGCCGTGGGCGGCCTCGGAGAGCCAGGCGCCGAAGCTCTGCCCGAACCGCTGGAGGAGCAGCGCGGGATCGGCCGCCGCCAGGTCGCCGATGGTGCGGATCCCCATGGCCTCCAGCTTCCCGAAGGCCTTGGGCCCGATGCCGTTGACCGCCGAGGCCGGCAGGGGCCAGATGCGGGCCGGGATGTCCTCCAGGCCGAGGATCGTGACCCCGTCGGGCTTCTGGAGCTCCGAGGCGATCTTGGAGAGGAGCTTGTTGGGCGTGATTCCCACGGAGCAGGTGAGGCCGGTGGCGGCCTTCACGGCCTCCTTCAGGCGCCGGGCCAGCTCCGCGGAAGTTCCCTCCACCTCCGTGAGGTCGATGTAGATCTCGTCGATGCCCCGGTCCTCGATGCTGGGCGCGATCTCCGCCACGGCGGCCTTGAAGGCCCGGGACACCCGCGAATAGGTCTCGTAGTCCCCCGGCAGCAGGATGGCGTCGGGGGCCAGGGCGGCGGCCTTCATGAGGCCCATGCCCGAGCGCACCCCGAAGGCCCGCGCCGGGTAGGTGCAGGTGGTGACCACGCCCCGCCCCCGGTAGTCCCTCAGGCGCTGGAACCCTTCCTCCGCGGGGCGCCGGCGGCCGCCGATGACCACGGGCAGGCCCTTGAGCTCCGGGAATTTGAGGAGCTCCACCGAGGCGAAGTACGCGTCCATGTCCAGGTGCGCGATGCGCCGGGGAGGGCCGGAATCCACTGTGTCTGTCGGCTGCATAGGCGTCGCCCCGGGCGGGATGACGAAATTATAGCGAACCGGCGTCCTCGCCGCGAGCCAAGGATTGAACCCGCGCGTCTTTCGCCGCATCTTTGACGGTGGACTCAACCCCCACCGGACCGCGGGGGTCCAACATCACGAAAGGAGCGGACCATGGCCATTTCAAGCAGGTTCCCCACCATCCTCCGTTTCGCGGCCCTTTCCCTCATCGCCTGCTCCGCCTTCGCCGGCCAGCCCTGGTTCCGGGGCGGCGGATCGGCCGGGCGCGGCGGCGGCTTCCACTCCGGTGGCGGTTTCCACTCCGGCGGCGGCTTCCGGGTCCACCCCGGCGGCTTCCATGGCAGCCCCGGCCTGCGCGTCTACGGTTCCGTGGGCATCCTGCCGCGGGGCTACGCCACCTACCGCTGGGGCGGGTCCCCCTACTACATGCACGGCGGACTCTGGTACCGCCCCTGGCGGGGCGCCTACCTGGGCTGCTACCCCCCCATCGGCCTCTACCTGGACGTCCTGCCCTTCGGGTTCGCCACGGCCTACTACGGCGGCCTGCGCTACTACACCTACGAGGACGTCTATTACACCGACTCTCCTTCGGGCGGCTACGTGGTGGCCGATCCCCCGGAGCGGGAGGAGGCCCGCCGCGCCGCGCCGGCCGCACCGGAGCACGACGCTCTCCTGGTCAGTCCCAGGGAAGGCCAGAGCGCCGAGAAGATGAAGGCGGACCGCGCCGACGCCCAGCGCCACGCCCGCAAGGTCAGCGGCTACGACCCGGCGTTCAGCGATCCCTCCGACCCGGGGACGCCCCGGGCCCGCAGGGCCTACCAGAAGGCCCTGAGGTCGTACCTGGAGGACCGCGGCTACTCGGTGGACTGACCCGGGACCGAAACGAAGTTTTTTCTGTAATCGCCATTGACTTGGTAAACAGTGTTTCCTAAATTGGTGGGGTAGCCTGGAGGCGCCCCGTGGGTCCCACCGATCGACGCGAACGAGAAAAGCAGCTTTTGCGCAGGAAGATCCTGGACGTCTCCCGGGAGCTCTTCGCCGAGCGCGGCTACGACGCCGTCACCATGCGCACCATCGCCGAGGCCATCGAGTACAGCCCCCGCACCATCTACCTCCACTTCAAGGACAAGGAAGACCTCATCCGGGAGCTGTGCCAGGAGGATTTCCGGGCCTTCGGCGAGGAGCTGGCGCGGGGCATCGCCATTCCCGACCCCCTGGACCGGGTGCGCGCCATCGGCCTCAGCTACGCCGCCTTCGCCCTGGCGTACCCCCACCACTACCGGCTGATGTTCATGAACCCGCCCCAGGCCAAGCCCGAGCACGGCGGCGACGGCAAGGGGAATCCGGAAGTGGACGCCTACGCCCTGCTGCGCTCCACCCTCGAGGAGGCCATCGCCGCCGGCCTCCTCCGCCCCGACTGGACCGATCCCGACCTGGCCGCCCAGGTGGTCTGGTCGGGCATGCATGGCCTCATGTCGCTGGCCATCACCCACAAGGACGACGCGTGGGTGGCCTGGACCCCCGTCCAGGCGCGCATCGAGGCCATGACCGACGTCCTGATCCGGGGCATCCGCCGGTAGGACCTTCCATCTCCCCCCTGCCCCGCGGCGCCCGCCGCGCGGCGCGAGCTGCACATCCAACCCTTCCCGCAAGGAGTCCCCCCATGGTGGACCTCGCCCTGCGCATGCTCCTGCACGACCGCATGCGGTTCCTCATCACCGTCGCCGGCGTGGCCTTCGCCGTGCAGCTCATCCTCTCGCAGGTGGGGCTGTTCCTGGGCCTCGTCCGGAACTCCTCGGTGATCGTTCGCCACATCCCCGCCGACATCTGGGTGACGTCCCGCAACACCCCCAACGTGGACTTCGCCCAGACCTTCCCGGAGACCTATGTGAACCGCGTGCGGTCCATCCCGGGGGTGGCGCGGGCCGACAACCTCATCGTCACCTTCGTGAACGCCACCCTCCCCACCGGCGCCACGGAAGGCACGGTCACCTATGCCCTGGAGGACTTCCGCGCCTGGAACCTGCCCTGGGACATGGAGAGCGGGAGCGTCGAGGACCTCCGCCGGGGCAACTACATCGTCACCGACGCCTCGGCCGCGCGGCGCATCGGCGCGTTCGCCGCGGGCGACTACCGCCAGGTGCAGGGCGTGCGCATGCGCTATGCGGGGCGCTCCCGCGGCGCCGTGTCGTTCACCACCACGCCGGTGTCCTTCATGGACTACCGCCTGGTCCAGCAGCTCAATCCGGACCTCCTGTCGGGCAGCACCACCTACATCCTCGTGAAGGCCGCGCCCGGCGCGGACCTGAAGGCGCTCCGCGCGGAGATCGGGCGGCGCCTGCCCCACAACGACGTCTACACCGCCCGGGACTGGGCTGACCGCTCCGACGCCTACTGGATCAACAACACCGGCATCGGCATGAACGCCTTCACCGCGGTGTTCCTGGGGGTGCTGGTGGGCGTGGTGGTGGTGGCCCAGACCCTCTACACCTCCACCATGGACCACCTCAAGGAGTTCGGCACCGTCAAGGCCATCGGCGGCTCCAACGCCGACATCTACCTGCTCCTGGGCCGCCAGGCCGCGGTGGCCGCGGTGCTGGGCTTCACCCTGGGCGGCCTCATGGTCCTGGGCCTCAGGCCCGCGGTGGCCGCCCTCGGCCTCCAGCTCATCCTGCCAATGCGGGTGTGGGCGCTGGTGGGCGGCGGAACCCTCCTCATGTGCGTGCTTTCCGCCGGCCTCAGCTTCCGCAAGGTGGCCGGCATCGACCCCGGCCTCGTCTTCAGGAGCTGAACCATGCCCGTCCTCTCCGCCACCGGCATCATCAAGGACTACCAGGAGGGGCGCGAGCCCGTACGCATCCTCCACGGCCTCTCCCTGGACCTGGAGCCCGGGGAGGTCGTCGCCCTGGAGGGCCCCTCGGGGTCCGGCAAGACCACCCTGCTGCAGATCCTCGGCTGCATCCTGAGCCCGACCGGGGGGGAGGTGCGGGTCGCGGGCGAGGCCGCCCGGCCCGGGCGCCTTGCGGCCCTGCGCAGGAGCCACATCGGCTTCGTGTTCCAGCAGTACAACCTCTTCCCCTCCCTCAACGCGGTGGAGAACGTCCAGTACGCCCTGCAGGTGAAGGGCTTCCCCCGGGAGGGCATCCGGGAGGAGGCCCGCACCTGGATCGAGACCATGGGCCTGGCGGACCGCGCCGGGTACCTGCCCCGGGACCTCTCCGGCGGCCAGAAGCAGCGCGTGGCCATCGCCCGGGCCATGGCCGGGAGGCCCCAGGCGCTGCTGGCCGACGAACCCACCGCCAACCTCGACACCGCCTCCGGCAGCCAGGTGCTGCGGCTCTTCCGGAACCTCGCCACGGACCACGGCCGCGCCGTGCTGATCGTCACCCACGACCCCAAGGTCCAGGACATCGCCGACCGGGTGCTGCGCATCCGGGACGGCCGGTTCCAGGCCTAAGAAAGGAGCCCCCCATGCGCAAGCTGCCCCTAGTCCTCGCCGGCCTCTCCACCCTGGCCCTCACCGCCTTCGCGCTCTATCCCCGCGCCCAGGCCCGGCCCCAGCCCGCCCCCGCGGCGCCTTCCGCCCTGCGCTGCGAAGGCCGTGTGGCCGCCTACCCCGGGGCCGACCTGGTGGTCTCCGCCGAGTACGGCGGGCGCCTGGCCTCGCTCCCCGTGCGTGAACTGGACCGCGTCCGGGCGGGGCAGGTACTCGCCCGCCTCGATTCCCGGGAGCAGGAGGCGAGCCTCGCCTCGGCCCGCGCCCGGGTGCGGGAGCTGGAGGCCGAGGGCCGCTTCCTGGACCTGGAGCTGCGGCGCCAGCAGCGCCTCCTGGCCGCGGGGGTCGTGGGCCAGCGCGCCTTCGACGACGCGGACTCCCAGCTCCGGCTCTCCCGGGCCCGCCGGGAGGCGGCGCTGGCCACCGCGGCCCAGCTGGAGGCCGCCCTGGCCAAGCTCACCCTGGTGGCGCCCTTTTCCGGCGTCATCGTGGAGCGCCTGGCCCAGCCCGGCGAGCTCCTGGCCCCCGGGGGGCGCCTGGTGCGCATCGCCGACCTGGACCGCCTGCGGGTGGAAGCCGAAGTGGACGAGTACGACCTGCCCTCCCTGGCGGTGGGCCGGGAGGTGGCCATCGAGGTGGAGGGCACCGCCGGCACCCTGGCGGGACGGGTGGAGGAGGTGCCTGCGGCCGTGTCCCTGCGCCGCCTCAAGCCCCTGGACCCCGCCCGGCCCTCGGACATCCGGGTCGCCCTCGTGAAGGTGGCCCTGCCCCGGGAGGCCCGCCTGAAGCTGGGCCAGCGGGTGGAACTGGCCATCGCCTCCGGGAGTGGGCTAAAGTAGTTCGTCCCTCGCAAAACGAGGCCTGGAGGCCCCATGTTCCGCTCCATCCCGCTCGCCCTGGCCCTCGCCCTCGCCCTGCCCGCCCAGGAAACGCCGGAAGCGCGCATCAAGCGCCTCGAAGCCCACGTGGAGAGCCTGGCGTGGGAGCTGGACCAGGTGCGCAAGTCCGCCGACGACGCCCTGTTCTGGCTGCGCCTTTCCGACGTGGCCGAGGTGGACAAGGTCATCCTGACGGGCCCGCCCAACCCCAAGGGCAAGGAGACCTACGGCATCCGGAACGAGCGCCACCCCCTGCGGATCTACGCGTACACCTTCGTCCCGAAGAACCTGGACCGGGCCCGGAAGCATCCGGCCATCCTCCTCAGCCACGGGGGCGTCCACGGCGACTTCGGCACCTACCACGCGCACCTGGTGCGGGAGATGGTGGCCCGGGGCTACATCGTCGTGGCGCCCGAATACCGCGGCTCCACGGGCTACGGCAAGGGCCTGCACGACGCCATCGACTATGGGGGCCTGGAGAACGACGACGTGGTGGCCTGCCGGGACTGGGCCGTGGAGGAGCTGCCCGTGGACCCCAGGCGCGTGGCCCTGGTGGGCTGGAGCCACGGGGGCATGATCAGCCTCATGGCCGGCTTCGACCACCCGGACAAGTTCGCCTGCATCTACGCCGGCGTGCCCGTGAGCGACCTGCTGGCCCGCGTGGCCTACGCCGGGGAGGAATACCGCGACGACGCGACGGTCAAGAGCATGTTCGGCAAGCCGCCCACGGAGGACGTGGACCTCCTGCGCCGGCGCAGCCCCATCTGGAACGTCCACAAGCTCAAGCTCCCCCTCATGGTCACCAGCACCACCAACGACCGGGACGTGGACGTGGTGGAGGTGGAGCAGCTCATCACCCACCTCAAGGCCGCGGGCAAGGCCTTCGATTCGAAGATCGAGCAGGACGCGCCGGGAGGGCACGGGTGGGACCGCATCGACACGTCCTACGCGCGCAAGGCCCGCAAGGCGATGTACGAGTTCCTGGCAAAGCATCTGGGCAGGTAGCAGCCGGGTAGGCCGCCAGAAAAGTGTTACCTGTCCTTCTGGCTGCCTAGGCCGTCCTGAAATACATCCGCAAGACGAGTCCCTCCCCTTCCCCGTTCTGCACATGGAACCCCGCCCGGTGGGCCTTCAGGATGCCCACGGCGGCCGCCAGCCCCAGGCCCCGGCCGGGCTCGCGGGTGGTGTAGAAGGGGTCGCAGATCAGGTGCAGCTTGTCCGGGGCCACGCCGGGACCGTCGTCCTGCACCTCCAGGCACACGGTGCCGGGGGCGTGGAACTGGGGCAGGGGCCACACGCCCTGGTGCGTGCCGGCCCCGGCGCCGGCATGGGTGCGGAGCCGCAGGCGGACCCGCGAGGCCCCGGCTTCCAGGGCGTTGTCCAACATGGCCGTCACGACCTGCTCGAGCTTGCCGGGATCCCCCAGGATGGGGGGCACGGCATGGAAGTCCCGTTCGAGCATCAGGCCCGGCTTCAGGGGAACGCGATCGAGCAGATCCTCCAGCTCCATCGGCTCCAGGCGCACGATGCCGCGGCCCGAGAAGTCCAGCATCTTGCGGGAGAGGGTCACGGCCCTGCCCAGGGCGGCCCGGGCCTGGTCCAGGATCAGGGCAAGGTCGACGTTCCCCTTGGTCATGAACCCGGCGATCTCGAGGTTGGACTGGATGGCCTGGAACACGTTGTTGAAGTCGTGGGCGATGCCTCCGGCCATGAGCACCAGGCTCTCGGCCTTGCGGGCCCGCAGCTCGCTCTGGGCGGCCTGGTCCACGGCGCTGAGGTCCCGGACCATGGAGAGGATCTGCCGGGGCTCGCCGGGAGCCAGAAGGCCGATGCGGACCTCCACGGGGAAGGAGGTGCCGTCCTTGCGCCGCGTGCGCCCCTCGAAGCGCCTCGACTCGCCGAAGGCCAGGGCGTTCCAGATGCCGGCGTACGCGTCCATGGGCATGTCGGGGGAAAGGTCCTGCACCCGCAGGTTCGCCAGTTCCTCCCGGGAATACCCGGTGAGCCTCGAGGCTTCCAGGTTGGCCAGGAGGATGCGGCCCTCCGGATCGAAGAGGAAGATGGGATCCACCGCGTTCTCCACCAGGTTCCGGAAGCGGGCCTCGCTCTCCCGCAGGTTCTCCAGGGCCCGCATGTGGCCGGTGATGTCCTCCACGAGGGCCAGGTGATGGGGCACCCCTCCCAGATCCAAGGGCAGGCGGACCACCCTCAGGCGCCCCCAGACCACGTGGCCGTCGCTGTGGAGGTAGCGCTTCTCCTTGGCGAACTCCTCGACCTTCCCGGAGATCACGTCCCCAAGGGAGGCCAGATCCGCCGCCACGTGGTCGGAGTGGGTCAGGTCCTGGAAGGTGCGCTCCAGGAGCTCGCCCGGGGTATAGCCCAGGATCTGCCCCAGACGCGGGTTCACCGCCACGAAGCCTCCCGTGACACTGTTCACGATGGCCATGCCCACGGGCGCCTTCTCGAACAGCGTCCCGAAGCGGGCCCCGGTCATGCGGAGCTCCTCGGCCATGCTCAGCGCCATGCGATGTGCGCGGTGCGCCGCTCCCTGGCCCAGGAACAGGACCGTGGCGAATCCCAGGCTCAGGGCCAGGCCCGCCACCAGGATCTCCCAGTGGCCCCTGCTGCCCGCCCCGGCGAAGAAGGAGGCATTGGAGCGCACCTGCAGCGTCCACACCCGGCCGCCCACGGGGAACGAGCGCTCCAGCGCGGGCCCGCCACGGGCGAAGTCAGGGACGGATTCGAAGAGCAGGGGCCCCCCGCCCTGCGCGGGCCCGTCCACCAGGGCCACGTCGGCCGAAACCCGTTCCTGGGCCAACGTTCCGCGGACCAGGTCCCCCATGCGGAAGGGGAGGTAGGTCCAGCCCCGGAAGGCCACCCTGCGCTGGGCCACGGTGTCCCGGGGCAGGCGCCGGTCGTACACGGGCGCATAGAACAGGGTGCCGACCTGCACGTCGGTGGCGGTCTCCTGGTAGAGGGTCACCGGCCCGGACATGAGCGGTACCCCCTGGTCGCGGGCCCGGAGCATGGCAGCGCGCTGCACCTGGTCGGCCGACATGTCCTTGCCGAAGGCCCGCCGGTTGCGGGCGTCCATGGGCTCGAGGTAGATGATGGCGCTGCATCCGTCCTGCCCGGGCGCCAGGGCGCCGCCGGGTTCGACGCGGTAGTCCGGGAAGCCCTCCCGGCGCATGCGCCTTGTGTGGGCCTCCAGGTCACCGGGCGCGATCCACTCCGCGAACCCCAGCCCCTGGGCCCCCGGGTGCAGCGTGGGGAGTTCCAGCCCTTCCACGTAGTCCCGGAACTCCCCGCGGCTGGGGAGGGACCCGCGCCCGAGGTACCCGGCGCTGCCGCGCAGCACCTCCTCCAGGCTCTTCATCCGGAATTCCAGCTGCATCGCCAGCGACCGCGCCTGGTCCCTCTGGAGGTCCCGGATCCGGGTCCGCTCCACCTGCCGGCTCATGGACCAGGCCACCAGCGTGAGCAGGACGCCGCAGAGCAGCCCCGCCAGGGGCCAGAAGCCTCGGAAAGCGCGCACGGCGAGCTTCGGTTCGTCGGGAACCATGATCAGGCGTCCTTGGGAAGAAACCAGCTGGCAGACAGCTGGGCATGGGTGCGATCATCCAACTATAGGCCGAATCGCCCCCGCGAACCTTGGCCATTTCCCGGTACGCCCCATCCCGGAAGGTTCGTTCGGGAACCCCGGCGGTCCCGTCAGGGGTACCGGCGCCGCACCTCGGCCAGGGACCCGGCGACGAGCCGCTCCAGCACCGCCAGGTCCAGGTCGCCGAGCTGTCGAACGTACAAACAGGCCTTGCCCACCTTGTGCCTTCCCAGCTTCGCGAGGAGTTCGTCCCGCCCGGGGAAACCGGCCATCAGGTAGATGCTGATATCGCCCTTCCGGGAGGCGAAACCCACCTGGCAGGAGTCCCCTTCCCTGCCGCTCTCGTACCTGTAGTGATAGCTTCCGAAGCCCACGATGCCGGACCCCCACATGACTGCCGGATAGCCGGTCACGCGGGTCATCAGACGGACCAGCTCCCGGCAGTCGTCGCGCCTGGATCCATCGGCGATTCCGGCGAGGTAGGCCTCCACGCTGGCCTGGGTGGGTCGGGTCTTGTTCTCAGCCATGGGAAGAAAATACATGAAAAGCCCCCGGGATCGGGGGCTGTATCTGCGGGAAATTGCCCGCCTCGGGCCGTGCAGGGAAAGTATCGGTTCTCCGGGAGTGCGGTCAACCCCGCCGCAACCGCCGGCCGAGGGCGCGGGAACAGGACGGCAGGATTGGAGACCTGGGAAAAAAGCCCGGAGATCTGGTCTCGCGGGCTTCTTCATCTACTGGAGGCGCCGATCGGAATCGAACCGATGAATGGCAGATTTGCAGTCTTGGTTTCTTGCAATAACAACCTTTATTTTCAACATTTAGCTATTTTAATTAACAATTTTTAGGCATTGAATCTAAATATACTTAGCCATATCAAGGATTTGAAGGTCGGACAAAATCCGGACATTCCTTCTGGTTCCATGCACTTGCATTTCTATTATAATCAATACTTACGTATTTGGCTTGTTAATATTGAAGTATTCATTGTAATTTCTATTCAGTGGTTCTCTGGATTTATATGAATTTGTCTAAACCTTTGATCTGTCAAGCAGATTAGTAATCTGGAGCAAGTGCCAAACATCAGTGATTGCTAAAATACCATTGCGACGCCTTCTCAATTGCCCCGCCCTACCCTGTCCAGCATCCCGAATACCCAAGATGCCTACTACCTGCACTTAGGGTCATGCCGATTCTACCCTAGCCCTAAGTGTTGAAATGGTTGCGCATTCTAAGGCTTTGCCTGCCAACCCTACCCTGCCTGGACACGACAGAGGCCCAGGCGGTGAGAATATGTCTCGTTTTTTGGCATAAAGATTAGTATTAGGGATGATAGGTCTTTGGATTAGAGATCATGGGGCAAAACCCAAAAGATTAGAAATCGTTTGCCGGAGGATTCAACATTACGGCCCTACCTGCTAGGGCACTTTTTCGGAGATTTTGGCTAAAAGGCAAATTGTTAACAAATCCGTGACATGAACCATTTAATGATGCACTTATTTTTCATATTTTTACCGTTATTCTACTTCGCTTTTTTGAAGTGCGAGCGGTTGGGAACGGTTATAGCTCTCCTGCCCTATCCATTGGAGCACTGTTGCTCCCACTCGCACAGGAGCCGCCATGGCCGCACCACTCAAAGCACCAGAGATTAGAGCAAGAAGCAAAATCAATACCTACCTTACTAAAAGCACACATGACAAGCTGAAGGAGCTTGCAAAAGGGCATAACACAACCATTAGCAACATTATCAAGGAATTGGTAGAAGTCTACCTCAACCAAGAAACAGAAAAGGAGAAATAGAAATGGCATCCATCAATTGCGAAACATTCATTTGCGGAATCAATGTATTCCCCACATTCAGCGTTAGGCGGGAACCTCAAATGAGATTGAATTTCCCCAATGCTTATGAATTCCTGGACGAAAGCACACTCTTGAACATCATCAAATTTTTTGATTACATTGATGATGACGATAAGAGAAATGCATTCGCGGCTGAATACATCAAAGAAAACAAGCTAAAATTATACAATTTGTTGCTTGATACGCATGTGAGGCCGCTTGATTTTTGTCTTGAATGCAGGCGCATCTTTGACCTCTTCACTCTGGAAAAAGCCTACACCTGGACATATGAAGGTGAAACACTCACATTGAAATACACCCTAGAAACCGTCAAAAACAACGATGAGGCAAAAGAAGCATTATTCAACCGACTTGCGGTAATCAAAGGACAGGAGAAGTAGAAATGACTAACAACCTTAACAATATCCAAGAGGCAGTAGACAAGCTCAACATTCCAGAGCAGAAAGAAGTAGATGAAGCCTGGAAAGAGGCTTGTGAAGTGGCGTTAGACATTGCCAGAAATGATATTGAAGGCATTGACGACGATCTAATCAAAAATGTATACATGCCAAAAGAAGATAATGAATCAGATAAACACTATGAAGCCAGAGTAAAATTGGTATCAGAAGCTCTTGGAAAGATAGTGCTTTCGATTCCTGATGCTGAGTAGATAGAGCTTAGGCCATCCTTTGAGAAATCATTGGATGGCCTATTTTTTTTGCCCATTTTCTGAATCAAAATATCAAAATCCCTGACCTTGAATGAAATTTAATGCCTGCTCTCTTGTGACTTGTGTATATTTCTTTTTATCATTGCAGAGCAGAATCATGTTGCGATTATTTGCTCTATTTGCCGTGGCATATGAGGCGTGAATCCAGGTTCCGTGAGGATTCTGATCTGACATGCCCTCCAAGATAAGCTGATCAAAGATTATGCCTGCCTGGAGAATGAGCCGTAGGGCCTTTAGTAGTGGCATATCAGCAAGAACCATATCCAGAGCTTCAGCCCTTGCGTGTTGGCTTGTAGACACTCCACCTACCAGCCTATTAAGCTCGTCACATCTCCAGCCGGAATTGATGTGTATTGGCGTATTCAGTGCCTCTCTGATTGGTTCAAAGAGAAATTCGGCAAGGATCTTGGCTCTTGGAATCAAATCATCTGGAAGCGAATTATCAATTCCATTCTTAACAGCAATATCAGAATGTTCCAATTCTTCTTTTGAAAGGTGTTTCGACAATTGCATACTATCTACCAGACATTAACCTATCAAGCTTTTCATTAATATTTCGTAGCTCAATTGAAATCTGAATCTCAAGCTTTGCAATTCTTACATCATGGTCTGACATCTTTGTATTGGCACCTTCTGAATGATTTTCTAGCATGTCCAATCGTGCTGTAATAGCCTCAAGTGCAATTTCAACATCAGTATTGGCCTGTTCAACCATTGTCTTTGAATGGGTTGCACACTTTGAAGCCTGCTTATCTTCCTGAGTAGATTGTCTATCTTCTATAGCCTTCTTAAAGAGCGGTCTGATTTCTGGGCTATTGGAGATGGACGGAGCGAGTCTGTCATCTGCGAATTTCTTCATAAGGGTATCTTTTGGGAAATAGATACCATTTGGACGAGGTTTGTAGTGTGTGTAGTAGAGAATATAGGCAGTAATTACCTGGGATTTGCCTGTCTGACTTGCCAGCATAAATGTAATTCTTTGGTATCTCTTATCATTTCCTACGGCCAACATTTCATACTGATATGGCATTAGTGTTGTATTGTATCTGCCAGCAAACCTCGACTCACCACCCGCAACATACAGGAATATATTTGCCCAATCAGCAGGGTTAATATCTGGCTTTGGCTTGATAATAGTCAATACACGCCTAAGCGTGTCCTTAATTCTGATATCCACTTAAATACTACTTTCTTCTATATCTTCATCTTCAATAAACACATTTTTGATAAATGTTGCCTCATTCATTTTCTCGAAAATTGCATCAATCTGCGCCTGGAGAATTGACGCTTTCTCGTCTTCTGTCTGTCCATCGTGGATGAGCTTTGAGGCTAGATCGCCAAAGCTTTCACGCATGGTATTAGCGGCTGAAATGGTTCTTGACCAGCCATCTTCAATATCACGAGCAGGCAGAAGAGCCTCTTTCTCTCGTTCGTATTTCAGCTTCTCTCTATCAGCTTCAATCTTGAGCTTCACCAATCGAGCTTGGTCTAATGGTCCCAAGTCTTCATCTTTCAAACCTGATCGATACTTAACATACCAAGCAAGAACATCTTCAAGAACATAGTAATTTTTTGTTCTACCCACCTTTTCTGGATCAATACGAAATGGAAGACCCTTATCTTTAACCAAATTTGATATATGTTGTGGTGATAAACCTAATATATCATGAACATTATCAAGGGTCATATTATCTGTGTTAAGGTTTTTAATTATTGCCATTATATATTCTCGCTATACCATATTGCGCTACTATCTTAGGGTCCAATATACTTAATCTACTATTATATCTATATCAAATCGGTTCAAATCGAGTAAGAGTAGTGGAAAAGCGGGCGTTGCGAACCTCCGATTTGCAGGCCATTTATGAAGGACCCATCGAAATCATGAGGGCGCATGAGTGATTGACCTTTCGTGCCCAACATCTCTGATCACTCACCTTGCTACTTCTTTGGCCTCATGCTCTTGAATACCTGTTCGATAGCCTGCGTGAAGACCTCTTGGTATTCGCTTGAGACAATCTGGTTTGCCGTGTCTATGAAGTGGGGCTTCACAGGTCGAGTGATGCGGCTGGTCATGCGATAGATTGGCTTGATGGTCCTCTTCCCTGTTCTCTGGAAGATCATGAGAGAGCCTGTGTCGCTCTTCAGTGAGAAGGTTCTATTGCCGCCTGTCTGGTGGGGCTGGATCGTGCCAGAGCCAAAGGTCAGGTTCCGCATAGCCAGAGCATTGGAGCCTCTTACGATCTTGTTTGTGAGCTTTCCAGCTTGAGCAGCCAAGAGAGATCGACCATTAGCCGGTGTGTGCGCCTGCCCTTCTTCAAAGGATGCCAATTGGGCATACTCAACAGAGATGGTGACATTCCACTTTGTCTTTGTTGCCCTATTCACCTTAGATATCTTGATTGAATTGAATATGAATTTCTTGCGTGAGTCTTTGATCTTGAATGAGGATTCGATACGCTCTCTCATTCTCTGTTGGAATCTATCAGCCAACATATTGAGACCTCGCTTAATAGCCTCTGGAATCTGGTCTTCTCTCTGGATATTTTTGAAGTATTCAATTACTGGCTGGACTTGCATATCAACATTAACAATCATCATCTTCAATCACCGGCTATTCTCCAGAATGATCGTCTGGCATAGAGTATGGATCTTCTCTACCGTCAGGATCATATGTCTCTTCATAGATTAAATCATCTGGATCACTTTGAAGTAGCCATTCATCCATTGTTCCGGTATGGACAGCATGATCAGTGAGCTTCTGATTCATCCCTTGAAGATCAAATTTGAAGCGCATATAGAAGTATGTGTAGACAGTGGCATAGACATCTATACCGTCTTTGTCCTGTCCAATCACCCGCTTTGGATCATACTTCCCAATATTCTTGATCCCAGATACCACAAGATTATTAAAACAATCTTCATATAGATCACCCCATTTGGTCATACGCGCCATCATTCCATAGATCAGGCGACACAAGTAGAGAATGAAATCATCTCTATTGGCATCTGTCTTATTCAGATTCCATTTGAGCCAGAGGTATTGACCAACCTCTGTGATGAATGGCGTCTTGGCTGGCCTGCCCTTCCTTGGCTTTGTGGACGGTTGAATCTCTGGGAAGTAGGCACAGGCTCGCTTGATGAAGGCTGGAGAGCATGAGTCAATGGTCCTGGTCTTTAATATTTCTTGGATGGTCCTCTTCTCTATTTCAGTGACCATCTGTTCATCGTATGGCATCATCTTTTATTTCTTTCAATATACAAACAAATCAATAATGTTAATAACGCGATATCAAGTATTACGATAAAGGCCCATACCGTATAACCCATCATCAATAACAGGAACCACATTATGGAGTCTGAATAGCGACCTGGATATCCATGATCTCTATTTCTATCTTTTCTTCTACACTACAAATCTTCTGGAGGCACAAACCAAAGACCTGTGAATCGTCCAAGCCAGCCTCAATCTCTCTCAAGGCTTCAAATAGGGCATCAACAGCCGCCTTCTCATAGCTGGCAGCATCCTTGATCCTGATCCCACCGGCTTTTGTGAACCAGGTAGGACAGTGGAGCCGTAGAACCAGGCACAGGCTTTGACCTTTGAGAGCCTGAACATCACCAGAGAGGCCATGAGCTTCAATCTGTTTCAGAATCTCATGCTGAGCTATGGCTTTCCAGATTCTTCCTTCTGGTGTCAGGACTCGATATCGCCCTCTGGTCATGTAAAGCTGATTAATAGATGGTGGGAAAGAAGATAGCTGGAATACAAGCATTGATTGATGGTCTCTAGAGATTAATTCTGTCTCTTGATCCGAGAGATGAGACGATTTCTCAAATTTATTTTCAAAAATATCTGATATGCTCTGCCCATTCCGGGAGTCAGAGCATGTTTCTTCAAACGGTTCAGCAGGCATGCTCTAATTGCCATCCGGTTCATGGTGCGATTCAGCAGGCCTCCACTTCAAGCAATACCTTGGCCTGGATAGGTGCAATTGGGGCAATCACCGGAGGCATAGGAGCCTGTGTGGCAGCAATAATTTCCGGGTTTGCAGCCAGCATCAGCCGAGAATCAGCAAAGGCAAGCGAAGATGCTTTAGTCGTCAGCCGTGAAGCCGTTCAATCAAGCAAAGATGCGGCAGAAGCCAGCCGGATATCTGCCGATATCATGCAAAAACAGTATCAAGATGAATCGGACCAAAAGAGGCCCTTGCTCGAATTCGGAAAGATTGAATTGACGAATAAAGATAGAGATAATTACTCTCAATACCATGACCCAACACGGTGCGTATTGCACAGATTCACAATACCCGTCAAGAACAAGCGTCAAGAATATCTTGAAGATATTTCATATATATATGCATTTTATAGCGACAACGAAATTATCGATATTGGCTTCAATTTTCACTCAATAGCCTATTCTTGCAGGGATCATTACATTATAGACGAGATAATTCAAAATCCAAAAAAATACCCCAACAAAGATGTTTATTTGTTTTTGTTTGTAAATGTTCACGACATTAACGGAAAGAGCAAATTTGCAATATATGGCGAAAAATTTGATAAATCATGCTGCAATAATTTTAATATTACCATTAGCAAAAAGCTTGAACCAATCCAGCATGAATTGACAGCCGCTATTGGTGAAATATATGCAGAAATCATAAATATGAGCAAAGCACATCTAAGGTATAACAAAAGAGATAAAATGATTAGACTATTAGAACAAGACGCTTTATTCATAAAAAGCCTTGAACAGTGTAGAAAAATAAATCCAGATTTATAGCCAAGGAGCCAGAGCATGTTACTTGAGCCAATTAAACAGGCTTGTTCTAATTGCCATCTGGTTCATGTGGCAATTCAGCAAATCCAACAGGTCCAGGCACCTCCCATGCCAACACCGGGTTTTCTTTCATTGAATTGGGGCAACCTGGCCTCTCTTGCTGGTGCCATTGTCGCTGGTGTGGCGGCCTATCAAGCAAAGATTGCAGCAAGGGCCAGCCGGGAATCAGCAGATGTGATGAAGAAGGAATACAAACAGCAGCTAAATCAGCAGAAACCAGTAATGGATTTTGAAAGCATCATATTTCATAGTGACACAAAGAATGGCCAGATATTAGGCTCAAAAATATATCCAAGATTTATTACCGTCAAAATCAGTAACATCAAGGGTGAAAATATTAATTACGTTGACTATGTTTATGCGGTTACAGACGATTCAAAGGTGCTATCTATTGGTTATGAAAACATGCCTCTTCAATACAGTCATTGTTATAGGCATACGCTTAACATCGACCTAGAGAATGATAGCAATTATAATCCAGAGAATATGTTTTTATTCATTTTTCTATCTGTTATGGATTCATCGAATAGAGAAGCCTTCTCAATATATGGTCAGCAGGTTAAACCTGGAAATAGCTTTGACGCACTTGAAACAGAAATATCAAAGCCTATTGATACAAATTATTTGATTCTTGATTCAATTAGAGAAATCATCTGGGACCACGTAATAGTGAATATGGATACATACGACCAATTATGTCTATCTCAAATATTAAATCAGGACCTTGATTTCCGTGAATTTAGAAAGCAACCTCAATACAAAGATTTTCTGCCTGACATTTGGGAAATTGTTGATAAGGAACCTGAAGAAGAGAAGAAGTCTATATGGTCGAAATTCCGAAAAAGAGTGAAGCTGAAAGAAGACCAAATAGTATGATGTATCCTCTTACGCATCAGTGGAGATAGACCATGTTCCTTGATCCTGTCTACCATGTGGCTGTTCAAGCGATGCCTCACCAAAGCTGGCTCTCTACAAATGGGCTAAGTGCCCTTGCAGCTACTGCTTCATTCTTGGCTGCTGGTGCAAGCTGGCTAAGTGTCTACTGGGCGAACAAGGCCAGAAAAGAGGAATTGGATAGGAGCAAACCAGATTTACAATTTGGCTATATGAATGTTGAAGATTCATCATCAGTCGAAAAAGATTTCAACATGGTTGACTTGAAATTCATGCTATACAACACGAAAAGAAACAAAATCCAGAGTATAGAGCAGACAATATTTATAACCTATCCGAGTAATGTAAAAAAAGATACAAGCAGATACCACTTTGACTACATGATAGGAACAGATGGGCATCAAATTGATCTACAACACAATATATTGCCATGTCCAGAACCAAAATCATTGATAATAATGATGCTTAAGACAACAGATGTATTTGGCAATACTGGTGAAAACATTTTCACATTATATTTTATAATAAAAGGAATGGCAATTCAATCTGGTGATGAAATGGAAATGTGCATGAAAGAAAGAAGACCTGTATTATATCAGGCAAATTCGGCTGGACAATTGGCACTTGGCGAAACAGC
This sequence comes from Geothrix sp. 21YS21S-2, assembly GCF_030846775.1. NCBI lineage: Bacteria > Pseudomonadati > Acidobacteriota > Holophagae > Holophagales > Holophagaceae > Geothrix > Geothrix sp. 21YS21S-2. The sequence goes on from NZ_CP132910.1 coordinate 957,852, forward strand.
TTTTGTTCCATATCTACATCCAGCCATTATTGATAGACTTGTAATATGCCTAACAGATATTCACGATGATAAAATCGATAAGATGCTGTTTGACAAGGACTTGATTAATGCTCTACGCAAATTCAAATTTCGCAAGATACTTGGCAGATTTAACATAATAAAACATATTCGTGTAGCAATAAAAAGCATGATACACAAGATGCATTAGGCCAATCATACACATAATATCTCTACCTGTAATATTGGCCTAAACAAGATGATTTAACATCTATTGACCTATTCAATTCAATCTCTTTGTATCGTAAAACCCACTCGCTTCGCTCGTTAGGGTTTTACTCTTCCTCGCCTTCGGCTCGGAGAAACACTAAAAGAATAATCTTTTAATGAAGATAACCTATGACTTTCCCCAGCAACCATTCTCTAAAAAATGGTCTGACTATCAGACCTAAAAGAGATTCAATGGCTACTGGTGAAGTGGTATAGATTCAACCTACCGGATTTCTAAAGGTGAAGGTCAATTTGATTCCTGAGTCTAAATTGATTGCTTCTGGAGAGGGTCACGCTGTTCCCCACTTTAGTCTTACTCCAGACTTCACAGCCTGGACATGACGGTAATTCCCTAACAACCAAATCCGGTAGCAATTAGGGCATTCACTCTTACGAGTGGCTATAATAACAAGTCGAAGTAGATTATAGCTTCCTGAGACGGTTCCTAAAACATCTGCCGCTATCATTCCTCGGCTACTTTCCAGGTCTTGGCCTCTATAATATAATTCGGACGATTGAACCGTCCGTAAAAGCGATTTTGAAAATATATTTTTCAACGTGATCAAAGCCACTCTCTACAGAAATGGCAGACCAGAGATTATCATTAACATTTGTAATGGTCATACATTGCATAATAATCAATAACACTATTCTATAACAATTCCATTCTAATCTTCTAAATATGAACCTTTTGGCTTCATAACAAATTTCTTCAATTCTTCTAAATAATCACCCTTGGGTTCCATATTTTTTAATAGCTCAATAGCCTTCACCGGATCAAGACCAAGATCAGAGGCAACCTCTTCAAAAATCAATTGATCTAATGCAGGATCAAAGTCTTTCGTCGCAATTCGTGTATAATTTTCAATTAAATCAATAATAAAATTAATATATTTGCGTATTCTATCCAATTCTTTCCTTTTTGCATCATCAATCCCTTCATCAAAAGTGGATACGGTGCCAAGCAAGGGCGTCAACATGAAAGGGATAGACCCCAAGAGCATTTCAATGCGATCTACAATCACTTTATCAAGATAGGCTTTATGATTTGAGAAAATAGCATTACATTCTGAGAATGCTTTAGTGTAATTCTTTAATTCTTTTTTGAATTCATCAGGTCTTTCAAATGCGATACTACCTCTCATGCCGTTATACGATTTTGACAAGACGTGGGTAGCGATAGAAAATGCCCCAACAAATTGAAATCTCTTCTCCTGTTCAAGCTTGTGAGAAAATGCTTCCTTTCCCAAATCAGATTCCAGCCTCTTCATCTTTTCATCAATACCGCTTTGGTAATCTTTTAGATTCTTCTCTACTGCCTCTCGGATCTTTTCGTCCGTAGCCTTGACCAGGGTTTTCAGGCTCCACCAGCCATAGACTCCAAGCCCAAGTAAGCCGATCTCTCCCCATATCAGTCCAATCATGTTCGGCTCCGAAGCGAATCAACCTGTAGTAGCACGACCAGAACCATCAAGCAAGAGATGCCTACTCCAAGTCCGGCCAAAAGTCCCAAGATGGAACCAAGGCCACACGGCAATTCAAGAAACACCATTACAGTGAATCTCTAAATTAATTTCATCCCGATTCAATAGACCCGAATCGTATTTATGAATTAAATATCAGAGATTCACACAATGGACAATGATACACGCAAGATACTATTACAAAAGCTCAAGTATGATTTAGAAGCTCTTGATGCAGCAACAGAGAGTGTCCTAACAGATATTGAGACAGTAGAACAGCAGAAGATAGACATCATGCTCCAAATCCTATACGGGCTGGAGTAGTGATGAGCGAAACCATAAGCCGTAAAGAGCAATTAGAAGAAGATGTATACGCACTTCTCAAGAAGCTGGACATGCTTCAAACAAGGGTATTGTCTGTCGCTTGGCACATGATTCCCCATCTCCAGTCTGAATTCCCAATGCTCCCACGAGGGAAGGTCAAGCGAGAGGATGAAGAGAGGTTCCTTGAGGATTTCTACCAGGCCTACAGCAAGGGCACCTTTGATGCCTACCTGAAGAAGCGAGAAGAGAGATGGGCCTTCTACCGCTCTCCAGAATGGGCAGAGAAGAAGGCAGAGGCCTACAAGGTCTTTGGGCACCGCTGCATGGCCTGCGGAGCCTCTGGCGGGCCTCTATCAGTCGATCACATCATCAGCCGCAATGAGGCACCAGAGAAGGAGCTTGAAATCAAAAATCTCCAGATTCTCTGCATCTTTTGCAATAAGGGAAAGAGTGGTTCCAGACAAGATTACAGGAAGAGAGAAGACCTGCTAAGTCTAATCAGGCACCTTGGAATCAAGCTCAACAAAGCAAGCTAATCAAAGATCACCCAATCTAATCACATTGATTTTGGCAGAAGCAACCTGCCTTTTTGATGTTTTCCCCATTTTTCTACTTGAAGCTGGGCGCATTCGCCGTCCAGAACCAACAACCTTAATAAGTCCAACCAATGAAAGCATTGATAATAATTCAGTATTGATATGTTTTTCAAAATATTTTTCAATTCCAACATTAACGATTGGATTAATATCGCCATTACTGCAATACAGCATGGATGGCATATCCGTAAATTCCGATTTGCCTGAGTATCTAATTGTTCTTATTTTGGCATACATGTAATTTGTAAGCATTTTGCTATTCGGCGCATAATGTATAAAATACACACCCCTACTAATAAGACCGTCTATTCCTTCAGCTTCAACGATCAATACAATTTCTACGTTAGATTCTTTATACCTTATGCGTGGAGAGCGAACAATAATAGCAATTGATGACTTGTTGCCTCCAAGGACTTTATTACTCAATATATCGGTAGAGCCTTCATTCCTTCCTATCTTGCCATACATGGGTATCGTCTCTAAATCAGTCGCATCAGTCGATATTCTTTTCCCATCTTTCATTATTTCAAATATAACATATCTGATATTATTTAATGGCTTATTTCTGATGTTTTCAAGCTCAAACCGTATTGCAATATTGTTAAAAAGACCATCTTGATATGTCAAATTGTCCTTCAATACTAGAATGGGTTTGTCAGCGTCTTCACGTTTTTGTCTTTCTATTTTTTGCTCTCTGTTACTTCTAATCCCATTGTAAATTGCGAATATAGCACCGCAACCAGTAAATAATGTGAACAGTCCAGAGAATTGAGCAATTTTTTCCCATAATGCTTTTGGCGGGACCTGTTCTACTACAATTCGTATTACTTCTCCAGGTAACATCAAATCTCCAATCTACATTTTCATCCCAGGTAATTTGCTTTCTCCATAAGCATTTTCAAAATATCCAATGGCCTTTGACGGTCCTTCTCTGTAAAAGCAATTGATGGACGGTAATACTGACCAACGCCAGTCCTATAACCATCATTCCAAGGTATATTTATAATCGATTCTACTTCCAATAGATATTTTTCCATCATGTCAACAAATTCAGGCCCCAAATGAATCATTTGCATTCTTGAAAATGTAATCAATTCTTGTGTCCTTTGACGAATATTACCAATGGCGTATTTGGGATCATCTTGCGATTTTTCAATCTGCCAATAGCTTTTGACGTTATTATATATTTGGTCCAATACCTCCTGGTAATGTCTTGAAATATCATAATGAATCTTTTGCATTCTTCTTTCTTCAATTTTTGCTTCTTCCATTGCCTTTAATTCGGCAGACCTGTCTATCTTTGCCAATTCAAGCTCATTTCCCAATTTAATCTTTTTCACTTCTCCAGCGTAAACCAGATATTTCTCAAATCCTTTGTATGCAGCGTATGCAATAACAAGAGCAATAGATAGCACTAGGCCATACGTCTTTACAATGTATATCCATAGATTTTCCATTGTTCGATCTCCAATCTTTTATTTTGGTTGTTTGGCGTTTTTGCCTTTTGAGTCGGTTGTCTTACTAATTCCAAAATCAGCATTTTACATCTAATTAATCAATCCCAACGGTGATTCGACAATAGTATTTGAAGCTTGTCACTAAGCAAAAATCGATTTTAACAATGGGATCACGAGCTTAAAAACAAATGATCCGAAATAAATTATAATAGTAATATTAAAAACGCTGAAGGCAGTAACAAGAATTAGATAAGCAATTTTCTTGCTTTTCTTAAACACATTTTCACCATCTCTTACAATATTCCATTCTTTTTTTAACATATACGCAAATGCATCTATCACTGACTCAAATTGCGCTATTCTCAATACCGAGTCAGCAAATCTAGCCTTACCGTTTGTATCAGCCTGTATTTCCTTTATCATGGAAACAAGTCCAGAATGCTCTGTCGGATTTAGCCTGAGTATTATGCGATTAGCCAGGGCATTCATCTTTGATAGTGCGTCCATGTGTGTTTCTGGTTTTATTTCCACATGGTTCACAGTATGTATAACATGGTTGCCATGGTCCGTAAATCTATATAATGCGTTCACCAAACCAAAGAAATCTGAAACATCAATTCTTATCGCATCTATCCAAGCTTGCCTAAATTTGGATATCTCATTTTCCTTTGAAATAATCATGCTAATATAGGAGAAGCCACCCGCGATTAGTGCGGCCGAAATAACACCCACTACGGCTAGAAATTCCTTGTAATTTTCCATGTTTTCTCCCATCCATTATTATTCACTACAGATTTTCACGTTCTTTGGTTAATCTTGTTCCGTATATTATTTTCAGGAAATTCAATTTACCGTCTTCACTACTAATAAGTAATAACGTTATATCAATTTTTCCCAAAATCCAGATCATTTCTTTTCTAGTAAATGACGCCACATCGGTTCGCTTTGGCATTCCGTATTTATCCGATAAGCTTTTGAACAAATTACTATACGTATTTACGGCTGAAGCTCTACCAATTTCAGAGGGAGCAGACAAGTGAACCTGCTTCAATTTATCATTTTTAATATAAAACATAGCCGTAAAGGATTCACCATCGAGCATCACATCTTTCAGAATATACGGAGACGTTGAACCATCACTCAATGGGCTATCTTCTGGATTAGGAACCAGCCCTTTAATGGTTTTCAATAGCTCCTTTGTAGACATTCCTGCCCTTGCCTCTTTCCAGAGTGCCTGGGCATTGGCCATATTGGTAAGCAGACAGGGAACCGAAAGAAATAATACAAGTGGTCTCATGACCTCTCCGGCTTGGTTGGAATCTGGAGAGATGGTAGTCCCATCCTCTCTTAAATCCAAGAATCTTTGGTTGACCAAATCTGGTTCTGCTAATCTCGTGGCATCCATCAGACAGGAGAACCCATGAGATGCACCTACCCTGCCCTTCTCCTATGCCTGGTTCTGGCCTGTGATCAGAGAGCCACCACACCACCCGCGCAGGCTATAGCTCCCGCCGTGGCCCCTACTCCTGTCGTCCCTGCCCCACCACCTACGCCCTATGGCATTAAGAAGATTTTTGCAGGCATGACCTTGAAGGAATTCATGGCAGCGAAGCCAAACATCTATCTTACTTTTATGTCCGACGGCGTTAAGTGCTACACCATAAAAGAGACAATTGCAGGCGTGAAGTGTGAACCCATTTGTTCTTTTGAGGATTATGGAGACGGCAAGATCCTAGACCGATTACATTTTTCAATTAAAGATTATGACTATAGCTCAATCAGAGATGCCATCATTGAAAAATACGGTTATCCATCAAAGGCTGAAAAGGTAACGAAGCATAATGCGATGGGAGCATCATTTCACGGTGAAGAGCTTGAGTGGAGGAACAGCATCAGCTTCATTAGGGCTGAACAGGTTGGATCAAAGGTATCTGAATCTTCCTTCAGCTTTGGGTATACGGACGCCAAGCATAGAACGTCAAAAGAAGATTTAGCCAAAGAAAAGAAAAAGAAGGATATTTAAGGCAGACTTGAGACGCATATAGTAATTCTATTAATTATAGACCTTTGTTTTCTTTATCATTTCCAGGAATTTAAGATGGATTGCACTTGTATTTTCAGCGTATTTCTTCATATCAATTGAATATATTGCCGCTAATGGCCCAGTGGTGATATAAACAAAATCAGACTTAACATCTTTGACAATTCCATCGATTCCGTCGATTACATTTTGGTCTCCAGACAAAAGATGTAAATCATATAATGTTAATTCAATAGATTCCAATTCATGACCTATTTCCTGTGATAATTGATTGACCTTGCTTGGATTTGTGCTATAAGAAGCATCAAATCTAGGGTCACGATAATTTGGATCAATCTTTCCATTAAATTCATTTGAAATTTCACGTCTATAGCCTATTATTTTATTAATGCTTTTATAAATTGATATATAATCACTTTTGGCAAGATCAGCCTTTTTGAGGGTAATCTCATTTTTTAATTGATTTTTGTTTGACATGTAGCTTCCAGCTATCGCAAGGATACCTCCAACCATTACTGACATCACCGGCATTAGCATCTCGCTAACCCTTTTCTGTTTGCCTTCATTAACATTCCTCAATCTATTAAAAATATAATACGGCTTTCTACGCACTGGAAACCTCCTATGTGAAATCCTTAGCTTCCCGAGGAGAAAAGACACCCAATCTTCCGACCTCCGGTTTTGTGCCCTACCCTACTCCAAAACCCCAAATAAAAAAAGAGCCTCAATCAAGAGGCTCTGATCTTGAGTGGTAGCTAGTGCTGGCTACTTGAGCTTCTTAGAGGCGCGAGCCTTGGCAAGAGCCTTGATGGCGGCCAGATTCCCCTTCCGGCTCGACGTTTTGATGTATCCGGTCGGGCCAGTGCCGAATTGCTTCTGATACGAGGTAAGAATGTCGATCGCTTCAGCCTTGAAGGTTTCAGTAGCTACGGCCACCTGGAATTGCATCACCATCTCTTCAGGAGTGCCCTTGAACCTCTTGGCAATACCCTTAGCGAAGGTTTCAGCATTCTTCTCAACCTGCGTAGCCCTCTGACCTGTTCCCACGCTCTTCTTAGGCTTGATGGCAACCATAGCCGAGAGAGCTTCAGAGTATTCCATTTCAGCCGCCTCAACAGCATCAAGGAAGGCTGAATACTTCTTCTCCAGAGCCGCATAGATGATGTGGTTCTGTCGTGCTTCAGGCTTGCCAGCAATTTCAGATTCAAGCCTAGTGATTACAGCGGCAGGGATGGAGATCTTGCCAAAGCGATATTCGGCCTTGTCGCTCTTGCCGGTGCCTTTGATGTAGCTGAAGAGGTTTTCCTTTTTCATTACGGGCATCTTGTCTCCTGTGGGTTGTGGTGCCGGTGAAGGTGGAAGAGATGGAGTAGCAGAGATGATGATTTGTGTAGCTTGAGCCTCTGTCTTTTGAGCGTCAAGCTGTTTCTGCTTCTCCAGCTTGGCTCTAGCACTATTCGGAAATTTGAAGATTGACATATGCACTACCTCCAATGTTCAGTATATGCTTATGATATAGATTGCAAGATATTATTTTACGATTGTTATTCAATGCTAGATCCAGCCTTGAGAAGCCATCTCATCCACCCCTGAACCAAAGATTTTCTTCTCCAGGCCTCTTCTGATAGTGCTACCATTTCCTAGCTTTCTTGCCTAACAGAATGTCCGAGATGCTAGACCATCTACAGGAGAGATGAGATGCCAGCACCAAAGCTAAAGGCACCAATTATTAAGCTTGCAACAAAGGAAGAGGCTGTAGCTAAAGACAGGGTATCCAGGGGCGGATTGAAGAAGAGAGGCCGATACTACCACTATCGATTTGAGGTAGAAGGCCATGAATACACAGGCTCCACCAAACAGGAGACCTTGAAAGAGGCTAAGAAAGAGCTAGAAAGGCAGAGACAGAAGATCCACCATCGGACCAAAGGAACACCTTTCAATCCCCTACTTTCCGAGCTAATCACAGAATGGGAGAAGACCCAAAGAGCGGACAACCATTCAGAGAAGCACATAGCCAATTGTTCCAGACTCTTCAAGGATCATGTCTACCCTGTCATCAAAGAACACTTCAACCATGAGACTGGAGACATCAAGCTTGATTCATTTACAGATAAGATGGTTGAACAGATTAAGATTGAATACCAAAAGACACATACTGAGCATGGATGCAATACGCTACTTAGATACGTGTCTGGCATTCTCAAGTATGGAAACAAAAATTACAAGATCGACATTCCAGCCGTATCCAAGCTCAAAGCGCAGAAGAAGCCAATCACGTATCTTGATGAAGAAGAAATATTTACTTTCTTGGATCACATTGATTTCAAGAACAGCAAGGCTGGCAATGGAGCCAAGGTCCCATTGAATGTCCAAATCAGCTTTGCTGTAAGGGTAATGCTCTTCATGGGATTCAGAGAAGATGAAGTGCTGGATATGACCTGGAATAATTACAATGCAAAGAATATGACCTACACCTTGAATCAAGACACCAAAGGCGGTGAATCTCCTACCGTAGCTGTTCCAGAAGAAGTAGCAGAGTGGTTGCCCAAGCTCAAAGTGAATGGAGCCTACCTACTGCATCAGCCGGATGGATCTAGGCACCACGAGGGATACACGAGCAACCCGATTAGACGAGCTTCAAAGAAGATGGGTCGTAATTTTGGGCCTCACGAGCTACGCAGGACTCACGGCTGTATGCTGGCCTTTCTTCAGACTGGAGCCTTCACCATCCAAAAGGCACTACGTCACAAGAGCATTGCCACTTCACAGGCATATGTGGATATAGCCAATCGGGTGGTAGCAGAGGCACAGGGAAAGATGATGGAGAACCTACGGAAAAATAGAGAGGCCCGGAAGCAGAAAGCAGATATAGAAGCAAGCAAAAAGTAACATCTCAAAAATATTATTAGAAACCAATTGACAGAGGCTAGGATCTATGATCTTGGCCTCTTCCCAATTTTGAGACTATCTGATCTGGGACAAGAGAGCCTGGATCAGTGATGGAGAGAAGCGGCCAAAAATTAGTAGTGGCGTGATTGGGCCTAGCTGAAAGGTCGTGCAAAAGTCGTAGCACAGCGTGGAACAATGAAAAGGCCCCGTGGAACACAGGGCCTAAATCGTTGAATCTATTGGTGTTTTGGAGGCGCCGATCGGAATCGAACCGATGAATGGCAGATTTGCAGTCTGCGGCCTTACCACTTGGCTACGGCGCCATAGCCCATAGGCTACCACAGCCTGCCCGGATCGGCTCCCCCAAAGTCGGGATCACACCCCGGGCGCCAGCGCCCTGGCGGCTTCCAGGCCCCGCTTCACATCGTCGAGGCTGTAGGGCTTGGGCAGCAGAACCACGGCCGGGAACCGGTCCACGAGGTCCAGCACGGCCCGGTCCACGTGGCCCGTGGCGAGCAGCACCGGCACCGGCCAGCGCTCCCGGAGGCGCGGCAGGGTGCCCGAGCCCCCGAGGCCGGGCATGTTCATGTCCAGGATGACCACGTCGGGCAGCGGGCCCAGGGTCAGGGCCTCCAGGGCCTCCTCGCCGGTGGAGGCGGTGGAGGGACAGGTGCCCAGGAGTTCCAGGAGCACCTGCATGGTGCAGCGGATCAGCTCGTCGTCGTCCACCACCAGCACGTTCATGGGGGCGGCGTCCCCGGCGGGGCGGGGGGCGGCGGGCTCCGGGCGGCCCGGGGCCGCGGCGGAGGCGGGCAGACGGATCCGCACCTGGGTTCCGGCGCCCGGCTCGCTCTGGATGTCCAGCTGGCCCCGGTGGGCCTTCACGGTGCGGAAGACCATGGCGAGCCCCAGGCCGGTGCCCTTGCCCACGTCCTTCGTCGTGAAGAACGGGTCCGTGGCCCGGGCGAGGACCTCGGGGCTCATGCCGCACCCCGTGTCCTCCACGACGACCTCCACCCAGTCGTTGTCGGCGTTGCGCGTGCGGAGCGTGAGCGTGCCGGCGTCCCCCATGGCGTCCACGGCGTTCACGCAGAGGTTCATGAGCAGGTGCACCAGGGCGCCGGGGTCCCCCCGGATGCCCCGGAGCGCCGGATCCAGGTCCAGGCGCAGGTCGACCCGGGACAGGGTGCTGCGTTCCAGGAGGGCCACCTCCTCGTGGAGCAGCTCGTTCAGGTCCAGCTCCCGCTCCTCCGCGGGCCGCGCCCGGGCGAAGTCCAGCAGGCCCCTGACCATCTTCCCGCCGCGCTGGGCCGCCTTGATGATGGTCTCGAAGGCAAGGCGGGCCGGGCTGCCCGGGGGCTGGGCCCCCAGGTTGGCCGAGGCCAGCCCCAGGATGGCGCCCAGCACGTTGTTCATGTCGTGGGCGATGCCGCCGGCCATGCTGCCAAGGCTGTCCATCTTCTGGGACTGGAGGAGCTGGTTCTGGAGCCGGAGGGTCTCGGCCTCCGCGCGCCTGCGCGGGCCGATATCCCGGATGAACGCGAACAGCTCGTCGCCGTCCGGCAGCGCCTGCACGCAGAGCTCCACCGGCATGAGGCTGCCGTCCTTGCGCCGGTGCACGGTCTCGAAGCGGTTGTTCTCCCCGGTGCGGATGGCCTTGATGTGGTCGAGGATCTCCCCGGGGCCCTCCTGGGCCTCCACGAGGGCGATGGGCTGGCCCAGGAGCTCCTCGCGGGCATACAGGCTCATGGCGCAGTACGCGTCGTTCACGGAGCGGATCCGGCCGCCGTGGTCCGCCGTCCAGAAGCCGTCCATCGCGGTCCGGAGGATCGCGCGGGAGCGCTCCTCGCTCAGCTCCAGCGACGCCCGGGCCTCCTGAGTGCGCCGCTGCATCATGCCCTGGCTGGCCATGGATTCGGCGAGCCGGGTGATGAAGCCGAGGTGCCGGTCGATCAGCTCGCGGGTGAGGACCGGCACCCGGGCGAAGGCCTCCCCGTAGGCCGCCCCGTCAAACCCGAAGGCCGCCGCCTGGGCCTTCACCGCCTCCGGGTCCGGGGGCTCCAGGAGGACCTGCCCCGTGAAGACGTTGGCCAGGTGCCTCCCCTCGACCACCAGGGGGGCAGCGGCGTCGACCAGGCCGCGCGGGCAGGTGGCCTGCGCCTTCCCGGCGGAGGTGAGCCCGGCGGCCAGGCCCAGGTCGCTGGCGAGACAATCCCTGGCCGCGTCCGGATGAAGGCGGTGGAACTTCGCGCAGACCTCCTGCCAGCCCGAGGCCGTCAGCACCTGGCCTTCCAGGCCGATGATGGCGGACGGAATCCCAGCCGACTCGAACAGGGCGTCCAGAAGGACCTGGAGCCTGGGCAGGTCGAGGATTTCCTGGAGGCGTGGGGCCTCAGGCAAGGGAGCCTCCCGGACGAAGACGGCGTGGCTGGCAAAGAGGGGACCACCTAGGCAAATAATAGGCTCATTCCAGCAGCGGGCTCATGAACATTGCGCCTTTATGCCTAATCGCAATCCCGTCCCCAGGGGTGGGCGGGGGCGCCGGAAGGACCGTATATTGGGACATCCCCCCGCCTCCAAGGAGGTCCCGTGGCCGTCCTGGATGCATGCAACCTCTGCGGAGGAATGGGGTTCCTCCGGTTTCCCGAGGGGGACCGGCACCTCTCGGGCCGCTGTCCGGCCTGCCGTGGCGCCGGGGTGGTGGAATCCTGGCGGCAGGCGACAGCCGCCGGGCATGCCGGGTGGCTGTGCGGGCCCGCCCACAGGCTGGATGGAGCTGAAGTCCGCCTCACCTTGCGGGTGCGCGCCGAACGTGAGTTCCGGGCCTCGGAGCGGTGATGGAAACCACCCATGGTTCGTGGTCGTGCCCCCCCGGCAGCGGGAGCCGGCCGAAAGCGGGCAGCCCTTCCGAACCGTGGCGGAGGAGCGTCCGGTGGGCTTCCTCATGCACCGGGAGGGACCCTTCGTGGTTGCGAATCCGGAGGACGCCCGCCAGCCTCATCGGCAGGCGGGTCCAGGCCTTCATCCCTCCCGATGATCTTAGGGAAGCCTGCAAAGCGGTCCAGGCGACCCTGGCCTCCGGCCGGCCCCCAGGGGGCGCCTCCCGCGCGGGGACGGGTCCCTCGCCGGCGTGGCCGCCAACCGCCGGGCCGTGACCTGCGGGGAGCGGATCAGGCCCGACGGCCGCGCGCGCGGTTCCGTCCGGATCAGCTTCCTCGACCTGAGGATTTTTCCCGCCCGGGCCTCGCGCCGCTGACCATTTCGCCTAAATTGGGGGGACACCGCAGGTTGGGTAGGAGGAGACGTCATGTCGCGTACCTCGCCGCACACTGTCCAATGCACAGGCTGTCGAAGGATCTTCGTGAACCCGTTCTGGATGCGGGAGCGCAGGGAATACCACGTCAAGTACCGCGTAAGCGTCTGCCCCCAGTGCATCGACCTGGGCGGCGCCCATCGGCCCGTGCCCCGGGAATCCACACCCCCCCCGAAGAGCTACGACCGGCCTTGAAACGGTACAGGGCCTCCAAAGGGGATCAAAGCCCTGCATCGTGAAGGCGCCCGGATCCGTCGTGGTCATGGCAAAAAACAAGGCCTCCGAAGAGGCCTTGTTTTTTGGAGCGGGTGAAGGGATTTGAACCCTCGACTTCAACCTTGGCAAGGTTGCACTCTACCACTGAGTTACACCCGCGGGGGAGATTCAAGACTACCACATTCGGCCGGAACGTCAACCCTGATTTGCTCCGCTGCAGGCGGGGCAGATGCCGAAGAGGCTGAGTTGGTGGCGGGTTATGCGGTACCCGCTCATCTTTTCCATGCCGGCGAGACTGGATTCGATGCCGCATGCGTCCACCTCCACCGTCCGGCCGCAGGACTCGCAGGAAAGGTGGTGGTGGTGGGAGGAGGAGCGGCACAGGACGAAGCGCATCACCTGGTCCTGCCCCTGGAGGCTCTCCGCCCAGCCTTCGGTCACGAAGCGCTCCAAATTCCGGTACACGGTGGGCACGCCCGAACGGCCCTTCTCGAGGCGCTCCCAGATCTCCTCCACCGTCAGGGGGCGGTCGGAGGTCTGCAGGACCTTGAGGATGGCCTCCCGCTGCGGAGTCTGGCGCATGCCTGCGGCCCTCAGGGAGGGGGTCTGGGGATGGGCATGCTCGGCGTGGGACATGGTCCCAGAATGCCAAAAAAGGCGTTCCCTGAGACATTTTTCTCTGAAAAACCCGCCGGGGGAGGCATCCTTACCCCATGACGCCCCAGGAGACGGTCCCGAAAGCGGCAAGGGATACCGCGCCGCCCTTCCTGCCCTTGGCCTTCAGGCTGGCGGCCTCCTTCGGCCTGGCCGTGCTCCACCTGGCCCTGCCCTGGGAGGGCCCGGCCCCGGCGGAGGGCCTCTACCTGGCCCTGCTGGGCGCCCTGTTCCTGGAAAGCGTCTGGGAGGCGGCGCGCAGCCACACCCGCAGCGGCGCCCCCTTCGCCACGCCGGCGCCCGCGTGGATCCGCATCAACCTGATCCTCGACCTGGCGCTGGTCACCCTCATCATCGCCTTCCACGGGGTGGACCAGGAGCGGCTCGCCACCATCTACATCTTCCCGGTGCTGGCCTCGGCCTTCTACCTGCACATCTCCGAGATCGTGGCGGTGGGCCTGCTCAGCTCCGCGGCCCACATCGCCTGCGTCATGCTGTTCACCTCCGGGACGCTGCCGCCCTTCGGCCACTCCGGGCCCATCGGGGTGGAACCCTACCAGCTGGCCTACCTCCTGGGGTTCGCGTCCCTGCAGATCTTCGGCGCGACCCTGGTGGTGGTGGTGATCCGCAGTCACATGGAGGGGCTGCGCACCGACCTGAGCCGCAGCGAGGCGGCGGTGGACGAGCTGAGCGCGCTGTACCGGAGGGTCTTCGACTCCATGTTCTCGGGACTGATCACCGCCGACCTGCAGGGCCGGATCACGTCGGCCAATCCGGCCGCGGAGAAGATCCTCCATTCCAGCCTCGTGCCGGGATCGCCCATCGGGCCCTTCGGGTTCGGGGACCTGCAGGACCTCGGCCACCAGGTCAAGGAGCAGCGCTTCGAGATCAGCTTCCAGGCCGCCGACGGCGACCGGCGCATCGTGGGCGGCAACCTGGCCCCGCTGCTGGGCTTCGAGGGCGAGCCCACCGGGCACCTCCTGGTCTTCCAGGACCTCACCGACATCAAGGCCCTGGAGGAACGCACGCGCATCTCCGAGCGCATGGCCACCGTGGGCGAGCTCTCCAGCGAGATGGCCCACGAGCTGCGCAACCCCCTGGCCTCGATCCTCGGCTGCGTCCAGCTCCTCAAGCAGGGCGAGCCGCCCCGGGCCATGACCGAGCGGGTGCTCACCATCCTCCTGCGCGAGTCCGAGCGCGTGAGCACCATCGTGACGGACTTCCTGGACTTCACCCGGCCCCGGCCGGTGCGCATCCAGCCCATCGCCCTGGGCGGCGTGGCCGACGAGCTCAAGGCCAGCTGGGAGACCGACCCCCGCACCGCGGGCCTCGCCCTGGAGGTGGAGGAGCCGCCCCCCGCCATGGTGCTGGGCGATCCCGCCTGGGTGCACCAGGTCTTCATCAACCTCCTGAGCAACGCCCGCAAGGCCGTGCGGGACGAGCCGGCGCCCGCCATCCGCGTGGGGTTCCGCATCCAGGGAACCTTCGTGAGCGCCACCGTGACCGACAACGGCTGCGGCATGCCGGAGGAGCGCCGCCGGACGATTTTCATGCCTTTCTCAAGCGGTTTCGAGGAGGGGACGGGGCTGGGCATGAGCCTGGTATTCCAGTTCGTCCAGCAGATGGGGTGGGCCATCCAGGTGGAGAGCGAGGTGGGCGCGGGCACCACGGTGACCTTGAAAATTCCGCTGGCTCCGGGAACCTTTTCCCCGGTCGCGAAATATCAGTAATGATTTGTCGGAAGGGGCCGGAAAACCTTGCCAATTCCCCTGGAAGGTGGGACATTGCCATTACTTTTTGACGTCGGTCCCGGGGTAGGGGAATTCCTCAAGAGGATCAACCAACCCTTGCCTTTTAAGTGTTTTCAGGATTCACGATGAATCGCAAGCTCATACGCCCCAACCTGACCGCCATCAAGGAAAAAATCGGGCGGACCCCCAAGGCCGCGACCCCGGCCGATGCGCCCACGGTGGTCAAGCCCCCGGCGGAGGCCGTCATCGCCGGAAGCGGCGGGCCCAACCCCGACGCGGCCAGCCTGCCCCAGGGCACCAGCAGTCCCCGTCGCAAGATCGCGCCCCCCGAGCAGACCAACGCCGAGAGCTTCTACTACCTCAAGCAGATGCAGGCCAAGACGCCCATGGTGATCGTGCTCCAGGACGACGAGAAGCTCCGCGGCGTCATCGAGTGGTACGACAAGCACTGCCTGAAGATCAACCGCGTCAAGGAACCCAACGTGGTCGTCCCCAAGCACAACATCAAGTACCTCTACAAGGCGGACGAGGAGCCCCGCATCCGCCGCAGCCGGGGGGGCAAGAAGGACGACGCGTCCTCCCCCGATGTGGAACTGCCCCTCTACGACTGATCATGCCCCTGCCCCGCATCGTGGTCACGCTTGGAGATCCCTGTGGGATCGGCCCTGAGCTCCTGCTCCGCACCCTCCCGGAGCTGGCCTCGGGCGCCTCCGTCGTGGTGGCCGGCGCCCGCGCCGGCGTGGACCTGCTCGCGGGCGGCCCCGTGCCCTTCGCCTGGGATGGGGACCACCTGGTCACCGGCGGCTGCCGCATCCCCTGGATCGACCCCACGCCGCAGATCACGCCGGGCGACCTCGCCCTGGGCCGGGGCGGTGCGGCCTCGGGCCTCGCGGCGGTGGAGGGGGTGCGGGCCGGCGCCCTGCGGGTGCAGGCCGGCCTCGGCGACGCCCTGGTGACCCTGCCGCTCTCCAAGGCCGCCGCCCACGCGGCGGGCTTCGCCATCCCCGGGCACACGGAGTTCCTCCAGGCGCTCGCGGGCTCGCCCATCACGCGCATGGCCTTCGCGAGCCCGGGCCTGTGCGTCGTCCTCCACACCGTGCACCAGAGCCTGCGCTCGGTGATCGAGGAGCTCGACGAAGCCGCGGTGGCCGAGACCCTGTCGTTCGCCGCGGACCGCTTCGCGCAGCTCGCGGGCCGCCCCAACCTGCGGATCGCCCTGTGCGCCCTGAACCCCCATGCCGGCGAAGGCGGCGCCTTCGGCAACGAGGAGGAGCTCCTCGTGCGCGCCCTGGCCCGCGCGGAAGCCGCCTGCGGGGCGGGCGCCTGGTCCGGCCTGCCCTCCCCCTTCCCGCCGGGCCCGGCCCCCGCGGGCTGGGAGCTCTATCCGGGCCGCCCCGCCCGGACGGGGGACACCCTGTCGTTCTCCGGACCCCACCCCGCCGACACCGTCTTCCTGCGGGCCTGGCGCGGCGAGTTCGACCTGGTGGTCGCGCTCTACCACGACCAGGGCCTGATCCCCATCAAGGTCCTGGAGCCGGAGACGGCGGTGAACCTCACCCTGGGCCTGCCCTACGTGCGCACCTCACCCGACCACGGCACCGCCTTCGGCATCGCCGGCCTCTGGCAGGCGGACCCCGCGAACTTCCTGCAGGCAGCCTCCCTTGCGGCAAGGCTGGCGCGCCGCGCCAGGGGGGACGCGTGAGGAGCCAGGACCTGCTCCTGGCGCTCCTGCTGGCGGTCCCGCCCTGGGTGGGCTTCCTCACCTTCCGGTGGAAGGGGCGCGTCGGGCTCAGCTACGGCTACTTCCTGGGCGGAATCCTGGCCATCCTCGCCATCCCCTGGCCCGCCCTGGGCACGCGGGGCCTGCCTTCGGCCCACCTGGGCGGAGCCCTGCTGGGCTTCACCTTCTTCCTGCAGGCCAACCGCGACGGCCGCAACGGCGTGCGGCGCCTGGCGGTGGGGGTGGGCGGGGCGACCTTCTTCGCCTGGCTCCTGGGCACGACCCTGGGCATGGACATGCGCAGCGTGCTGGCCTTCTGGGGCACCGCCATGCTGGAAGGGAGCCTCTGGCTGCTGCTCTCGGACCTGGGGTACCGCCTCACGAAGGGCCGGTGGCTTGCCATCCGCATGCCCGCGGCGGGCGGCGCCGCGTTCCTGACGGCCACGGCCATCTACCACGTGTTCACCCTGGGGACCCCGCCGCTCTCCTGGGCCGCGTCGCTGCTCGCGGGCGTCCTGCTGGGGCTCGTGGCGCTCCATCAGCTGGCCTGGCTCAGGGACCAGGGCATCTGGGTGGAAGGGCGGGGCGACGGCTTCCGCACGGCCCTCTCGGCCCTGGAGGGGGACCGCCCCCCCGAGGGGCCCACCCTCGCCTATGCCATCGAGGCCCGCCAGCCCATGTTCCTGGTCAACGAGAAGGGCATGCTCCTGGAGACCAACACGGCCTTCAGCCGCCTGGTGGGGCTGCCGCGCTACCAGATGAAGGGATTCCTGGTCCAGGACCTCTTCCAGGGCCAGGAGGCGCCCACGTGGGACAGCCTGCGCGCCGAGCTCCTCCAGGACTCCCGGGGCCGGGCCGTGGCCACCCTGGTGCGGCGCGACTCGGGCTTCCAGACCGTTCGGCTGGAGGCGGTGGCCTTCGACCGGAACATGGCCCTGGTGTGGATCGCCGACACCGGCCCGGGCACCCTCGCCCTGCGGGGCGACGGCGTCGTTCCGCTCTACCCCCCGGCCCCCCCGCCCCGCCACGCCGCGCCCCACCGCCTCCCCGCCGTTCCGGCCCTGGAGGCCATGCTGCCCCGCCTCCGGCTGATGCTCCCCGAGGGGATCACCGCCGCGCTGCGCATCGAACCGGTCACCCTCCTGCTGGAGGAGGAGCCCCTGCGCCGCGCCGCCACCCAGATGCTCCTCCACGGCCGCCAGGGCCTGCGCGAAGGCGTGGTCACCCTGTCCCTTTCGGCCATGACCCTCGCCGGGCGCCCCTGGGCGCGCCTCGAGCTCGAGCTGGCCGGCCCGGGCGCGGACTGGGAGGGGGACTTCCTGGGCCTCAGCTGGCTGCACAAGACCGTTCAGGAGTGCTCCGGCATCCTGGAGGTGAACCAGGACGACCGCGGCTTCCTGACGCCCCGCGTGCTCCTGCCGTGCCTGCCCGCGGAGGCCGAGGCGGCCCCCGGGCTCCTCGAAGGCCGGCGGATCGGGATCGTCCACCAGGACCCCGCCGTGCGCAAGGAACTCGCCGCCGCCGTGGCCGAGGCCGGCGGCGCCCCGGCGCCCTTCGGGGACCTGCGGGCCCTCCTGGAGGCGTCGCATCGCCACGCACCCCCCGACGTCCTGGTCCTGGAGCGCACCCGCGCCCTGGAGCGCTGGCAGAGCCGCCTGTGCGGCCTGGGCGGCCGGGACCTCCCCGCCCTCCTCCTGGACGACGGCCGCCCCCTGCCCCAGGGCGGGCGCGCCCCCAGGCGCCTCGCGCTCCTGGAGAAGCCGTTTCCCGGGCCTGATTTCATTCCTTGTATCCTGGCCCTGTTGCAGTAGGAGCATCCCATGCCGACCATCGCCCTCGTTCTCGCCGCCGGCCTCGGCAAGCGCATGAAGTCCGCCCTGCCCAAGGTGCTCCACCCCATCCTCGGCGACCCGTCCCTGCTCTGGGTGCTGCGCGCCCTTCCGGAGGAGGTGCGCCACGCCGTGGTGGTGGTCCACCACGGCAGGGAGCAGGTGGAGGCGGCCCTGGCCTCCTGGGCCGCCGCGGGCCTCCTGCCCTGCCCCGCGACCACCGTGGACCAGGGCGAACCCCTGGGCACCGGGCACGCCGTGGCCCGGGCCATTCCCGAACTGGACCGCCTCGGCGCCGAGCGGGTGGTGATCCTCTGCGGCGACGTGCCCCTCATCCGCCGGGAGACCGTCGCGGCCCTCACCCGCGCCGAGGCCTCCGTCCTGGCCATGGACCTGGACGACCCCGCGGGCTACGGCCGCGTGGTGGAGGCGGACGGCGCCCTGCGGGCCATCGTCGAGCACAAGGACGCCTCCGAGGCCGTGCGGGCCATCCGCCGGGTCAACGGCGGCGCCTACGCGCTGCCCTGGGCGCCCCTGCGGGAGGCCCTCGGCCGGCTCACCAACGCCAACGCCCAGGGCGAGTACTACCTCACCGACGCCGTCGTGGACGTGGCCTCCAGGGTGCGGGTGGCCGTGGACCTCTGCGAGCCCGCCGAGATGATGGGCATGAACTCCCGCGTCGACCAGGCCGCGCTCCAGCGCTTCGCCCAGGAGCGGGTGAACCGCGCCTGGATGGAGGCGGGCGTGACCTTCCTGGATCCCGCCGCGACCCTGGTGGGTCCCCGGGTGGAGCTGGGCCAGGACGTCCTCCTGGCGCCCGGCGCGCGCCTTGAAGGCGCGGTCGCGGTGGGCGCCGGCTCCCAGGTGGGCCAGGGCTGCGTCATCACCGACAGCACCCTCGCCGAAGGCGTCGAGGTGCGCCCCTACTGCGTCATCAACCTGTCGCAGGTGGGCCCGGGCGCCATGCTGGGGCCCTTCGCGCACCTGCGGGAAGGCACGGTGCTGGACCGGGGCGTGCACATGGGCAACTTCGTCGAGACCAAGAAGACCCATATGCATGAGGGCTCCAAGGCCAACCACCTGAGCTACCTCGGCGACTGCGAGGTGGGCGAGCGCACCAACATCGGCGCCGGTCTCATCACCTGCAACTACGACGGCGTCAACAAGCACCGCACCGTCATCGGCAAGGACGTCTTCGTGGGCTCGGACTGCCAGCTGGTGGCCCCCATCACCCTCGGGGACGGCTGCCTCATCGGGGCGGGCTCCACGCTTACGCAGGACGTGCCCGCGGACGCCATCGCCCTGACGCGGGCCCCGCTGACCGTGCGCGAGGGGGGGGCCAGCCGCCTCAGGGCCCGGCTGAAGGCGATCAAGCAAGGAATGAAGCGTTAGGCTACAGTTGTACAAGTGACCAAGGCTCCTCCCACCCCCCCCACCCCCTCCCAGGTACCGAATGATCAGCAGGCTCCTTGAACAGATCGGCGCGAAGATCATCGAGATCCTCGGGGACGTGGGCGACCTCGTGACCCTGGGTCTCCGGACCTTCGCGGGGTTCTTCCGCAAGCCCTTCGACGGACCCAATTTCCTCTACCAGCTCCAGGCCGTGGGCGTGAACTCCGTGCCGGTGGTGGTGCTCACCTCCGTGGCCGTGAGCATGGTGTTCGCCGTCCAGCTCTCCTTCGGGTTCAAGCAGTTCCAGGCCGAGGGCCTGGCCGGGCAGGTCGAGGGCCTCGCGGTGGTGCGGGAGCTGGCCCCGGTGATCACCGGGCTCATGATGGCCGGACGCGTGGGCTCGGCCATGGCCGCCGAGCTGGGCACGATGCAGGTCACCGAGCAGATCGACGCCCTGGAATGCCTTGCGACGGACCCCGTGCACTACCTCTTCGTGCCGCGGGTGCTTGCGAGCCTCGTGATGCTCCCGCTGCTCACGGGCCTGGCCATCTACGTGGGCTACCTGGGCGGCTACGTCCTGCTGGTGTGGGTGCAGGGCCAGAGCGCCTTCGTCTACAGCCAGGACTTCTTCAAGCTCATCAAGGGCAGGGATCTCATCATCGCCCTCATCAAGGGGCTGTCGTTCGGCCTGATCATCTCCATGGTGGGGTGCTGGCGGGGCTACCGCACCCGGGGCGGGGCCGAGGGCGTGGGCAACGCGCCCACCTCCAGCGTGGTGACCTCCAGCCTCTGGATCCTGGTCACCGACTTCTTCCTCACCAAGCTCCTCCTCGTCTGAGCGAACCGTGCCTGTCATCGACGTCTCCCATCTTTCGAAAGCCTTCGGCAAGCTCGTGGTCCTCGCCGACGTCAACCTGGCGGTGGAGGAGGGCGAGAGCTTGGTCATCCTGGGCGGCTCCGGCACCGGCAAGACCGTGCTCCTGCGCTGCATCATGGGCCTCCTGAAGCCCGACTCCGGCCACGTGGCCATCTCGGACAAGGTCATCCAGGACATGACCCGGGACCAGCTCTTCGAGGCGCGCAAGGAGATCGGGATGTGCTTCCAGATGGCCGCGCTCTTCGATTCCATGTCGGTGGAGGAGAACGTCGGCTTCGCCCTGAAGCGCCACACGAGGATGACCAGGGGCGAAGTGCTGGACCGCGTGGACGAGTGCCTGAATCTCGTGGGCCTCAAGGGCACCAACAAGCTGCGCCCCTCGGAGCTCTCGGGCGGCATGAAGCGCCGCGTGGGCTTCGCCCGGGCCATCGCCCTCAAGCCCAAGATCCTCCTCTTCGACGAGCCCACCACGGGCCTGGACCCGGTGATGACCGACGTGATCGGCCGGATCATCATGGACCTCAAGCGGGAACTGGGCGTCACCAGCATCACCATCACCCACGACCTCAAGAGCGCGTTCGCCATCGCCGACCGCATCGCCCTGCTCTTCCGGGGCCAATGCCTTGCGGTCCAGAAGCCCGACGACTTCAAGGTGAACCCCAACGAGGTCATCCAGCAGTTCCTCCGGGGCGACGCCGACGGTCCCTTCCTCCAGGACCCGCCGCCGCCCTCCAAGAAGCCTTCCCCGTCCGAGGCCCACCCATGAGCATGAAACTTGAAACGAAAGTCGGAGCGTTCTTCGTCGCGAGCATCGGCGTCCTGGGCATCCTGATACTACGCATGGAGAAGCTCGAGCTCTTCGCCGGCAACGGGCAGAACCACATCGCCACGTCCTTCGCCCAGGTGGCCGGCCTGAGCCTGCAGAGCAAGGTGCGGGTCGCCGGCGTGCCGGTGGGCGCCGTGACCACCATCGAGCTCCAGGGCAAGACCGCCAGGGTCGTCCTCTCCCTGCCCCACGAGTTCAAGCTCTACAAGGACGCCTCGGCATCGCTGAGCTCCATCGGCATCCTGGGCGAGAAGTACATCGAACTGGACCCCGGGCACCCCGAGGCCGGGGCCCTGCCCACCGACGGCACCATCCCCAGCAAGGCCGGCATGGGCATGGACACGATCATGGAGTCCATCGGCTCCATCAGCCAGGACGTCAAGAGCATCACGGGCGCCCTGAACAAGAGCATCGGCGGCGAGGAGGGCCGCATGAAGCTGGACGAGATCGTGGACAACATCCGCGTGCTCACCGCCGAATTCCGGGCCATGAGCCAGGAGAACCACGGCGCCATCAACGCCACCATGGCCAACGTCCAGCAGATGAGTTCCGAGCTGAGGGAGCGCCTGCCCAGGCTGGCCCAGCAGTTCGAGGACCTCGGAAAGAACCTCAACGCCATGGTCAACGACGGCCGGCCCGAGCTCAACGGCATCCTGAAGGACGTCCACAAGCTCTCCGCCGACCTCCACGTGACCGTCGACAACGTCAACCAGATCACCGGAAAGATGAACCGGGGCGAAGGCACCATCGGCAAGCTGCTCAACGACGAGACCACCGTGCAGAAGATCAACCTCGCCGTGGACAACGTCAACTCCATGCTGGGCGGCTGGAAGTCCATGGACCTGAACCTGGACCTGAACGCGGCCCGCTGGACCAAGCGCGGCGACTCCAAGGTGGGCATCGGCATCGACATCGTTCCCGCCCGCGACCACTGGTACGCGCTCGAGCTCTCCTCCACCCCCGACGGCAAGATCTCCGATTCCACCCACACCGCCACCATCGTCGACCCGAAGACGGGCCTGCCCACCCAGGTGCCGGTCTCCGAGCGGACCATCAACGTCGACCAGGCCTTCACCGTCTCGGCCCAGTTCGCCAAGCGCCTGGCCGAGAACTACGTCTTCACCGCCGGCCTCGTCGAGGGCAAGGGCGGCGTGGGCGCGGAGTTCCGGGCCTTCAACGACCGCTTCCGCTTCGGCGGCGTCGCCTACGACTTCACCAAGCGCGCCGACAAGCCCAACCCCCGCTACCGCCTGAGCACGAGCTACCAGTTCTACAAGGGGTTCTACGCCATGGCCGGCCTCCAGGACATCGCCAATTCCGACCTGCGCACCTTCTTCGTGGGCGGCGGCATCCGCTGGAAGGACGAGGACCTCAAAAAGCTTGTGGGGCTGGCCAGCGTTGGTAAATAATGGCGGGATGACGCAGCGCCCCCTGCCCCTGGAAAGCACCCGGCTGTTCATCGCCGTGCGCCGGGGCGTGCCCCTGGCCCTGGCCGCGGTGCTCATGGCGCTGGCGGTCATCGAGCCCGCCCGCCTCGGTTGGCCGCGTGGTTGGCTCATCCTCGGGGCCATGGGCTGCCTGGGCGAGGTGTGGCCCACCTTCAAGACCGGCCGGGCCTACGCCCGGGCCCGCACCGCCATCCAGCGCTGGGATGCCGGCTGGGTGTGGGCCCTGCGCCCCCTCTTCCGCCGCCTGGGGATGGAGGACGCCTGGATCCTCTCCTTCTGCGCCTGGAACAACCACAAGGTGCGCGGCCTCTTCCGCGACGCCAAGGCCAGGAAGGCCCTGGTGCTCCTGCCCCACTGCATCCAGATGGCCCGCTGCAAGGCCGACGTGCTCACGGACCTGACGAGCTGCTACGAGTGCGGCCTGTGCCCCGTGGGCGACTTCCTGCCCATGAAGCTGAACCTGGGCTGGGAGACCCGCATCTCCAACCGCAGCCACAAGGCCTACCGCGAGGCCCGGGAGTACCGTCCCGACCTCATCGTCGCCGTGAGCTGCACGGACCGGCTCTTCAAGGGGCTGGTGAAGCTCCCCGAGGTGCCCTGCTACGTCATCCCCCTGCAGCTGCCCCACCGCATGTGCGTGGACACCACCTTCTCCGTCCCCCACCTCCTGGCCGCCATGGAGAACCTCGTGGAGCCCAGGGAGGCCGAGCGGGTCGTCCCCTTCCGCCGGGAGGGCATCGCCTAGTGGCCTATCCCGTCCGCAGCGCCTTCGAGCGGATCGCGGGGCCCGAGGCCACCGCGTACCTCCTCCACCTGCGCCCCATGGAGTGGCCCATCATGTCGGCCCACTTCCTCCTGGGGGCGCTGCTGGCCACGGGCTGGCGCACCCCCCTGAAGCCCGCCCTGCTGGGCTGGGTGGTCTTCGTGGCGCTGCTCAACGGCGGCACCCTGGCCATCAACAGCGCCTTCGACAAGGACGAGGGGGACATCGGCTACCTGAAGGCCCCGCCCAAGCCGCCCCGGTACCTGCTGCACATGTCGGCCGCGATGCTGGCCCTGTCGCTCCTCCTGGGCTTCCTGCTGCCGCCGGTCTTCGCCTGGAGCAACGCCGCCTGCGTGGCGATGTCCGTCCTCTACTCGGTCCCCCCCGCGCGCCTCAAGGCCCGGGCCGGCTGGGACCTGGTGATCAACTGCCTCGGCTTCGGCGCCCTGGCCCCCCTGGCCGGCTGGGGCCTCACGGGCCTGCCCGTCACCCCCGGCATGCGGAGCGTGGTCATCGGCTTCGCGTTCCTCTTCGGGGCCCTGTACCCCGCCACCCAGCTCTACCAGATCGCCGAGGACCGCGCCCGGGGCGACCGCACCCTGGCCATCGTCCTGGGCGAGGGTCCCAGCCTGGGCTTCGCCGCGGGCCTGGCCGCCGCCGCGCACCTGTGGTTCGCCTGGGCCGCCCTGCAGTCCGGCCGGAGCCCCCTGCCGATGCTTATTTCACTGGGTGCCTGGCTGGGCGTGCTCCTCCCCTGGTGGGCGAAATGGCGGACGTTCACCAACGCACAGCATGAAGCGGGAATGTACCGGTGCCTGACCGCCTGGGCCATTACCGATGTAAGCATTCTGCTTCTGCTCTGGCCGCGGTGACTTACTTTTCCCCATTCGTTGGAAATTTTGTATCCCCCCAGCCACCCCCATCCATCCGAAAGTGCTGATCTGCAAAAGGCTTTTGGGCTTTTCCTTCGGCGATCCTCGGTCCCCTCGGCGCCGGCGTTAGGCTTTTAGCCGGGTGCCTCGGCGCGAGTAATCTTTTCCGGAAGGGCCTGATGCATTCAAGCGTTTGAATTCGGCATGGATGCCTATGTCCACAACCCTATTGGCACTGAGTCTCCGTCACAGCATACTAGGGCAATGACAAGCTCATCAGATTGTCCATGGCCCACGATGTCCTGAACCTACAACCCATGTGGCTGGATGCCCAATGCCCCCGCATGGGCCGGTACGTCCTGGGCCCGCTTCTGGGCAAGGGCGGCATGGGCGAGGTGCTGGAGGGCTGGGACGTGGTGCTCTGCCGCGTGGTGGCCCTCAAGATCCTGCGGAACATGGACCCCACGGCGGTGATCCGGTTCATGCACGAGGCCCAGGTGCACGCCCGGGTGGCCCACCCCAACATCTGCCGGGTCTACGACGTGGAGGTGTCCGACGGCACCGTCATGATCGCCATGCAACTGGTGAGGGGACTCAACCTGGACCAGGCGCGCCCGGACCTGGCGACGGAGGAGGCCGTCACCCTCATGGCGCAGGTGGCCGAGGGGGTGCATGCGGCCCACCGGCTCAAGCTCATCCACCGGGACCTCAAGCCCTCCAACATCCTCCTGGAGCGGGGTGAGGACGGCCGCTGGGTGCCCTACATCTGCGACTTCGGCCTGGCCATGGCCCTGGACGAGCCGGCCTTCACGGCCAGCAACGGCATCATCGGGACCCCGGCCTACATGGCTCCCGAGCAGTTCCGGGGCGACCGGGCCCAGATCGGACCGGCCACGGACGTGTTCTGCCTGGGCGGGACCCTCCACTACCTGGTGTATGGCCGTCCTCCAGCCGGCTCCTTGGCCTCGGCCGGCGGGCCCGGCGGGAGGAAGCGCACCATCGAGCTGCCCACGAACCGGGAGGTGCACCGGGACCTCAAGAACATCCTCATCAAGTGCCTCCAGCCCGACCCCGGGCTCCGCTACGGCACCGCGGCCAGCCTGGCGGAGGACCTCTGGGCCCACGTGAACGGGGAGAAGGTCAACGCCACCCTCCCCGGTCCCCTGGGCCGCCTCTGGCGCCGGTCGCGCTCCAAAGTGGCCGCGGTCCTGCCCTACGCCCTGGGCGCGGGCGGGCTCCTGTGCGGCGGCACGGCCACCGGACTCTACCTCGGCCACGCCCAGGCCCGGGAGGCGCTCCTGGCCCACCGTTTCGAGGTGGAGATCGGGCAGATGGAGCGGGACCTCCAGCTGGAACGGGCCCAGCCCCTCCATGACCTCCGGCCCGCCCTGATCCGGGCGCGCTCCCGCATGGAGACCCTCCAGGCGGAAATGAAGGCCGGGGACGCAGCCGGTCCCGGCCACCTGGCCCTGGCCCGGGCCGCCCTGCTGCTGAGGGACTACGGCCGGGCCCGGGCCGAGGCCGAGCGGGCCTGGGACGCCGGCGGCCGGGGCCCCGCCTACGCCCGGGTCCTGGCCCATGCCCTGGGGAGCGAGGCCACCCTGGGAGAGGGCCTGGGCGACCCGCCCGATATCGGCCGCCTGGAAACCCTCCTCCTCCAGGGCCGGGGCCTCACCGGCCAGGGGGAAGCCTTCGGGCAGGCCCTCGCGGCCCGCCTGCGCCGGGACGACCCCAAGGCCGCCGCGGAAGGCCTGGCCGAAGCCAAGGCGAACCCCTGGCGGGTGGAGGCGGTGGCTCTGGCGTCCACCAGCCTGTGCGCCCTGGGCCATGCCGCCCGGGACGGCGGGGATCTCCCCGGAGCCCAGGCGAAGTACCGCGAGGCCCTGGAGGCCGCCCAGGGCTGCATCGCCCTGGCCCCCAGCGACGCGCTGGCCCACCACGCCGCCCTGGAATCGGCCAGGAGCCTGGCCGGGCTCCAGCTGGACCAGGGCCAGCTCACCCTGGAGGCCCTGGCCGGATTGGAGGCCCAGTGCCGCCAGGCCCTCCGGCTGGACCCCGGGGACCCCGGGCTCCAGGACGACTGGCTCGGGCTGCGCATCCTCAAGGTCATGAGGCTGCGGGACCTGGGCCGCGATGCGCGGGAGGATCTGGACGAGGCCATGATCTTCCAGGGCACCCGCCTGAAGGAGCCGCTCACCCGGGCCCTGCGCACGGGCCGCATGGCGGTGCTCCTGCTGCAGGCCCGGGCCGCCTTCCAGCGCGGGGAGGACCCCGGGCCGGCCCTGCAGGAGTGCCTGAAGGTCGCCGACCCCGGCCCCTTCCTGTCCCGCGACCTGCGCCGCGAGGCCCTGATCTTCAAGGCCCGGGTGGAAGCCTCCCGCGGCGTGGACCCCGGGCCCACCCTGGGCGAGGCCCTGGCCCGGATCCCCGTCACGGACCACCCCTCCTGGACGGCCTCCCAGAGCGCCTGCGAGGCCTGGCTGGTGCGCGCGGAGTGGGAGGCGGCCCACGGGCAGGACGGCGCAGCCAGCCTGCGCAAGGCCCGGACCTTCATCAACGCCGCCCTGCAGCTCAACCCCGGCTCCCTCCCCGGACGGGCCCTGGAGGCGCGGCTCAGGGGGCGCCCGTGAAGGCCAGGATCCTCCATTCGACGCCCCGGGAGGACGTCGGGAAGGCGGTCGCCGCCCTCCTGGCGGGGGACTACATCCCCTGTGAATCCACCTGGGTCGCCGGGGCCGCGGCCTTCCTTAGCGCGCTCCGGGGCGGGATCCGCTTCGACCTGGTCATCCTGGACTTCGACACCCCGGAGGACGCGGCGTGCCTCCGGGAAACCGCGCGGCTGCATCCCGGGGTCCCGGTGATCCTCCTGTGCGGGGACGACGGGGAGGAGCGGGCCCTGGCGGCCCTGCGCTCAGGCGCCACGGACTACGTGCCCCGCGACCACCTGCGCCGCCTGCCCTCCATGGTGCGCCGCGCCCTGGCGGAGGTGCGGGACGCCGCCATGCGCAAGGAGGCCGAGAGCGCGAACGCGCGCCTGGGTTCGCTCCTGCGGGCCATTCTCGACGCCACCTCCGAAGGCATCCTCGTGGGGGACCTGGCGGGCCGGATCACCACCTACAACCGCAAGTTCATGAGCCTCTGCGGCATCCCGGAGTACATCCTGGCCACCATGGAAATGGACAAGGTGCTCCAGTTCCTCATGGACCACTTCCAGGACCCCGGCGCGTTCATGGACGAGGTGCGCCACCTGGGCGCCCAGTCCGACCGGGAGACCCTGGGCCTGCTGAAGTCCATCGAGGACCGCCAGATCGAAGGCGCGGGCCGGCCCTACCGCCAGGGCGGCGAGACCGTGGGGAGGGTCTTCAGCTTCCGGGACGTGACGGACCGCGAGCGCAGCGCCGAGCGCCTGAAACTTGTGATCAACGCCCAGCGCCCCCTCCTGGAGGCCGCGGCGGGCGCGGGGCTGGTGCTCTGGCACGAGGCCGGCGGGGTCCTGGCGCTGTCGGAAGCCGCCGGGAAGCTGCTGGGCCTGGAGGACCGGGACCTGCCCCGGACCCTGGACGCCCTGGCCGCCCTGGCCCACCCCGAGGACGCCCCGGCACTGCGGGCGGCGCTGGAAGGTCCCGGCTCGGAGCTCGAGGTGCGCCTGCGCACCGCCGCCGGCGCCTGGATCCGCACCGGGTGGGTGCTGAGCCGGGACCCCGGGGGCCGCCGGGGAGGCGCCTTCCGGGACATCACGGAGGGCCGCCTGGCCCGCCTGGAGGCGGAGGCCCGGTCCCGCACCCGGTGGATGACCACCCTGGCCTCCAACTTCGCCCGGGCCCTGCGCACGCCCCTGGAGAACCTGCGCATCCACCTGGGCGCCATCTCCGCCGGGGGGCCGCACCTGGAGGAGGCCCAGGCCTGCGCCGGGATCCTCGCCGGCCTCCTGGACCAGGCCGGCCGGGCCGCCCTGTGCGAGCCCGCGCCGGACCTGCTGCTGGAGCTCAACGCCGTGGTGGAGCGGGTCCGCCCCTGGGCCGAGGGGATCGCCGGGCCCGGCATCACGCTGGGGTGGGACCTGGAACCGGGCCTGCCGTTCCTCCCCATCAGCCCGGGGCGTCTGGAACCGGTCCTCATGAACCTCCTGCGCAACGCCCGGGAGGCCCTGGACGGCCAGGGCGAGATCCGCGTGCGAACCTTCCTGGCCGCGCCCGAACCCGCCGGGACGGAGTCCCCGCGCCTGGTGCTGGAGGTGCGCGACAACGGCCCGGGCATCCCGCCCCGGGTGAAGGACCAGATGTTCGACCCCTACTTCACCACCCGCGACGGGGCCCGGGGCCTGGGGCTGACGGTGGTGCGGTGCCTGGTGGAGGGCGCCGGCGGGAGCATCCAGGTGGACACGGAGCCCCTTCGGGGGACGTCGGTGAAGGTCAGCCTGCCGATCTAGGCCGAGACGAGCCCCTTCTCGATCGCGTAGGCGGTCAACCCCGAGATGTTGTGCACGTTCAGCTTCACCATCAGGTTGGCCCGGTGCTTCTCCACGGTCTTGGGGCTGATGCAGAGGAACTCCGCGATCTCCTTGGACCGGTGGCCCTCGGCCACCAGCTTGAGCACCTCCCGTTCGCGGTCGGAAAGCACGTCGTAGGTCGGGCGCACCGCCTGCCCATCCTTGGAGTTCAGGTACAGTCCCACCACCACGGTGGCCACCGCGGGGCTCAGGTACCGCTCGCCGGCGAGCACGCTCCGGATGGCCGCGAAGAGGTCCGCGCTGCTGGTGTCCTTCAGCACGTAGCCATCCCCGCCGGCCTGGAGGACCGCGTAGACCTGGTCCTCGGCCTTGCTGACGGTGAGCACCAGGACCTTGATCCTCGGGTTCACCCGCTTGATCTCCTTGAGGGCCTCCAGGCCGTTGGTCCGGGGCATGGAGAGGTCCAGCAGCACCAGGTCGGGCAGCAACTCGGAAGCCAGCCGCATGGCCTCCCGGCCGTCCACGGCCTCGCCGACCACCTCGACCCCGGGCATGCGGACCAGGAGTTCCCGGAGCCCCTCCCGCAGGAGGTTGTGGTCCTCGGCGAGGATCACCCGGCACGTCTGGTTTGGATTCATCACGTCCCCCGAGGTGGACCCGGACCGTGGACTGGACCCGGGAAGGCGCCGGCAACGAAATTCATGGAGATTGTTTTCCCCATGGTAGGCCTGCCGGTAAGCACTTTCAAGGAAGGAGATGGAAACACAGGGGGTTAGCATGCGACCGACCAACCGGCAACTCAGGTGACCCATGTGCCTTCAGGCTCGAGCTTGCAGGCCCGGATCGCACGGATCAGGTGGCCGGAGGGTCCGCCCTTGGTGAGGTACCCGGCGGCGCCCGCTTCGCGCATGGCGCTGGCCGCGCTGGGCTCGTTGCTCATGGACAGGCCGAGGATCTTCGTGGCGGGCATCTCCCGGTGGAGGATCCGCGTCAGGACGAGGCCGTCCATCACGGGCATGGTGAGATCGGTCACCACCACGTCGGGTTTCAGCTGGCGGGCCAGGTCCAGCCCCTGCTGGCCATCCTGGGCCTCCCCGACCACCTCCAGGTCCGGATCGATCTGGAGCAGGCTGAGCAGGCCCTCCCGCATGATCCGGTGGTCGTCCACCAGCAGGATCCGGATCCGGGAGCCCTGGGCCCCGGCCGGCTCCGCGACGGCCCCTGCCGGCGGGGATGCCGGCACGGGAGCGGCGGGGCGCTCGCCGGCCCCGTCATCCTCCGGGGCCAGGAGGGTGACCCGCACCCCTTGATCGGGATGGCTCTCGATCTCCACCCGGCCCCCCAGGCAGCCCAGGCGCTGACGGATGTTGAAGAGCCCGAAGGAGCCATCCGTCCGGGATGCCGTGATGCCGGGCGGGAAGCCGCGCCCCCGGTCCTCCACGGTGATCCGGATCCAGCCCCCCTCCAGGCGGTCGAGGGTCAGCCAGGCCTCCTTGCCGCCGGAATGCTTGACCGCGTTCAGGAGCAGTTCCCGCACCGACTGGAAGAGCAGGAAGCGGACCGTTTCCGACCTGGGTTCGATGGGGCTGCCGGCACGGACGTGGACCCGGAAAAGGCTGGATTCCTCCGTTCGCTGGGCCAGCCAGACCAGCGCGGGCACCAGCCCCGCCTGGGAGAGCACGGGCGGGCAGAGTTCCACCGCCAGGGATCGGGAGGCGGCCAGGGCCTCCTGGAGGATCGAATCCACCACCTGGACCCGCGCCGGAAGACCGGCCTTCTTCTCCCCCGGCACCAGGGTGAGCTGCAACCGGGCGGCTACGAGGAACTGCTGAAGGTGATCGTGGAGGATGTCCGCGAGGTGCTTGCGCTCGCGCTGTTCGGTGCCGGCCAGTTCGGCCACCAGCGCCCTCAGTTCGGAGGCCAGCTGCTCCGACTCCCCGGTGCGTTCGCTGACCCTCCGCTCCAGCTCCTCGTTCAGGTGGCGCAGCGCCTCCTCGGCGCGAAGGCGGGACGTGGTCTCGAACAGGGACCACACAAGTCCGGCCACCTGCCCACCCGGGTCCTTCACCGGCGCGAGGGTCCAGTCCCAGAAGGTCGTTCCGGGCGCCGCGGACTCCCGGAACCGGATGGGCTGGTCCCGGGCTTCCCGCGTTTCCCCGGCCTCCAGGGCCCCCTGGAAGGCCAAGGCGTTCACCGGGTCGGGGTGGAGGTCGAAGTGGTTCAGGCCGACCAGTTCCTCCGGGCGGCAGCCGCAGCGGGCGGCGTAGGCGGAGTTGACCCGAAGGTACCGGAAGTCGCGGTCGAGATAGGCCAGCAGGGAATTCGGCGCTCCGTCCATGACCGCCTGGAGCAGATCGCGCTCGACCTGGAGGGTGGCCTCGGCTTCCTTGCGGGCGCTGATGTCCTGGAAGGCTCCGAACACCTTCACGGTCCTGCCGTTCACCTGGACGGGGCGGCTGGTGGCGTGGACCCAGATCTTGCGCCCCTTGGCGGTGATCAGTTCCAGCTCCAGGCTGAAGGACTCGAACAGTTCGATGGACCTGCGCACCGCCTCCCGCACCTTGGGCAGCGACTCCGGGGCGTAGAAGGAGAGCGCGGACTCCACCGTGGGCGTGAATTCCCCGGGGCTCGTTTCGTGGATCCGGTAGGTCTCCTCGGTCCAATGAAGGGTGTTGGCGATCAGATCGATCTCCCAGCCGCCCACCCGGGCCAGAGCCTGGGATTCCCGGAGCAGGGCATGGAGGCGGGCCACCTCCGCATTGGCCTCCTTCCGGCGGGTGATGTCCTTGAACGTGGAATAGGTCTGGAAGGCGACGGCTTCCCCGGGACGGAAAAGGGGGACGGAGCTGACATTGAGCCAGACGATGGCCCCCGAACCGGGATCGAGCAGGCCCATGGTCACGTCGTTGACGGGCCGCCCCGTGCGCCGGGCCAGGAAGGACGGGCGCTCCCCCGTGGGGAATTCGCTGAAGTCCTCGCGGATGAACCGCCACAGGGGGTTGATCCCGGTCGTGCCCTGCATGTCCTCCAGGGAGCGACCGAGGATTCGCTGGGCCGCCTCGTTGGCCGATAGGACGAAGCCCGTGGTGTCCTGGTAGACGATCCCCATCTGGGCCGTGTCGAACAGGGCCCGGTGGCGCGTCTCCGACTGCATCTGCCCCAGGTTCAAGGTCGTGACGAGCCCGGCGAGTTCCAGGAGGAAGTCCAGGTGGCGCCGGACCGCGTCCCTGCTGAACCGCGGCACCTGCCCGGCCGCGGCCAGGTAGTCCTCCGCGTCGAAGCCCCATGTCCCGGCGCGGGCGCGGAAGTCCTGGAGGCCGGCCTCCTCGTCGTCATACAGGAACTGGCCGGTGTACAGGCTCCCGATCTGGACCTCCCCGGCGTACAGGGGCGTCACCACGTCCCAGAGGCCGTTGCCGCATTTTTCGGCCACCCGCTCTCCGCGCGCGGCCCCCTGGACCAGGCGGAGCCTGCAGTCGCCGCAGAGGGCTGCCGTGCCGGGGTGGACCTTGTGGAACCGGAGGCACACGTCCTGCCCGCCGGTTTCGACCACGACCCGGCCCTCGAGGTCGAGGACGGCGGCCACCGCCCCGGTGAGGGCGCGGAAGCGCTCCAGCAGGGCACGCAGGGCCGGCACGTCCAGGATGGCCTGGATCGGCGGAATCACCGGGTCGGCCTTCCATGGCGAGGACAGGTTCATGGCCGCGCTCCGGGGGCGGGGTGAGGGGTGAGAGACGAACAGGATGCCCGGAGTGGAGGGCCCCGTCCAGAGGGGACCGTCCGCTCCGGGCCGTCCTGCGCTCAAGTCATCAATTGCGGATGCCCAGCAGCTCCAGCTCAAAGCAGAGGGTCGCGTAGGGCTGGATCCTGGGCAGCGCGCCCTTCTCGCCGTAGGCTAGAGCGTAAGGAACCCAGATCTGCCACTTGGAGCCGACCGGCATGCGCTGCAGGGCTTCGCGGAGACCGGGAACGGTCTGTTTGAGCCCCAGGCTGGCGGGCTCCCCCCGGCGGAGGGTGTTGTCGAATTCCGTACCGTCGAGGAGCAGGCCCCGGTAGTTGCAGGACACGACGTCCCCCTCCGAAGGCAGGGGCCCCTTCCCTTCCGCGAGGACCTTGTACTGCACCCCGCTGGCCAGGGCGACGACGCCGGGTTCGCCCTGGTTCCTGGCGAGGAAGGCCTCCCCTTCGCTGCGGTTCCGGTTGGCCACCATCTGGAGGGGCCGGGCCCGCTGCAGCTTGATTTCGGTCTGGAGGGCGTTGAGGGCCGCCTGGAGTTCCTTCTCCGTCAGTTTGAGTCCGCCGGACGCGTAGGCGTCCTGCAGCCCCTGGAGGAGGGCCTGGATGTCCAGTTCGGCGCCCTGGCGCCGGAGGGCCTTGCCCATGTCCACGCCGGCCGCGTAGCTCTGCTTCTCCTTGTCCGAGGCCAGCTCCTGCGCGCCCAGGGAGGACAGCAGGAGACCGGAGACCAGGAGCGCAACCCATCGTGACGACATTTCTCCTCCTCGGGGCGGGGCGTAGGGAACGCCTGCGGGGCGGGCCGGAGCCCTCCCCGCAGGTCACTGCACGTCAGGTTCAGGGGGTGACGACCGGCGCGGGGGCGGCGTTCACCCAGGCGGAGTTTCCGGCAGCGTTCACCGCCTGGACACGGTAGTAGTACCGGGCCCCGCGGGGCAGGCCGTTCTGCACGAAGCTGGTGATGTTGCCTGCGACGCTGTAGTTGTTCAGGCCCGTCGTGAAGGTGGCGTTGGTCGCGCGCTGGATGTTGAAGGCGGTGTTGTTGGTGGAGTTGTCGACCCACGTGAGGGTGACCCGGTCGCTGTTGTTGGTGACCCGGACCGCGGCGGCGGCGACGCGGGTGGGCGCGGCCGGCGCAGCCAGGAGGACGGACACGGGACCCGCGAAGGCCGAGGAGCCGGCCCCGTTGGTGGAGGCGATCCGGTAGGCGTAGGTGTTGCCGGTGGACACGCTGACATCCGTGAAGGCGGTCGCGTTGGCCGCGGTGACGACCAGCAGGGTGAAGGCGCCGCCGTTGACCGACCGCTGGATGGTGAAGCCGGTTTCATTGTTGGAGTTGTCGGTCCAGGTGATGCGGATGGACCGGGCCGTCTGGATGGCCGCGGCCGGGTTCGTGGGCGCCGCGGGAGGCAGCGGCATGTTCGAAGCCACGGCCGCCGTGTAGGCGGAACTGGCCATGGCATTGGGGAAGCCCACCACGCCGCTGCCCACCAGGTTGTTGGCCATCACGCGGTAGTAGTAGACCGTGGAGGTGTTGCCGATGACGTCGGTGTAGGTGGTCACGTTGCCCAGGCTGATGGTGGTGGTGCCCACCGCGAGGAAGAGGGGATCGGTGGACTTCTGGATGGTGAACCCGGTGGCGTTCAAGGCGCTGTTGACCCACTTCAGGACGACGGACTTGGAGCGGCCCGAGCCCGTGATGGCGGCGGTGAGGGCGGTGGGCGCGTCCGGCGTCAGGGCGACGGACATGGGCCGCATCATGTCGTTCTCCTCGTGGCCCAGGAGGTGGCAGTGCCAGGTGTACTCGGCGCCGAAGTTCGCCACCTTGTTGGCGATGGTGACGGGGTTGTTGTTGGGGTCCACGCCCAGGAAGCTGGTGGAGCTGCCGATGGGAATCGTGGGATCCAGGGGCCGGATGTTGTTGGGCATCTTGAAGTTGACGGCCGGGGACTTGGCGTGGAGGGCGACGACGATGTCCTCCAGGGGGTTCATCTTGACCGTTTCCTTCCAGCCGATCTCTTCCGGATAGGGCGGCTTGATGGCGCCGTCCCAGCCGACGCGGTTGACCACCTGGACGTTGAAGAGGTGGAAGTGGATCGCGTGGGTGTCCACGCCGTTGTGGGTGATCTTCCAGAGCTGGACGGTGTTGTCGGGGAAGACCTCCGTGACGGGATCGGCGAACCCGAAGGGGATCGTGGTCTGGATGGTGGCGGTGGTGAAGGGCACTTCCACGCCCAGCGTGGCGTTCATGCGGCCGAAGGGATCGAAGAGCTCCTGGATGGCCTTGGGCTGCAGGGGATACACGACCCCGTTGATGTTCATGCTGGTGTCGGAGATGCGGGCGTAGGTGTTGGCCGGCACGATGGGGGCGTCCTCGGTGGCGTAGGCCGCGGCCATGGGCGCCGCCAGGGTGGCGGGATCCAGGACCGTCGCGGCGCCGTTGGCGTCGACCCGGATCTGCATGATGGTCCGGGTGTTGGGGCCGTAGCCCGGCAGGGTCGGCGGGGCGCCGCCCTGGCTGGTCATATCGGGCCCGCCGGTGTAGAAGTCGTACCGGGGATCGCCCGCAGGCACGGGAGCCGGGGCGTCGTTGTAGAGGATGATGGTCTTCCCGGCGTACTGGGAGAAGTCCACGATCACGTCGGCGCGCTCGGCGGGGCCGAGGAAGAGCGTGTGCTCCAGGGTGTTCAGCACGGTGACGCTGCGCTTGTTGTTCTCGTAGCCGATGGGCGTGTTGGGGAGCACCACGGGCGCGGGGGCGATGCCGCCCTCGGAACCGATGTGGATGAAGGAGGGGCCCATCAGGCTGGGGCTGGGATCGGGCACGCCGCCGAACCGGTTGTCCAGGATGTTGGGGGTCATGCCGACGGTGTCGTTGGCGGTCCAGGTGGCGGGCCAGGTCGTCCCCGGATCCAGGGCGCCGGCGGCGACCCCGGTGCCCTTGACGGCCGGGATCATCTTGACCTCGGTGAGTCCGCCGGGTCCCGTCACGGAGGGATCGGCCACGTACATCTGGAGGTTGAGGTACCGGTCGTTGCAGCCGTTGAGGATGCGGAACCGGTAGGCCGTGGGCTTGGCGCTCATGTAGGGATAGGCGGTGCCGTTGATGACCGGCGTGTCCATGAAGGCCTCGGGCACGATGGACGTGGCCGGGGGCACCATGGACGGGAACACGGGCCAGAACCATGCGCCGTAGTCCCAGCGGCCCAGGGGGTTGGCGCCGGAGAGGTCGTTGGGGTTCTGGTTCGGCATGTAGACGTGGGGGAACCAGAGGCTGCCCTTGGTCTGGCCCCAGGGACCGGAGGCCCAGAGCGGGTCGACCACGGTGGTGGCGGGGCTGGCGGTGCCGGTGAAGCCGGCGGGAACC
This sequence comes from Geothrix sp. 21YS21S-2, assembly GCF_030846775.1. Classification (NCBI taxonomy): domain Bacteria; kingdom Pseudomonadati; phylum Acidobacteriota; class Holophagae; order Holophagales; family Holophagaceae; genus Geothrix; species Geothrix sp. 21YS21S-2. The sequence goes on from NZ_CP132910.1 coordinate 994,102, forward strand.
GTGCCGTCGCTCACGAAGGTCTTGTCCTGGATGATGAGGGGCACTTCCCCGCCGGGCGCGAAGGCGTTCAGGGCCCGCTCGGTGGGATCCACCAGGAGGTAGCCCGCGGCCGCGCCGCCGTATACGTTCAGGCGGGTGATGCCCATGGCGTGGTCATGGTAGAACATGAGCCGGCCGGACTGCCCATTGGGCCAGAAGAAGGTGGCGGAACCGTTGGCGGGCACCGGCATGTCGGGGACGTTCTGCTGGCTGGCGCCCTTCAGGAGGGAACCGGCCTCCCCGGCGGGGGTGATCCACTGGTGGGCCGTGCCGTCGCTGATCCAGGGGTTGTCGCCGCCGTGGAGGTGGAGCGTGGCGCGGGTTTGGGGATAGTTGGTGCCGTCGGGACCCATGCCGGCGCCCATGACCGTGACGTCCGTGGGGATGAAGAGGTTGCCGGTCGCGCCGGTGGGGAGCAGGTTGTCGAAGGTGACGCGGGTGGGCACGCCCTTGGTGGCCACGATGGTGGGGCCCAGGTAGCTGGGGTTGTCGATGCCGAACTTGCCGCCTGGCAGCGGGACATGCTTGCTCACCATGGCGGGGGTCATGGCGGCCATGGCGGCGAGGGTGCCCGGGGTCTCCACCTGCACGTAGCCGCGCAGCCTGGTGGGGCCCAGGTCGGAGTGCATCTGCTCGGAGTACTCCACCAGGGCGATCTCGTAGCTGGCGGTGCCGGCGAAGGTGGTCAGGTCGGCCACGGCCACGGGGATGTACTGGCCGAGGTTGTTCGCGCCGGCCGCCGTGAGGCCCGGCAGCGAGTCGACGAACTTCCTGAGGATGGGGCTGTAGGCGAAGTTGGGCTTGGTGTAGTCCACGCCGGTGGCGAGCGGGGGCGGGGCGACGTACTGCGCGTAGAGCAGCGGCGTGGACCCCAGGCAGAGGAGGGCCGAGATCGTGACCGTTCGCGTGAGGCGGGCAGGCTTGGCCTTGGCTTGGTATTTGTTCATGGGAGTTCTCCGTGAAGGAAGCAGGTGGGCTTGGCACGATCAAGGGGGGGAGCCGGGGGTGGGGTTATCTCATAGGCCTCCAGGTCCGCGGATGCGCGCCCGGACGCGCTCCCAGGTTCGTTCCGCATTCGGATCGGCGATGGACATCCGGGTGGTCCCTTTCTCATGGGCAGGTTTTCGCATGCCAAAAGGTAGGCCGGGCCCCGGACGGCCACTATGGGGGGATCCCCCCATATGGGGACGGGAAAGCATGTAATTGGGTGCCCCGGTATGGAAATGGCGCGGGGCCGGGACTACCTTGCCTGCACGACACCCCCCTGGAGGCCCTCCCTTGATCAACCCTAGGAAGCACCGCCTGGTACTCGCCGAAGACCACACCCTTCTCCGGGACGGCCTCCGCTCGATCCTGGAATCCCGGACCGGCTACGAGATCGTCGGGGAAGCCGGGGACGGCCGCGAAGCGATCCGCCTGGTCGCCGAGCTGGAGCCCGACCTGGTGATCCTGGACCTGTCCATGCCCCGCACCAACGGTCTCGAAGCCCTCCGTGAGATCAAGCGGATCCGGGAGCAGACCTGCGTCCTCATCCTGACCGCCCACACCGGCGAGGACTGGGTCTTCGAGGCCATCAAGTCCGGAGCCAACGGCTACCTCCTGAAGGATGGCAGCGCCGCCGAACTCCTGGAGGCGGTGGCGAGCCTCCTCCGGGGGGAGCGCTTCCTCAGCCCCGGGATCGCCACCACGGTGGTCGCCGCCTTCCTGCGCCTGCAGCAGCCCGCCCCCCGGCGCACGCCCTACGAGGACCTCACCCAGCGCGAACGGGAGGTGCTCAAGCTCGTGGCCGAGGGCTACCGCACCCGGGACATCGCCGCCTACCTGTGCATCAGCCCCAAGACCGTGGAGAAGCACCGGGGCAGCCTGATGAAGCGCCTCATGATCCACAACGTGTCCGCCCTGACGGCCTTCGCCATCGAGAAGGGGCTCGTCTCCGCGGCCCGTCCTCTCCCCGGCCCCGCCGAAGGGTCCGGAAGGCCCGACTAGATACGGATTTTCCCCGGGCCAGTATGGGGGAAAACCCCCATGGGCGCCGGGGGGTGGATCACCTACCTTGCTGGGTATCCGATTCCCCGGAAAGCGAGGCCCCCGTGAACACCCGAATCCTGAACGGACTCCTGCTGGCGGCGCTCCTGGCGGGGCCCGTCCCCGCCGCGGAGCCCCGGCGGCCCCTGGACCTGGGAGAGCGAATGTACCGGGACGGCCTCCTTCCTTCGGGCCAGCCTCTCCAGGCCGTGATGAAGGCCGGCACCCGGGTCCCGGGGACGGCGTTCGCCTGCGCGGGCTGCCACGGCCGCAGCGGCATCCCGCCCATGCAGGAGGACGGCGTGCGCGTGCGCGCCATCAACGGCCGGACCCTGTTCCAGCCCCTGTACCTCCACTTCACCGGCCTCACGCAGGAGGAGCGGGAGGCCCTCGTCCCCGCGCGGTTCAAGACCGCGCCCCTCAGGCCCGCCTACACGGAACGCTCCCTGATGGACGCCCTCGTCAAGGGCGTGGACCCCTCCGGACGCGAGCTGGGCCCCGCCATGCCCCGCTACCGGGCCTCCGATGCGGATCTGGCGCCCCTGGTCCAGTATCTCGGCCGGCTCTCCTCCGCGTTCGCGCCCGGCGTCACGGACAAAAGCGTCACCTTCGCCACGGTCGTGACCGAGGAGGTGCCCGCCGCGGACCGCGCCGCCATGACCGGCGCCATCGAGCGATCGCTGCGCTCCCACAGCAACCTGCGCCCCAACCCCCGGCAGAAGATGGGCCAGATGCTCAACATGCAGCTCATGGGCATCGGCTTCCGGGAATGGAGGCTGGCCACCTGGGTCCTGAAGGGCGAGCCCGCCACCTGGCAAGCCCAGCTGGAGGCCTTCTACGCCCAGGAACCCGTGTTCGCGCTCCTGGGCGGCATCTCCACCCGGACCTGGGAGCCGGTGCACCGGTTCTGCGAGGACCTCCGGCTGCCCTGCGTCCTGCCCATCACCGACCAGCCCGGCCTGGAGGGTTCCTACACCTTCTACTACACCAGGGGCTACCACCAGGAGGGCGCGTCCGCGGCCCGGTTCCTGGCGCAGGCGCCCCCCGCCCGGGTCGTCCAGATCCTGGGGCCGGGATCCGAGGCCGCCCTCCTGGCCAAGGGCTTCGAGGAGGCCTGGGCGGGCCGGACCCCCGTGCAGTCCATCCCCTGGAACCCCTCCCGCCCGGTCAAGGCCGACAAGGACACCGCCCTCCTGATGTGGACCGGCCCCGACGCGTACCGGGCCCTGGAGGCGATGGCCAGGACCTCCCCGCCCCAGGTGTTCATGTCCTCCACCCTCCTGGCCGAGCGGCTCTGGGACCTGCCGGAAGCGGCCCGGGGCTTCACCCGGGTGGTGTACCCCTACCGCCAGCCCGGCCCGAAGACCCTGCCGCCCCGCATGGGCGCGCGGGTGGGGGCCGTCGTGGACAAGCCCTTCCAGGCCAATGACCGGCGCATCGCCTCCCGCATGGAGGACGCCATGAAGGTGCTGTCGGAGGCGCTGGCCCGCATGGAGCGGAACTACTACCGGGACTACCTCCTGGACACCCTGGACGCCGCCCCCGCCGCCGACGCGACCGACTACGACCTGCTGAACTTCTCCCCGGGCCTGCGCCACCTGTCCGAGGGCTGCCACGTCGTGCGCCTCCAGCCCGGTCCCGCGCGCGGATTCGATCCCAACGAAACCTGGGGCCTCTACTAGCCCCCCCTCCCTGGAGCCCCCATGAACCTCCTCGCCCCGGCCCTCGTCGCTCTGCTCGCCGGAGTCCCCGCCCCGTCGGACTACGTCCGCCTCGCCAGGCCCGGCGACCGGATCCCGCTGGACGCCGAGACCTCCTTCGTCTACGGCTTCACCAAGGCGCCCAAGCTGGGGACCGCCACCCTGCGGGTGGAGATCCTCCGCCGCGACGGCACCAGGGACACCTCCTTCACCGTGCGGGGCGACGCCGACATGCCCTCCATGCGGGGCGCGCACAGCACGGGCAGCAAGGCGTTCTCCGTGTCCTCCAAGGGCGTCTACCTGCTTCCCGTGAACCTGGTGATGCCCGGGGACTGGGAGGTCCGCCTGACCTTCGAGCGGGGCGGGAAGACCCTCCTGCGCGGCGCCTACCTCTTCGACATCTGAGGGAGCGCCCATGACCCGGACCTGGCCCCGCCTGGCGATCGCCCCGGTGCTGCTGACCCTGCCCGCGGCCGCGGCCATCACCTGCGACCTGAACAGTCCCGCCACCGACGTCCCCCGGCTGTTCCCGGGGGCCACCCGCTTCAAGACGACCTATTTCTCCGTGACCGGCCCGGACCTGCAGAAGGTCCTCCGCCGGCTCGGGGAGCCCAACCGCCCCCTCTACGAGCCCCTGGAGGTCCCCTACACCCTCTACGAGATCTTCAAGGGCGACGCCCGGGCCGGCTACATCCACGGCATCAACCAGAAGGGCCAGTTCGGCGTCATCCAGGTGTTCCTGGCCCTGGACCTCCAGGGCAGGGTCATCACCTTCTACATCCAGAAGATGACCGGCCCCCTCGCCCCGAAGCTGCGCGACCCGGCCTTCGCGGGGCAGTTCACGGCGCTGTCCCTGCGCGATTTCAGGACCTTCGACCCGGTCCTGGGCAAGGGCACGGGACGCCTGGCGAAGATCCGGAACCCCGTGCCGGGCATGGACACCGACTTCTTCGGCGTCCTCAGGGGCCTCTACAAGAACCTGGTCCTCATGGACGCCTGCTTCTATTCCCACGCGGGGGACCCGGCATGATCAGCCTCTTCCAGATCGCCTACAAGAACCTCTTCCGCAAGAAGGCCCGCAGCCTCCTCACCCTGGGCGGCATCGCCCTCTCCTCCTGGGTGCTGGTGAGCCTGCTGGGCTTCAACCACGGCTACGAGGAGGCCCTGAACCGGGACATCGGGAACCTCGGCTACCAGCTCATGGTCATGGCCAAGGGCTGCCCGTACGAGGCCGCGACCCTGATGCTCCAGGGCGGCGGCGGCCTGCGCTACATGGACCCCGCCCTGGTGGAGACCGTGCGCCGGGAACCCGAGGTCGAAGGCATCACCCCCATCCTCATGCAGGCCTACTTCGACCCCAACAAGGGCGAGAACGGCGGCATCGCCGGGTACTTCGGCGTGGATCCCGCGACCTTCCCCGCCATGAAGCCCTTCCTCCGCTTCGAGCGCGGCGCCTGGTTCAGCGACAACGACGCCGAGGAGGTGGTCATGGGCCACGAGGCCGCGGAGCTGGAACAGCGCAGCGTCGGGGACCTGACCCTCGTGCCCGAGAAGAACGTCCCCCTGAAGGTCGTGGGCATCCTGGAACGCACCGGCACCCAGGACGACGGCACCATCTTCCTGCCCCTGGGCCGCCTCCAGAAGATCGCCGGCACCCCCAGCATCACCACCATCGGCATCCGCACCCGCCCCGGCATGGACCTGGCCGCCCTGGAGGCCAGGCTCTACCGGCTCCCCGACGTGCAGGTGGTGAGCTTCACCCAGGTGCGGCAGACGATCCTGAAGCTCATCGCCACGGCGCGGGTGATGGTGCTGTCCATCGCCCTCATCGCCACCCTCATCGCCATGATCGGCGTGGTGAACACCATCCTCATGTCCGTGCTGGAGCGCCTGCAGGAGATCGGGATCCTCAAGACCATGGGGGCCATGCCCCTGGACGTGTTCCTGCTGGTGTGGACGGAGACCCTGATCCTCTGCACCTGCGGGGCCCTGGCCGGCGTCGCGGCGGCCCTGGGCCTCGCCCGCGTCACGGATGGCCTGGCGCGCCAGGTGCTCCCCTATGCCCCCCGGGGCGGCCTGGTGGACATCGACGCACGCCAGGTCCTGCTGACGGTGGCCATCATCGTATCCGTCGGTCTGCTCAGCGGTTTGTACCCGGCCTGGAAGGCCGGCCGCGTCAAGCCCCTGGACACCATTCGAGGTGAATCATGACGAGCACCACCGTTCTCGAGGCAAGGGGCCTGACCCGCGTGTACCGGAGGGGCAGCGAGGACATCAGGGCCGTGGACGACGTCTCCCTGGCGATCCGGGCCGGGGAGGTGGTCGCCGTCACCGGCCCGTCCGGGTCCGGCAAGACCACCCTCATCAACCTGCTCGGCTGCCTCGACAACCCCACCAGCGGCGAACTCGAGCTCGCCGGCAGGCGGATGCACGGGGAAGGCCGGCCCCTGGCCGAAACCGAACTCACGCGGGTCCGGCGGGCGGTCTTCGGCTACATCTTCCAGAACTTCCACCTGATTCCCACCCTGACGGTGCGGGAGAACGTGGCGGTCCCCCTGGCCTTCTGCCCCCGGCCGGATGGCGCCGGAGACGTGGACCGGCTGCTGGGGATCCTGGGGCTGGAAGGCCGGCGGAACCACCTCCCGAGGGAGATCTCGGGCGGGGAGATGCAGCGGGTGGCCATCGCCAGGGCGCTGGTGAACCGGCCGAAGATCCTCCTGGCCGACGAGCCCACGGGGAGCCTCGATTCCCGGCGGATGGAGGAGATCGGGGAGACCCTGAAGTGCCTCAACCGGGTGGAGGGGCTGACGATCATCATGGTCACCCACGATGCCCAGCTGGCCAGGATCGCGGACCGGTGCCTGGAGATCCGGGATGGCCGGGTGCACGCCGCGTAGCCCGGCGAGGGGCGTTCCTTCCGGGAGGGGAAATACAGCATCCCCCCCCGGGAGAATGGGGGATTCCCCCCATAGGCAGGCCCCTGCCGGTTTTTAAACTGGGGCGTCGACACATTTCCCGACCGGAGGCCCGTGGCCATGCCAGTCCGATCCAGAGGTGGAGAATCCAGGCCCCGGCCCGTCCTGCGGGCCCTGGCCCTCCTGCTGTGCCTGGCCATCCTGGCGGGCTGCGGCGGCGGAGGGAAGCCCCCGGCGGGCGGCTACCATCCCGCCGGATGGCTCACGGCCCATCCGGCCCAGGCCCTGGCGGGCCTCGATCACTGCAGGACCTGCCACGAAACGACCGTCCTCAAGGCAGGCAGCGGCATTCCCGGCTGCATGACCTCCGCCTGCCACCATGGGACCCTGCCCGGTTTCGGCCTCCCGGCCGCCCACGGCGTGCGGGCCAAGGCCGCCCAGGACGCCACCGGCGGCGGGCTCGTGTCCTGCCAGGCCTGCCACGGTGCGGACTTCGGCGGAGGCGGCTCGGCGGTCTCCTGCAAGAGCTGCCATGGGGTCGCCGCCCCCCATCCCCCCAGGCCCTGGAACGGCCTGGCCACCCACAGCACGACGGACCCCTCCAACGCGGCGGTGTGCGCCCGGTGCCACTTCGCGGGGGCCCCGGCCAACCCCGCCGGCCACCCCGCCCAGCCCGCCCCGGCGGGCACGGTGCCCACCTGCTACAACAACACGCTCTGCCATGGGGCCAACACCGCCAGCCACCCGGTGCCCTTCCTGGGGCCCCTGCACGCCGGCGCGACCCAGGCCGCCTTCACCGCCGGCTGTGCCACCTGCCACGCCCTCGACGGCGCGTCGCCCGTGGCCTCCGCCCCGCAGTGCTCCGCCTGCCACCAGGCGGGCTCGCCCCTCACCCGGACCGGGTGCGCGTCGTGCCATGGGAAACCGCCCGCGGGCAGCGCCTTCCCGGATGTGAAGGGGGCCCACGCCAGGCACGACGCCCTGGGCGGGGTGACGGGGACCTGCACGCCCTGCCACACGTCGTACGACGCCGGTTCCCTGGCCCACTACAACCGCGGCAACGCGAGGCCCGGCCTGGATTCCCTGCGGGTGCCCCCCGGGGCCGTGCAGGTCCCGGCGGCCTTCAACGCCAAGGCCGGCCCGGCCGCCTTCGACCGAGCCGCCCTCACCTGCTCCAACGTCAGCTGCCACGGCGGCGCGATCACCCCGGCCTGGGGCACGGGCACCCTCGACAGCGCCTCGGACGCGGGCTGCCGCCAGTGCCACGCCGCGGGCGGGGCCGAGAGCAACGCGGCGGCGACGCCCCTCCATGCCTTCCACCTGGGGGCCCCGGTGGGCGCCCTGTGCACCGACTGCCATGCCATGGCCAACGGCACGCCCGGCGCCCTCAACCACTTCGCGCACCTGGACACGCCGCAGATGGAGGGTCCCGCCGGCGACACCATCCAATACGCCGGGAACCGCTCCGTCTACAACGCCGCGAACAGGTCCTGCACCCTCACCTGCCACGGGTACCAGCACGCGGGGTCCACCTGGGCCAGCCCCGCGGGCACCTACCATGCCACAGGCTGGCTGGCGGTCCACCCGGGCCAGGCCCTCGCCCCCCAGGCCACCTGCACCGTCTGCCACGCCATGACCGTGCCTGCGGCGCCCAGCGCCATCCCCAGCTGCATGACGGCGGCCTGCCACCATGGCACCATCACCGGGTACAACCTGGCGGCCACGCACGGCCCGCGGGCCAAGGCCCTCCAGGGCCCGGGGGGCGGCGGGCTCCGGTCCTGCCAGGCCTGCCATGGGCCGACCTTCGCCGGCGGCGCCTCCACCGTGTCCTGCCAGAGTTGCCACGGCGTTCCCGCCCCCCATGCGCCCAGGCCCTGGAACGACGCCGCCGGGCTCACCCACAGCACCACCGATCCCTCCAACGCCGCCGTGTGCGCACAGTGCCACCTGGCGGGCTCTTCCAGCAACCCCCCGGGCCACCCGGCCCAGCCCGCCCCGGCGGGAACCGTGCCCACCTGCTTCAACAACACGATGTGCCACGGTCCCGAGGACGCCCCCCACCCCCTGGGCGCCGGGTGGCGGGACGCCACCAGCACCGCCTTCCACGGCCTCGCGGCCAAGAAGGACCTCCTGGCCTGCCAGGCCTGCCACGGCATCCCGGGAACCCCCGGGTTCGCCGGAGGCTCCGCGCCCACGTCCTGCGCGGCCTGCCACGCCGCCGCCTCCTCCCACTCCACCACCTGGGCCCCCGCGCCGGTGGAGACCTTCCCCGGCTACGTGCCCTCCCACCGGGACGCCCAGAACCGGGACAACGCCTGCCCCGTGTGCCATGACTACGCCAAGGGCCGGACCGCCCCCCTTCCAGCGGCCCCGAGCTGCTTCGCCAGCGCCGCAGGCGCCGTGGCCTGCCACGCCGCCGGCCCCGGCCAGCCCAACCACGCCGTCCCCTTCCTGGGCGCGCTCCACACCGGCGCCACCCCGGCCAGCTTCGCCTCCGACTGCGGCACCTGCCACGTCGTGACGGGAACGCCGCCCCTGGCCTCGGCCCCCGCCTGCGTCCTCTGCCACCAGGCCGGCTCGCCCCTGGCTCTGGCCGCCTGCGCCTCCTGCCACGGCAAGCCCCCGGCGGGCGGCGCCTTCCCGGACCTGGCGGGGTCCCACGCCAAGCACGACGCCCTGGCGCGCGTGACGGGGCTCTGCTCCACCTGCCACGACACCTTCGACGCGGGCTCCCAGGCGCACTATGACCGCGGCAACGCCCGGCCCGGACTGAACACCCTGCGGGTGCCCCCCGCTCCGGTGCGGCTGCTGGCCACCTTCAACGCCAAGGCGGGCGCGGCGGCCATGAACGCGAGCAACCTCACCTGCTCGAACGTCAGCTGCCACGGGGGCGTGACCACCCCGGCCTGGGGCACGGGCACCATCGCTGCCACCACGGACGGCGGCTGCCGCCAGTGCCACCAGGTGGGCTCCGCCCAGGCCACCCCGGAGAACAACGCCGCCTGGTCCGGTCTCCACGGCTTCCACCTCGCGTCCGTCGTCGGCGCCCTGTGCACCGACTGCCACAGCATGACCGGCGGCACCGCGGGCGCCGCCAACCACTTCGCGCACCTTGACACGCCGCAGATGGAAGGCCCCGCCGGCGACACCATCCTGCTGCCGGGAAGCTCCGCCAACGCCTACGACGCCGCCAACCGCACCTGCACCGTCACCTGCCACGGCCACGCGCACGCCGCCTCGAGCTGGAACGGCGGCCCCTCCCACCCGGTGCCCTACCTGGGCACGGGCCACACCGGCGCCAATTCCCAGGCCGCCTTCGCCTCCGGCTGCGCCTCCTGCCACGGGGTCACGGGCGCCTCCCCCCTGTCCACCGCACCCCTGTGCACCGTGTGCCACCAGGCGGGGTCGCCCCTCGCGGTGGCCAACTGCGCCTCCTGCCACGCCCGGCCGCCGGCGGGCGCGGCCTTCCCGGATCTCCCCGGCAGGCATGCCAAGCACAACGCCCTGCCTTCCGTCACCGGCCAGTGCGGCTCCTGCCACACCAACTACGACGCCGGCACCCTGAACCACTACACCCACGCCAACGCCCGCCCCGGCGCCGACGCGCTCAGGGTGCCGCCCGCGCCCACCGGCTTCTCCGCGACCTACAACGCCAAGGCCGGCGCCGCGTCCTTCAGCCCCACCGCCTACACCTGCACCAGCGTGAGCTGCCACGGCGCCCTGGCGGCCCCCAGCTGGCAGACCGGGACGCTGGATTCCACCGGGGCCACCGGCGACGCGGGCTGCCGCGCCTGTCACGCCCGCGGCACGTCCCTTGGCGTTCCGGAGAACAACAGCTACTACTCAGGCCACCACGGCACGCACCTGGGCTCCGAGGTCAGCGCCAAGTGCACCGACTGCCATGGAATGGCCAACGGGACCCCCGGAGCCCTTGCCCACTTCACGAGGCTCGACACGCCTCAGATGGAGGGCCCGGCCAGCGACACCATCCAGTACCTCGGCAGCCGGACCGTCTACAACGCCACCAGCAGGACCTGCACCCTCACCTGCCACGGCGAGAACCACACCAACCGCGGCTGGTAGGCCGTATTCCAGGAGGCATCATGCTCATCGCCCGCATCGCCCTCATCGCCTTCGCAACCTTCCAGACCCTTTCCGCCCAGCCGAAGAAGGAGGCCCCCCCCTTCGGGGGCGACTACCCCAAGTACTGGCTGGACGTGTGCGCCCGCTGCCACGGCGTGAACGGCAACGGCCGCGACAACGCCGGCCAGCAGCTGCCCGACAACGGCTTCGATTTCACCGACAGCCGCAAGGCGGGCCGCAAGAAGGATTCCGACTGGGTCCGCATCACCCTGGAAGGCAAGGAGAAGATGCCGGCCTTCAAGGGCAAGATGACCCCCGAGCAGGCCCAGAAGATGATCACCGACATCATCCGTCCCTTCGGCGCCAGGCGCTAGGAGCACCCATGACCCCGCGCCTGCGAACCGCCGCCCTGTGCCTGGCCTCGGGCCTCCTCTTCGGCGAGTCCTCCGAGTACCCCCTGGGGGTCAACCTGCCCACGGGCGACATGATGCAGTTCTGGGACCTGGGGATCGCCTTCACCCACCGCTTCTCCACGCCCGCCTCCGGCCACGGCAGGGACGCCTACGGCCTGGACGGCTACGCCTACCCGGGCTTCGGCGTGGACTTCGGATTCAAGCCCGTCAAGGGCCTCAACGTGATCCTCTACCGCACGGCGGACAACAAGACCTTCACGTTCGCCCTCCAGCAGCGGCTCCTCAACGCCGACTTCGTGCGCATGGCCCTCCGGGCCGAGCGGTTCGACGAGGTGGTCAGGCGCGACGAGACGCCCCTCGGCACCGTGGGCCTCACCGGCGCCGCCTGCCAGCTGCCCACGGAAGTCTTCCTCGGGGACTTCGGGACCCTGACGGTGGTTCCCACCTGGCTGAGCCGCACCACCACCCGGAAGAAGGCCGTCTTCACGGCGGGAGCGGGACTGCGCATCGATTTCACCGACAAGCTGGGCTTCGTGGCCGAGTACTACCCGCGCCCCTCGAAGATCGACAAGGCCTTCAAGCCGGGCTACGCCGCGGGCTTCACCTACAAGACCTTCAAGCACCGGTTCACCCTGGTGGGCACCACCACCTCGGGCACCACGGCCAACCAGGTCCTGTCCGGGGACTACGGCGGGGGCGCGCGCTCCACCGGCCAGTGGGCCCTGGGGTTCAACGTGGAAAGGACCTTCTGAGCCATGACGGGCCCCATCGAGCTGTTCTCCAGGGAGCATCCCGCCTTCGTCCACGTACCGCTGGGCCTGGTGGTGTGCCTGCCTTTCATGATCGCGGCCGCCTACCGGTCCCGGTACCCCCAGACCTGGCGGCGCATGGCCCTCCGGGTGGCCCTGGTGGCCCTCGGCGGAGGCCTCCTGACCATGGCCAGCGGACTCTACTGGGGCCGGCTGCTCAACCTGATCCCCGCCGGAAGGCTCCTGCCGGTCGTCTCCTCCCAGGGCCAGGCGCTCCAGCGGACCCTGCGGTCCCACGAGGTGAACGCCCTGGCCGGAGCCGTCCTCGGCATCCTGTGCGTGCTGCTCCTGCGCAGGGCCTGCCGGGAGCCCGGGGATGCCCGCTGGACCGGAGCCTGCCTCCTGGGGACGGTCCTGTGGGCCGGGACGTGGGGGTACGTGGGCAAGCAGGGGGGCGTGATGGTCTTCGGCGACGCCGAGACCAACAAGGCCGCCGCGGAGGCCATCAACGCGAAGAAGAACGACGCCGAGGCGGAACTCCCCCTCCGGGCCCTGGACTATGCCAGCCTGGAGCCGCTGCAGGCGGCGCCCTTCCGCAGCAGGGCCCACGGGGGCCGGGAGGCCCGCTCCTGGGTCACCGCCTCGGGCAGCGACGCGCTGGCCGCCGGAAGGCCGCTTCCCGTCGGGGCCTACGCCGTCCTGACCACGTGGACCCTGGGCCTTCCCGGTCCCCTCCACATGCGCGAGGCCAAGGCCGACGGCACCCAGGCCTTCGCCCTCTACTGGCCCCGCGTGCCCGAGGGCGAGCGCGCGGCTTTCGGGGGGGAGGATTCGGTCTACTGGCGGAGCCCCCACCCGGCCCTGGAAGCCTGCGCCGGCTGCCATGCCGCGGGGAAGGCGCGGCCCTGATCCGGCCTTCAGGCGGGGCCGGGGGAGCCCTGGGTCTCCCGTATGGCCCTCAACAGGTCTGAAGTCGGTCCCCGCAGGGCACCCCCGGACGCCTCCGCATGGGACGAGAACCCGATGATGCGGATCCCTTGGCTTTCCCGCCAGAGGGTGCGCGCCAGATCCGCCCCGACCGGCCCCGCCGCGCCGGCATCCACCACCACCACATCCGGCTTGAGCCTTCGCACCAGGTCCCGCGCCTCCTCCCCGTCCTTCGCCACCCCCACCACGTCCAGGTCGTCCTCCTCAGCCAGGAGGTCCTCCAGCACCCCGCGCTGCGCGGGATGGCCCCCCACCAGGAGGATGGCGATCCGCGCACCCTGGCCCCCGGCGCCCTCGGCCAGCGGCACCTTCGCCTCGTTCCGGGCGTAGATCGTCGTGCGGGTGCCCTCGCCGGGGCCGCCCACGATCTCCATGCGGCCGCCCACGTGGGCGAGCCGCTGCTGGATGTTGAACAGGCCGAAGCCCCCCCGGCCCAGGGCCAGCGGGGCCGGGTCGATGCCGCGGCCCTGGTCGGCCACCACCAGCTTCAGCCATCCGCCGCCTTCCCGGGTGAGCGTGACCCTGGCCTCCTTCACCCCGGAGTGCTTCGCGGAGTTCAGCACGAGTTCCCGCACCGAATTGAACAGGAGGAGCTTCAGGGATTCCTCCGCCGGCTCGGTGCCGGGATCCGCCTGGATGTCCACCCGGAAGCCCGACTGCGCGGCCAGGCGCTGGGCGAGCCAGGTGAGCGCGGCCAGGAGGCCGCCCTGCTGGAGGATGGGCGGGCACAGCTCCACCGCCAGGGAGCGGGACGCCTCGATGGCCTCCCGCAGGATGGCGTCCACCTCCCCGAAGCGGGCGGGAATGTCCTCACCTCCCGAGAGCTGGATCAGCTCCACCTTCATCCTGGCGGCCACCAGAAGCTGCTGGAGGTGGTCGTGGAGGACCAGGGCCAGGCGCTGGCGCTCGCGCTGCTCGGCCTGGGTGAGCTCCAGGGCCAGCGCGCGCAGGCGGCTGACCAGCCCCTGGACCTCGGCCGTTCGTTCGGCCACGCGGCGTTCCAGGTCCTCGTTGGAAAGGCGGAGGACCTCCTTGTTCTTCTTCTTCTCGAGTGCGATGGCCAGGTGGGTGGAGAGGGCGTTGATGAGGGCCAGGTCCCCCTCGTTGAAGGCCTCCCTTTCGGCGCCGAAGGCGAGGGTGCCGAAGATCCGTCCGTCGCTGCCCAGAAGGGAGCGGCAGGCGAAGGCCTTGATCCCGTATTCGGAGGCGAGCTGGGCGGGCGGGCAGAAACCCGGGCCGCACGGGACGGGCGCGTCCTCCCGGGCGTCGCACGCGCAGTCCGGCGCCCTGGAGCAGGCGGCCTCGAAGCTCGCCGAATCCTCCGGGCGCAGGCCGCTGCTGGAGTAGAGGCGCAGGTCACCTGCCGGTCCGGCGAGAAGGTTCAGGAAGACCTGGCAGTCCAGCGCCACCATGCATTGCCGGGCCAGGGACTCCATGAGGGCTTCGGGATCCTCCTGGTGGAGAAGGGCGGCCATGGCGGCGGCGAGGGTCTCCAGACGGTGGTGGTTCCGGCGCAGGGTCTCCTCCGAGCGCTTGGCCTGGGTGATGTCCCGGGTGAAGCTGCCGACGCCCGACACCTGGCCGAGCTTGTCGAGCACCGGGTAGAACGAGTGATGGAAGGAGATGCCGTCCCTTTCATCCTCGAATCCCATGGGCTCGCGGGTGGCGACGACCCGCGCCAGGACGGCCCTCCGCGCGGCGGCGACGTCCGGGGGGACGAACTCGTCCATCAACCTGCCCACCAGTTCCTCCTGGGAGCGCCCCACCCTCAGGGCCGCGGTGGGATTGGCCAGGACGACCCGCCCCTCGGGGCTGAAGAGCCATATGGATTCCGTCGTCGCCGCCATGAAGGCCTGCATTCTCGCCGCCGTCTGGAGGAGTTCCCCCTCCATGCGCTTGCGCTCGGAGATGTCCCGGATGACGCTCAGGATCCGCTCCTGGCCTTCGAGGGTGATGCTCCGGGCATTCACCTCCACCTGGACCTGCGTGCCGTCCTTGCGCCGGTGGACGGTCTCGAACAGGGTGCCGTGGTTCCGGGCCTCGAGGATCTGCCGGCGGACGATCCCGGGTTCGTCCACCCGCAGATCCTGGATGGAGAGCGCCACAAGCTCGTCGTGGGCATAGCCGTAGAAATCCACGGCGGCCTGGTTGGCCTCCTCCACCCGGCCCTCCACATCCACCAGGATGAGGGGATCCCGGGCGTGCCTGGCGATGAGGTGGTAGCGCTCGGCCACCGCCTGGGCCTTCCGGCGGGCGGTGACGTCCCGCAGGGCCACCATGCGCCGGGCCTGGCCCTCGAACATGAACGGCCTGGAGGTCGCCTCCAGGTCGAGGACGGTGCCGTCCCCCCGGAGGGCACTGAGCTCGCCCATCCGGCCATCCCCCTCCAGGACGGCGTCCAGGGCCCCGGCCCGGTCCGGCCCCGGCAGGATCGCATCGAGCTCCGCTTCCAGGATCGCCTCCTTGTCCCGGCCCAGCATCCTGCAGAAGCGGTCGTTGGCATCCACGATCCGCCGCCCGTCCAGGATGGCGATGCCCTCGGAGGTGGCCTCGGCCAGGAGGCGGAAGCGGGTCTCCCGGTCCCGGAGCGCCTCCGCGGCGGCCGCGCGTTCGGCCGCGACCTGGGCCCGGGTCTCGGCCTGGGAGGCCCGGGCCCGGGCCTTGAGCATCGACCCCACCACGGACGTGATCAGGCAGCTGCCCACCAGGAACACCAGGAGCTCGGCGCGCTGGGCGGGGTCGTTGTCCACGAGGCTGCCGGGGGTGATCAGGTACCAGTCCACCACGAAGCCGGAGAGCAGGGTGGCCAGGAGGCCGCCCCGCAGGCCCCCCGCCAAGGCCGCGAGCAGGACGGCCGGATAGAAGGTGATGAACGGGTGGCTGGCCTCCAGCCCCGACAGGAAGAGGGCCCGGAACCCCCAGGCCGCCGCCACGATGAGAAGCACCACCAGGGGCCAGAACCGTTCCATGCGGCGCAGGAGGAGGAAGGCGCGCCCGGCCTGCGGAGCGGGCCCGCCCCGGCCCAGGGCGGCCAGGACGAGGTAGGCTCCGCCCAGGAACTGGGCCCAGTGCCCGGTCCAGCCCAGGAGGCCGCCGGGAACCGGGTCGAGGGTCAGGCCCAAGGCGCCCAGCGCGAACAGGGCAAGGGCCGCGGCGTAGAAACGGCCGAAGACGGACGGGGCCCGGCGGTCCCGGACGGCCTGGATCCCGGCAGCGGCCAGCAGTGCGGCAAGGGTGGAGACGGCCATTCCGGAACCCAGCCCGGCGGGGCCCCAGGCCGGAACCCGGAGGCCCAGCCACCCCCCCAGGGCCAGGGTCGCCACCCCCGCCACCGCCAGCCAGACCCGGGGCGACCGCGGGGACGCGCCGGGCCGGGCCAGGAGGAGCACCGCCGCCAGGTGGCAATGGGAGGCGGCCCAGAGGCACACCGCCTGGAGGCGTTCCACGCCCGGGCCTTCCCCGAAGTCTGGACGGGACGCGAGGATCGCCCAGGCGCCTTGCATCAGGGCCCCGCCCATCAGGAGGAGAAGCCCCGGTTCCCCCGAGCGCAGGTACAGGCGGCCCAGGCGATGGATCACCAGCGCCGACGTGAGGATCAGGAACAGGAAGTTGAGATGCAGAAAGAGGAAAGCCGAACCGTAGGGCGTGCGGAGTTCCGCCCGCAGCAGGACCAGTTCCGCGGCGAGGATGAGGGGAATGGGCAGCCATGCCAGGGTCGCGAGCCGCCCCGGACCGGAGCCCGGAATGCCCGGGCCCTTCCGTGGGGCCGGCCCTGGGAATGGACCCGCATCCGTGGTCAAGAAACCTCCTGAAAAGTACCGGTGTGCACAAGGCGGATCGATGGCTATCTATAATGTTCGGATTTCCAGAAATGCAACATGAATTCCAATGTGATTGGCAACACATGATGCGTTTGGGATGAATCAGGCGAGCGGGCGACTGCCAGGCATCAGGATTGAGTCTGCATTTCAGGCTTGATTATCAAATTGATTAATCTTTGGCGATATGAACTCTTCTTCCTTCAATTGGAAATCGAATCCAGGTTCGATTCTCGCAAACAGGCTCAAACAAATTGACTGATCATAATAATGCGACATAAATATCGCGTTTTTCACGCGTTCGCTCTAGTGTTCCATTTTCTCATCCACTCCAACCCGCTAGATAAATTGCCCATGGAGTCTTATATGTGAAATTATTTATAAATTCACGCTGCCACGATAAGAAAAATTCAAAGACCTGATTTTGCACATCTCGAATTGGTCCATCTTATACTTTCACTGCCAGCACTTCGGGCAGGAAACGGAATGGCCGCAAAGGACCATCCAACGAAGCCGGTTTCCGGGGGAGGGCGCAACCATGCGCCCCTGCCGGACAGGGTGCCGGAATCACGACGGGCGTTTGGTTTCGACAGGAGAGCAGGTGCTGAATGACCCGGCTTCGTCCGACCCCGGCAGAACCCCTGCCTTCGAGGCTGCGCTCCGGTCCCGGAAGGCCGAGGCCCTCAACGCGCTCGCCAGCGGGATCGTCCACGACCTCAACAACCTCCTCACCGCCATCATCGGGAACGCAACCCTGGCCCGCATGGCCGTCGAGCCCGATGACCGAATGGCCGGCTACCTCCGGGGCATCGACCAGGCCGCCCAGAGGACCGCAGCCCGGATCGGCCAGCTCCAGGCCTTCACGGGCAAAGGCGTGTTCCGGTTCACCCAGGTGGACCTCGATCAGCTGGTCCGGGACGCCGTGCGCCAGGCCCCGCCCCTTCCCCCGCAGGTGGACCTGGTCTGCGAACCGGCCCGCGATACCCCCCGGGTGATCGGCGACTCCGCCCTGCTGGCCCAGGTCATCGCCCAGCTCCTCCTGAACGCCCAGGAGGCGTTTCCCGATGGCAGGAAAGGCCGCATCACGGTGTCCACCGGGCCGGGCCTGGCGGAGGGCGGGGAAGCGGCGGAATGGATCGTCCCCATGGCCCCCGGACCCTGCGCCTTCCTGGAGGTGGCCGACGAGGGGACCGGGATGACGCCGGAGGTCCTGGCAAGAGCCTTCGATCCCTTCTTCACCACCAAGTTCATGGACCGCGGACTGGGCCTGCCGGCGGTGATGGGGATCCTAAGGAAACACGGCGGGGGCCTCCGGGTGGAGACGGAGCCTGGGAAGGGTACGCGGATGAAGGTGTTCCTGCCCCCCGCCTAGCAGGCCGGGCCTGCGGTGCCGGCGCGGATCCTGGCGTCCCGGAGCGCGTTCCGCCGGGCCTGGGTGAACCGCAGGCGCCGGGTCCACCCCTCGTCCCGGGCCGAGCGCCGGATGTGGCCGGGCGCGTCCGTGCAGGGCCACCGGGGAGCCTGGGCCGAGGCAACGGTCATGCAGGCGCCCAGGAGCATGGCGAGGCGGGTGAGGGCTCGGGTCATGGGCATGGGGTCCTCCCGGTTGTCCATGAGAGGAGCGGGCGGGAGGAAAGGTTGAGAGCCTATCTCAACAAAAGCAGGCCCACCCCCCCGCCCCCCAGGACCAGCCAGGTGGGGTTCACTTTGAACCGGATGAGCAGGAAGCCGCTGGCCGCCCCCAGGGCGGCGGTCCAGGGATCCACCACGGCGGCCCGGCTCAAGGCCCAGGTCACCGAGGCCATGAGGGCCAGGGCCCCCACATTGATGCCGTCCAGGAAGGCGGCCATGCCGGCTGACTTGCGCAGCCTGGGAACCAGGAGCCCCAGGGCGGCCACGAAGAAGAACGAGGGCAGGAAGATCCCCACCGTGGCGGCAAGGGCCCCCGGCCAGCCCCGCAGGACGTAGCCGATGAAGGTCGCGGTGGTGAACACCGGACCCGGCGTCACCTGCCCCACCGCCACGGCGTCCAGGAGCTGGGCCTGGGTGAGCCAGCGGTACCGGTCCACCAGGTCCGCCTTGAGGAAGGCCAGGAGGACGTAGCCGCTGCCGAAGAGCACGGACCCCAGCTTGAGGAAGAAGAGGAACAGGCTCCCCAGGCCCACGGCGGGCAGGGCGCCCCCGGCGGCCATGGGCAGCCAGGCGATGGCGGTCCCCGGCTTCATCACCCGGACGGCGGCGGCCAGTCCGGCCCCCAGGAGCACCACCAGCGGATGGAGCCCCAGGAAGGCGGCGGCCAGCGCCAGGCCGCCCAGCACCGCCAGGAGGCGGGTCCGGAAGGCCGTCCGGCCCAGGTTCCACAGGGCCTGGAACACGATGGCGAGCACAACCGGCTTGATGCCGTAGAGGAGGCCCTGCGCCTGGGGCAGGCGGCCGAAGCGCACGTAACCCCATGCCAGCGCCAAGGTCAGGAGGGACGCCGGAAGGATGAAGCAGACCCCGCCCAGCGCGAGCCCGGCCCAGCCCGCCCGGCGGTAGCCCAGGCTCATGGCCAGCTGCGTGGAACTGGGCCCCGGGATGAGGTTGGCCGCCCCCAGCAGGTCCAGGAAGTCCGCCCGCGTCAGCCATTCCCGGCGGCCCACGGCCTCCTGCTCCATGAGGGCGATGTGGGCGGCGGGGCCTCCGAAGGCGGTGAAGCCCAGGCGGAGGAAGAAGCCGGCCACTTCAAGCAGGGGACCCGTCATGGGCGGGCCCGGCGGAACCCGTCGGCCAGGTTGCCGAAGGGACCGGCCGTGAGCTGGTAGCCCACGTAGAAGAAGGTCTGCCCGTCAGTGCGACCGGCGCTGAACAGCAGGTGGTGCCGCTCCGAGACGTTGATCTGGCCGCCGGCGGTGAAGCCGGCGGCTGGGTGGCCATCCTCCGTCTGGGCGGTGGTGCGGAAGGCCTCGGCCCCCAGCGTCAGCCTCTCCCCCAGGTCCCGCTGCAGGAGCCAGCCGGCGTAGGTCCAGTTCCGGGCCCCGGGGTTCCGCCACCAGCCGGCGCCGCCATAGGTGGTCCAGGGCCCCAGGCTCTTCTGCAGCCAGACGGGCAGGTACACCTGGGTGTGGCCGGCGCCCAGCCCCCGGGCGGCATCGCCCGCGGGCAGCTCCACCAAGGGGAAAACACCGATCTGGGGAACGGTGCCCGTCTCGTGGAGGAACCGCCACTTGAGGCCCACCTCCACATCGCCCGGCCCCGTCCGCAGGCCCGGATCCCGGACGTAGGCGAACGGCGCCACCAGGTGGAACTGGGTGTCGGGCAGGATGCCGTAGTTGAACTCCAGGGCGGGCCCGATGCCGGAGGCGTGCTGGCCCGCGGCGAAGACATAGAGTTCCAGGTGGCCCAGGTCCACGGGCTGCGGGTCATCGGTGCGGAAGGGCGGGCCGGCGGAAAGCCTGGCCAGGGCGAGACCGGTCAGCAGGAGCCTGCGCATCGCCATGACCGCCTCCCTGGCGTCCGATCATAGGCGGGATGCGCGGCCGGCGTCCAGGGGTCCCGGACCCTGGCGGCGTGCCCCCGGGCCGATTCCATGGTATAAAATCCCCCTCAGGTGATGGTGTCCACCCTGTAACCGCCCCTTCCGGCTGATGGCGCCTACGTTGCATGGCCCCGGGGGATGCATGGTCGGACTGCGGTGGAGGGCGGCGCGCACCGCCTGGGATCTGGGGATGGGCACGGCGGTGGGCCTGCTGGCGGGGACTGCGAGCTTCCTGTTCCTGTGGCTCCTGGAG
Source organism: Geothrix sp. 21YS21S-2 (assembly GCF_030846775.1). Lineage (NCBI taxonomy): Bacteria > Pseudomonadati > Acidobacteriota > Holophagae > Holophagales > Holophagaceae > Geothrix > Geothrix sp. 21YS21S-2. The sequence goes on from NZ_CP132910.1 coordinate 1,014,601, forward strand.
GGGACCCTGCGCCTGCGGGCGGGGCACCTCTGGCTGGTGGGGCTCCTGCCGGTCTTCGGGATCGCGAGCGCTTGGCTGTATACCCGCTGGGGTGGGGAATCCGAGCGGGGCAGCGCCCTCATCCTGGACGAAGTGCTGGAATTCCAGGGTCGGGTCCCATCCCGCATGGCCCCCCTGGTGCTGGCGGGCACCCTCCTGACCCACCTGGGCGGCGGCTCCGCGGGCCGGGAGGGCACGGCCGTGCAAATGGGCGCGAGCCTCGCCCGGACCATCGGCAAGCTCCCCTGGGCCTGGCTGCGCCTCACGCGGAGCCGTCAGCGCCTCCTCCTCATGGCGGGCGTGTCCGCGGGCTTCGGTTCGCTGTTCGGGACCCCGGTGGCCGGGGCCCTGTTCGGCATGGAGGTCATCGCCATCGGAAAGATCCACTATGAGGGCCTCCTCGTCTGCACCATGGCCAGCTTCGCCGGGGACGCCATCTGCCGGGGCCTGGGGGCCCCCCACGTGCATTTCCACCCCGCGGCCCTGGGCCTGACGCCCGCGCTGGGGCTGAAGCTGGCGCTCTTCGCGCTGCCGGTGGCCCTGGTGGCCGGCGGGTTCTCGGAGCTCACCCACCGGTTGGCCGCCTGGACCCGCCGGGCCAACCCCTACCTGCGGGCCGGCCTGGGGGGCTGCGCGGTCGCCGCCCTGGCGCTGGCCTTCCGCACCACGGACTACCTCAACCTGGGCACGGTCTGGCTCCCCCGGGTCTTCGAGGGGGCCGGGCCGGTGCCCCCGTGGGCCTTCGCGGCCAAGGTCCTCTTCACGGTCGTGACGCTGGGCTTCGGGTTCAAGGGGGGCGAGGTCACGCCGCTGTTCGTCATCGGGGCGCTGCTGGGGGCGGCCCTGGCGCCGGTCCTGGGGGTGCCCGTGCCCTTCATCGCGGCGGTGGGGTTCATCGCCGTGTTCGCCGCGGCCAGCAACACGCCCATCGCGTCCACCCTCATGGGGATCGAGCTGTTCGGGGGCGGGTTCGCGGGGCCGCTGGCGATCACCTCCTTCCTGGCCTACATCCTCGTGGGGCACCGGGGCATCTACGGCGGGACCCGGGTCCACACGCAGAAGGACGGCTGAGGCCCCTTGTGGGCGCGGTGGCGCATGTATATGATCGGCGATACCGAACCTGAACGCTCCGAGCCAGCCGATGCCCCAGACGTGTGAGGAAAGGCCAAGTTGAACCTTCCCCCCCTGCCCCCCCTGGACCTCCACACCCTGGCCTTCGTGCTCGGACTCGGCTCCGTGCTGCAGGTGCTGGCCCTCTATGGCCAGTACCGGTCCAACGCCTCCCGGGCCGGCCTGGGCTCCTGGGCCCTGGGGAGCCTCGCCCTGGTGCTCGCCTTCGTCGCCAACGCGCTGCGGGCCGTGCCCGCCCTCAGCCCCTACGGCATCGTCGCCAACAACGTCCTCTTCATGGTCGGGGCGGCGCTCAACTACGTCGGCGTCCTCAAGTTCTTCGACCGCAAGCCCCCGGGCGCCGGGCTCGGGGTCTTCATGGGCGGCGCGCTGGCGACGGCGGCGGTGCTCACCTTCACCGGGGCCGATCCCTCCGGGCGCCGGGTCCTCCTGTCGGCGGGCATCGGGATCCTGTCCCTGCTGACCCTGCGCGCCCTCCGCGAGAACCGGGCCCCGTCCATCGCCCCTTCCGTCGATTTCCTCTCCGTGGTCTTCGGGGTGCACGGCGCCTTCTTCGTCTTCCGGGCCGCCACGCCCTTCCTGGGGCTCCCCGCGAACGGGCTGTTCATGACCACCCTGCTGCCGATCACGACCTACCTGGCGGCCATCGCGGGGAGCATCCTCTGGAGCTTCGGGTTCATCATCCTGGTGAACCAGCGGCTGAACGCCGAGAGCCGCGAGGCGGGGGAACACCTCCAGGAGGTCAACCGGTTCCTCTCCGAGGTCATCGAGAACAACGGCGCCCTCATCTACGTCAAGGACCTGGAAGGCCGCTACGAGCTGGTCAACAGCAAGTGGGAGGAGGTCACGGGCCGCTCCCGCCGGGACGCCCTGGGCCGCACGGACGAGGAGATCTTCCCCGGCGGCGCGGGGGAGCGGTTCCGGCGCGTGGACGAGGAGGTCATGCGGGGCGGCAAGCTGGTGGAAGCGGAAGAGAGCCTCGCCACGGGAAACGGCCAGCGCTACTTCCTCTCCACCAAGTTTCCCCTCTGGACCGCCGGGAAGGCCGTTCGCGGCCTCTGCGGGATGTCCACCGACATCACCGGGAGCAAGCTGGACGCGATGCGGATCCAGGAACTGGCCACCCAGCTGGGCCTCGAGCGGGACTACGCCCAGGCCAGCGCCAGGACCGACGCCCTGACCCGCCTGGCCAACCGGGGGCAGTTCGACGAGGTGCTGCACGCCGAGTTCCAGCGGCTCAAGCGCTCCGGGTCGCCCCTGTCCCTGATCCTCCTGGACGTGGATCACTTCAAGCTCTACAACGACCGGTACGGGCATCCGGCGGGGGACGAGTGCCTGCGGCGCCTGGCGCGGGCCCTCAAGGCCGCCGTCGGGCGGCCCTCGGACCTCCCGGCCCGGTATGGCGGCGAGGAGTTCGCGGTGGTCCTCCCCGACACGGGGCCGAAGGGAACGCAGGCCCTGGCGGAGCGCATCCGCCGGGCCGTGGAGGACCTGGCCATCCCCCACGAGGGCAATTCCGCATCCGCCCATGTCACCGTCAGCCTGGGGACCGCCACCCGCGCGGGCTCCGCACTCCACTCGCCCGACAAGCTTCTCATGCTGGCCGACGAGGCCCTCTACCGCGCCAAGCAGGGCGGACGGAACCGCATCGAAACCGCCCTGGGCGACTCCGGGCCGGACGAGGGCCACCCCGATCTGGTCCGGCTGGTGTGGCGGGATGCGGCGGAAAGCGGGAACGCCACCATCGACGCCCAGCACCGGGCCCTGTTCGACGACGCCAACAGCCTGCTCTCGGCCGTGGTGGCGGGACTGCCCCGGGAGGTATGCCTCCCCCTGATGGAGCGGCTCCTGGGGGACCTCGCCGGCCATTTCCGGCACGAGGAGGGCCTCCTCCGCGCCGCGGGCTATCCCCAGGCCGAAGCCCATGCCGCCTGCCATGCCGGCCTCCTCGCACGGGCCCGGGCCCTGGTCGCGGACTACGAACGGGATGCCCTGCAGGTGGGCGAGCTCTTCGGGTTCGTGGCCGACGAGGTGGTCTCCCAGCATATGTTCCGGGAGGACCGGAAGTACTTCCCCTATATGTGAACCCCCGGGGGACCCTCCAGGCAGGGCCTGTTGAAATAGTCCATAATGATTCATATCTTCTTGGCCCCGGGCGCACCCGGCGCCCGTCCGAGGTTTCCCCTTGCCCGAATCCCCCATCGACAGCCGGTCCGAAGGCACCCTGGCCCCCAAGGTGGCCCTGGCCGGCTTCTGGCTGGTGGTCGCCCTGGCGCACCTGGCCGCGCCGCCGGAGCTGCGGGAGCGGACCTGGCCCGCGGCCTACGGCCTCCTGGAGGCCCTGGCCTGCGTCAGCCTCCTCCTGCGCGCCTGGAAGACCTCCGGCCCCGAGCGCACCGCCTGGGGCTTCCTGGCCGCGTCGACCCTCACCGACACCACCAACCTGGCCCTGACCGCCCTGGTCGCCCTGGGCGTTCGGATGCCCTACGAGGCGGTCTCCTCCCTGCTGAACCTGGCCACCGGCGTGCTGGTGGTGGTGGGGGTCCTCAGCTTCCCGAGGCCCCTGGAGCGCCGGAGCCGGGGCAAGCGCCAGTTCCTGGACAGCCTCATCTTCGCCACCTCCCTCCTGCTCCTGCTGTGGGTGATGGGCGTGCAGAGCTCCCTCCGCTCGGCGGGCACGGGCATGGGGTTCCGGGTCTTCCTGGCCTACCTGAACGCCGCGCTCCTGGGCGGAGGCGTCGTGTACATCACCTCCGGCCACCTGGGCCGGGCCCGGGGGGCCTTCGGCTGGCTGGCCATGTCCGCCGTGGCCTGGCTGGCGTCGCTGGCCTTCTGGACGCTGTCCGGACTGCCGCCCCAGGTGCACCGCCAGGGGTGGATCGTGGTGGCCGGCCTGATCCCCCTGTGCCAGGGCCTGGCCGCATGGTCGCCCCATTCCGCGGAGGGCGGGGATCCCAGGGTCGAGGGTCCCTGGCGGTTCTTCCGGTCCCTGCCCTACCTGCCCATGGCCGCGAGCATCGCCGCGCTGAGCTGGATCCTGGCCTGGCGCCCCGAGGACGTGACCCGGGAGACCTTCGGCATCTTCCTGGTGATGGTGGTATTCCTGGTGCTCCGCATGCTCCAGGCCATCCGCGACCTCCAGGCCTCCAACAGCCACCTGGAGCAGCGGGTCGTCCAGCGCACCCAGGCCCTGGAGAAGGCCCAGGAGACCCTCCTGCGCACCGAGCGCATGAACACCCTGGCCACCCTCGGCGCCGGCCTCACCCACGACCTGAACAACCTCCTGGGCGCCCTGCGCGGCACCGCCGAGCTCATGAACGCCCATCTCGAGGAGGGCCAGGAGCCCACCCGGCGCGACGTGAAGCGGATCATCGACATCTCCGAAAAGGCCAGCCGGGCCACCCAGCGCCTGATGAACTTCGGCCGGCGCGGGGAGGCCGCCCCCGGCAACACCGCCCAGGACATAGCCGAGGCCCTGGCCGCCAGCCGCGAGATCATGCGGATGCTCCTCCCCGACAGCATCACCCTCTCGATGGGCATCGACCCCGCCACCTGCGCCGCCCTGGTGGAGACCTCCACCCTCGAGCAGGTGCTCGTGAACCTGGTGAGCAACGCCAAGGACGCCATGCCCCAGGGCGGCGCGGTGGCCATTCGCCTGTTCCCCGGCACCATGGCCGAGGGCGGCTCCGCCGCCATCCTGGAGGTGAGCGACACCGGCCACGGCATCCGGCCGGAGGATCAGGAGTCCATCTTCGACCCCTTCTTCACCACCAAGCCCGAGGGCAAGGGCACCGGCCTGGGCCTGGCCTCCGTGCGGGCGCTCATGGAGGCCCAGAACGGGACGGTGGACGTGGTGAGCTTCCCCGGAAAGGGGACCACCTTCCGCCTGGCGTTCCCGGCCCTGCCCTGACCGGGAACCCCACGACGGATCCAGGACAAGGAGCATCCCGATGACCCAGGTTCCCGACGCCGTTGCCGCATTCCTTTCGGGCAGGCGAATCATCGTCGCCGGCGTTTCGCGGGCCGGTTCCTCGCCGGCGAACGCGATCTTCAGGAAGCTCAAAAGGTCCGGCTACGAGGTCGTTCCGGTCAATCCGAACGCGTCCAAGGTCGAAGGCCAGGATTGCTACCCTGACATCCCGTCCGTGCCCGGCACGGTGGACGGCGTGATCGTCGCGACGCACCCGTCGGTCTCGGCCGGGGTGGCCAGCGCCGCCCTGGCCAGGGGCATCCGGCACATCTGGTTCCACCGGTCCTTCGGGGATGGCAGCGTCTCCGTCGAAGCCCTCCAGGCCTGCCGCGATCACGGGGTGGAACCCATCGAGGGCGGTTGTCCGCTCATGTACTGCCAGCCGGTCGACCTGGGGCACCGGATCTTCCGGTGGTGGCTGGGACGCAGCCACCGGGTTCCGACCTAGGGCCGGCGGACGGGAAAAGCGGTGGCGTCCCGGCACGGTCCTCCATGGATCACCGATGCCAATGGCATCCCCATGGCAGTCGCGGCCAGCCTCATCCGCTACTCAGCACTAGGATGAAGTTCGCTGCTGCCGACTTGTTATCCCATGAATCCGGCGAACTCCGTCGAAGGGCCTATCGCCGAGGCGCCGAGGAGCCGAGAATCGCCGAGGAAAAAAAGATCATTTCCCGGCGATCCTCGGCTCCTCGGCGCCTCGGCGATAGGCTTTTCGTTTCGAACTACCTTAATGACGGGATCAGGACGATCTACGACCACCCGTCCCAGGGCCCTTCTCAAGCGCAGGCCAAAGCGAGTGTGGGTCGAAGCCTTCACTCCATTCCGTGAAGAACCTTCTAAAGCACCATTACATCCCTTTCAGCCCCGAGGCTCCCAATAACCAGCCGCCCGCATCAGGGAATGTGGAAGCCGCCAGCCCGATGCGCTAGAATCCTGGCCATTCGAAATCCCGGAGCCCCCATGTCGGTCTTCCGCCATTCCCGAGAGATCCCGGCCTCCCCCGCATCCGTCTTCGCCGCCATCCAGGATCCGGCGCGGCTTGCCCGCTGGTGGGGTCCGGACGGGTTCACGAACACGTTCAGCACCTTCGAATTCCGCCCGGGCGGACCTTGGCTGTTCACGATGCACGGCCCGGACGGGACTGGCTATCCGAACGAGTCGGAGTTCCTGGAGATCGTCCCCGGGTCCCTGGTCCGGATCCGGCACGTCAACCTGCCGCACTTCGAGCTTTCCATCGCCCTGGAGCCCTGCGCGGCCGGGACCCTCGTTACCTGGACCGGCGTCTTCGAAAACGCCGAATTCGCCGAGAACATGCGGGGGTTCCTCGAGAAGGCCAACGAACAGAACCTGGACCGGTTGGCGCGCGAGGTCGGCGCTGGCGGGCCGGTGGGCGTCTGACCCCTGCGGGGGCAAGGGAGGAGCGCATGAAGAAGGCGGAAACCGCCCAGGATCCATCGGCATCGGAACTCATCTCCGACCGGATCGCCGGGCTCCGGGACTGGCGCGGGGAGGCCCTGGGCCGGATGCGCGCCCTCATCCGGGAGGCGGACCCGGACGTCGTCGAGGAATGGAAGTGGGCCAACCCGGTGTGGTCGCACGCGGGCATCATCTGCACGGGCGAATCCTACAAGAGCGTCGTGAAGCTCACCTTCGCCAGGGGCGCGTCCCTGGAGGACCCGGAACGGCTCTTCAACTCCAGCCTGGAGGGGAAGACGCGCCGGGCCATCGACATCCGCGAAGGCGAAGAGGTCGACGCGTCCGCCTTCAAGGCGCTCGTTCGCCAAGCGGCCGCCCTCAACCTCCTCAAGAACCCCGGTTAGCGCGGAGCGCCTGACACGCCCGCGGCCCCTGATATAGTGGCCCCATGACCCCAGCGGATCGCTCCAGTGGACGGCGCACCCTCTTCGTCGCCGGCATGGCCCATGCGATGCATGACGGCTACACGGACACGATCTTCGTGCTGCTGCCGCTGTGGCAGGCGGAATTCAGGCTGGGCTACGGGATGATCGCCATGATGCGCGGCCTCTATTCGGGGGCGATGGCGGGGCTGCAGGTGCCCGCCGGATTCCTTGCGGATCGCCTGGGCGGGCGGGTGGTGTTGGCGCTGGGCACGGCGCTCACGGCCCTGGGCTACCTGCTCGCGGGTTTCACGGGGAGTCTGGCGGGGCTCTGCCTGGCGCTGGCCGCGGCCGGCGCGGGGTCCAGCACCCAGCACCCCGTGGGCTCGGCGGCCGTGGCGCGGGCCTACGGCGACAAGGCGCGGGGTCCCTTGGGCATCTACAATTTCACGGGCGACCTGGGCAAGGCCGCCTTCCCCGCCGCGGCCGCGCTGCTGCTCATGCGGATGCCCTGGCGGGGGATGCTGGGGCTGATGGCGGCGTTCGGCCTCTGCGCCGCCCTCGCCATCGGCCTGCTCCTTCCGGACGCCCCGCAGGCCGGCAGCGCCCTGGGGCCGGAGACCCCGCGCCGGGGCGGAGGACGGGGCGGGTTTCCGCTGCTCTTCGCCATCGGGGTCATCGACAGTGCGGTGCGCATGGGGCTGCTGACGTTCCTGCCGTTCCTGCTCAAGGCCAAGGGCGCGGGCCTGCCCACGGTCGGCCTGGGCCTCGCCCTGGTGTTCCTGGGCGGCGCCGGGGGGAAGTTCAGCTGCGGCTGGCTGGGAGGCAGGATCGGAGTGCTGTGGACCGTCGCGCTCACGGAGGGAGGCACGGCCGCGGCCATCCTCCTCCTTCTTGCCCTGCCCCTGACGCCGGCGCTGGCGGTGCTGCCCCTGCTGGGGATCATGCTGAACGGCACCTCCTCGGTCCTCTACGGCACCGTCCCGGAGCTGGCCGCCACCGACCGGACGGAACGCGCCTTCGCACTGTTCTACACCGGCACCATCGGCAGCGGCGCCCTGTCGCCGGTCCTCTACGGCCTGCTGGGGGACGCGGTGGGGGTGACCTGGGCCGCCGCGGCCACCGCCCTCACGGCCCTGGCCACCCTGCCCCTGGCCGTGGCGCTGGCGCCGCACCTGGTCGGGGACCGGGCGGGTTGACCGGGCTTCACCTGGGGAAATGCTCGGCCTTGTAGCGCATGGCGGTGAGGATGCGCTTGCGGGGGCTGGGATGGTCGAAGAAGAGGAACTCCTCCACCGGGCCCGGATCCGCCTTCCGGTACTCCACCAGCTTCAGCTGCGCCTCGGCGAAGCCGTCGGGCTCCAGGGACGCGTTCACCCCGAACAGGTCCGCCTCGGTCTCCTGGACGCGGGTATCGGTGTTCAGCGCCGGCGTCAGGACGAACATGAAGAGGGTGAACAGGCCCGCCAGGAGCGGCAGCCCCGCCGGATCGCCGATGTCCCGGATGCCCCAGGACCCGGCACGGCTGCGCAGCGCCTCGAAGGCCCAGGCCACGAAGGCGAACCCGGCCAAGAGGACCAGCGCGAAGAACATCAGGGCCTTGTACAGGTGGTTGAGCACGTAGTGGCCGAGCTCATGGGCCATGACGCCCTTGATCTCGGGCAGGGTGGACCGGTTGAGGAGGTTGTCGTTGAGGCGCACGGCGGTGGTGCCGAGGATGCCGCTCACATTGGCGCTGACCCGGTTGGTCTGCCGGGAGGCGTCGAACCAGAGGACATCCTTGGCCGGCACGCCGTTGGCCCGGGCCAGAGAGAGGATGGCCTGGCGGGCGGGGCCCTCCGGAAGCGGCTTGTACGCGTTGAAGAGCGGGTCGATGAAGGCCGGGGCGATGAACATCACGAAGGCCAGGACCAGCACGCCCCCGCCGGTGCCCCAGATCCACCAGGTGCGGGGGAACCGCCGGAGGGCACCATAGAGGGCGGCCAGGGCGAGGGCCAGGATGACCGTGGAGACCAGCAGGCCCACCACCTGGTCCTTCATCCAATGGGGAAAGGACTGGGTGGCCATGCCGTACCGGTGCTCCCGGATGAAGTCGCCGGCCACGCCAAGGGGCAGCTGGATGACCCAGGTGGCGGCCATGAACAGCACCGCGTAGAGCATGGTCTGAAGGGGCCGGCGGCGGGTGGCGCGCTCGGCGAACTCCCGCATGGCCGCGGAGGCGCCGGTGGCCAGCAGAAGCCCGAAGGAGCCGAGGGTGACCAGGAAGCTCCCCAGTTGAAGCCAGTAGCCTCCCGTGAAGTAGGCGTCCGAACGCCCGCGGGCCTCGGGGGAGATCCGGGCCAGGTAGGCCGCCGTGGCCTGTTCCGGATCCCGGGGCAGCGCCGCGCGCCAGGCGTCGTCCACGGGCCGGATCATGGCCGCCTCGCGGGACGCCGCGCCCGCGCGGACCTTGGCGGTGAAGCCCAGACCGAGGCCAAGCGCCAGGCAGGCGGCAAGGATCGCCCAGACGGATTTCTTTTTCATGGCGTCTCCCGGGAGGGCGGCGTCGCGCGCGCCCATCGATGAACTTGCATTTGGAGGTATGGCCCATTCTGGACCCGGCCGCGCGCCGGGGCAAGCCGGGCCGCCGCCTGCCGGGTTAGACTAGCGTGAACCCAACCTTCGCCCCGGGCATCCCCGGGCGCACGCCATCCGCCGGCCCGGTCCGGCGCGGGAGTCCCGCGATGACCATCTGGAAACTTGACGCCTCCGAACAGCAGGACCTCCTGGACCGCTTCCTCCGGTACGTGGCGGTGGACACGCGCAGCGACGACAACGCCGAATGCTTCCCCTCCACGGAAAAGCAGAAGGACCTGGCCCGGATCCTGGTGGCGGAACTGGAGGCCCTGGGCTGCGCGGGCGCGGCCATGGACGAGTGGGGCTACGTCACGGCCCGGGTTCCCGCCAATCTGCCCGCGGGCCATCCGGCCTTCGGCAAGGTGCCGGTGGTGGGCTTCCTGGCCCACCTGGACACCTACCACGCCACTCCGGGGGCCAACGTGAAGCCCCGGATCATCCGGGGCTACGAGGGGGGCGACCTGGTGCTGGGCGCCGGCGAGACCCTGGTGGCGGACCACAACCCCACCCTGGCCCAGTGCCTGGGACACACCCTGGTGACCACGGACGGCACGACCCTCCTGGGCGCCGACGACAAGGCCGGCATCGCCGAGATCCTGACCCTCCTGGCCTGGCTGCGGCGGAATCCGGACTTCCTGCACGGGGAGCTGCGCATCGGCTTCACCCCCGACGAGGAGGTGGGCCGGGGCACCGAGCACTTCGACGTGGCGGCCTTCGGTGCGCAGTACGCCTACACCCTGGACGGCTCCGTGCTGGGCGAGGTGGAGGACGAGACCTTCTGCGCGGACACGGCCATCTTCACCATCACCGGGCACGACGTGCACCCTGGCTACGCCAAGGGCGTCATGGTCAACGCCGTGCGGGTGGCGGCGAAGCTGGTGGAGCTGCTGCCTCCCGACAGCCTGCCGGAGACCACCGAGGACCGGCAGCCCTACCTCCACCCCTTCTCCCTCACCGGGGACGTGACCCGGGCCGAGCTCAAGCTCCTGGTGCGGGCCTTCACCGAGGAGGAGCTGGAAGGCCGCGAGGAGATACTCCGGAAGCTTCAGCGCGATGCGGAAGGCTCCTTCCCCGGGGTGTCGATCCAGCTGGAGATCAAGGAATCCTACCGGAACATGATCTACAGGATCGCCGAGGATCCCAAGGTGCTGGACTACGCCCTGGAGGCGGTGACCCGCCAGGGCATCACCCCCATCCGCCGGGCCATCCGCGGCGGAACGGACGGGGCCCGCCTGTCCTACATGGGCCTGCCCACGCCGAACATCTTCGCGGGCGGACAGAGCTTCCACTCCGTGCAGGAGTGGGTGTCCCTGGAGTGGATGGCGGCGGCGGTGGAGGTGTGCGTGCAGCTGCTGGGGGTGTGGGTGGAGAAGTCGGGGAAGGAAGCCTAGGATCGTGGGGCCGGTGGACCGGCCCCACGATTCACGGAGGAAGCAGTCAATCGCCGGTCGAAACCCAAACCGTATTGGATTTGGCGGAGCCATAAGGGTTGGCGACCATCACATGGATCCGGGCGTAACGGTCGGACGGGGCCACCGCGAAGGAGTAGGTCGCCGCTGTGGCGTTGGCCACAGCCGTTCCGTTCTTGTACCACTGGTAACGCAAGGGTGCCGAACCCGTGGCCACCACGGTGAACCGGGCGGTTTGGCCCACGCGCACCTGCTGGTTCGTGGGTTGGGTGGTTATCCGGGGGGCGGTGCCCGTGGTCGTCACCGTCAGGGTCGCGGGGTCGCTGATGGCCGAACCGGCGGAATTGGTCACCACCACCGTGAACTTCGTTCCGGAGTCGCCCGGGACGGTGGAGGGCGTGGTGTATCTGGACCCGGTCGCGGCGGGGATGGCGACGCCGTTCCTCCGCCATTGGTAGGTCAGTGGCACGGAACCGGTGGCCGTCACGGAGAAGGTGGCGGTGGCCCCCGCCCTCACGGTCAGATTGGCGGGTTGAGCGGTTATCGCTGGGGCGCTAACCGTGCCGACGACCAGCGTGAGGGTTGCGGGCTGGCTCGTCACGCTGCCCCCGGCAGCTTTCACGACCACCGTGAAGACCGCCCCATTGTCGGCAACCACGGCCGCCGGCGTGGTGTAGGCGGCCCCGGTTGCGCCCGCGACGGCCACGCTGTTCCTGAACCACTGATAGGTCACGGGGGTGGTGCCCGAGACCTGGACACTGAAGGTCGCAGTCTGCCCCAGGGTGACGGTCAGGCTCCTGGGCTGGGTGGCGATCACCGGCGCGCCGGGCAGTGGCGTTTCGGTCACGGGGACGTTCTTGACCGGGCCGGAGCCCACGGTTGCGGTGCGGGCGTTCCATTGGAACCCGTGGGGGAAGTTCACCTGCACCGGGTTCTGGAAGCCCGTGTGGCAGACGTTGCAGGCGGATTCCGTGGAGGTTCCGGTGCTGCCGTGCTCGGAGCGCCAGTCACTGAACCCTTCGCCGTGGTTCGAGGCGTGGCAGGCGCCGCAGCTGCCGATGGCCTTCGGGGCGGCGGCGGTGCCCTGGTACTGGGCGGCGGTGAAGGTGTCCATGGCCTGGCTGCTGGGGAGCATGGCGTGGGGCGAGTTGTGGCAGGCGGTGCAGGCCATGTTGCCGTGACCGGAGGCATTGCGGAACAGCACGCCGGCGGTGTCCACCCCGGGAACGTTGGTGTGGCACTGGCTGCAGCTCGGTTCATTCACCCAGGGCGTCCGGGCCTTGGTCAAGCTGGTCGCGGCGACGTTGGCCATGGAACCATGGCAGTTCGTGCAGGCGCCGGTCGCGTCCGTATGGGCCAGCGAGCGATTGCACCGGGTGGAGGCGCCGGGGTGGCAGTCGTAGCACGCGGCGCCACGGGTCGCGTGGGACCCATGGATGGCCTCGGACAGGTATGTGCCGGCGGAGCCGCGGCCGGTTTGGTTGAGCACCGGACTTCCGTGGCAGCTTGCGCACAGAACGGGGGCGCTGCTGACCAGGTTGGTCAGGTGCTTCGCATCGTGCTTGTGCAGGATGTCGCCCAGAGGGTCGGCACTGCCGTGGCATTTCGCGCAGTTGATCTCATCGGAGGTCGGAACCACGATCTGGGTCCTGGCCACCGTGGCCCCGCTGGCATCCTTCACGGTGATGAGGCCGGTCTGGTAAGGGTTCCAGACCCCCGCATCATTGATGGGCGTAAGGGGGATGCCGTTCACCACGAAACGGTTGCCCTTGGCGATCATGGCGCCGGACAGGCCGTTCGAGATCGAGGGATCATCCAGGTTCAGGCCATGGTCCAGGGCGGGGCTGGCGCCGAACAGCTTGAAGGCGTTGGTCCAGAACTGGCCGAAGTTGCCTTTGTTGGCGGAGGTGGTGTTGCCGAGGATGCTGTAGCTGAGGTTGACGCCCGTGGTCACCACGACAGGCGGATTGCCCCGCTGGACCACCTGGGCCTGGATCGTGTTGTACGGGGGCAGGATCACCGCCTTGTCGTAGGTGGGATTGAGGCAGTGCATGCCCAGGTCGTTCCAGGCAAATACAACGTATTTACTGGAGCCGGTGTTATTGGGCAGCTTCTGGGTGGACTGGCCGGGGAGAATGCTGGCTGCGGCCAGGAGGAGCGGTAGGAGTCGTCTTCGCACAGGCACCTCATGGGAAGGGGAAGGTGTCGAGGGACCGGGGGGCGGTCTCAGGAGTCGCCCAATATCGGTTGGAGGTAAAGGAGTGCAAGGGTTGCACATGAGAAAAAAGATCCAACATTCTGAAAATACTAAGGTAAAAAAGTTTTGGATTTAATGTCTATAGATCCAATCAGGAATACACCATTGATTTAGCGTCCCAGTCGCCCATGGATTGGTCATTTCCTGGGGGGGATCCGCTTCCCGTGCCTATGGGGAGACGAGGATGCGCACCCCCCCCCTGGCTGGAAGTGGTAACCTTAATTTTATCCAGCTACTTAAATGACGATCACGTCCCCTGCTGGCGTCCGGGACGATCAACCGGGCGAAAGGAATCCCGTGAAGCTCCTTCTACTGCTTAGTATTATTATTGTTTCCATTGGACTTTTGATCCGTGCCCTCCGCCGCCGCTCGCCGGCGACGCATCACGTAGCTTCGTCAGAGATCCCCGAAATCCTGGCCCAGCTTCAGGTTTCCGCTCGGGAGGGGAACGCCAGCGTTCTTACGCTCCCATCCGGCGGGGAAGGAGTCCAGCTCCAGTTTTCCATCGACCACGGCGTTGTCGGCCTGGATTGGGTTCTCGTTGGCCACAGGAACCTGTCCGACAAGTCCAGGATTGCCGAAATGGCGACGGCACTTGGCTATCACGTCGAAGAGTGCGAGCAGAACCAGGTGCGCCAGCTCCGGATCACCGGCCAGGGCATCGCGGAGCTGGGAACGGCGATCATCCGGGACTTCTATGGAATCCATCCGGCAGCCCGGATACCGATGGTGACGGTGGGCTTCAGGTGGGATCCCGAGGCGCATTGGAACTAGTGTAGGGCGCCAGAAATACCTGTAACGCCAATACAGCTCGTCGCATCCAGGCGGCAGGTGAGAACTTTGGCGCAAGTGGGGCGAGTTGATCTAACTGTGGAGCAATTCAGACGCCTTGAGGAAATGGCGCCGAGCCGGACCTTGCCTGCGCGCAGCGTCCTTCGGGCCAAGATTGTTCTTCATCGAGCTTCTGGCGAGTCCTTTCGTGACATCGGCCAGGCTTTGGGCTGTGATCATCGGACTGCTTGGCAATGCCTCAAGCGATGGGAGGAAGCGGGCTTCGATGGCCTCGAGAGGGAACGCCCAGGTCGAGGCCGGAAGTCTTGGGTGATTGCTTTGAAGGGGCAAGAGGTGCTCCATAAGACGACGCAGGAACAGCCCGTCAATGCCACGCACTGGAGCCGGGCCTCCATGGCGCAGGCCACCGGGGTGAGCGAGAGCACGGTGGGACGCATTTGGCGTCAGAATGGCCTCAAGCCGCACCGCACCGTTGGTTTCAAGTTAAGCAACGATCCTCATTTCGAAGAGAAGTTGGTGGACATCGTGGCCCTGTATCTGGACCCTCCGGAGCATGCCATCGTGCTGAGCGTAGATGAGAAGAGCCAGATTCAGGCCCTGGACCGGACTCAGCCTGGCCTACCGATGAAGAAGGGTCGCTGCGGCACCATGACGCACGACTACAAGCGCAATGGAACGACCACCCTCTTTGCGGCCATGAACACGCTGGATGGTACGGTGATCTCGGCCACGATGCCACGTCATCGCCATGAGGAGTGGCTGAAGTTCCTCAAGCGGCTTGAGCGGGGTACGTCGAAGCGACTCGCTCTGCACATCATTTGCGACAACTACGCCACCCACAAACATCCGGCGGTCAAAAGCTGGTTGAAAGGCCATTCGAGGGTCCACGTTCACTTCACCCCCACCAGTTCATCGTGGTTGAACATGGTGGAGCGATTTTTCCGGGACATCACGGAGAACCGCATCCGAAGGGGTATTTTCAGATCCGTCCCGGAACTCGAAGCAGCGATCCACACCTATATCGCGAGACACAATGCCGCTCCGAAACCATTTGTTTGGACCGCGTCCGCGAACGATATCCTCGCCAAGGTGACACGAGCACGGCAGGCCCTCGCGGCCATTCGGACGGCCTCTGCCAAGGGTTGACGGCGAACCTGCCTTTTTCTTTTCCTCGGTATCCTCGGCCTCCTCGGCGCCTCGGCGATGGCTTTCTCAAGTATCAGTCGGCGCAAAGATTACATGCGCCGAAGCACCCGTCGAAAAACCCATCGCCGAGGCGCCGAGGAGGCCGAGGATACCGAGGAAAGAATTCTGGCCTGAACGTCCCGGCGTGATTGAGCGCACTCCTGACCCGAAGGAGGAAGTCATGGGTCGGCATTGGGGCGAAGATTGGGGCGACAACTATCCCCATCGAGATATCACCGAAGCCATCATCCTCGCTGCCATCAGGGTGCAGATAGTTCTGGGGCCTGGACTCCTGGAAAATGCCTACAAGGCTTGCCTCGCCCATGAACTCAGGTTGGCCGGACACGAGGCCCTACGCGAGGTTCACCTCGACATCACCTACAAGGAATTGTGCGTCGAGAATGCCTACATCATGGATATCGTGGTGGACCACAAGGTGGTCGTCGAGGCGAAGGCCATTGCGAAGTTTTCGGATGCCGACTTCGCCCAACTGAATAGTTGCCTCCACTTTGCAAATTTCGAAGTGGGCCTGCTGATCAATTTTCATAACTGGCCCCTCAAGGACGGGGGCATCAAGCGACTCGTCAACACCAAGCCCTGAACTGGACCCGAGGCGAAGGGGGGGGGACAAGGTGTTACCTGTTCTTCTGGCGGCCAACACTAGGGTGTGTTTCCAGCCGAGGATTCGCAGCAAAGGCAGGGATCTGCCTGACCGATCTCATCCCCTATTATCCCCGTCCATGGACGGGAATGGAAAGGGATGAAAGCCTCTTTGGCTGGATCCGAAGCCTCGTCTGAATGCAGGCCAAGGCCACCATGCGCTCCCACATCTCCTCCGTGAGAAAGCTGCGCGCCATCCCTGCAAGGTGGCGTCACGACTGGAGTGGCTCCCTCTGGACTTGGACTGCAAACAGGCCCTGGACCCGACGCGGCGCCCGGCCTGGCCCCGGGAGGGTCGAGGCGGACACAGCGGCAGATCCTGCTACCACTTGTTCACGACTTCCAGGTACACCAGCGTCTGATTCAGCAGCTGGTATCCGATCTCCCCGAAGGTGACGGGTCCCGTGAGCTCGCCCGTTCTGCGGCCTTCCAGCTTGCCGAACAGGTAGTTGAGGATGCAGTTGCACGAGAAGCGGGGGGCGGCCTGGAGGCCCGCGACCAGGGCGTTGAGCTCCTGGACGTAGTCGCCGACGGGGGCCGCGTGCCGGTAGTCCACTCCGGTGAAGACCGGGGCGTAGAAATGCACCACGCCGGGCTCCACCGACTGGAAGGAGGTGTTGACCCGGGCGCCGTTGTAGTCCGCCACCAGGGGGCGGGCGAGGTCGAGCTTCTGCTCGGCGACGTACTCGGCGAAGTTGGCGGGCTGACCGTTGACCAGGCAATCCGCGGCGGTGAAGCCGTCCTTCGGGAAGGTCAGCACGTCCCCGTCGCCCGGGTGGAAGAGGTTGAGGATGCGGATCATGGCCAGCTGGCGCGCCGGCAAAGGCACGTGCAGGGCGACCGCCATGGCGTCGGACACCTTCCCCGTCCGGCCGTTGACCACCTTGGGCGTGACCTTGCCCAGGTCGTCCAGGTGCACGCCGGCGATCCAGCCGACGATGGGGGTCATGAACATGCCGGGGTATTCGTCGGCACCGGAGGCGTACTCCCGGTGCAGGTCGCTGAGGGCGGGGATGATCACGAGGGTGAACCCGTTCTCCGGACCTTCCCCGGCGATGCGCTGAAGACCCGCCCGGTCGTATTCCACCAGGGTGGCGGCGGAACCGGCTTCGGCCAGTTCGGTCACGTGCACGAGTTCCCGGGACATCAGCCCGCCTTCCTCCCCGACGAAGTAGGGAGTGGTTCCGCCGATCCAGTTGCCGGGGGGAAGCTGCCGGAGCACGGCCTCGTCGGCGGCAAGGGCGAGGAAGCGGCCGGTCTTGATCAGGGCTTCGGCTTCGGTGCGGGAATACATGGCGCTTGTCATGGGGGTTCCTAGAGGGAGCGGAGTTCGTTGGCGAGGGAGCCCTGGTACTTGACGAAGAAGGCGTGGACCTCCTCCGCCGCGGAGGCCACGTCGGCCTCGGTGTGGGGGCCCAGGGTTCGCCTCTGCATGCGCTTGAGCAGCATCTGGAGGCCGAGCATCTCGGTCTGGAGGGGGCGTTGGCCGGTCACCAGTTGGCGCCAGCAGGGGCTGGATTTTGCGGGGATCAAGGGGGCTCCTTGGGAGAAGGGCTAGTCGACGTCCAGGAACTTCACGCGCATTTCCTTGCCTGAGATGACCTTCAGGGAATTCCCGCCGCAGGAGGGACACCCGCCGCGAATCGAACCCACCGGCACGATGCGCAGGCAGTCCGAACATTCCGCCCTGCCCTCGGGTTCCTCGATCTCCAGTTCCGCCCCCTCCGCCACGGTGCCGCAGGCGCTCACGTCGAAGGCGAAGCGCAGGGCCTCCGGCTCCACCCCGGCCAGCCGGCCGATTTCCAGCACGACCCTGGAGACCCGGGTGAAGCCCTGGGCGCGGGCTTCGCCGCGGATGATCTCCAGCATCCCGGCCATGAGGGCGAGTTCGTGCATCCTACCGGTCCGTGCAGGAGTAGCAGGGATCGATGGAGCCCTGGATCAGGGGGACGTCGGCCAGGGCCGCGCCCTTGAGCATGGGCACCACGGTGGGGATGTTGAGGAAGGTCGGGGTGCGCACCTTCACCCGCACCGGAAGGTCGGTGCCGTCCGAGGCGACGTAGTAGAACACCTCGCCCCGGGGGGCCTCGATGCGCATGACGGCTTCGCCGGGGGCCACGGCGTAGAGGTCGCCCTGGTGGATGGGGCCCGCGGGCATGCGCTCCAGGGCCTGCTCCACGATGGAGCAGCTGGCCAGGAGCTCCCGGGCGCGCACCACGACCCGGTCCAGGACGTCCCCGCCCCGGCCCACGGGCACTTCGAAGTCCAGCTGGCCGTAGACCAGGTACGGCGCGTCCCGGCGCAGATCCTGGTCCACCCCGGAGGCCCGGGCCACGGGACCCACGGCGCCGTGATTCCGGGCATCCTCCAGGGTCAGGCGGCCCACCCCCGCGCACCTCGCGGCCACGGTGCGGTCCGTGGTGAAGACGGGCACGAGGGTCTCCAGGAGGCCGGCCCGGATCTCGCGGATGCCGGCCAGGATCGCGGATTCGCAGTCGAGGTCGCGGTTCACCCCGCCGATGCGGTTCATGGAATAGTTCACCCGGTTGCCCGAGATGAGCTCCAGCAGGTCCATGACGCGCTCGCGGAGCTGGAAGCAGGTCATGAATAGCGTGTGGAAGCCGGTGAGCTCCGCGGCGACGCCGGCCCACAGGATGTGGGAGTGGATCCGCTCCAGCTCGGCCATGACCACCCGGATGTGCTGGGCGCGGGCAGGCACCTCCACGCCGCCGATGCGTTCCAGCGCCAGGCAGAAGGTCATGGAGTGCACGTTGGAGCAGATGCCGCACACCCGCTCCATGAGCGCGATGCTCTGGGTGATGTTCTTGTGCTCGGCCAGCCACTCGATGCCGCGGAAGTTGTAGCCCACGGTGAGCCGGGCGCCGGCGACGTTCTCGCCCTCGCACTCCACTTCGATCTTGTAGGGCTCTTCCAGGGCCAGGTGGTAGGGCCCGACGGGGATGCGGTACGTCATGAGGTCCTCCCGGCGAGCAGCACGCCGGGGGCGTCCCCGTCGCGAAGCATCAAAGGCGGCGTGCTCTCCCGTCCGGAGAAGGTCACCGCGTAGTAGTCCCGTGCCTCCCGCTCGGCCCAGTCCGTGCAGGGCCACAGGCCCCCCAGGCTGGGGATGGGCTCGCCCGGCGCCGCGGTGGCCTGGAGGGAAAGGAGCGTCCCCTGGACGTCCCAGTGCCACGAGAGGCGGAGCCCGCCATCCACCGGGCGCACCAGGAGGGAGGCGAAGCGGGCCCCCCCGGCCTTCAGGACCCCGGCCGCGGCCACCACCTGATCCAGGGTCAGGGTCCGCCACCAGCCGTCGGACCGGTGGACCCAGTCCCCGCCGCAGCGTTCTCGAATGCCCTGCGTCTTCATCGTTCGCCTCCGTTGGACTGCTTCATGGCCAGGGCGAGGCGCTTGCGGCGGCACCGCACGCACAGGCCCAGGAGCTCCCGGGTCTCCCCGGCGGGCGCCTGGAAGGCCTTGCCGATCCATTCCTCGGTGATGTGCCGGTTGGGCTCCCCGCATTCCGGGCACGCCGGGAAGGCCACGGTGGCCGAAACCGCCAGGGCCCCGGGCGCCGTGTAGCAGGGAACCGCCGCGGGCTCCATGGAGAGGGCCGAACCCGGGCAATGGTCCTCGCAGCGCCCGCAGAAGCTGCAGCGGCCGGGGTCGTAGGACCATTCGTAGGCGCCCTGCCGTTCCGCCCCGGTGATGGCCCCGCCGACGCACACGTACGAGCAGATGCCGCAGGCGAGGCAGCGGCCGGAATCGATGCGCACCCGGCCCCGCAGCCCGGGCGGGGGCGGCACATCGGCGGGAAAGCGCAGGGAGGCGGGCCCCTTCGCGAGGTTTCCGGCCATGCGGCGCAGGATGTGGTACATCAGAGCCTCCCGTGGCGGATGGCCAGGGCCGCGAACACGGACGCGGCCGCGGCCAGGGCGGCCCAGGTCCACAGGAACCGGGCGGCCTGGTTGATCTTGAGGCGGGCGGTGGCGGCCGCCAGGGTTCCCAGGAGGGGGACCACGGCGAGGGACACCAGCACGAAGGCGACGCCCCGCCCGGGAACGGCCAGCGAGGCTACCAATCCGGCGAGGACCACCCACTCCAGCCCGTGGGCCAGTTCCCACAGGGCCAGGCGGGGACCGTCGAACTCGGTGAGGGGCCCGGCGAGGATCTCCTGTTCGGCGTTGGCCACCGAGAAGGGGTTCAGCCGCAGCTTCACGGGCAGGCAGCACAGGAGGGCCGCCAGCGCGGGGCCCCGCACGAGCCAGGGCGCCCCGCCGGCCACCTGGGCCAGCTGCAGGCTGCCGGAGGCGGTGGCCAGGGCCAGGAGGGCGGCCAGGAACGGCACGTTCACGCTGATGCCCAGGACGGCCTCGCGCACGGCGCCCACCTCCCCGTACACCGACCGGGAGGCGAAGCCCGCCAGGACGGCGCACAGGGGCGCCAATTCCAGCAGCCCCACGAAGAGGATCAGGTCCCCGGTGAAGCCCCCCGTCCACACCGGCAGCAGGGCCAGGGCGCCCAGGGTCGCGCCCACGGCCAGGAGGGGCAGCAGGGTGAGCAGGAAGGGCTCGGCCCGGGGCACGGGGGCCTTGGCCAGGAGCTTGACGAAATCGTAGAAGCCCTGGGTGAGCGGCGGGCCGATGCGGCCCTGCAGCCGCGCCACGACCTTGCGCTCGCTGGCCTGCATGAGCCAGCCCATGGGGACGGCGTACAGGACCCCGGGGAACACCAGCAGGGCCAGGAGGAGACGGGTCGGCGTCATACGGCCTCCTTCCGGGCCACCAGGAGTTCGATGGCCTCCGCGATGCCCTGCACCACGGCGCCGGGCCGGGGCGGGCAGCCCGGAATGTAGAGGTCCACGGGGACGATGCGGTCCAGGGGGCCGTCGATCATGGGGCTCCCGGCGAAGACGTTGCCCGAGGCCGGACAGGACCCGATGGCCACCACCACCTTGGGGTCGGGAATCTGGGCGTGGATGGTGGCCAGGGCCTCCCGGGTGGTGCGGGTGACCGGGCCCGTGACGCAGAGGATGTCGGCGTGGCGGGGGCTGCCTTCCAGGCG
The DNA here is from genome assembly GCF_030846775.1 of Geothrix sp. 21YS21S-2. Lineage (NCBI taxonomy): Bacteria > Pseudomonadati > Acidobacteriota > Holophagae > Holophagales > Holophagaceae > Geothrix > Geothrix sp. 21YS21S-2. The sequence continues at coordinate 1,035,565 of NZ_CP132910.1, forward strand.
GATGCCCAGCTGCTCCACGTCGTAGCGCGGCGTGAGGCAGGCCACCAGCTCGATGTCGCAGCCGTTGCAGGCGCCGGCGTTGAAGTGGAAGAGCCAGGCCGATTTGCGCCGGGCCCGGTCCACCAGGCGGAGCACGAGGGGTTCTAGAACGCCCATGGCATCCTCCCGCTGAAGCCGAGGACGAGCAGGAGGCCCGCCAGCACGATGATCACGAACCGGGGCGCCGCCGGGCACCCCGGAGCGGGCTCCGTGGATTCCCCGCCCCACCAGAACCGGGCGATGGCCCGGGCGTACACCGCCACGGACAGCATGGTCACCGCCAGCAGCGAGGCCAGCAGGGCCGGATGCCCCGCCGAGGCGCTGAAGAGCCGCCAGTGGGCGGCGAAGCCCAGGGTCGGCGGCACGCCCACCACGGCCAGCGCCCCCACCAGGAAGCCCGCGGCGGGCAGCGGGTGCCGCGCGGCCAGGCCGCGGGGCCCCTCCAGGGAGACGCCCGCCGCCTCGGGCACGGAGATGGCGACGAACAGGAGCGCCTTGGCCAGGGCGTGCACCGCCCCCCCCAGGACCGCGCCCCGCAGGCCCAGCGGCCCGCCCAGGGCCACGGCCAGGGTGATCAGGCCCATGTCCACGATGGTCGAATAGGCGAGGAACCGCTTCAGGTTGTCCGTGCCCAGGGCCAGGAAGGCCCCGGCCACCGCCGACAGGAGGCCGAAGGCGATCCAGGGCGCGCCCGTGAAGAGCCCCGGCTGGGCCAGGAGCTCGGCGAGGGCCGCCACGTCCACCACGGCGATGACGAGGCCCGTCACCAGCGCCGGAGCCCTCTCGGCCACCCGGGTGAGCCAGAGGGACAGGGGCACCAGGCCCACCTTGATGCCCAGGCCGGGCAGGAGGAGCGCCATGGCCAGGCGGGGATGGCCGTGTTCGGCGGCCAGGGCGCCGCCCAGGGTGCCCAGCGCGGAAAGGACGATCGCGGCCAGGTAGGCCCGGGACCCCTCCTTGCGCGTCAGGGCGAGGAGGGCCGCCACGGCCGCCGCCTCCAGGAGGACGCCCCGCAAAAGCCCGTGGGCCAGAAGCAGGCCGGCCAGGGCCAGGGCGCCTGAGGCCAGGAAGTGCGGCAAACGCTTGAGGCCCGTGGCCACGGTCAACCCCACCCAGGCCAGGCCCACGGAGGCCGCCAGGAGCCCCGGGACGGGGAGTTCCGGAACCGCGGCCGGACCGGTGGGCAGGAACCCGGCGAAGGCCCCCAGGGCCGCGCAGAAGGCCGCCAGCAGCACGGGCGCGTTGCCCTCGGCGAGGCGGGAGAGGGCGTCGAGCCGTGCCCCGAGGCGGTTCAGGCCGTGCCAGGCGCCCAGGTAGTACCGGTCCACGTCCGCCAGGCGGAAGAAGGGCGCCAGGGCGTCCGCGACGATGCGGGAGAAGTCTCCGGCCCCCAGGCGGCCCGTGGAACCCAGGGGCTCCCCGCCGGAGAAGACCGCGGCGGCCCCCACGGCCACCACGCCCCGGGCGGGGCGGGCCAGCCCGTACACCAGCAGTCCGAAGGCCATCGCCACGAGGCCGAGCCCCAGGCCCGCCGAGGCGTACCAGCTCCCCTGCCCCGCCGTCAGGCCGAACCAGCCCACGCCCGCCAGGGGCGCGTAGCCCAGGGCCGGCATCAGGGGATTGATGAGGAAGCGGATGGCCAGCTGGGGAGCCACCCCCAGGATCACGCAGCCGGCCGCCAGGGCGCCGATGCCTGCGAGCATGCCGCCGGAGGCCTCGTGCGCGTGCTCGGTCTCCCGGGTGCCCGAGCCCAGGAAGACCCCCGTGGTGGCCTTGAGGAACATGAACACGGTGAGGATGCTGCCGATCCACGGGACCAGGGCCAGCATGGGCCGCCCGGCCTCCAGGGCGGCGTCGTACAGGAGCCACTTGCTCACGAAGCCGTTGAGAAGCGGCACCCCCGCGATGCTCCCGGCCACCACCAGCCAGAGGGCCATGGTCCGGGGCATCTGCCGGCCCAGCCCGCCCAGGCGGTCCATGTCCCGGGTGCCGGTGGCATGCTGCACCGCGCCCGCGCAGAGGAAGAGCCCGCCCTTGAAGAGGCCGTGGTTCAGGCAGTGCAGGAGCCCGGCCGCCACGGCCAGGGGCGTTCCCAGGCCCAGTCCCAGCATCATGTAGCCGATCTGGCTCACGGTCGAATAGGCCAGGAGGCGCTTGAGGTCCTTCTGGGCGAGGGCCAGGAGGGCGCCCACGACGATGGTCGTGGCGCCCAGCCAGGCCAGCAGCGTTCCCCAGCCCGCGGGCCAGGTGCCGAAGGAATGGAGCCGCGCGATGAGGTAGACGCCCGCCTTGACGTAGCAGGCGGCATGCAGGAGGGCGCTCACCGGGGTCGGGGCCGCCATGGCGTCCGGGATCCAGGTGTGCAGGGGGAACTGCACCGACTTGGCCAGGGAGGCCACCAGCACGAGGAGGAACAGGCCCGTCGTGAAGGCGCCCTGGACCTTGGGATCCGTCCAGAGGGTGGACCCCGTGCGGCCGTACAGCAGGATCACGGCCCCCAGGAGGCCGTACCCCGCCAGGTGGGTCATGGTCAGCACCTTCCGGGCGCCGTAGGCGGCCTCCTCCTTGCGGTACCAGAAGCCCACCAGGAGGAAGGAGCACAGGCCCACCACCTCCCAGCTCAGGTACAGCAGGAACAGGTCGGCCGTGTACACCAGGTGCACCAGCCCTCCGATGAACAGCAGCACCAGGGAGTAGAACCGCGTCGTGGCCCGCTCGTCCTCCATGTAGGACACGGCGTACAGGAGCACCGCCGCGCCGATGCCCGCCCCCATGAGCGCGAACAGGAGCGACAGGCCGTCCACGTGGTAGGTCAGGCGGATCGGACCGTCCCAGGGGCCGAAGGCGGCGTCGAGGGTCCCCCCCGCGAGGATTCGCGGCCAGGCGGCCAGGACCCCCGCCAGGGAGGCCAGCACGGCCGCGAAGGCCAGCCGGCCCTTCCCCCTCGGGGTGAGCAGGCCGGCCAACAGCCATTGCAGAAGCATGCCGCCCAGGAGGGCGGCCAGGGGAAGGAGGATCAGGAGCTTGTCGTTCAAGGCGGGTTCTCCAGGCGAGGTGCGGTCAACCCCCGGCGACCATGGGGAAGAAGGCCACGGTGTCCCCGGGGTCCAGGCGCGTGGCCAGGCCTTCCAGGTGAACGATGTTCTGGCCGTTGACCAGGACGATGATCGTGCTGCTCAGGCTTCCGCAGGGCTGGACCCGCTCCCCGAAGGCCGGACCGTGACGCCCGGCGAGCCCTTGGACGAGCTCGCCGAGCGTGGCGGCCGGCTGGGTCCAGTCCTCCTCAAAACAGCCCGAGAGGCGACGGACGTCAGCGAAGTATTTGACGTGCATCAGACGAGGGAAAGTTCCCGGAGCTTTTCGGCCGTGGGCACACCCTGGTCGTCCCAGCCCCGCAGCTTGTAGTACTCCGGCAGCATTTCGCCCAGGCGGTTCACCTCCCCCTTGGAGGGGCCCGTCTTGATGGGGGATTTGAGCAGGCGCTCGGGCAGGTTGTCGTCCTTCATGGTGAAACCTGCCTTGAGGTTGAACTGCCGCTCCAGGTTCCAGACCCGCTCGCCCGCCCGGAGGTAGTCCTCCAGGGTGTACGTCACGCCCGTGATGGTGGAGAGCATGGACGCGAAGTCCTCCCCGCTCATGCCGAAGGTTCCGAACAGGCACGCGCCCGAGGAATCCACGGCCGCGGTGAGGTCCTGGAAGAGCTTCACCCAGAAGGGCTTCTCGTCCGTCACATGGGGATCCAGCTTGGCGCCGTTGCCCAGCACCTCCACCGCGATGGTGTAGCCGCGCACGTGGCAGCCGCCCCGGTTGGTGGTGGCGTAGTTCAGGCCGATGCCCTGGATGCCCCGGGGGTCGTAGGCGGGCATCTCCTGCTTCTTGACCGTCATGGAGAACTCCGGGTGGCCGTAGAGCTCGGCGAGTCGGTACGAGCCCAGGGCCAGCTTGTCCCCGAAGCCTTCCCGCTCGCCCATCATGCGGGTGAGTTCCACCATGGTGGCGGCGTTGCCGAAGCTGAGGTCGATGCCGCCGGTGTCCTCGAGGGTCAGGTGGCCTTCCTTGAAGAGGTCCATGGCGCAGGCGATGGTGGCCCCCACGGTGATGGAGTCCATGCCGTACTCGTTGCAGAGGAAGTTGGCCTTGGTGACGGCCTCCAGGTCGTCGATGCCGCAGTCCGGACCGAAGCCCCAGGCGGCCTCGTACTCGGGGCCCTCGCCTTCGCCCCGGTACTTCGGGTTGGAGATCTTCGTGACGCGCCCGCAGCTGATGACGCAGGAATAGCAGCCCTTGGCCCGCACCAGCAGCGTGTCGGTGAGGGTCTCGCCGCCCACCTTGTTGGCGGTGGGGAAGTGCCCGTCCCGGAAGTTGCGGGTGGGCAGCGCGCCGGTCTCGTTGAGGATGTTGACCAGCACGTCGGTGCCGTAGGCCTTGAGGCCCGCGCCGCCCACGGGGTGCAGGCGCACGGCCTCCCGGGCCTTGTCCACGGCCGCCATGAAGCCCTTGGGGTCGGCCACCTTCACGGCGCCCATGCCCACCACGACCACGGCCTTGAGGTTCTTGGAGCCCATGACCGCGCCTACGCCGGTCCTCCCTGCCGCACGGTGCATCTCGTTCATGATCGAAGCGAAGAGCACCAGCTTCTCGCCGGCGGGCCCGATGCAGGCGACCTTGGCCTCCTCGTCCGTTTCGGCGCGCAGCATCTCCGTGGTCTCGGGCACCTGCCTGCCCCAGAGGTGGGTCGCGTCCCGGAGCTCGACCACGTCGTCCTTGATCCACAGGTAGACGGGGCTGGGCGCCCGGCCTTCCAGGATCACCAGGTCGTAGCCCGCGTACTTCAGCTCGGGTCCGAAGGAGCCGCCGGAATTGGAGGCGGCGATGGTGCCCGTGAGGGGCCCCTTGGTGACGACGTTGTAGCGGCCCCCCGAGGGCGCGAAGGTCCCCGAGAACGGCCCCGGCGCGAAGATGAGCTTGTTCTCCGGGGACAGGGGATCCACCTTGGGATCCACCTCGTCGGTCAGGATCTTGGTGCCCAGGCCCCGCGCGCCCAGGAAGAGGGCCGCGTCCTTGGGGTTGGTGGCTTCCTTGCTGATGGCTCCCGTCGTGAGGTTCACGCGAAGCACCTTGCCGACCCATCCGTACATGTTCAACCCTCCTGGATGGCCGCTTTGAACTTGGCGGCGAATGACTTCTTGCGGGATCGCGTGGAGATGTTGTCGTCGATGTACTCCAGGGCCCCGCTGGGGCACATGCGCACGCACTCGGGCTTCCCGCCGCAGGTGTCGCACTTCAGGATCGAGCCCGTGGCGCCGTCGTAGACGGCGTTGCCGAAGGGGCAGGCCATGGTGCACATGCGGCAGCCGATGCACTTGGCCTTCTCGTAGACCACCACGTCCCCGCCCTGGGGGCGGTGCAGCGCGCCGGTGGGGCAGACCTTGATGCACGAGGCGTCGTCGCACTGCTGGCACATCATGGGCACCGAGAAGCCTTCCCGCTCCCAGGTGTACACGTGGACCCGCGTGCCGGCGGGGCGGAACTGGCCCTCGTGACCGAACGTACAGGCAAGAGAACAGTTCTTGCACCCGGTACATTTGTCCGGATGGATCATGAGCAGTTTTGTCATGAGTCGCTCCCGTGATCTGCGCCTCCGGCCCTCCCGGCCCCTGGCCGGGTTCGCTTTGGCGCGTTGCAGGTTAGGTTTTTCTTGAACTCCGTGGAGAGCCCATTCCGTTTCCCCTGACGAAGCACTATCCATGCCAAGGAAGGGCCCCTGGGCGATCTCCCGGCCAATAGACGACCCAACCATCGTGTTTACATGCAGTTTCAATCCGCCACTTAGCGGCCATCCTCTGTATCCATCCAAATATAACGTCGCACGCGGGTTATCCCCGTCTGAACCAACTGTCGCATTCGGCGACACTTCCCGCGACAGCGCCTGCGACACCGCGAAAATACTGGCATATACGGCCCGCACGTTTACCTTATAAGATTGTCCCAGCCAGACAGGTTCAGATCAGCTTCGGGTGCCTCACTTCCACAAGGCTGCAACCACGGCATGCTCAACCAAGAATCCAACGACCGCGCCGCCATCCGCAAGGCTCGCTTCCTCTTCCTGGAGCGCGGGGAGGTTCCGCCCTGGCTTCCCGGGCCCCTGGTGAGCTCGTGGAAACGCTGCGCGGTGCTGGGGGTTCCCCTGGAGCGGCCCGAGGTCTCGGAGCCCGTGATGCAGCGGGAGCTGCGCCTGGCCCGGGAGCGCAGCGAGACGCTGCTGGGGCTGGCGGCCACGGAGCTGGACGCCCTGGGCGAGTGCATGGAGGACACGCCGGGCCTGGTGCTTCTCACCGATGCCGACGGCATGGTGCTGGAGCGCCGCGGCAACCTGGACTTCCTCCACAAGGCTGAGCAGGTGGCCCTGCAGCCCGGCGTGAACTGGAGCGAACAGGCCCGCGGCACCAACGCCATCGGCACGGCCCTCACGGAGCACCGCTCCGTGCTGGTGCGCGGCTGCCAGCATTTCTGCCAGTCCAACGAGATCCTCACCTGCAGCGCGGTGCCGGTCCTGACCCCCACCGGCGAGATGGCCGGCGTGCTGGACATCTCCGGCGACGCGCGCCTGGCCCCCGGGTATGCGCGCGGACTCATCCAGATGGCCGTCGCCCAGATCGAGCACCGGTGGTTCTCCCTGGACCTGCGCGGGCGCCGGATGCTCACCCTGCATTCCAACCCCGCCCTGCTGGGCACCTGGCAGGAAGCCATCCTCCTCTTCGAAGGGGACGTCCTGGTGGCCGCCAACCGGGTCGCCATCACCCTGCTGGGACTGGACTGGGCCTCCCTGCGGCAGGTGCGGTTCCAGCATCTCTTCTCCGGGGCGATGCCCGACGACCTCGCGGTGCCGCTGGTCATGCGCGACGGACGCCGGATCTTCGCCCGCACCTTCGGCCAGAAGCCCGCGCGCAGCGCCCCCCCGGAACCCGCGCGCCAGCGCGGCCCCGCGGGCGTCTACTGGGACGCCTCCAGCCGCGAGCAGCTCAACCTGGCCGTGCGGGCCGTGAACTCGGGCGTGCCCGTCATGATCCTGGGCGAGACGGGGACGGGCAAGGAGATGTTCACCCGGGCCCTGCACGCCGCCAGCCGCCGGGGCCACAAGAACCTGGTGATGCTCAACTGCGCCGCCATCCCCGAGGGCCTCATCGAATCCGAGCTGTTCGGGTACGAGGACGGCGCCTTCACCGGCGCCCGGCACAAGGGCAACCCCGGCAAGATCAAGGAGGCCGATGGCGGCATCCTCTTCCTGGACGAGATCGGCGACATGCCGCTGGCCATGCAGGCGCGCCTCCTGCGGGTGCTGCAGGACAAGGAGGTGGCGCCCCTGGGCGGGAGCCGGTCCACCCTGGTGGATTTCGTGCCCGTCTGCGCCACGCACCGGGATCTGGAGGCGGAAGTGGCCGCCGGCCGCATGCGCCCGGACCTGTTCTACCGCCTCCATCACTTCTGCGTGCGGTTGACGCCCCTGAGGGAACGCGCGGACTTCCCCGCCCTGCTCGACACCCTGCTCCAGGGCAGCGGCGCCAGCGAGCGCGGCATCGCGCTCACGGCCGAGGCCCGGGCGGCGCTCCAGGCGCATTCCTGGCCGGGGAACCTGCGCGAACTGGCGAACCTCCTGCGGACCCTGGTCGCCCTGGCGGACGATGGAGAGGTCATCTCCCTGGAGGGCTTGCCGCCCGAGTACCGCCGCGGGCGGACGGTTCCCAAGGCCCCCGCCCCGGCCGCACCGGCCGAGGCTCCCCTGCATCTGGACGCGCTCACCCGCCAGGCCGTAGAGCAGGCGATCGCCGCGAACAGGGGCAACATGACGGCTGCGGCGAAGGCCCTGGGCCTTCACCGCAGCACGCTCTACCGGATGCTGGGACGACCCAGGCCCTGATCTCAGAACGTGTAGTGCATGCTCACGACGAACCCGCCGCCGAAACCGAGCTTGTCGCCCGACTCCCCGCCGTTCCAGGTGTTCTTCCCGGCATTGGTGTAGGCGCCGGCGAAGGTGAGCTGCTTGGTGGCGAAGTAGGCGGCGTGGAGGTTGTAGTAGCTGGCGTCCTTGTAGTTGCCGCCGGCCTTCCCGTAGTCCGGGCCCGTGCGGTACTCCACGCCGAGGCAGAGCCAGCTGGCGGGGATGATATCCACGTTGCCGTAGACGATGGTCGCCCGTTCCTTGTTGAAGCCGATGAGGCCGGTCACCTGTTCCTGGGTGGACTGCACGCCCGCCGATACCAGCACCGGCTTGGGCAGCTGGGTGATGAGCTTGGTGGCCACCAGGTAGTAGTCCATGCCGTCGGACTTGGTGGCGCCGCTCACATGGAAGGTGGTGTTCTTGTGCTTGGCGCCGATGGAGACGGCGGGGACCCAGGCGGTCCCGCCGGCGTTCTCGTTCAGGACGAGGACCTTGGCGGCGAAGGTGTTCTTGTGGATCCCCTCGAGCTTCTCCACGGCGGCGGCCTCGAAGCCGTAGGACACTTCCACGCGCTTGCCCAGGGAGGTGGCCACCCCGAAGGTGGTCCAGTCGATGGCGGCCTTTCCCAGACTGATGTACCACATGCCCACGACGGGCTTGCCCACGAAGGAATCCGCGACGGGAGTGCCGGTGACGTAGGCCAGGGGATTGAAGGCGATGCCGCCGACCCCGTCGAGGCCCACCAGGGGCGCGCCGGCCTGGGCCGCGCCGCACGCGAGGAAGGCCGCGGCCGCGAGCCACCGCGGGCGCCTGGGGAGGGAGGTGGGGATGGCGAAGTTCATGGAGCTCTCCTTTGGAGGATGGGTAATAGTGGGGGAGTGGAGCGGGTTCCTGCGCCTTGGCCAGGAAAAGTGGCGAAGCTTGATTTTGACTTTAAATGCTTTTATTTATAGATTTAGACTTCGACTTGACCCTTCGGCCCGGACATTGGAACAGGGCGATGCCCGCCGGATTTCAGTTCTGTCCGCCGAAATCAATAGTTTGGGTTGGGTGTTGCAAAAACGCTCAATTTACAGGTGATCTCTCTAATCTTGCAGCAACTGTGCCACTGCGGGGGCGCGGACGGGCCACAGCCCCGCTTCAGGCACATCTAAAACTTTCAAAACATAGACTTAATTCGCTTCAATGCGGTCGCGGGGCACCCGCTCCGGGCCCACCTTCCTTCGGCCAGGCCGGACGAGGTGCCCCAGTTCCCGCGAATCGTCGCAATCGGCAACAGTTGCGGCGACACCGCCGCGACACTTGTGCGACACGCTCCAGAGGCCCACGGGATCTGGTTCTCTTTCGATTCCCGGAACGAAAAAAGGCTTGGCTTCGATATATCCTTGGGGATATAACGTACCCATCCAAAATCCATCCGGTCGATCCCTTTCGACGAAGCCCTAAGGAGTCAAAATGCCCCGTTGTCTTCCAACACGCCTGATGATCGCACTGGTCTGCATGGGCGGATCCATCCTGCCCGCCGAGACCCCGGCCAAGGAGGCCCCCAAACCTGCCCCCAAGGACGGCGCGTTCAAGCTCGGGGAGGTCACGGTGGTCGTCACCGACAAGCAGGAGGCCCTGGAGACGGTCAACACCCGCCTGGACGCCGAGCAGATCCGCGCGCTCAACCTCGACACCGTGGGCGCGGCCCTCACGGCCCTGCCCGGGGTGAACCTCACCGTCAATTCGCGCAACGAGCAGATGCTCTACGTGCGCGGCAACGATTCGCGCCAGGTGCCCGTGTTCGTGGACGGGATCCCCGTGTACGTGCCCTACGACGGCGAGATGGACTACGGCCGGTTCACCACCTTCGATCTCGCCGAGATCCAGGTGGCCAAGGGCTACAGCTCGATCCTGTACGGGCCCAACACCCTGGGCGGCGCCATCAACATGGTGACCCGGCGGCCCACCCGGGCCCTCGAAGGCGACGTGGCGGCGGGGGTCGCGGAGGGCGGCGGGCAGCGCGCGGCCTTCAATGCGGGCACGCGCCAGGCGTCGTACTACCTGCAGGCCGGCGCCTCCTACCTCAGCAGCGACCACTGGCGCCTTCCCTCCGGCTTCGCGCCCACGGTGCGCGAGGACGGCGGGTGGCGGGACAATTCCTTCACCCGCGACAAGAAGGCCTCCCTGAAGGCGGGCTGGACCCCCAACGCCACGGACGAGTACGTGGTGGCCTACCAGAATCAGCAGGGCCGCAAGGGGAATCCGGTGGGCACCAACCCGCAGATCACGGCGAACTACTGGCAGTGGCCCACCTGGAACAAGGAGAGCGCCTCGCTGTCGACCCGCACGGCCCTGGGCGCGCAGAGCGACCTCAAGCTGCGGGCCTACTACGACACCTACGAGAACACCATCGTCGGCTACACCGACGCCACCTACACGACCATCAACACCACCGGCAACCTGAAGCCCACGGGCAGGAGCTTCTACCGCGACTTCACCCACGGCGCCCTGGCGGAATTCCAGACCACCCTCGTCCCTTCCCACAGCCTCCGGGCGGTGCTGCAGACGAAGACCGACGTCCACCGGGACGGCACCGGAGCCATCGCGTCCACGGCGGGGTGGACGCACTTCGAGGACCACTACCTGTCCGCCGGGCTCGAGGACAGCGTCTCCCTGGCCCCGGCCTGGGACCTGTCCCTGGGCGCGGGGTGGGACCAGCTTCGTCCCGTGGCCTCGGGCAACTGGACCCGGCCGCAGCCCCGGGCCTACTGGCACGGCCAGGCCGGACTGTTCTGGAGGGCCGCGCCCTCCCTGCAGGTCTACGCCACCGTGGCCCAGAAGGAGCACTTCCCCACCCTCAAGGACCGCTACTCGCTGCGCCTGGGCACCTACATCGACAACCCGGGCCTGGCCCCGGAGCGCTCCCTCAACCTGGAGACCGGCGCCAAGCTGGCCCTGGGAACCCGGTTCCAGCTGGAGGCGGCCCTCTTCTCCAGCACGATCCGGGATCTCATCCAGGGCATGCCGGTGCCCGGAGGGATGATGCAGATGCAGAACATCGGGGAAGTGCGTCACACGGGCGGCGAGGTCTCGGCGGCCTTCAAGCCCTCGGAGGCCTTCCAGGCGGGCCTCGGGTACACCTACCTGGACCGGAGGAACGTCACCTACCCCGCCGTCAAGCTCACGGGCACCCCCAGGAACCGCCTGTCGGGCTTCGTGAAGGCGCAGGTCCTGCCGTCCCTCCACGTCCTGGCCTCCGTGCAGAGCCAGGACGCCCTGTGGGACAGCTACGCCAACCTCGCCAAGCAGTCCGTGACCGCCCGGCTGGGCGGCTTCACCACCGCCAACCTGAGCCTGGGCTGGAAGCCCGTGGCCGCCGTGCAACTGGACGCGGGCTTCACCAATGTCCTCGACCGCAACTACCAGCTCTCCACCGGCTACCCGCTGCCCGGGCGCATGTGGTTCGCCAATGTCCGCTACCACTTCTGAACCGGGAGGTTCCATGTTCAAGCCCCTCATCCCCCTGCTCTGCGCCGCCCTCGGCGCCGCCGCCCCCCACCCCGTCCAGGTCCGGGGCTGCGTGCCCAGGGAGGGCCTCCTCCGCGCCGCCGCGACCCGGAACCTGCCCCGGTACCGGCGCCTGGTGAAGCTCGCCCACGCGGACGGCTCCTACCGCTGCTCCCTGGAGATCGACGGCTGGTCCCTGCGGGACGTCCTGGCGTCCTTCAAGCCCGCCAAGAGCACCGACGACGGCTTCGACCGCCCCCTGGACACCTTCATCGTGGTCACGGGCCGGGACGGACGGAAGGCCCTCTTCGCCTGGAGCGAGCTCTTCCTGGCGGGCGACGGCGGCCCCCTCCTCGCCGAGAAGGCCCGGTTCATCCTGCCCCACCACCACGACCCCCTGGCCCGGAGCGCGGTGGATCCCATCGCCCTCCAGCCCCCCGCGGCCCGGGACGCCCTCAAGCTGGAAAGCTGCGCCTCCTGCCACGGCCAGGGCAGGCTCCTGGGCCTGTCCATGCCCAAGGGGCTCTGCCTGGTGTTCCCCCAGGACGGCTTCGGCGGCCGGTTCGTGGAGGACGTGGCCGAGGTGGAGATCCGCCAGGTGGGCATTCCCGTCGTGGCCGACAAGGCCGGCGGAAAGAAGGCGCTGGTGGACGCGCCCGAGCTGGTGGGCCCGGACGGCGCCCGGGTGCGCCTGGACCGGGAGCGCTTCCAGGCGGCCGCCAGCGCCCGGTACCGGGACGCGGCCTTCGGGGAGGGCATGGGCTACCACGGCCTGCGCGTCTCGACCGGGGCCGACCTGGGCTCCCTCCTGAAGCCGCTGCTTCCGGCCGGCACGGATCCCCGCTCCACCTGCGTCCTGGTCACCGCCGCGGACGGCTACCGCTCCGTCTACTCCGGCACCGAGGTCTTCGACGGGCGCGGTGCCCTCCTGGCCGACCGGATCAACGGCGAGGCCCTGGGGGCCGGATCGGGGCGCTACCACGTGGTGCCCCGGGGGGACTTCTACATCGACCGGGACGTGCGCATCGTGAAGGAGATCCGGATCATCACCGCCTTCCGGTGAAGACAGGGCCTTGGATCGGCTGCGCCTGAAGGCCTCAGAACGTGATCCTCGCCCCCACCACCACGTTCCTCGGGGCCTGGTACTGGTAGGGCGAATCCGCCACCGGCGCGGCGCTCCAGAGGTTGTTCGACTCCGAAAGGCCCGTGGCTCCCTGACGGTCCAGGATGTTGAAGATGTCCGCGTAGACCTCGCCCTTGACCTGGCCGAACAGCTTGCGGCTGTAGCTGACCCGCACGTCCAGCTGGTAGAACCGGGGCGTCCAGTGGATCTGGCGAGAGCTGTCCACCTGGTCCACGGCGGGCGCGGCCTCGAGCCCGCCGCCCGAGATGCCCCGGGCATAGGCGAAACCCGAGTAGGAGAGGAAGTTCGCCCCCACGACCAGGCCGCTGTCCCAGTGGTAGGCTCCGTAGGCCTTGAAGGCCCAGGAGATTGAACCGGCAAGCCGCCCGTTCATGTAGGGCAGGCGCTCGTCCCACTGCGCGTTGTCGCCCTGCCGTCCGGCATCGCCCGAGCTGTAGCTGTTGCCCGTGGCGTTGACGAAGCTGAGGGTCGCGAAACCGGACCAGTGGTCCACCGCCTTGCGGTTCAGGGTGAGCTCGAGGCTGCGGTACTTGCGCTCCGCGCCGGGGAGGTTGGCCAGCATGTAGTTCAGGGCGCCGGCCTTGGCCCGGGCGACGTTCTGGGCGCCGGAGTAGCCGCCCCCGGCAAAGGTGGAGGGATCGAGGGCGAGGTTGCGGTAGAGGTCGATGGCGTGCTGCTGGGCGGCGCTGGGGCTGGCGCCGATGCCGAACACGCTCCGGGCCTCCGATTCCAGGGCCGCCTTGTCCGTGAACAGCGTGATGTCGAAGTCCTCGATGATGTCGTAGTCCCGGCGCCAGGTGGCCGCCACGTCCGCGCTCCAGGCCTCGCCCAGCTCCTGGCTGAAGCCCACGCGCAGCTCGTCGGTCTTGGGCAACTTGAAGTTGTCCGCAAACACGGCGTCCAGGGTCTTCTTGCCGCCCCGGGCGTTGAAGGTCAGCCACTGGTTCTGGATGAAGGCCTGCTCCAGGGTCACCGAACTGGTGAGGCTCCCCGTGAACCGCACCATATCCAGCTTGATGGGGTCCACGTAGCGGCCGGCATAGCCGTAGGCCTTCGTGCGCCCGTCGCCCCGCACGTCCCAGGTGAGGCCGATGCGGGGGGCCACGTTGTAGCCCGTGTGGAAAAGCCTGGTCCCGTCATCGGCCACATAGGTGTAGTCGTCGAAGCGCACGCCGGGGCTGAAGGTGAAGTCGCCGATCTGCCACTGGTCCTGGATGTAGAAGCCCTTCTTGTCCATCTTCGGCTTGCTGGGGTTCAGGGACTCCACGACGTTGCGGTAGCTGGCGTACCCGCCGCTGGGGTTGGCGCTGTTGAAGACGTAGGCGTTGAGGTCCGTGCTGAGGAAGGCGCCGCCCGCGCCGGTGGGGGCGAACCCCGCGGCCTTCAGGGAGGCCACCAGGGCCGGGTTGGCGTTGATGGCGGAGACGATCTTGCTCTTGAAGCTGTTGACGTTGCCACCGTAGGCGGCGGTGCCGCCCCAGGTCACGGGATTGATGTAGCTTTCGTAGGAAACGCCCTGGGCGATGCCCGTGGAGCGGTTGAGGGATTCCTCTCCCACCTGGTAGCCCGCCTTGAAGGTGTGGCTGCCCGCGGCCTTGAAGAGCCAGGTCAGGTCGGCCCTGAATTCCGTGCGCTCGTCCTCCCGGATGTCCTGGGAGGCGCTGTTGCCCAGGTTTTTCTGGGTTCCCGTGATGGGGGTGGCGGAGAGGAGGGTGTTCAGGGGGCCCAGGTCGGAGTACAGGGCCACGGTGCTGTTCTCCTCCTTGTTGCGGGAGGCCCGCAGGTCCAGGACCACGTTCTCGAACTGGTGGGAGTAGGTGATCAGGTAGCGGGTGCCGCCCTGCTGGGACTGGTCTCCCCGGTTCGTCCGGGTGTTGGGGTTGGACAGGTTGTCGAACTTCAGGGGATCCCGGTTGAAACTTGCGCTGGCCTGGTCATGATCGGCGATCTGCCAGGTGACCTTGGCGAAGAATTTCGAGGCGTCGGCCAGGGTCCCGGTGCGGCTTTCGCCCGCGAAAAGGGCGTTGCTGGCCGGGGGATGGACCTCCACCGTGTCGGTGATCTTCTGGGCGTCCACGACGAACCAGAGACGGTCCTTGACGAGGGGACCCAGGACCCAGGCGTTCAGGTCCTTGGTGGTCCGCTTGCTCACGTCGAAGCGCCCGGGCGCGGGCTTGTTCTGCAGGGAGGGGGAGCGGTACTGCACGCTGAGCCCGCCCGAGAATTCGTTGCCGCCGCTGCGGGTGACCACGTTCGAGAACAGGCCGGCCCGGGCGGTGTACTCCGCGGTGATCCCGCCCGTCTTGATGTCCTGCACCTGGATCAGCTCGGGGGGCAGCTGGGTCCGGCCGGTGCCCGTCTCGGGGTTCGTGACGTCCACCCCGTCGATGAGATAGGTGTTGTTGCGGGCCCCGTTGGCGCCCCCGGAGGCGCTGCCTCCGCTAGTCCGGTTGAGCCCGAAGATCAGGCCGGGGTTGGCCGAACTCCCGGTGGAATTGGTGGGCAGGCCCAGGACGCCCGGGGCCAGGGCGATGGTGGAGAGCTGATCCCGGCCCACCGGCAGCTCGGTGAGGTCGGCCTGGGTGAACTGGGTGCCCGTGGTGACGGTGGTGACGTCCAGCCGGTGGATGGTGTCCGAGACGACGACCGTTGCGCCCGCCGTCTCGGGCAGGACCACATCGGCGCTGGTCGTCTGGTCGACTTTCACCAGCACGCCTTTGAGGCCGCCCGCCTGAAGCCCGGCCGCTTCCACCTGGACGCTGAACCCGCCGGGGCTGAGCCGGATGAAGCGCACCTGCCCCCGGGCGTCGGTCGTGAGGCGGCGGGCGCCGCCGATCTGGGTGGGGCTGGAGGCCACGACCGTTGCGCCCGCCACCGGCGCGCCCTTGGAATTCAGGACCCGGATGGCGAGGGTTCCCTCGCCAGCCAGCGCGGCCGGCAGGATGGCACCGGCGGAGAGGATCAGCAGGGCGACCCGGCTGCGGGAGGAGAGGGGAAGCGGCATCGGGGCCTCCTGTCGTGCTTGTTGATAAGAAAGGGCGGAATAGTAAGAAATGTAAGAATTGAACAATAACAATACTTCATCTCGCCCGTCAAGGGTCTCATTCGGGGTCCGCCGGGTTTCCCCGGGTGTGGAGATTCCGGTTATCTGCGCCCCGGCGAAAGCTCTGCGCCCCGGCGTCCGGCTTTCCTTCAGGAGAATCCGGGCGAATGGGCAATGGACCATCCTGCCGGATTCCCAAGGAAAAGGCATGAACGCTGGGGGGCCGGGAACGCATTGCGAAGGAATGACGTGTCTGAAGTCAGAACGGGATGCGGCTCCCGCTGAAGGCAGCGTTTAGGGAGCCTTGCTTATGAATCCTTCATCGTGCTACCGGCCTCGCCTGGGCGATCGGGTTCACTTCCCCAGGATCCGCTCCAGGGTCCGCTCCAGCTTCTCGCCGTGCAGGTCGCCGCCGGTGGCGATGACCCGCCCGTCCGGCCCGACGAGCACGGGCTTGGGGATGCTGCGCACGCCGTAGGCCTCGCTGATGGGGTTCTTGAACCCCTGGGGCAGGAAGGCGTGGCTCCAGGGCATGGAGGTGGCGGGGTTGGCCCGGTAGGGGGCGATGTGCTCCACCTTCCGGTCGAAGGAGAGGCTCAGGATGTTCAGGCCCTTGTCCTTGAAGCGGCCGTAGGCCTTCATCATGAAGGGCATGCCGGCGCGGCAGTCGGGGCACCAGGTGGCCCAGAAGTCGATGAGCACGAACTTGCCCTTGAAGGTGTCCAGGGTGATGGGCAGGCCTTCCAGGGAGGTCGCGCTGAAGGCCGGAGCCTGGACGCCCACGGCGGTCTTGAGCTCGGCGGTGAGCCGGTCCTGGGCCTTGAGGGCCTCGGCGGAGCCGGGGAAGTCCTTCTGCAGGGCCTCGAAGGACGGCTTCCAGTCGGCCTCGGTACCCGTGTCCACCATCTCGGTGAAGTGCTCGAAGAGGAGGCTCCGGCGGGTGGGGCCGTCGGGCTGGTGGGCCCGGGCTTCGGCGAGGTAGGCGGCGGAGGCCTTGGGGGCCCAGGTCCCCAGGGCGGGCAGGAGGCCCTTGTCCAGCGCCCACGCGGGAGCGGTGGGGGGAACCTCCTTGAGGGTCAAGGCGACCTGTTCGGCGGAGGGCGTCTGGCGGGCCAGGCGCAGATAGTACAGCTGGGCCACCAGGAGGGCCTGGCGCGCGGGGGCCTGGGTTTCGGTGGCCAGCCGGGCGGAGATTCCGGCCAGTTCCCGGGTCACGTCGGCCTTGAAATCGATGGAGTTCCGCCCGGCCTCGATGTGGGCGGCCCGGGCCTTCGCCACGGCCTGGCCCTTGGCCGCCGCCGCCTGGAGGACCGCGGCCGCTTCGGCGCTTTCGCCGGGTGCCGTCGCGGCCAGGACCGGCACGCAGAGGCCAAGCATGAGGAAGGTGCGGGCGGAGAAGGTCATGGGGGCTCCAGGGGGATCACCGGGTCATTGTATAGCTTATCCATGGATAAACTAAACTATAAATTATTAACCACAGTGCAGGTGCAGGTTGACCAGATCCTTGAGCGAATCCGCGTGCCCGAAGATCTTCTCGCTCATGTTGAGGTCGTCGAAGGCCTTGAGGTTGCGGATCTGGGAGTCGATGAGGCCGGCGGGGAAGACGCCGCCGTCCTCGTAGCGGGCGCGGTCGCGGGCCAGGCAGTCCGCGGACTCGAAGCAGGAGGCGGGCAGCTGCTTGAGGCCCTCCACCTTGGTGGCGTCGGCGCGCACGTAGAGTTCCTGGGCCACCTTCAGGGCGTCGGGATGCTCCAGGCCGAAGCGGCCGGCCACGGCCATGCCGGCCAGGAGGTGGTGGGCATTGGCGCTGCCGTCGGGGCTGCGCAGTTCGACGGTCTGGTTGTTCTCGAAGGCGCGCACGCCGTTGGCGGGCTCCTGGGGATTGGCCTTGAGGAGCATGCGGTCGCCCACGCCCTGCCAGCCCAGGGGCACGCGCACGAGCACCGAGCGGTTGCGGTCGCCCCAGCAGATGCTGGTGGGGGCCTCCTGGTGGGGCACCAGGCGCAGGAAGGAGGTGGGCACGGTGTTGCCGAAGGCGGTGAGCGACTCGGCGCTCATGAGGTAGCCGGCGATGACCTTGCGGGCGGTCTCGGTGAGGCCCGCGTCGTCGGCCATCATGTTCTGGCCGTCCTTCATGAAGCGGGTGTGGATGTGCAGGCCGCTGCCGGCCTGGCCCGCGATGATCTTGGGTGCGAAGCTCACCTCCAGGTTGTGCTTGTAGGCCACTTCCCGGATGGCCCACTTGGCCATGACGATCTGGTCAGCGGCCTGCTCGATGGGCACGGGGAGGAACTCGATCTCGTGCTGCACCATCTCGGTGCCGTTGGAGATGATGTTGCCCACCTCGGCGTGGCCGTACTTGATGTTGCCGCCCATCTCGCTGATGACCTGCATGGCCTCCCGGCGCACCAGGCCCCACTTGGAGAAGGGGTGCGACTCGTGGTAGCCCTTCTGCTCCACGATGGGGTAGATGGAATCGATCTCGGAGAACAGGTAGTACTCCAGCTCGCCCAGCGCCTCCATGGTCAGGCCGGTGCGCTCCTTCAGCGTGCGCTGGGCCTTCTGGAGGATGTACTCGGGGGCGCTCTCCAGGGGGTCCCCGTGGTTGTCGAAGAAGCTGCAGAGCACGTCGATGGTGGGCACTTCGGTGAAGGGGTTCACGTAGGCGGTGCGGAAGCGGGGCACCACGTAGAGGTCGCTGGAATCCGCGGACACGAAGGGGAAGAGGCTGGAGCCGTCCACCCGCTCGCCCATGCAGAGCACCTTCTCCAGGTGGGCCTTGCTGTTGATGACGAAGTTCAGCTTCTTCAGGCGCCCATCCCCCGCCACGTAGCGGAAGTTCAGCATGCGGATGTCGTTCTGCTCGATGAAGCGGACGATGTCCTGCTTGGTGAAATCCTCGGCGGGCTTCTGGAGCGCCTTGACGATCTTGTTGGGGTTCAGGGCGAGCTGGTCGTTCATGTCCGTGAGCCTTGAGGAAGTTGGCGGGATTGCCGGGCCGGAAATGCCAGGATAGGCCAGTAAACGATTGGCCGCGCGGCAGTTCCTGTGACACCCATCACAGCGCCGGATCGGCCTTGCACTATTTAGAGCATATGCCCACAATAATAACCAAGGAGCCCCACCATGCGCATCGCCATCCCCTCCAGCTTCCCCGGCGGCCTCGAGGCCGGCGTGCACGGCCACTTCGGGCATTGCGACCTCTACACGCTGGTGGACGTGGAGGGCGCCGCCGTCACCCGGGTGGCCACGGTGCCCC
Source organism: Geothrix sp. 21YS21S-2 (assembly GCF_030846775.1). Taxonomy (NCBI): domain Bacteria; kingdom Pseudomonadati; phylum Acidobacteriota; class Holophagae; order Holophagales; family Holophagaceae; genus Geothrix; species Geothrix sp. 21YS21S-2. The sequence goes on from NZ_CP132910.1 coordinate 1,054,481, forward strand.
CCGTGCCCCACGAACAGGGCGGCTGCCTCGCGGCCGTGGCCCACCTCGCGGAGCAGGGCGTGACCTCCCTCATCGCCGGCGGCCTGGGCAAGCGGCCCCTCATGGGCTTCAACCAGGCGGGCATCGAGGTGTACCGGGGCACCGGGGCGCCCACGGTCGGCGCGGCGGTCCAGGCCCTTCTCGAGGGCGGCCTGGAGGTCTTCTCCGGCGAATTCACCTGCGGCGGCGGCCACCACCACTAGAACGCACCCGCCTTGCTTTCCCCGGCGAACCTCGGCCCCTCGGCCACCTCGGTGAGGAAAGAAGGAAACAGACCTTAGAGGGTGTTTTAGAAATAGAAGGCCCCGCGATGATGGCACCGTGCCCGGCAAATCAAGGAAGGCGAGGAAAACCGATGCGGGACATCGGTCGACGAGCCTGACGCAGAGTTGGCGGGCACGCTGCCATCACCCGGAGGGCGGTGCCCAGAAGCGCGCTTATCGTGCGCAATGCCCTTGAATGGATACCCAATCCATCCTGCGGGCATTGCGCACGATAATCACGCTTCTGGACACCGTCGCGGGGCCTTCTATTTCTAAAACACCCTCTGATATGTATTGGCCTGTCAAGGCTGGCAGCCAACTATTTCTCTTTTCCGGCAGTGTGTAGGGAGCAGAACGGACGGCATGCCGACGGTTGATCAGTCTGATATGCGCGGGTTGGGTACCGCATGACAACGGGTTCGTCGAGGAGCTGCCTCGATCTAGTGGCGAGGGTCATTCCAGAAGCGAATGCCTCTTAGAGGGTTCGAGGATTCTCCCACCGTTGTCCGTTCTGCTGCCGACACACTGCGGCTGCACTTCAGCCAGCTAAGGCTTGGTGGTAGGCGGTGGCAGGGCCTGGCCAATGGCCCAGAGGAAGCCGGTCAGCTCGCGGGCGATGGCCGTGCAGGTCTGGACCTTCTTCTTGCCCCTGGCCTCGAACTGCCGGTAGCGTGCGCAAAGGCGCTTCTGTGCAGCCCAGGCGATGGTCTGCACTGCTTCTGGAGCACGTTCGGCCCGTCTTTGCAGGCTCGGGGTTTTCCTCGCGGGATGCCGGTAGGTCCATGCTGCCTCCACCAGGACCCTGCGCACATGGCCATTGCCGGTCTTGGTGATCCCCCCGCGGGACCGGGTCTCGCCACTGGAATGCTCGCTGGGAACCACCCCCAGATACTTCATCAACTGGGGTGCATTGGCGAATCGCCTCAAATCGCCGATCTCAGCCACGATCGTGGTCGCAGTGAGGCGGTTGATCCCGCGCAGGGCCATGTAGCCTTCGATCAGCCTGGAGAAGGCCGAACTCGATCCGGCGGTTTCGATCTGCTCGTCGAAGGCCGCAACCCGTCTGGTCATGGCCTCGTATCGACATATTCCTGAAAGACGATTTGTTGGACCGGCTGGTCGAACTTCATGGTTTCCAGCCAGCGGAGATGGGCCTGGGTCCACCGGGTTTTTCCGGAATAGGTCCGCCCGTGCCGCAGCAGGAAGGCCAACAGTCGCTGCTTGGCGACGTGCTGCAAATGCTTCAGGTCCTCCCGAGCCCGGGTCAGATCCCGCAGGGCCTCCTGGGCTTCGTCGGGCACCCATATTGCCGTTAGTTCCCCGGCCCGGTGGAGCCTGGCCAAGGTCAGACTATCGCGGCGGTCGGTTTTGACCCGGTCCCCAGGTTTCCTGGGAATGAGGGACGGCGCCACAACCTGGCACTCCAGCCGTAAAGCGAGTAGTTGCCGATAAAGGATGTAACCGCAGGGGCCCGCTTCGTAGCAGAACGAAAGCGTCGCGCCATCCTTCCGGAGTTGCCTCACAAGTTTCACCACGGCCTCCGGTGTATTGGCGATCTCACCCACGTACCGAACTTCCCCTTCGTGGGCTTCAGCCACCGAGACCGCAATCGTCTCCTTGTGGACATCCAGCCCGACGTACTTGCTCACCTTGCTAGAATCGTTCACGGCCTGTCCTCCTCAATTACGGCTCTGAGCCGGTTGTGTAATGCGCACTGAGCTTAACCCGCGTCATTTAAGGACGGACAGGCCCCTTTGAGGAGCCTGGGGCCTTGCCTCGGTGGGCCTTGCGCACCACCCTTTAGACAGCCGGGCGGAGGTTAGGGCTACCGCAGGGATGCGACCCGAGCGCCGACCCGGGCCCGGAAACAGGGTGGGCCGGAGTCATCCGGCCCCGTCCTTGGCAACCGCCTTTCCAACCGGCCCAGTTTCTGGGCTTCAGGCGATAAATCCCGGGGGTCTGGGGGCAGAGCCCCCGGGGATCTCGTTCTAACGGCCCGCCTGATTCGTGTCAGGCCAATACATGATGTCTAGACTGGAGGCAGCAGGAGGCTCCATGCCCGAACCCGCCTTCCAGGACTACTACCCCGAGAACGTCTCCCACTGCTACGGCTGCGGCAGCCTCAACGCCCTGGGCCTGCGCATCCGCACCCGCTGGGAGGGCGAGGAGTCCGTCACCCGGTTCACGCCCAGGCCCGAGCACACGGCGGTTCCGGGGTTCGTGTACGGGGGCCTCCTGGCCTCCCTCGTGGACTGCCACGCCACGGGCACGGCGGCTGCCGCCATGTACCGGCAGGAGGGCCGCCCCATGGACACGCTGCCCGCCTACCGCTTCGTCACCGCCTCCCTCCACGTGGACTACCTCGCGCCCACGCCCCTGGGGGTGGAACTGGAGATCCGGGGGAAGGTCAAGCGCATCGAGGGACGCAAGGTGGTGGTGGAGGCCACGGTGTCGGCGCTGGGGAAGGTCACGGCGCGGGGCGAGGTGGTGGCGGCGCAGATGCGGGAGGGGTTCGGACAGTTCTGACCAGGATGGGATGGGAGGCGACATGACGGGCACCGGACATTTCGATCAGGCGGCCAAGGACTGGGATCTCGAGGACCGGCGCGTGGTCATGGCCCGGGCCGTGGCGGCGGCGATCCGGGCGCGGGTCCCCCTTTCGGCCGCGGATTCGGTGCTCGACTTCGGGTGCGGCACGGGGCTCGTGACGCTGGAGCTGGCGCCGCTGGCGGGGTCGATCACGGGGGCCGACACCTCCCCGGGCATGCTCGGGGCGCTGGCGGAGAAGGCCCCGGTGGCCCAGATCCTGCTGGATCCCGAAGGGGACACCGACCTGGGCGGGCCCTACAGCCTCATCGTCAGCAGCATGACCCTGCACCACATCCCCGACGTCCCGGAGCTCTTCCGGAGGTTCGCGCGGCACCTGCGGGAAGGGGGTCGCGTGGCCCTGGCGGACCTGGACACGGAGGACGGGAGCTTCCACGGCGGGGCCGGCGGGGTGTTCCACCTGGGGTTCGCGCGGGAACGGGTGGAGGCCTGGCTTGGCGAGGCGGGATTCCGGGACGTGCGGGTGGAGACCGCGTGCACCACCACCAAGGAGGGGCGGGACTACTCCGTCTTCCTGGCCCTGGGAACGAAGGGCTGAAGCGCCCCCGGGCGCGTCCCCCTCCGGAAGGGCAAAGGGCGACCGTTCAGCCCCCGAATACGACCGTTCGGGAAAATTCCAAGGGCGGAAACGCGACCAGTCCTAGGCTTGGGGCATCATTTGCCCGCCGCCGGCGGATTTCCCGATGGAATTTCCTACCATGGCCCACCCGACCGCCCCCACGTCCCCCTTCGACCCGGACCTCGTCTGCCAGGCGCCTCCCGGGCCGTTCCGCCCCGGCCCGCAGTGGGGCCTGGAGGAGGCCAGGTCCTGTCCGCCGGGCTCCGAGTGGCTCGACGTCAGGATCCACGTCGGCCCCGAGGACGCGGACTCCATCCTTTCCGAACTGCTTGCGACCCTCCGGGGCATCACGGTCCAGGCCTGGGACCGGTGGTTCTTCGTGCGGGGAACGGACTCCGGGCCCCACCTCCGCCTGCGCTTCCACGGCGTGCCCTCCCAGCTGGGCGGGAACCTGCTGCCCCTGATCCGCCGCATCCTGGCCCCCCACCTGAGGTCCGGCACCTGCTGGAAGCTCCAGGTGGACACGTACGAAAGGGAGATCGAGCGGTTCGGCGGCCTCGAGGGCATGCTCCTCGCCGAGGCCTGGTTCGAGCAGGACAGCGAGCGGGTCCTGGACCTGCTGCGGGCGTGCGGGAGGGAGGCGGGCGCGGGCCTGCGGTGGCAGCAGGCCTTCCGCGGCCTCGACACGCTCCTTTCGCACCTGGGCCTGAGCCTCGCGGGCAAGCTGAGGGTGGTGGACGCCATGAGGGACGGCCTCTGCCCCGACGTCGACGGCGGGCCGCGCCTCCATCTGGGAGAGCGGTACCAGGCCCTGCGCAGGGACCTGGAGGCCTGGATTCCGGGCCCGGGCCAGCGCTCCCCGGCCATCCTGCCGGACCCCCGCCTCCACCGCCAGCGCACCTGCCTGAACCGCCTGGCCGGGGCGTCCGTGGAGGGCAGGCTCTCGCAGCCCCTGGAGGAGCTGGCCTCCAGCCTGGCGCACCTGCTGGTGAACCGCTACATCCGCGCGTCCCACGGCGCCCACGAACGGGTCCTGTCGGACTTCCTGGGGCGGGTCTACCGTTCCCAGCTCGCCCGGGTCGGCCTCTCGCGGGATAAGATGGTGGGCTAGGAAAGGAACCCCACATGCCCGAATCCGAAGCCCTGAAGACCTGGGAGGCCCTCACGGCCGTCCGCGCCCAGGCCCCCGTCGTGCACAACATCACCAACTACGTCGTCATGAACACCACGGCCAACGCCCTGCTGGCGCTGGGCGCCTCGCCGGTGATGGCCCACGCCGAGGAGGAGATGGAGGACATGGTGGGCATCTCCTCCGCCCTGGTGCTCAACATCGGGACCCTCAGCCGCGACTGGGTCAAGGCGATGTTCCTGGCCGCGGAATGCGCCACGAGGCGCGGCATCCCCATCGTGCTGGACCCCGTGGGCGCAGGCGCCACGCGGTACCGCACCACGACCGTCCGCGAGCTCCTGGCGGCCTTCCGGCCCGCCATCATCCGGGGCAACGCCTCCGAGATCATGGCCATCTGCGGCGCCGGCGCGGGCACCAAGGGCGTGGACAGCCTGGACGCGTCCCAGGACGCGGTCGCCGCGGCCCGGGCCCTCTTCGAGGCGCACGGCTCGGCGGTGTGCGTGAGCGGCGCCACGGACTTCATCGTCGGGGCCCGGACCGTGCGCATCCACAGCGGCCATCCCCTCATGACCCGCGTCACGGGCCTGGGCTGCACGGCTTCGGCCCTGTGCGGCGCCTTCGCCGCCGTGACTCCCGACCCGGTCCTGGCCGCCGCCCAGGCCATGGCGGTCATGGGCGTCTGCGGGGAGATCGCCGCCGCCAAGGCCGACGGCCCCGGCACCCTCCAGCTGCATTTCCTGGACGCCCTGCACCGCCTCACCGAGGCCGACCTCAAGGGGCGCCTGCGTTCGGACGTCGCGTGAACGGCGTCCACCTCGTCACCGACCGCGGCCTCTGCCGCGGCCGGTCCCTGGAGGCCATCGTCCTGGCCGCGGTGCGGGGCGGCGCCGCCAGCGTCCAGCTGCGGGAGAAGGATCTGGCCACCCGCCCCTTCGTGGAGGAGGCGGTCCGCCTCAAGGCCCTGCTCGCGCCCTGGAAGGTTCCGCTCATCATCAACGACCGCGTGGACGTGGCCCTGGCCGCCGGGGCCGACGGGGTCCACGTGGGCCAGCAGGACATGCCCTGCGCCCTGGTGCGCCGCCTCATGCCCGGGGCCCTCATCGGCCTCTCCGTGGAGACCTGGGAGGACGTGGAGCGCGCCCAGGACGAACCCGTGGACTACCTCGGCGTGAGCCCGGTCTTCGCGACGCCCACAAAGACCGATACCCTCGGCGCCTGGGGCCTGGAGGGACTGGCGCGCATCCGGGCCTTCTCCCGCCATCCCCTGGTGGCCATCGGGGGCGTGAACCTGGAGACCATCGCCGCCGTGGCGAAGGCCGGCGCCCACGGGGCGGCGGTGGTGTCGGCAATCTGCTCGGCGGAGGAACCGGAACAGGCCTGCCGGGAGCTTCTCAGGAGATTCACCAACTGATCCATAGCTTTCTCGGCGAGCATTCCTTGCCACGTGCCGGATGCTGTTTACTGGGACGTCCTTGACCTCCAGTTCCACTTCTCCGGCAGGAGCCCCCCTCGGACTGGCCAACATTCACGCCGTCGCAGCTGAACCACCCTGGATGGCCATGGAACTCCCCATTCCCAATCTGCCGGCTCACCTGAAGAAGCTTCAGCCGGGGATGGAAGAAGGACGGCGGACCAGCCGACCATGCTCCTTGGCACACCCACCGGTAGGCCCGATCGCTAGGGTTTTGGTACCACTTCTTCATCCAAGGTGTAGGCGCCGCCTTCGATGCGGAGGGCGAGGCCCCCTACCAGGGCCCGGGTGACTTTCCTGTGGGCCGCGTCCAGGACGCGGCCGAAGGTCGCCCTGGAGACCCCCATGCGCTCGGCGGCCTCCTGCTGGTAGAGGCCCTCCTGATGGGCCAGGCGCAGGGCCTCCAGCTCCTCGAAGGCCAGGCTCACCTCCTCCAGGTCCATGAGGGGCACCCCCCGGGGCTTGAAGTAGCGCACTCCGGGCAGTTCCTCGACTCGTTTGCAGCAGGGGCGGCGCGGCACGTGGGGCCTCCGGGGGGTCAGCCCTGCTTGAGGGCCAGATAGAGCTCCTCCACCTTGCGCCGGGCCCAGGGGGTCCTGCGCAGGAAGGCGAGGCTGGACTTGAGGCTGGGGTCGACGTTGAAGCAGCGGATCTCCACGGCCCGGCCCATGCCCTCCCAGCCCACGCGGTCCACCAGGACCGTCAGGATCGCCTCCAGGGTCAGGCCGTGGAGGGGGTCCTTGGGATGGGCTTGGGTCATGGGCGGCTCCGGGCGCGAGAGAGGGCCGGACGCGGTGGTCGCGTCCGGCCCTCCTCCATCATTCACGGCCGGGGGGGGATTGTCACCTAGTGATGGTGCTCCCGGTGCTCGTCGTGGCGCTCCTCGCGGCGCTCCTCGCGACGGTCCTCGCGGCGGTCCTCCCTGCGCTCCATCTTCCTGCGCTGGCCGGGGGGCATCCATACGCCGCGGGAATCCTCGCGGTGCCAGTTGCGGTAGTGGCCCCGGGGCACCTCCACGATGTAGCGGGGCACGCGGCGCGCCTCGACCCAGTCGAAGCGTGCCCGGGGGCTGCGGGCGCGGTACCAGCCATCCTCGCGGCGGCACCAGTACCACCCGTCGTTGAAGAAGACTTCCTCCGGGAAACCTGCCACCACCGAGACGCCGGGGGAGATGACCTCCAGGCGGGGCGCCACGGGAAGGCCGATCTGGATGCCGATATGCACCTGGGCCTGGGCGGCAAAGGGGCTGAGGCCGAGGAGGAGGGTTAGGGGGAGCGCGTAGGATCTCACTGGGATTCTCCTAAGGGGGCGGGTCGCCCGCTGGAATAGGTTTGGCATATTTCGTTCCAATTTGGAAAGTCTTTTATTTTCAATGGCTTTTTCTGCGCGGATGCCGGTCGCGCCTCCATGATGTTGCATTACTCCCCCTCCGCAAGGACCCCAACGGGGAAATGCAACATTGCCGCCGCCTCTGGCTACAATGAGTCCACCTCCAAGGAGAACCGCCATGATCAGCCCGAAGATGCAGGCCGCCCTCAACACCCAGATCAACCTGGAGCAGTTCTCCGCCCAGCTGTATCTGGCCATGAGCGCGCACTGCGACGCACTCAGCTTCAAGGGCTTCGCCCACTGGCTGCGGATTCAGGCAGGCGAGGAAACGGCGCACGCCATGAAGCTCATCCAGTTCGTGCTGGACCGCAACGGCAGGCTGGAGCTCCACCCCATCGCGGCGCCCCCGACCGACTTCGGCGGCGTGATCCAGGTCTTCGAGAAGACCCTCGAGCACGAGAAGGGGATCACCGGGAAGATCAATGCCCTGTTCGAACTGGCCCGGTCGGAGAAGGACTACGCCAGCGAGATCACCCTCCAGTGGTACGTCACCGAGCAGGTGGAGGAGGAAGCGAATGTCGGCCAGATCGTGGACCACCTGCGCGCCGTGGGCGACCAGGGGGGCGGCATCTGGTACCTGGACTCCCGCATGGGCAAGCGGGTGGCCAAGTAGGGTATGAGCGGAGAATCCGATAGCCTGGCTCTCCACACTCATCTCTTCGATCAGGGCAACCAGGCTGGGGAACGAGGAACCCGCCTCGTGATGGCCATCACGGCCCTCATGATGGCCGTGGAGATCGTGGCCGGGTGGCGCTTCAATTCCATGGCCCTCCTGGCCGACGGCTGGCACATGAGCTCCCACGCCGTGGCCATCGGGGTGAGCGCCCTGGCCTACGCCCTGGCCCGGCGCCACGCCGGCGACCGCCGTTTCGCCTTCGGGACCTGGAAGATCGAGATCCTGGGCGGCTTCGCCAGCGCCCTGTTCCTGCTCGGCGTGGCGGCCTGGATGGTCCTGGGCTCCGCGCAGCGGCTGCTCGAGCCCGCCCCCATCCACTACCGCGAGGCCATCGCCGTGGCCGGGGCGGGCCTCGTGGTGAACGTCGTCTGCGCCCTCATCCTGGGCCGGGCCCACGACCACGGCCACGACCATGGCGGGGGCCGCCCCGCCCACGACCTGAACCTCCGCTCGGCCTACGTCCACGTCATCGCCGACGCGGCCACCTCGGTGCTGGCCATCCTGGCCCTGGCCGGGGGCCTGGCCATGGGCTGGGCCTGGCTGGACCCCGTCATGGGCTTCGCGGGCGCGGTGCTGGTGGCCGTCTGGGCCGTGGGGCTCCTGCGCGACACCACGCGGGTCCTGCTGGACGCGGAGATGGACCACCCGGTGGTGGAGGAGATCCGCGAGGTGGCCGGCGCCCACCCCGAATGGGGCCGCATCACGGACCTCCACGTGTGGCGGGTGGGGAAGGCCAGCTACGCCTGCATCCTCGCGCTGGAGGGCGGCCCCCAGGACCTGACGCCGGCGGCGGTGCGCGCCGCCGTTGGCATCCACGCCGAACTCGTGCACATCACCGTGGAACTGGGATGAGGCTGGCCAGGCGGGGCTTGTAGCGGATGAGGAACCGTCCCTTCTCCGCCGTATCCGAGAAGCTGCTGCCCGCGAGCAGGAGCCGCGTGGCGGCCCGGGCGCGCTCGTTGGACCACTGCTCGAATTCCATGCGGTAGATCGCCACGAACAGCTCGGTGCGGCCGATGCCGTGGTAGCAGTGGATGAGCGCGGGGCGGTTGGCGGGATCGCGGATGGCCAGGAGGAAGCGGTCCACGGTGGCGTCCGTGGGCACCTGGGGCGTGGGCAGGTGGATGTGGCGCACGCCGACGTCGGCCAGGGCCTGGGCCTCCTGGCCGATGGTGGCCAGGTCGGTGGTGTTGGTGCTGTCCTCGCCGGGGTTGAAGGTTCGCAGATCGATGACGGACTTCAGCCCCAGGGTCCTGGCCAGGCGCTGGAGTTCGGCCGGGGGCATGGCTCCCGACTGGTACACCTGTCCCAGGGTCACGGTGCCCAGGCGGTGGCGCACATGGATGAAGTAGAGGGACCAGGAGCCCAGGCCCAGTGCGAGGGCCAGGGCCGCCAGGGCGAGCTTCCTGAAGAGCGAGGACGGTCCAGACCTGGACCCAGGCATTGGCATGTTCCGGCTTCCTTTGATTTACCTAACCATTGTGCCGAAAGCCGGAGCCCGCCGGAACCGCAAATCGCGCGTCCCGCCCCGTCATTGCCGCTCCACCCGGTCCACGTGCGCGATGATCACCACGTTGGCGGGGCAGTCCTTCAGCCCCACCACGTCGTCCACGGCCCCGCCGTTGCGCGCCACCAGGACGCGGTCCCCGGGCCCGGCCTGGACGCCGTCGAGGGCGACCATCGTGCGGTCCCCGGGCGTGCCGTCCTCCAGCACCTCCCGGACCAGCAGGAGCTTGCGCCCCGCGAAGAAGGCCAGCTTCTCGGTGGCGACGACGGGCGCGAGCACTTCGGCGATGAACATGGCGCCCTCCTCAGGTGGCCGAGTCCACGAGGCCCACGATGCAGGCGTCGATGGCCCCGTAGCCGCCTGGGAGGGCCTTGGGGGCCTCCCGGGCGTCGATGTACATGACCAGGTCCCCGTCCCGCGAGGCCACCAGGTCCACCGCGGCCAGGGGCTCGCCCACGGGCCGGCCCTCGGCGTCCACGCCCTGGATCATGCGGAAGGTGAAGCCCGCCAGGGAGTCCAGCTTCCGGGTGGCCACCACCAGGCCCTTAACGCGCGCTAGAAGCATGAGCTCTCCAGCCCTTCCAGGACCAGGCCCTGGATGATGTCGTGGGGGCGGGCCAGGATCTCGCTGTGCACGAAGGCCGCCTCCTCCCGGAGCAGTTCCTCGGCCGAGGCCAGGGCGGCCTCCACCTCGGACAGGTCGCCGGTGAAGGTGAAGTAGCCCTTGCCGCCCAGGTCCAGGTTGTAGGTGAGCTCCAGGAGCCGCACGGCGGTTGTCTTCACGGCGCGGTCCGCGGCCTGCACCAGGGCGGCCAGGGCCTGGCCCTCCACGATGCCGACGGCGTCGGTGGTCAGTTCCGTGCCCTTCTCCTTCTGGAGCGCGGCGAGCACCTGGGGGTGCAGGTTGGGGATGTAGGTCCAGGACACCAGGAAGGGGTCGGAGTGCAGGTGCCCCTCCTCCACGGCCTCCAGGAGGTCGGCCTCGTCCCCCGTGAGGTGGATCATGAACTTCCCGGAGCCGACGGGGCCCGCCTTGAGCAGGCGCACCTCCGCCTTCTTGAGCATCAGATCGGCCACCTGCAGGCCTTTGGCGATGCTGGAGAGCTCGAGGATGCCGAGGGTGGGGACCAGGTTCAGGTTCGGAGTGGCCATGGGGGGTCCAGTCGCAGAATCAGACGATGCGGAAGTGGTCCTTGAGGGTGCAGCGGCGGCGCCGGGCGAAGTGCGCGGCGTTGGTGAGCCCCTCCCCGGTGGGGGAGGCGATGGTGAACGAGGTGGAGCCTGGCCCCTCGAAGCCCAGGCCGTTGTAGTTCGGCCCGTTCTTCACGAAGATCGAGCAGTCCACGGCGCGGGCCATCTTGTCCAGGTGGTCGATGTTCTTGGAGTACATGCTGGCGGTGTGGCGGAAGCCATGCTCGGCCTTCAGGGCCATGTCGATGGCTTCATGCACGTCCCTGGCCCGGGTGAAACCGATGACGGGCATGAGGAGCTCGGCCTGGATGAAGGGATGGTCGAAGGGCACGTCGGCGAAGATCAGCCTGGGCTCGCCCGTGAAGGCGATGCCGGCGGCCTTCAGGATGTGGGTGGCGTCCTTGCCCACGAAGTTCTTGTGGGGGTGGCGCCCGTCCACCACGGTCCGCTCGACGGCGGCGATCTCGGCGCCGCGGAGCTCGTAGGCGCCCGCGGCCACCATGCAGGCCTTGAGGCGGTCCGCGATGGCCTCGACGGCGATGACCTCCTTCTCGCAGATGCACACCACGTTGTTGTCGAAGGAGGCCCCGGCGACGATGCCGCGCCCGGCCTGCTCCAGGTCCGCGGTCTCGTCCACCACCACGGGGGGGTTGCCCGGGCCGCCGGCGATGACCTTCTTGCCCGAGGCGAAGGCGGCCTTGACCACGGCGGGGCCGCCGGTGACCACCAGGAGGCGGATGCCGGGAGCCTTCATGAGTTCGGCGGCGGTCTCCAGGGTGGGCTCGGTGACGCAGGTGAGGAGGTTGGCCGGGGCGCCCTCGGCCACCAGGAGTCGGTTGATCAGGTCGATGGTGAAGGCGTTGGTGCGCCTGGCCCCGGGGTGGGCGTTGAAGACCACCGCGTTGCCGGCCGAGAGCATGCCGATGCCGTTGTTGATGACGGTCTCGGAGGGGTTCGTGGAGGGCGTGATGGAGCCGATGACGCCCCAGGGGGCCAGCTCCTCCAGGGTCAGGCCGTGCTGGCCCGAGACGGCCTCGGCCCGGAGCACTTCGGGACCGGGGGTCTTGTTGATGACGAGGAGGTTCTTCTTGACCTTGTCGTCGACGCGGCCCATGCCGGTCTCGCTCACGGCGAGCTCGGAGATCTCCCGGGCATGGCGCCGGAGGCCCACGCGCAGCTCCTGGATGATCTCCGTGCGCCGCTCCAGCCCGATGGCCCGGAACGCCTGGAAGGCGGCCTCGGCGGCGCGGATCGCCGACGGGATGTCGGGGAAGCAGCCCATCTGCGGCCCCGCCGCCGGGGCGCCCTCCAGTTCGCGGAGGACGCGTTCGGCGATTCTCGAGACCAGGGCGCGATCGATTTCCATAGCTCAGCCTCTGGGGGTCAGGATTTCGTGTAGACCTCGGAGCCCTCGAACTGGATGGCGTCCACGATGCCGATGACGACGGCATCCACGGGCTTGCCCTCGCTCACGGGCGTCATGCGGGCCGAGGAGCCCTGGCACACGAGCACCCATTCGCCGGAGCCGGCGCCGACGCTGTCCGAGGCGACGATGGGGTTGCCCTTGGGCGCGCCCTTGGGGTCCACCGGCTGGATCAGGAGCAGCTTGTGGCCGGCGAGGGCGCCGACCTTCTGGCTGGCGACGACGTCGCCCACCACTTTGGCGATCAACATGGCCCGCCTCCGATGAACCTAGGCGTTCGCTTCGGTGCGGCCCAGGGGGAGGACGGAGTCCACGTTCTCGTGGGGACGCGGGATGACGTGGACGGACACGATCTCGCCGACCTTCTGGGCGGCCAGCGATCCGGCCTCCACGGCGGCCTTCACCGCCGCGACGTCGCCGCGGATGATGGCGGTGACGAAGCCGCCGCCGATCTTCTCGTAGCCGACCAGCTGCACGCGGGCCGCCTTCAGCATCGCGTCGCTGGCTTCAACCATGGCGACGAAACCCTTGGTTTCGATCATGCCGAGCGCTTCACTCATGGGTCTCTCCCTGGAGTTGGGGTGGTTGGATCAGGCCTTGGTCCGGTACGGACGGCCGTGGATGGAATTGATGGCGTCGATGGCTGCCTTCATTGCGCTGTCGATCTCGGACTCGCTTCCGGCCATCATCAGGCGCCCCACAGCCCCGTAGGGCTTGAGGTCGATGAGGGAGACGTCGGCGGCCTTCTCGGCCTCGTTGGCGGCCAGCACCGCGTAGGCGGCCGGGTCGCACTCGAACAGGAACAGGGACTGGCCGGGCAGGATCATGTGCCCGTACCGGTTGCGGTTGATGATCTGGGCGTGCATGGGCTCCACGGACCGGATGACCTCGCAGGTGGCCACGTAGGGGGTGAGGCGGTCGGCTTCCACCAGGCCGAAGCTCCCGATGGCGGCCTCGCCCGCCACCCGCACCTCGCCCTTGTCGTAGGCGTGCACCTCGAGCATGCCGAAGGTGCGTTCCACCACCTGCGCTGCGGGCTGAACGTTGGCGGCCTTGAGGGCCACGTCGGTCATCTTGTTGATGGCGATGCCGGGGGCCACTTCGATGTAGACCGAGGCCTGCTCCTTGAGGGGAGGGAAGCCCCGGGAGCCCAGCCCCACGAAGGCGGCCAGCTGCGGCTGGAGCGAGTCGATGAAGCAGTAGGCCCGGAGGGTGAGGGTGCCGTCGCTCATGTCAGTACCCCTTCCCTTCGCCGCCGGTGACGATGGCCACGCCCGAGCTGGCCCCGATGCGCGTGGCGCCCGCGGCGATCATCTTCTTCGCGTCGGCCAGGCTGCGCACGCCGCCCGAGGCCTTCACGCCCATGCGGGGCCCGACGGTGCGGCGCATCAGCGCGATGTCGGCCTCGGTGGCGACGCTGCCCTTGGCGAAGCCCGTGGAGGTCTTCACGAAGGTCGCGCCGGCGTTCTTGCAGATGGTGCAGGCCGCGACCTTCTCCTCGTCGGTGAGGAGCCCGGTCTCGAGGATCACCTTGGTGGTCTTGCCGCGCGCGGCCTGGACCACGGCGCGCACGTCCTTCTCCACCAGGGCCAGGTCGCCGGACTTGAGCGCACCGATGTTGAGGACCATGTCGATCTCGTCGGCGCCGTTGGCGATGGCCTCGCGGGTCTCGTACGCCTTGGTCCGGCTGTCCATGGCGCCCAGGGGGAAGCCCACCACGCAGCAGACCTTGACCTTGGAGCCGCGGAGCAGGTCCCGGCAGCGGGACACCCAGGAGGTGTTCACGCACACGGACCAGAAGCCGTACTGCCGCGCCTCGGCGCAGAGGGTCTCCACTTCCGCGGCGGTGGCCTCGGGCTTGAGCAGGGTGTGGTCGATCATCGCGGCCAGGGCCGTGTCGATGGCGCCCGGGGCCTTCGACGCCTCCGGAGCCTTGCCGTCCAGCGCCTTCAGGACTTCCTTGGTGATCAGGTCTACCAGCTTCTTTTCATCCATCTCGACTCCACGTTCATCGTTCGATCTTGTCCACGCGCTTCTGGTGGCGTCCGCCCTCGAAGGGGGTCGCGAGCCAGGTGAGGACCATCTGCTCGACCGCCTCGGGCGGGTTGGCCCCCGCGCCCAGGGTGAGGACATTGGCGTTGTTGTGCTGGCGGGAGTTCAGGATGGTCTTCATGTCGTAGCAGAGCGCGGCCCGGATCCCCGGGAAGCGGTTGCAGGCCATGGAGGAGCCGATGCCCGCCCCGTCGATCATGATCCCCATCTCGCAGGCGCCCCCCAGCACCGCCTGGGCCACCGCCTTGGCGAAGTCCGGGTAGTCGCAGGCCGTCTTGTCCGGGCAGCCCACGTCCACCACCGCGAAGCCCCGCGCCTCCAGCACGCCCGCAAGGCGCTTCTTCAGGTCGAAGCCGCCATGGTCGGAGCCCACGGCCACCCGCCGCTGGGTTCCGCGCCGGGAGAGGACCTCCCGCACCACTTCAGAGACAAGTTGTTCGACCCGCTGGGGATCCATGGAAGTCCGTACGGAAAGGTTCAGAGCGGCGGACAGCTTCGGTCCGCGGGAGGCCCGGTGCAGGGAAAAAATTTTACCTGTCGGGGGAAAAACAAGCCTAGCACTACCTCCTGGAGGAGACAACCCGTAAACGGGCGCGGCGGTGGCGGCGCGGGCGTTCGGGCTCGGGTCCCTCCATCCACTGGCGGATCCGGTTGGCGTCGTCGAAGCGGGAGTGCCTTCCCGTGGCGTCCAGGAGCACGATGAGCACGGGGCGCTGCGCAAGCTGCGCCTGCATGACCAGGCACTGCCCCGATTCCTCGATGAAGCCGGTCTTGGAAAGCCCGATGCGCCAGCGGGAGCTCGCCAGGAGCATGTTGCTGTTGTGGAACTCGATGGAGCGGTTCTTGTAGGCCACGGTGGCGCTCGTGCGGGTGGAGAAGGCCCGCACCTGGGGGTGCCGGTAGGCCTCGTCCACGATGCGGGCCATGTCCCAGGCCGAAGCCCGGTTGCCCGAGGAGAGCCCCGTGGGGTCCTCGAAGCGGGCGGTGGCCAGGCCCATGGCCCGGGCCTTGGCGTTCATCTCGGCCACGAAGGCCTGCACGCCGCCCGGGAAGGTGCGGCCCAGGGCGTGGGCGGCCCGGTTCTCGGAGGCCATCAGAGCCAGCTGGAGCGCCTCGGAGCGCGTGAGCACGGTGCCCACCGGCAGCCGGGAGTGGCTGTGGCGGAGCATGTCCTTGTCCTCCTCCAGGATGGTCAGGCGCTCGTCCATGCCCACCTTGCTGTCCAGGATGACCATGGCCGTCATGAGCTTGGTGAGGGAGGCCACGGGCAGGACGTCGTCGCAGTGCTTCTGGAGGATGGGCTCCCCCGTCTTCTGGTCCTGCACCAGCACCGAGGCGCTGTGGAGGGCGAGGCGCTGGTCGGCCTTGGCGCCGAGGGAGGTGCAGGTCACCACGGCTAAAGCGGCCAGACAAGCGAGGTTCCCTGATCTGAACAAGGTCATATCGGCTCTCGAAGGGGCGGTTGGGGGGGACAGGAGGGAAGGGTCGGACCCTTGAACAGGGAATTACCTGGTAGCAATTAAGATACCATTCGGTCAGGGCAACCCGGCCGGCAATTTCCCAACCTATCGGCCGAAAGGGCCGAGGCCATGATCACAACTGGGAATGCGGAGTCTATTGGATTTCCCGGACGATCATCCTTCCCGTGAGCGCCGGCGTGTCCGCGCCGGTCTGGGTCATGGAAAGGAGGATGTTCGTGGGGACGGTGGTCGTGATCATGGCCAGGATCGTCTGGGTCGTGCCGGCCGGTACCGGCACGGGACTGGCGGCGGTGGTGCCGAAAAAGACCTGGTTGCTGATCAGGGTGGGACCGGTGGTCATGTCGAAAAGGCCGTAGGTGAGTCCGTTCGCCGGCGAAAAGCCCGACGCCGAGAGGGTGACGCTGATCTCGTAGGTCTTGTTGGCGCCCAGGACCACCTGGCCGCCCGAGACCGAGAGGCCTCGGAGGGTGGTGCCCACCACGCTGAAGGCGGGGGTCGCGCCGGAGACGAAGAAGAAGCCGTAGTCCGCCAGGGCGGTCACGCTGGAGAAGAGGGGCGTCATAGGGGTAACCCGCGTCCAGACGCCGCCGACGACCGCAAGGATGTCACCGTCCTGCTCCGGCCCCGACACTGACGAGGTCGTTATCGCTCCGGCGCCGTTGCTGACCAGGACGGCATTCGGGGGCAGGCTGGTGAGTCCGGTGCCGCCATGCGCCACGTCAACGATGCCGGAGACGTTCCCGGCGGTCGTGGCGGTGGCCGCGTTACCGGTGGTGCTTTGATTGAGCGTGGGAACATCCAGGACCTGGATGGGCGCCATGGTGACATTGGTGCCGTCCCCGCGGAGGAACGATCTGGCCGTGGCCCCGCCGGCCAGGGCATTGAGGGCGGCCTGTTGGGTGGCGGCGCCGGTGCCCCCGTTGGCCAGGGCCACGATGCCGGTGACGTTGGCGGCCGTGCCCGTCATCACGGTTGGGAGGTCACCGGCCTGGATCGCCGCCAGGACGACACCAGTGCCGTCGCCCCGAAGGAACTGGCCGGACGTGTGGCCGCCGGCCAGGGCGGCCAGGGCGGCCGCGGCGGTGGTGGCGCCGGTGCCGCCGTTGGCGATGCCCACGGTGCCCGAGACGCTGGTGGCCGTGGTGGCGGTGGTCGCGAGGGTGGCGGTGGCGGCGTTGCCGGTCGTGCTCTGGTTCAGGAGGGGCACGTCTGCCGCCTGGATGGCCGACAGGGTGACGTTGGTGCCGTTGCCCCGGAGGTACTGACCGGAGGCGGTGGACCCGGCGAGGGCGTTGAGGGCCAGCTGCGCGGTGGCGGCGCCGGTGCCGCCGTTGGCAACCGGGAGGGTCCCGGCGACGTCGGTGGCCAGGTTCACGGCGGCGCCGTTGCTGGCGGCGGTGAGGCGGCCCTGCTGGTCGACGGTGACGTTGGCGCGGGTGTAGGAGCCCGGGGTCACGGCGGTGTTGGCCAGGGCCAGGGAGCCGCTGACGGTGATGGGGCCGCCGGTGAGGCCGGTGCCCGCGGCGACGCTGGTCACGGTGCCTCCGCCGCCGGCCGCGCCCACCTGGGCCCAGGCCGCGCCATTGTACTGATAGATGCCGGAGGTGCCGTCGGTCTGGTAGACCATCAGGCCCGCTGCGGGCGTGGCGATGGCGAGGCGCTGGGCCTGGGTCTGGCGGGGCATCAGGAAGCCCTTGGTGGTGCTGGAGAGGTCCAGGAGGGCGCTGGCGTTGGGGGGATTGACCCCCAGGCCCAGGGAGCCGGTGGTGAACACCACGTTGGAGCCGGCGAGGGTCATCGGGCTGGCCCCGGCGGGGCCTGCGGGTCCGGTTGCGCCGGTCAGGCCCGTGGCGCCCGGCAGGCCCTGGGGGCCCATGGGCCCGGTCGCGCCCGTGGGACCGATCGGGCCCGCGGGCCCGGCGGTGCCGGCCACGGACGAGGCGGTCCAGGAGGTCCCGTTGTACACCAGGGCCTGCCCGGCGGTGGGCGCGGCGGTGGTGAGGTCGATGGGGAAGCCCTGCAGCTTGCCCACCTTCGTCAGGCTCTGGGTGCCGGTGAGGTCGCCGCTGAAGGCGCCCACGAGGTCCCAGGCGCTCCGGGCCTGGAAGGCCGGCAGGAGGTCCACGTCGGGCGAGAGCGCGACGCCCGAGATGGTCAGGTGGAGCTTCAGGCCGGAGCGGCTCAGCACGGCCGGCGGGATGGCGGGCATGCCCGAGGTGCCCAGCACGATGCCGTAGAGGCCCCCTTCCACCTCCAGGGACTGGTTCCCGGAATTCCACAGCTCGATGCCGCCGGAATCCAGGATCGAGAAGGTGAAGACGCGCGTGCCGGTGACCGGCGTGGTGCCGTCCAGGAGCCGGCCCTGGTAGGCCACCTGCGGCAGGGGCGCGGCGTCCGCGGCCTGCTGTGCGAGAACGGGCAGGGCCGCCGGGCCGAGGCCGATGATCATCGCCATGGAGGAGGAGAGGAGAGGGAATCGCATGGGAGCCGCCTGAGGATGGGACCGGGGAGGATGGGAACCGGATTCAGTTGTGGGTGGGGGGTTCGAAGCCGTGGCGCACCTGCTGGACCCCGTCGGCCGTCGCGGACTTCCGGGCGGGGAAGGCTTCGCCCGCCACCATGCCGTTGCGCAGCGTCCCCTGGACCTGGAGCCTGCCGGAGGCCTGCACCAGGGAGGGGTTCACGTGGGCCGGGATCGCGGCCAGGACGTGGACGGAGGCGGTGGCGGTGTAGCGGGGGTCGTTGTTGTACATCGCCACGATCTGGCAGGTTCCGGCGGTGGCGGCGGCCGTGAAGGTCCCCGCGGCGTCGATGGTGCCGGCGGTGGCGGGCAGGACCGTCCAGGTGGTGCCTCCGCCCCAGGGTGAACTGGCTGAGAAATGGAAGGTCTGCCCCAGAAGCACCTGGGCGGAAGGGGGGGTGATGTTGAACCGGCCGTTCAACTGCCCGGCTTGGTCGCCGGGGGCCTTGTCGCCCCCCATGATGCAGCCCACCATGCCGGAGGCCGCGAGGGCCCCCGCCAGCAGGCGGCGGCGAATGCCGGGGGATTCGGGAAGCAGGATCATGGTCGTTCCCCTAGAAGGTCCAGATGATGCCGACGGTGCCCACGCGGGCCTGGAGATCCTCGTAGCCGTAATGGCTGGCGATCCAGCGCGCCTCGAGCTCCAGGCCCGGGCGGAACCGGCGGGTGACTGCGAAGCCCAGGCCGGCCCGGGTCCAGTGGCTGGTGCCGGAGAGCCGCGCGACGCCGGCCCCGGGGACTTCCAGCTCGTTGGTGCTCTTCACGCTCCAGCGGATGGCGTAGACGCCCGGGCCCATGGCCCATTTCCCCCGGGGGCCGTCGTTGCGGAAGAGCAGTTCGACGCCCAGGCTCATGGCCTGGACCCTGGTGTCGATGCGCTGGATGAAGGGGGTGGTGACGGCCTGGTGCCGGGCGCCGAAGCCCATGAAGTCCAGCCGTGGGCGCACCGCGTGGGTCGGGTCGAGGTTCCAGTCGAGGTGGACGCCCCCCTGGAAACCGGCGCCCGCGGTGGTGCGGAGCTTGTTCTCCACGGGCACGGCGGCGCCGGCCTGGATGCCGATCCAGGGGGACTCCGCCGCCCCAAGAAAGGCCGAACCCGCCATCAGTGCTCCGAGGACGGCCAACCCTATCGAATGCCGCATGATGCCTCCGGTCCCGATTCGCCTGGCTTTGGTGTGAATTGATAAAAGTTATATCGATTGATCCCAAATCTCTATTGTTTATTATTTCCAAGTCCTCCATGCCGGTCGCCGTCCGCCGTGGAAGGCTCCACATTCAACCCAAGGGAGGCGAGCATGCCTGAAGCCATGGAACTCGGAAGGCGGGTCGCGACCTTCCGGGAGCGCCTGGGCCTGAGCCGGGAGGAGCTGGCCGCCAACGCGGGCGTCAGCGCCGGGCTCGTGGAGGCGGTGGAAGAGGGTCGCGCCTATCCGCCCCTGGGTCTCCTTCTCAAGGTCGCCCGGGCCCTGGGACAGCGCCTGGGCACGTTCATGGACGACCACTACCGGGAGGACCCCCTCATCGTCCGGGCGAAGGACCGCCAAGGAGAGGTCCCGGACGCCGTCACGGGTCCCTACCGCTACTTCTCCCTGGGCCGCGGCAAGACCGACCGGCACATGGAGCCGCTCTTCATCGAGATCGGACCGGAGGAGCCCGGGACCCCCTCCAGCCACGAGGGGGAGGAGTTCCTCCTCGTCGCCGACGGGGAGGTGGTGGTCCGCTACGGCAACGCCACCCACACCCTCCGGCCCGGGGACACCATGTACTACAACTCCATCGTCCCCCACGTCGTGTTCGCGGGCGGGGGCCGGCCGGCCTCCATCTACGCCGTCATCTTCCAGCCCTTCTGACCGGAGGTCCCGTGAGCTTCTCCCTGGCCTCCCCGCGAGGCACCGCCCCCGTGGAGGGGCCCTTCCCGGCGTCCGCATCCATGGGCCCCACCCCCGAGGGGGTCCCCGTCACCCGGGAGCTGACCATCGGCCAGGCCCTGGACGCGGCCGTGGCCGCCCATCCGGGGCAGGACGCCGTGGTGTACGCCGACCGCGACTACCGCCTGACCTGGCGGCAGTTCTCGGACCAGGTGGACCTCATGGCCAAGGGCCTCATGGCCCTCGGGGTGAAGAAGGGCGAGAAGGTGGCGGTGTGGGCCACCAACGTCCCCCACTGGGTGACCCTGCAGTTCGCCACCGCCCGCATCGGCGCGGTCCTCCTGACCGTGAACACCAACTACAAGTCCACCGAGATCGACTACCTCCTGCGGCAGTCGGAGACCGAGAACCTCTTCATCATCGAGGGGGTGCGCGACACGGACTACGTGGCGACCCTGTTCGAGCTGGTGCCCGAGCTCAAGGACCAGCCGCGGGGCCAGCTTCGGTCGCCCCGCTACCCGCACCTCAAGCGGGTCGTCTTCCTGGGGGCCCAGAAGCACCGGGGCATGTACGCCGTTCCCGAGGTCCTGGCCCTGGCCTGCACCGTGACGGAGGAGGACTTCCAGGCCCGCCAGGCGGAGCTGGACTGCCGCGACGTCATCAACATGCAGTACACGTCCGGCACCACGGGCTTTCCCAAGGGCGTGCAGCTCACCCATCACAACATCCTCAACAACGGCTTCTGGATCGGCTTCAACCAGCACCTGACCCACCAGGACCGGGTGTGCATCCCCGTTCCGCTCTTCCACTGCTTCGGGTGCGTGCTGGGCGTCATGGCCTGCGTCAGCCACGCCTCCACGATGGTCCTCCTGGAGAAGTACGACCCGGTGACGGTGATGATGAGCGTGGAGCGCGAGGCCTGCACGGCGCTCTACGGCGTGCCCACGATGTTCATCAACGTCCTGGAGCACCCCCTCTTCCCCAAGTTCGACTTCACGAGCCTGCGCACCGGCATCATGGCCGGCTCGCCCTGCCCCGTGAAGACCATGCGCGCCTGCGTGGAGCGCATGCACATGGACGAACTGACCATCTGCTACGGCCTGACGGAATCCAGCCCCGTGGTGACCCAGACCCGCTACGACGAACCCAGCCTCGAGGTGAAGTGCGCCACCGTGGGCCGGGCCATGCCCGGCATCGAGATGGCGGTGATCACGGAGAACGGGGAGCTCGCTCCCGTGGGCGAGCCGGGGGAGCTGTGCAGCCGCGGCTACACCACCATGTCCGGCTACTACCGCATGCCGGCCGAGACCGCCCAGTGCGTCGACGCCAACGGCTGGCTCCACTCCGGCGACATCGGCACCATGGACGCCCAGGGCTACTACCGCGTCACCGGCCGCCTCAAGGACATGATCATCCGGGGCGGCGAGAACATCTACCCCAAGGAGCTCGAGGAGTACATCCACCACCTGGAGGGCGTCTCCGACGTCCAGGTGGTGGGCGTGCCCAGCGCCAAGTACGGCGAGCAGTGCGCGGCCTTCATCATCCTCCGCCCCGGCGCGGACCTGTCGGAGGCCGACGTCCAGGACTTCTGCCGGGGCAGGATCGCGTGGTACAAGATCCCCCGGTACGTGGCCTTCGTGGAGGCCTACCCCATGACGGCCAGCGGGAAGATCCAGAAGTACCGGCTGCGGGAGGAGGCCGCGCGGCGGTGGCCGGAGGCCTAGGCGGGAAATACGGGTAGTATTGGGGATCACTTTCCCCAGGTCCGCCTTCCGGAGGCCCCATGCCCCCACGTCCCTATCGACGCCCCACGAGCCTGCTGGTCAAGGCCCTGCTATGGGCGGCGGCGGCCGCAGTGATGGTGGGGTCGATGGTCTACCAGCGGCTCACCGGGCCCACCCACCCCCGGCGCGGCGCCTTCGCCATGGCGGGGGCCACCCACGCCTACAAGGTGTCCCGCAGCGGGGACAGCGGCCAGGACGAACGCATCGCCCTTCCGGACCCGGGCCATGGCGTCACGGGCGTCCTCCGCTACCGGCGGTTCCGCACGGCGGACCCCTTCACCTCCGTGCCTTTGCGCGCCGAGGACCACCGGGGCCGGAAGGAGCTGGCGGCACTGCTGCCGCGCCAGCCCGCCGCCGGGAAGCTGGAATACGTCCTCCGCCTGGAGGGCCCCGGAGGCCCGGTGACGGTGCCCCCGGAGGGCGGGGCCATCGTGATCCGCTTCAAGGACCACGTGCCGGCGCCCCTGCTCGTCGCCCACGTGGCCATGATGTTCCTCGGGGTCATGGTGGGGGTGCGGGCCGGCCTCGCCGCGGTGGCGGGGGCCTCGGACATGGCCTCCCAGGCCTGGGCCACGCTTGCCTGCCTCACCGCTGGCGGGCTGGTGCTGGGGCCCTTCGTGCAGAAGCACGCCTTCGGCGCCTACTGGACCGGATTCCCCTTCGGAGGGGACCTCACCGACAACAAGACCGTGCTCATGTGGGGCGCCTGGGCCCTGGCCTGCGCCGTCCTGTGGGCGGCGCGCCGCGGCCCCGCGCGGGTCGCGGTGGCCCTGGCCTCGGCGGCGATGCTGGGGGTGTACCTCATCCCCCACAGCGCCCGGGGCAGCGAGCTGGACTATTCGAAGGTGGACCGGGGCATGACCGGCCCCGCCGCCATCCAAACGGGCCGCTGAGCCCCCCACGGAAGGACACGGACCATGAAGGCACTCGGAATCCTGGCGCTCCCCCTGCTGCTCCTCGCGGCGTGGCCCCCGGCCTTCGCCCAGGCCGCCCGCGGCAGGTACCCGGAGGCAACCCGCAACTTCGTGGACCCCGCCGCCCTGGACCTGTCCGCCCTGCCCGCGCCGCCCCTTCCGGGAACCCTGGCCGCCGACGCTGACCTGGAGACGATCCTCCAGCTCCAGGCGTGGCGCACGGAGGCCGAGGTGGCCTGGGCCCGGGCCCTGGACCACCTGGACATCTTCGGCGCCGGCGCCGCCGTCGGGCCCTGGTTCACCCGGTCCGCCCTGCCCCGCTGCGCCCAGCTTCTGGAGGAGGCCCTGGGGGACGGGGAAAGCCTCAACAAGGTCGCCAAGCTGAAGTTCCGGAGGCTCCGCCCCCCCTACTTCGACGCCCGGGTGAAGCCCTGCGTGAAGATCCTGCCCTTCCCCGTGGGCGAGCCCCCCGCAGGCTTCTACTCCTACCCCAGCGGCCATTCCACCTCCATCTTCATCCTGGCGGAGCTCGTGTCGGACCTGGTCCCCGACCGGCGCGAGGCCATGCAGGAATGGGCCCACAAGGCCGCCTGGAGCCGCATGTTCGCGGGCATGCACTTCCCCTCCGACGACGTGGGCGGGATGCACCTGGCGGCGATCGCGGTCAAGGGGATGAAGGCCAACCCCGCCTTCCGCGAGGCCCTGGCGGCGTGCGCCGAGGAGATCAGGACCGCGAGGTCACTGCCCCAGTAGCCGGTCCGCCTCCTCCTGGAGCCGGGCCACGTAGGTGGGGAAGCAGTCGGGGCAGAGCCCGTGGGAGAAGTCGGCCTCGGAATTGTCGCGGACGTACTTCTCCAGCACCTCCCAGTAGCCGTCGTCGTTCTTGATCTTTTTGCAATACATGCAGATGGGCAGCAGGCCGTGGAGGGTGTGGATCCGGGTGGCCTGGGCCGCGGCGAGGGCCTCCTGGGCCTCCACCCGATCGGTGATGTCCGTGCAGCTGCCGATGAAGCCCCCGAAGGCCCCGTCAGGCCCGAACATGGGCGCGCCCCGGTCCGAGATCCAGCGCCAGGCGCCGTCGTGGCGGCGGAGGCGGTACTCCATCTCGAACACGGCGTGGCGGCCGAGGTGGTCCAGGTAGATGTCCAGGCAGCGCTGGAGGTCCTCCGGGTGCACGCCCTCGGCCCAGCCGTTGCCGGATTCCTGGGCCATGGTGCGCCCGGTGAAGGCCAGCCAGCGGGCGTTGAAGTAGTTGCAGAGGCCGTCGGTCCCTGCCCTCCAGATGAGGATGGGGGCCTGCTCGACGAGGACGGCGTATTCGCTCGGCTCGAGCACGGGTTCGACGAAGGGCATGGTGCCTCCCTGAGGCGGTGGGGTGGCAGTCATGGTATCGATTCCCGCGCGCCGCGGGGAAAGAAAGAGCCTCGCTCCTTTCCCCGGGGATCCAGCGGTCATGATCCGTTCAAGTGGAGGGCTGGAGCTCCCCGCCCTCCGCCTCCGCCTCCTCCTCGCGGAACACGCCCTCCCACCTGGCGATGACCGCGCTCGCCAGGCCGTTGCCGGTGACGTTGACCGTGGTGCGCGCCATGTCCATGATCTCGTCCACCGCCAGGATCATCGCCACGCCAGCCTCGCCGGGGAGCCCGAAGCTGGCGCAGGTGGCGGCGATGATCACCAGGGTCGCCCGGGGCACGCCGGCCACCCCCTTGGACGTGAGCATGAACATCACCATCATGGAGATCTGCTGGCCCAGCGTCATGTGGATGCCCGCGGCCTGCGCGATGGCGAGGCTGGCCAGCACCAGGTAGAGCGTCGACCCGTCCAGGTTGAAGCTGTAGCCCGTGGGGATAACGAAGCTGGCCACCCGCCGCGGGACGCCGAAGCGCACCATCTCCTCCAGGAGCTTGGGCAGGGCGGCCTCGCTGGAGGCGGTGGAGTAGGCGGTGAGGGCCGGGTCCTTGATGGCCCGGAAAAAGCCCGCCACCGGGATGCGGAACATCAGCATGACCGGGATGAACACCAGCACCACCAGGAGGATCAGGGCGAAATACAGGCTGCCCACCAGCTTGGCGTACTGCCCCAGCAGGTGGGCCACGGCCGCCCAGCCCTGCACGAACACGCCGTTGACGGCCTGGCCCGCGGCCATGTGGCTGACGTTGTAGGCCATGGCGCCGAAGACGCCCAGCGGGGTGAGGGTCATGATCATGTCGGTGTACTTGAACATGACCTGGGCCAGCCCTTCGAAGAAGGCCAGCACGGGCCGCCCCTTGTCGGGCACGCGCGTGAGGGCGATGCCGATGAGGGCCGAGAACACCACCACCGGAAGCACGTCGGCCTCGGCGGCGTGCTTGAAGAAGTTGGTGGGAAAGGCGTGGAGGGCCACCTCCCACCCGGATTTCTGGGCCGCCAGCACCACGTGCTCGGTGGCCTTCAGCGGCAGGCCCGAGCCGGGGTGGAGCCAGTTGGCCACGAACAGCCCGATGAAGAGCGCCAGGGTGGTGATGACCTCGAAATAGAGCAGGGCCTTCCCGCCCATGCGCCCCACGGCCTTGATGTCCCCGGTCTGGGCGATGCCGGTGATGACCGTGGCCACCAGGATGGGGACGATGATGCTCTTGATGAGGCTGATGAACGCCTTGCTCAGGAACCGAAAAGATTCATACGCGACCGGGTGACGGTCAGCGGGCAGGAAGCCGCCCAGGACGACGCCCATGAGCAGACCGAAAAAAATCCAGAAGGTGCTTGAGCGATACCAGGGCTTGCGAATCACGGGGGCTCCGGGGGAACGATGGGACGATGCCCAAGCATGACATGGGGGCCGCCGCCGCGCCGGGCACGCTTCCCGGGGATTTTTCCCTTCGAGGGGACGGTTCCAGGTACGTAAATTTACCTAGCCGAAAATCATCGCAAAGCGGGGCCCGGCCGAAGAGACTAAGACATCCCCCGGCAGAGCCGGGGGGTTTAAAACGTGAGCCGCTCAAAGCGGCTGGTCGGGGTCGCTAACGCGGCCCCGAATCATAGGATGGGCACCTTGGAGGTGCCTGGTCAGCGAAACAGGGACAGTTGCTCAAATCGCTCGTCCTCCTTTTCCTGTTTTCGGATGTATTCGCGCACGACCGTCTCATCTCGGCCCACTGTCGATACGAAGTAGCCGCGCGCCCAGAAGTTCTGGCCTACAAAGTTGCGCTTCCTCTCCCCATACACGCGGGCGAGGTGAATCGCGCTCTTACCCTTGATGAACCCGATCACCTGCGCCACGGCATACTTTGGCGGAATCTAAATCAGAATATGGACGTGATCGGCCATGAGGTGCCCCTCCTCGATCCGGCATTCCTTCTGCGCGGCCAGTTGCCGGAACACCTCACCCAGATGTGGTCGTAACTTCTCGTAGAGCGTCTTTCTTCGACATTTTGGGATAAACACCACGTGGTACTTACACTCCCACCGGGAGTGGCTTAGACTTTCCGACGAGTCCATCTTGGACCTCCTTTCGTGTGCTTGGCGGCTCACAATCGGAGATTCCAGGATGGACTCCCTGAAATGTCAAACTTCTACTGCCACCCCGGCAGAGCCGGGGGGTCTCCTGGTTTTGCTAGGGTATCCCCCGCCCACCTGCGCGGGGGGCCTTCAGGCGCGGTTTTTCGGATCGGACCCATGCGAACGAACCTACCCATCACCGCCAACGAGATCCATCTCAAGGAAGGGGCCTTCATCGTCTCGATGACGGACCCCCAGGGGCGGCTCACCTACGTCAACGACGAGTTCATCCGCATCAGCGGCTTCACCGAGGCCGAGCTCATCGGGCAGCCCCACAACATGGTCCGCCACCCGGAAATGCCGTCGGCGGCCTTCGAGGACCTGTGGCGCACGGCCAAGTCGGGCAAGCCCTGGTACGCCCTGGTGAAGAACCGCTGCAAGAACGGCGACTTCTACTGGGTGGACGCCAACGTCACGCCCATCTTCGAGCGGGGCGTCCTCAAGGGCTTCGTCTCCATCCGCAGCAAGGCGAGCCGGTCGCAGATCCGGGAGGCCGAGCGGGTCTACAGGCTCCTCAACCAGGGCAAGCGGTGGGAGGACACCGTCGTCCGGCGCTGGGAGCCCTTCCCGAGGATGCCGGCCACGACCCAGCTGCGCGTGGCCTTCTTCTCCATGATGGGCCTGTTCCTGCTCATCCAGGGGGCCACCATCGCCACCTCCTCCGCGGCGAACGTCGCGCCCCGGGCCGCGGCCACGGTGTTCGGACTCGCGGCCAGCCTGCTCATGGCCTGGCTGGCCATGCGGGGCATGCGCATCCGCCTCGGGGCCAACCCGGAGCAGGCCATCGAGGTGGTCAAGCGCATGGCCGAAGGCGACATGCGCGTGGAGATCGAGACCCACGCCGGGGACGAGGCCAGCCTCATGGCCACGCTCCGCAGCATGCAGTCCCACCTCAAGGGCATGGTCAACCGCATCCGCTTCGACGGCCTGCGGGTGCAGATGAACGCCTCGGGCTTCGTCTCCGCCACCCACGAGATCGCCACCACCAGCCAGGAGCTGGCCCAGAACGCCGAGGACCAGCGGGTCTCCGTGGAGCGCATGGCCTCGGCCATGACCGAGCTCTCCGCCTCCATCCACGAGGTGGCCGGCCACGTGCGCGCCAGCCAGACCCAGACGGAGGCCGCCGTGACCGCCGCCGAGGCCGGCGACGTCTCCGGCAAGGCCGCCATCCAGGCCATGGCCCAGGTGGAGCAGGCCACGACCCGCGTGGTGGACGCCGTCAAGGTGATCCAGGAGATCGCGCGCCAGACCAACCTCCTGTCCCTCAACGCCGCCATCGAGGCCGCCAAGGCCGGGCAGCTCGGCAAGGGCTTCGCCGTCGTGGCCGAGGAGGTGCGCAAGCTCGCCGAGCGCAGCGCCCACGCCGCCCGGGAGATCGCCGCCCTCATCGAGACCAGCAACCACGCCGTGGTCCAGGGCCGCACCACGGTGCAGGACGCCGTCGCCGCCCTGGGGGAGATCCGGGAGCACATCGGCCACGTCACCTCCATGGCCCTCCAGATAACCACCTCAACCGCCGAACAGGCCAAGGCCAGCTCCGAGGTGGCCCAGCTGGTGGAGGCCACCGCGGACAAGGCCGTCTCCAACGCCAGCGCCAGCACCCAGCTCAGCGCCACGGTGGTGCAGACCAGCGCCAACTCCGACCAGCTCGCCGCCACGGCGGAGGGGCTCGCGGACCTGGTGGCGAGGTTCAAGACCTAGAACGACAGGGACTGGCAAACGGCGCCGTTGTGTGAAATGCTCGGTGCCGATCCCCCTGGAGACGCCATGACCCCGCCCAAGTCCTCCATGATCCAGACCCAGGGCCTCGTGGGCTCCGACCGGCTCCGGGAGGCCCTGGCCCTCCTGCGGGAGGCTGGCGCGGAGGGCATCAGCCGGGAGAAGCTCCGGGTGGAGATGGGCGGCCGCAGCCTGCGCACCGTGGATCGCGCCATCCTCGTGCTGGAGGACCAGGGGGCCCGGTTCGACCGGGTGCGCCGGGGCAGCCCGGCGGTGATCCACTTCGTATTGAAGAAGGGCCCCACCTGGGACGAGCACGTTTCCAGCGAGGCCCGCATGGCCCTGCGGGTGGCGGGGCTCTCCCTGGCCCAGTGCGGCACCCTGCTCTGGCAGGACCAGCTGGACGCCCTGGAGGAGCTCGCCAGCGAGCGCATGTCCACCCGGGACCGCCGGCTCTTCGAGAACCTCAAGAAGGCCATCCGCGTGCAGGGCGGCGTGGACGACCCCATCGAGTCGCCCGACATCCTCGAGCCCATCCTCAAGGCCCTGGAGGGCCAGAAGGAGACGGACGTGGTCTACCAGGCCGCGGGGGCCGCCGCGGCCAGCGTGCACCACGTGGTGCCCTACGCCCTGACCCATGACCTCTTTTCCGGCGGCACCTTCCTCCTGGTGTGGGACCCCGCCGGGAGCCTGCCCAAGCACCTGCGCCAGAACCGCATCGTGAGCGTCAAGGTCACGTCCCGCACCGGCAGCTTCCCGGAGGAGCTCATGGCCCGGGTCGCCAGGTACCAGATCGGCGGCTGGACCAGCGCCGAGGACCCCTTCCTGGTGGAGGCCCTCATCCGGGGGCCCCACTGGATCCAGGCCTTCAAGGAGGCCCCCCCGGCCCTGCCAGAGTTCCAGACCTTTCCGTCGAAGGACGGCGCGTCGGCGCGCGTGACCTTCAAGGCCACCCACCCCAACGGCGCCTCCCGCTGGCTGATGCAGTTCGGCGCGGCGGCGGAGGTGCTGGCGCCGGAGTTCCTGCGCCAGGAGATCCACGCCCAGTTCAGGAAGGCCGTGGCCACGTACGAACGGGTCGACTGAGGACCCGAACGGTCGTACCTTGTCGCTGGAGGCCGCCATGAAGATCCGCGAGAACCTGGACGCCATGATCGCCAAGCACCCGGAGATCTACGAAGCCTACGAGCGGTACGGCAAGGCCGTGCACGAGCGGGGGGGACCCCTGGACGAGAAGACGCGCTGGCTCATCAAGCTCGCCGTCTCCGCCTCCCAGGGCCTCGCCAAGGCCCAGCTCACCCACATGGCCAAGGCCCAGGCCGCGGGCTGCACGGAGGAGGAGATCGAGCACGCCATCCTCCTCATCGCCCCCACCGCGGGCTTTCCCCGCATGATGGAGGCCATGGAGCGGTTCCGGGAATCGCGCTAGACATCATGTATTGGCCTCCCATCCGATGAGGGGCTCGGTGACATAGGCATCCGGGGGCTCTGCCCCCGTGCCCCCGGGATTTTTCGCATGCCGCCCAAAAAATAGGCAAAGGGCCGGAAGTTCTCCGGCCCGCCCATTTTCCGGGCCCGGGACGGCGCTCAGGTCGCATCCCTGCGGAGCCTTATCCTCCGCCCGGCTGCCCCAAGGGTGGTACCCGGATGGAGCTTCGGCAAGGCCTCCGGTTTTCCCGAAAAGGGCCTGCCCTATCTCAAGCAACGCGGATTAAGCTCGGTGCGCCAAACAACCCACCGGCTCAGAGCCGTTATTGAGGAGGGCAGGCCATGGCAGTCTATAGCAAATTCGTCGGGATGGATGTCCATAAGGAGACGATCGCCGTCTCCGTGGCGGAAGCCTCTGGAGGCGAGGTCCGCTACGTGGGGGAGTTCCGGAACAACCCCGAAGCAGTCACGAAGCTGATTCGGCAGCTTCGCAAGGGAGAAGCGTCGCTGTTGTGCTGTTACGAGGCAGGGCCCTGTGGCTATGTCCTTCATCGCCAACTCCTGGGAGTGGGGGTAGCCAACCAGGTGGTGGCGCCGTCCCTGATTCCCAAAAAACCTGGAGATCGGGTCAAGACGGATCGACGGGATAGTCAGACCCTGGCCCGGCTGCTCAGGGCCGGCGAGCTGACGGCGGTCTGGGTCCCAGATGAAACCCAGGAGGCCCTGAGGGATCTGACCCGAGGCCGGGAGGACCTGAAGCACCTGGAACGCCAGGCCAAACAGCGCCTGCAGGCCTTTCTCCTGCGCCACGGCAGAATCTACGAGCATGAGAAGAAGTGGAGCCGAATGCACTTCCGGTGGCTGGAAGACGTGAAATTCGACCAGCCGGTCCAGCAGGTCGTGTTCCAGGACTATCTGGATACGCTCCAGATGCTGAGCCGGAGGGTGGAGGCATTAGAGGAGCAACTTGAAGCCGCCGGCACTGCTTCTGGATTCGCGGCGGTGATCGAAGGGCTGATGGCCCTGCGCGGGATCAGCCGGATCGCGGCGACAACCACCATGGCGGAGATTGGCGACCTGCATCGGTTCAGGACCGCCCCTCAGTTGATGGCGTTTCTGGGCCTGGTCCCAAGTGAACACTCAAGTGGAGCCAAGCACTCCCGCGGCGGCATCACCAAGACCGGGAATGGGCACGTCCGCCGAGTCCTGGTGGAGGCGGCCTGGACCTATCACCATCCCGCCCGGAAGACAGCACACCTCCAGCAGAAGGCGAAGCGGGCCCCGGAAAGAATCCAGGAAATCGCCTGGAAGGCCCAGGTGCGGCTCTGCGGCCGCTATCGCCTCCTGGAGAGCAAGGGCAAGCTCAAGGTCAAAGTCTGCACAGCCATTGCCAGGGAACTGGCGGGCTTCATCTGGGCCATCGGTCAGGCCTTCCCCGGTCCCGATCCCGCGTCACCGGGGGCGAATACAGAGTCGCAGTGCATCGGCAGCAGAACGGGCAACGGTGGGAGAACCCTCGGTGCTCCTATGTAGGCGTCCAGCGATGGAATGACCCTCAACTCTAGAGCAAGGAAGCTCCCCGACGAATCGGTTGTCATGCCGGTAACCAACCCGCGAATATCAGACTGATCAACCGGCGGAATGCCGTCCGTTCTGCTCCCCATGCACTGTCAAACTAAAGAGGTCTGGCACCCTTGACAGGCCAATACATATCAGGAGCCTGTCTACGTAATAGGAGGCCCCGCGATGATGGCACCGGGGCTAGTGTAGGCCGCCAGAAGAACAGGTAACACCTTGTCCCCCCCCTTCGCCTCGGGTCCAGTTCAGGGCTTGGTGTTGACGAGTCGCTTGATGCCCCCGTCCTTGAGGGGCCAGTTATTAAAATTGATCAGCAGGCCCACTTCGAAATTTGCAAAGTGGAGGCAACTATTCAGTTGGGCGAAGTCGGCATCCGAAAACTTCGCAATGGCCTTCGCCTCGACGACCACCTTGTGGTCCACCACGATATCCATGATGTAGGCATTCTCGACGCACAATTCCTTGTAGGTGATGTCGAGGTGAACCTCGCGTAGGGCCTCGTGTCCGGCCAACCTGAGTTCATGGGCGAGGCAAGCCTTGTAGGCATTTTCCAGGAGTCCAGGCCCCAGAACTATCTGCACCCTGATGGCAGCGAGGATGATGGCTTCGGTGATATCTCGATGGGGATAGTTGTCGCCCCAATCTTCGCCCCAATGCCGACCCATGACTTCCTCCTTCGGGTCAGGAGTGCGCTCAATCACGCCGGGACGTTCAGGCCAGAATTCTTTCCTCGGTATCCTCGGCCTCCTCGGCGCCTCGGCGATGGGCTTTTCGACGGGTGCTTCGGCGCATGTAATCTTTGCGCCGACTGATACTTGAGAAAGCCATCGCCGAGGCGCCGAGGAGGCCGAGGATACCGAGGAAAAGAAAAAGGCAGGTTCGCCGTCAACCCTTGGCAGAGGCCGTCCGAATGGCCGCGAGGGCCTGCCGTGCTCGTGTCACCTTGGCGAGGATATCGTTCGCGGACGCGGTCCAAACAAATGGTTTCGGAGCGGCATTGTGTCTCGCGATATAGGTGTGGATCGCTGCTTCGAGTTCCGGGACGGATCTGAAAATACCCCTTCGGATGCGGTTCTCCGTGATGTCCCGGAAAAATCGCTCCACCATGTTCAACCACGATGAACTGGTGGGGGTGAAGTGAACGTGGACCCTCGAATGCCCTTTCAACCAGCTTTTGACCGCCGGATGTTTGTGGGTGGCGTAGTTGTCGCAAATGATGTGCAGAGCGAGTCGCTTCGACGTACCCCGCTCAAGCCGCTTGAGGAACTTCAGCCACTCCTCATGGCGATGACGTGGCATCGTGGCCGAGATCACCGTACCATCCAGCGTGTTCATGGCCGCAAAGAGGGTGGTCGTTCCATTGCGCTTGTAGTCGTGCGTCATGGTGCCGCAGCGACCCTTCTTCATCGGTAGGCCAGGCTGAGTCCGGTCCAGGGCCTGAATCTGGCTCTTCTCATCTACGCTCAGCACGATGGCATGCTCCGGAGGGTCCAGATACAGGGCCACGATGTCCACCAACTTCTCTTCGAAATGAGGATCGTTGCTTAACTTGAAACCAACGGTGCGGTGCGGCTTGAGGCCATTCTGACGCCAAATGCGTCCCACCGTGCTCTCGCTCACCCCGGTGGCCTGCGCCATGGAGGCCCGGCTCCAGTGCGTGGCATTGACGGGCTGTTCCTGCGTCGTCTTATGGAGCACCTCTTGCCCCTTCAAAGCAATCACCCAAGACTTCCGGCCTCGACCTGGGCGTTCCCTCTCGAGGCCATCGAAGCCCGCTTCCTCCCATCGCTTGAGGCATTGCCAAGCAGTCCGATGATCACAGCCCAAAGCCTGGCCGATGTCACGAAAGGACTCGCCAGAAGCTCGATGAAGAACAATCTTGGCCCGCAGGACGCTGCGCGCAGGCAAGGTCCGGCTCCGCGCCATTTCCTCAAGGCGTCTGAATTGCTCCACAGTTAGATCAACTCGCCCCACTTGCGCCAAAGTTCTCACCTGCCGCTTGGATGCGACGAGCTGTATTGGCGTTACAGGTATTTCTGGCGGCCTACACTAGCAAATCAAGGAAGGCGAGGAAAGCCGCAGCGGGACTGCGGTTGACGAGCGTGACGCAGAGTTGCTGGCCCCGCTGCCATCACCCGAAGGGCGGCGCCCAGAAGCGCGCTTATCGTGTGCAAGTCCCTTGAAGGATTGACCTAATCCTCCTGCGGGCCTTGCGCTCGATAATCACGCTTCTGGGCGCCGTCGCGGGGCCTCCTATTACGTAGACAGGCTCCTAGATTCTCGAAAGGTACTGGTCCAGCATGTCGAACGTGCCGGTGTAGCCGTTGACCATGGAGGCGTGGCCTTCGCGGAAGGTCGCGCGCTCCTTCTCCGTCGCCTGGAAGGGGACCGATTCCAGGGTGAGGAGGGTCTTTCCGCCCTGCTCGGCCAGGGTGAGGACGTTCAGGGTCCGCAGCGGCCAGGTGGCGCTCATGGGGTGGCGGGTGATTCCGCCCTGCTCGTCGGAGAAGTGAAGCACCGTGACGATGCGGGACGGGGGGACGATCTCCCGGTACTGGATCCGGCCCCACATGCTGAAGCCTTCGGGCGCCTTCATCCCGTAGTGGAAGCCGCCGCCGTCGCGGAAGTCCAGGTAGGCCACCTCCAGGGCGAAACCCCGGGGGCCCCACCAATGGGCGAGGCGCTCCTCCTCGGACCAGGCCTTGAAGATCAGGTCCCGGGGGGCGTCGAACACGCGGGTGATGACGAAGGGGTCGGGCTCCATGCGCAGCGCCACGTGGGCCTCCAGCCGCGCCAGGGTCTGGTTCCCCCCCTCGACGGCGTTGAACTCCCGCACCGCCAGGTCCCGCTCCTCCGCGGTGGGAAACACAGCGCGAAGGGTGACCCGCGTGCCCGCGCCCACCTCCTCGAACGCGGCCACGGCCTGGAACTGGCCGGGTTCGCCGGCCACGCCGGAGCCGTGGTCGTAGGCGATGCGCCGGGGCGGGTCCAGCTCCCGGTAGCAGATGCGGTTGGGGTAGTCCCTGCCGTCGGGGCCGTGCATCGTGAAGATCCAGAGGCCCCCCGGGCGCACGTTCATCTCGCGGATGGTGGTCGTGAAGCCGTTGGGCCCCCACCACAGGCCCGCCTGGGCGGGATCGGTCCAGGCCGCGTACACCAGGTCCCGGGGCGCTTCGATCAGGCGGGAGACGGCCATCTCCCGGTCCAGGGTTTCCACGAGGGGACGGGGACGTTCGGCCATGGGGGCTCCTTTCAATCCGCGACGTTGCGGTTGCGACTCAGGCTCGATCGAGGGCCGGGGCAGACCGAGGTTAGACCACCCGGACGGGCAAGTCAACGGAGCTCAGGGCCTGTGCGCAACCAAGCGAACCCGGGTACGGGCGACCGCCCCGTGGTGTTCGTACGCGAAGCCGGTGATGCCGATTCCCGGCGCGAATTCCAGGGTCCGCTGGTCCGGATTCGTGCTGAAGGAGGCCGTGAAAGCGGGGAAGGCAACTCCCCGGGCCACCCCGGGAGCCGAGAACGGCCTGGGTTCGCTGCCCTCCACCACCCAGGCGTACATGTTGTCGTCCCTGCCCGGGGCCTTGGCCCAGGTCTTGCCGGCCCGCAGGGGCAGATCCAGGAAGGGTTCCGCGCCCGGCGGCGGGTAGGCGCGGTCGGCCAGGAGCTGGCGGGCCTTGACCGTGGCGCCCTTCAGGCTGCGGGAGGACTCCTGGTAGAGCCGCCCCTTCCTGCAGATGATGACGGAGATGGAATTGCCCTTCCCGGGTTCGTACCAGGCCAGGTCCATGGGAAAGCCCCGCACCACCGCGGCGAAACCCCCTTCGCCGGGGATGAACTGCAGCACCTCCATCACGTTGCGCACCCGGCCGGCGCGCACCTTGTGGGTGTTCGGGATCGTCCACTCGGCCTCCCCCGCGTAGGTCCAGGAGGCGCCCTTGTTCAGGGGGAACTGCTGGAGCACGGCGGCCGTGTCCAGGGTGGGGCCGTCAGCCGCCTGGGGCGGCCGGGACAGGAGCATGGCAAGGAGCATGGGGAAAAGCATGGAATCTCGTATCGCCTTCCATAGTGCCAGAAAACCCGCTGGGCCGCCGGTTCAAGGCAGGAATCGTGCCTGGATGGAAGGAGGGACCCGGGGACAGGCGGATTCCGGCCGGCTGAAGAGCCTGTTGCGCGCCCGGGCCACGACATCGTAGGCCCCGTCCCGAAGCCCCCTGGGCACACGTCCGCCCAGCCGGGCCAGGAGGGTCCAGCCTCCACCCAGGCCGAGCAGCAGGTGCAGCACGGCCTCGGACCGCAGCAGCACCCGGTCCCCATGGACCACCACCACGCTCGCGGGCGGGTCCGCCTCCGGAAAGCGCTCCCGGAAGGTGGCGCCCCCCAGGGGCGCGAAGCGGCAGGTGCCGCTCCGCCGCGCCAGGAAGCGCACCAGACCGTGGCACAGTCCGCAGCCGCCGTCGTAGAACAGGAGGTCCGGGGCTTCCCGCGGCGTGGCCATGGGAGCAGTGTAACCCGGTGTGACCGCCTCCGCATTTTCCCCGCGGGTGGTAGCCAGGGGCCGTTCCTTCCTTCAAGATCAAGGGGAGGCCGCCCCCCGGCCGGACAGCCCAGGAGGCCCCTTGAGACCCGAAACCGAAGCCACCCTCGTCACGGAAGCCGTCGCCGAGCTCATCGCCCTGGGCGCCGCCATGGCCGCCAACAACGAGGAAGCGTTTCAGCGCCACAACTTCCGCCTCCACAAGCTGGGCATTCCCAGGGAGGACCGCATCCAGGCCGTGAACATCGCCCTCCAGGTGAAGATGGCCCCCCACCGCAACCTGGTGGAGATGGCCGAGGGCTACCTCACCGGCGGCGCCGAGCCCGAAGGCGGCTGCTGCGGCGGCGAATGCGGATGCGCAGGCGAGGAGGAGGCCGCGGGCTCCTGCTGCGGCGGGGACGAAGGCTGCGGCTGCGGGCACTGATTTCCGCCGCTTTTCCATTCGCCGGAACGAGCGGCGCGGACAAACTGCCATCATGGATTTCGCAGGCTGGCCCCTCCTCGCCCTTCTCGCAGGCCCCTGGGGCCTCGGACTCCTGACGGCCCTGGCGCGCATGCGGGACCTGCCCGCTCTTGAAGGGGTCCCGGCGCGCGGCGCGGCGCCGCGGGTCGCCCTGTGCATTCCGGCCCGGAACGAAGGGAAGGACCTGGGCAAGGCCCTGGATTCCTGGCTGGCCCAGGACCTCCCGGGGCTCCGGATCCTCGTGGTGGACGACGGCTCCACGGACGGCACGCCCGGGATCCTCGCGGACCGTGGCGCGCGCCACGCGGGCCGGCTGCGGGCGCTGCGCAACGACCACCTGCCCGCGGGGTGGCTGGGGAAGAACCACGCCCTGCACCTCGCCTCCCAGCAGCCCGAGGCCCTGGAGGCCGAGTGGCTGCTGTTCGCCGATGCCGACGTGCAGGCCCCCCCGGACCTCCTGCGCCGGGCCTTCGCGTTCCTGGATGAGCACCCCGCCGACCTCTTGGCCCTGGTGCCCGCGGTGGACACGGAGAGCTTCGCCGAGCGCGTGTTCCTGCCCTGGGCCTTCCTGGGCTTCCTGGTGGCGATCCCCTTCCGGAGGGTCCCGGTGC
The DNA here is from genome assembly GCF_030846775.1 of Geothrix sp. 21YS21S-2. Classification (NCBI taxonomy): domain Bacteria; kingdom Pseudomonadati; phylum Acidobacteriota; class Holophagae; order Holophagales; family Holophagaceae; genus Geothrix; species Geothrix sp. 21YS21S-2. The sequence continues at coordinate 1,091,228 of NZ_CP132910.1, forward strand.
CGGGCGCCTGGGCCCACTGCGGGATCGGCGCGTTCACCCTGGTGCGCCGGGTCGCCTACGACGCCGTGGACGGCCACGCGGGAGCGCCCATGGAGGCCATCGACGACATGATGCTGGCCAGGCGCGTCAAGCTCGCGGGCTTCACGAACCGGGTGGCCCTCGGCGGCCCGGGGCTCCACCTGCGCATGTACCACGGGCTGGGCGACCTGGTGCGGGCCATGCGGAAGAACGCCCTGGCCTTCCCGGTCCTGGTGCCCCTGGTGCCCCTGGGCCTGGCCGGGGTCCTGGGCGCCTCCCTCGCGCCCGTCCTCCTCGCCCTGGCCGGGCATCCCGGAGCGGGGGCCGCACTCTGGGCGGGCGTGCCCGCGGCCATGGCCGTGGTGCACAGGCGCCTCACCGGACGCGGACCGGACTGGGCCTGGGCCTTCTGGCCCGTGAACGGCTTCCTCATGGCCTGCGGCATCCTGTGGGCCCTGGGCGACCGCGTCAGGGGGGTCAACCACTGGCGGGGGCGGGAGGTCCGCCTTTGATCAGGGCCTGGAGGGGCGCCCCTGCGCGTCCAGGAGCGTCACCGCGACCTCGCCTCGGGCGAGGGTCCGGGCCAGGAACTGCGAGCCCTGGCCCACGCCCACGAGGGTGAGGGCGTCGCCCCGCGCCAGGACCAGGCCAGCCCGCTTCAGCGCGCATTCGGGACCGGCCAGGACCTCCCAGGTGGTGGTGCCCGACTGGAACGTGAGGGTCACGAACGCGCTGGGTCCGCGCGTCTCCAGCTGCACCGCGGTGACGGTGCCCTGGAGCGTGACTTCCCGGGCGGCATCGTACGGCATCGCGGGCGGACGCCCTTCGCCGGAAGGGGGCGGCCCCCCGGGCTCCTGGGCGAAGAGCGCCAGGCCCAGCAGCAGGCCGGCGAGAAGGATGAGGGTTTGTTTCACGGAGTGCCTCCTGCGGCAGAAGATGGCCCGGGCGGCTCCGAGGTTGCGCCTCTCCGCCCAACGGGCCCCGGTCCCGGCCGGATGGCCGCGGGCAGCCGCCCGGCGCCCTGGTAAGCTTGCGCGAGACCCCGGCCTGGAGACCCCATGAACAGCCGATCCCCTGCCCCCGCCCGCCGCCTGGAGCGCGCCCAGGCCCTGCAGAACGACCGCTTCACCCGGGCCGCCGGGGGCGCCAGCCGTCCCCTGGGAGGCGGTTTCGCCCACTGGCGGGGCGAGGGGCATCCCCTCAATCAGGCCCTGGGGCTGGTGGATCCGGTTTCGGAAGCGGACCTGGTGGCCGCGGAGGCGTTCCTCGGACAGGGCGGCCACCCGGTCGTCCTCGAGCTGAGTCCCGCCGCGGACCCCGCCCTCTGGATCCTCCTGGCGTCCCGGGGCTACCGGGTGGCCCAGTTCCAGCAGCTCTGGGTGCGGTCCCTCGCGGACGCCCCGGTCTCCCCGGAGGGCATCCGGGTCGCGGAGCCCGGGGAGGCGGACCTCTACAGCCGCCTGGTCGGTGCGGGATTTTCCGACACCGACGACTGGCGGGACCTGGAGCCTCCCTTCCGGACGACGCTCGACGTGGAGGACGCCTGGGGCTTCCTGGCCTTCGTGGAGGGGGAGCCCGCCGGAGGCGGGATGCTCGGCCTCGCCGGGGGCGTGGCCATGCTCAGCGGGGATGCCGTCCTCCCGCGGTTCCGGGGGCGCGGGATCCAGAAGGCGCTGATCGCCGCGCGCCTGGACCGGGCCCGCAAGGCCGGCTGCGACCTGGCCTGCGCGTCCACCCTTCCCGGCACGCCGAGCCAGGGCTCCTACGAGGCCTGCGGCTTTCGCGCGGGCTACCCGAAGCTGGAGATGGCACGGAGCCCGTCCCCGTGCGAGTAGGCTAGGTTTCCGCCAGGACCGTCCGGATCTGCCCGAGGGTGAACGGCTTGGGGATGACCCGGGTGTGGGGGTCGCCCCGCAGGGCCTCCTCCACGGCGGCATCCACGTTGCCGGTGGCCAGGAGCACCGGGAGGTTGGGCTTGAGCACGCGCAGGCGCTTCAGCGTCTCCACTCCGCCCATGTCGGGCATGGTCACGTCCATGATCACCAGATCGGGTTCGGGCGAGGCTTCCAGCAGGGCCAGGGCCTTGGCGCCGCGGTCCACCGACTCCACGTGGTGGCCGAGGATCCCCAGCAGGCTGGGCACCGAGGCAAGGATGAGGTCATCGTCGTCCACGAGAAGAATGTTCACGCAACACCTCTGGCAGCGGGAAAGGGATCAGCCCCAGGATACCCCCGTTACGGCGCCCGGAAACCGCCTTTGCGGGGCATGCGGTATCCTGGAGCCTGGCGAAGCGGCCGAAACCCCCAGGAGTCCCGAAAATGCGAATCATTCCCACCCTGCTCACGTCCGGCGCCCTCGTGCTGGCCGGCCTCGGCTGCTCGAAATCGAAGCCCGGGGCGCCCACCGCCTCCGTTCCCGCGGCCAAGGGCGTCCTCCAGGGCACCGTGCTCGAGACCGTCCCCGCCCCGCCATACACCTACCTCCGCCTGAAGGCCGCCCAGGGCGAGGTGTGGGCCGCCGTGCCCGCCGCCGACGTCAAGGTGGGCGCGCCGGTCACCGTGAACATCTCCATCACCATGGACAAGTTCGAGTCCCCCTCCCTCCACCGCACCTTCGAGCGGGTCTTCATGGGCACCCTGGCCGGCGCCGAAAGCGCCGCCCCCGTGGGCATGGGCATGGGGATGCCGCCCAAGGCCCCCGCCGCCCCCGCCGGCCCCGACGAGAAGGTGGCCAAGGCCGCCGGCGCCGACGCCCGCACCGTCGCCGAAGTGTGGGCCCAGAAGGCCGGGCTCAAGGAGAAGACCGTGACCGTCAAGGGGAAGGTCGTGAAGTACAACGAGGCCATCATGGGCCGCAACTGGCTCCACCTGCGGGACGGCAGCGGCTCCGACGCCGCCAAGGACAACGACATCGCCGTGACCACCCAGGACGGGTCCCGGGTGGGCGAGGTCGTGACCGTCAAGGGCGTCGTGCGCATCGGCAAGGACTTCGGCTCGGGCTACACCTACCCCGTGATCATCGAGGACGCGAAGATCGTCCGCTAGTTGCTCCACCCCCACCGGGCCCCGGGGATCAAGGTACGGGAGGATCCCCCGGGCCCGGCGAGGTGGAGCCCGCCGCCGGCGCCCACGCGCAGGCGGCTGGCCAGCGGGCTTTCCGCATTCCGGGTGAACAGGCCCAGCGCCAGGGAGCCGTCCCCGGAGACCGTTTCCAGGGCGCCCTTGTCCAGGTCGGCGGCGACCACGCGGCCCTTGCGGCCAGCCATGCCCCCGGGGGAGGCGCCGGGTTCCGCGAGCGCCACGAGCACCCGGCCCGTCCCGGGTTCCGGCAGCAGCGCTGCGGTCATCCCCTTCGAACCGTCCAGGGGCCGGTTCCAGCGTTCCCGGCCGGAACCGTCCAGCACCCGCAGCGCCAGCCCATCCGGACCTTCCTCCAGGACGGCGACGGAGCCGTCCCCGCAAAAGCGCGGCCGGATCTGCCGGCCCTTCCCGCTCGGGATCCGCCAGAGCTCCTCTCCCGTGCGGCCGTCACAGACGAGGATGCCGTCGGCGGCCGAGACCATGACCCGGCTGGCCGTCGCGTCGGGGATGGGCTGGCCGGTCCCGTGCATCCGGCCGGTTTCCGTCCAGACGCCGGTGGTCAGGTCCAGCTCCCGGATGGGCGCGGAGCCGTCCTTGGCGCGGCCGAATTCCCTGAGCAGCGTCCCGGAAAGGAAGGCGAAGCGGGATCCCAGGAACTCGCGCTTCCCCCTGGACTGGTGGAGCACCTTGCGGGCCTGGACATCGGCCACCGTGAGGCAATCCGGGGTGATGATCACCGCCAGGCGCCCCTCGGACGAAAGGGCACGGACATGGCTCCATCCCTGGGGCCCCGGAATGGAGAGGTCCCAGGGGGGCTGGACCCTGGGTGGAGTCCGGCCCAGGTCGATGTCCACCACCTGGGACCTGCTCAGGTCGCAGGCCACGTAGCGGCGGCCGTCGGGTGAGAAGAGGCCTCCCGGCTCCCCGCCGACGGTGGCGGCGGTGGCGGTGTCGAGGAGGAACGCCTGCCTGTGGAAACGGCCCTCGCCCAGGACCGTGATCCAGCCGCCGGTGGGGGCGATGTCCACGACGCAGAACGTGGAAAGGGTGGTGGGACCCCCGGATCGGACCCAGGCGCAAAAGCCCGCCCCGGCAAGAGCGATCGCCCCGAGGCCCAGGGCCAGGGACACCGAGAGGACCTTGTGGCCGCGGCGCAGGTCGGCGCCTCCCCGGGACAGCTGCAGGTGGACCGACACGGCCAGGACCGGCAGCACCAGCAGTGTGGCCGCGCCCAGGAACCAGGGCAGCGCCCGGAAGGCGCCGCCCTCGGCGATGCGCCCGGTCATCCAGGTCATGGACGCGCCGAAGGACCCCAGCACGGCGACGTCCAGCAGGAGCCATGCGCTCCGGGACCTGAACACCGTGCCCAGCACGTGGGCGGCGAGCAGGATGTAGACCGAGCCCACGGAGGAAAAGGCCGCAACCGCGCCCAGGCCTGCGGCGTTGCGGGGGACCAGCGCGGCCTGGGGCAGCGCCACCAGGAGCCCGCCGCCCACCACCAGGAGCCACGCGCCCAGGAACCGTCCCAGGAGCAACGTGCCGGCCGATACGGGGCGGGCGAAGTAGAAGCCCATCCTCCCGCCCTGCAGGTCTCCGGGAATCATGGAGGCGCCCAGCACCGCCGACATGGCTGCGACGAACCCCAGGTTGAGCCCCACCCCCAGGATCCCCCGGATGTCGCCCATGGGCTTGAGCCAGGGCACCACGATCCCCGCCAGGGCCACGTAGCCCGCCGCGGCCCACACCAGCTTCTGTTCGGCCAGTTCCCTTTTCGCGATGACGAGCGCCTTCATGCGTTCACCTCTCCAGCGACGGTTGCGAGGAAGATCTCTTCGAGGGAGGCGCCCGCGGCGGCGTCGGGCGGAAGGCCCGCGGCCGCCAGGGCGGCTTCGCTGAACCGCGAGACGGTGGCCTCCAGGCCGAAGGCGCCCTGGGCGAGGTCCGCCGGCACCAGGGGCCCCAGGTCCGGGGCGTCCTGCGGCCCGCACCGGATGCGGCGGTGGCGGGCCTTGAGGTCCTCCATGGGTTCGTCCAGGAGCAGGCGTCCCCGGTGGAGGATGCCCACCCGGTCCGCGATGCCCTCGATGCCGGCCAGGTCGTGGGTGGTGACGAACACGGTGGCGCCCCGCTCCCCAAGGTCATCCAGGACCTCCCGGTAGAGGTCCCGGCGGGCCACGGGATCCAGGCCCAGGGTCGGGTCGTCCAGGACCAGCAGGTCCGGCCTGCCGCCCAGAGCCAGGGCAAGGGCGACCTGGGTCTGCTGGCCCCGGGAGAGGCGCCCGAAGGGCTGGCCGGGATCCACCCCGAACCGCTCGAGCCTCGCCGCCACGCCGGCAGCGTCCCAGGATGGGGCGAGGCTCCCGCAGAAGGCCGAGGCCTGGGCCGCGGTCATGCGCGGCGGCACCTGGGGCGTCTCGGGAACGACGCCGGTGCGCTCCATGGCGCGGGCCCGGCCGAGCCAGGCATCGGCGCCGAAAAGCTCGGCCCGCCCGGAGCGGGGCCGGTCGAGGCCCAGGAGGGCCTTCACGAAGGTGGACTTCCCGGCGCCGTTGCGGCCGAGGAGCGCATACACGGTGCCCGGCTCCACGGCCAGGTCCAGGCCCGCCAGGGCAACGGTGCGGCCGTAGGCCATGGTCAAGGCTTCACATCGCACAACCGCGGTCATCGGACCTCCCCCTTGCGTTCCAGTTCCGTCCAGGCCCCGTCCAGGGCGGCCGCGGCCTCCGGGTGCGGGAAGCCGAGGCTCCGCGCGAGGCCGGCGTACTTCGAGGCCCCTTCGGACAGCAGGAGCCTGCGCTCCTGCCCCATCGAGGCGGGATCGCCCTGGACGAAGGTGCCTTCGCCCCTGCGCATGGCCAGGAGGCCCGCCTCCACCAGCCGCTGGTAGGCCTTGGCCACCGTGGCGGGGTTCACCTGGAGGTCCCGGGCCAGTTCCCGCACCGACGGCACCGGCGCCCCCGGCCCCAGCGCGCCCGCGGCCACGAGCCTGTGGACGCCCTCCTCGATCTGTTTCCAGATGGGCACCGCCGAGGCGGGGTCCACCTGCAGGATTCCTCTCATGGTCGGCCTCTCGATCCAAGTGTGTTACTGTAGTAATACAGTAATCCCCCGGCATCGGCTGTCAACCTCCTATTTTCCAGGAGGGTGCAGGCCCCCCTGGACCTGCCCTTGGCACCGGCGCCAGGAGCAGTCATGCTGTCGGGCAGGTGATCCCCATGAGGCTCATTGAAGCGTTTTTTCCCCTCTGCCTGGCCCTCCTCATGGGGTGTTCCATCAGGCGCGTGGCCGTGGACCGCATCGGGAACGCCGTTGCCGGGAGCTCGGGAGTCTATGCCTCGGACGACGATCCGGAGCTGGTCCGGGACGCCACCCCCTTCGCCCTCAAGACCGTCGAGGGACTTCTCCAGGAGAGCCCGGCCCACCAGGGCCTCCTGCTCTCGGCCTGCTCAGGCTTCACCCAGTACGCCCACGCCTTCCTCCAGGACGAGGCGGACTATGCCGAGGCCAAGGATCCGGAGCGGGCCGCCGAATTGCGGGCCCGGGCGAAAAAGCTCTACCTGCGCGCCCGGGGCTACGGCCTGCGGGGCCTGGAGGCCGCCCTGCCCGGGTTCGGGGACCAGCTGCGGACGGCCCCGGACGCCGCCCTGGCCCGGGCCGGCCGCAAGCAGGTGCCCCTGCTCTACTACACGGCGGCGGCCTGGGCCGCGGCCTTCGCCCTGGACGTCTCCGACTCCAGCCTCTCCGTGGACCAGACCCTCATGGAGAAGCTGGCCCGCCGCGCCCTGGCCCTGGACCCCGCCTGGGAGGGCGGCGCCGTCCACGAATTCCTCGTGGCCTGGGAGGCCGGCCACGCCCAGGCCGGGGGTTCCGCGGCCAAGGCCCGCGCCCACTTCCAGGAGGCGGTGCGCCTCTCCCGGGGCCTGCGGGCCTCGGTCTACGTCACCTTCGCGGAGGCCGTCGCCCTGGAAGCCCAGGACCGCCCCGGATTCACCGCCCTCCTGGGCGACGCCCTCCGCGTGGACCCCGACCGGGATCCCGCCCGCCGAACCGCCATCCTGGTCGCCCAGCGACGGGCCCGGTGGCTGCTGGGCAGGTCCGGCGAACTCTTCAACGATCCAGAGGAAAAGCAGCCATGAAACCCTTCCGCATCGCGTCCCTCCTGCTCGCGTCCCTGCTGCCCCTGGGCGCCCAGGTGACCCTCAAGATGGCCACCCTCCTTCCGGAGAACTCCTCCTGGTTCCGCATCGTCAAGGACATGGGCGACACCTGGGCCAAGGTCTCGGGCGGCCGGGTCAAGGTCGTGTTCTACCCCGGGGGCCGCCAGGGCGACGAGCCCGACGTGGTGCGCAAGATGCGCCTGGGCTCGCTCCAGGGAGCCGTGCTCACCTCCCAGGGCCTGGCGGAGATCGACCGGTCCGTGTTCGCCCTGAGCATCCCCCTGGCCTTCGAAACGTCCGAGGAGGTGTACGCCACCCTGGAGGCCATGCGCCCCGGCCTGGAGGCCGGCATCGCGGCCCGGGGCTTCGTCCCCCTGAACTGGGCCGACGGCGGCTGGGTCCGCATCTTCTCGCGCAAGCCCGTGGCCACGCCCGACGACCTGCGCCACCAGAAGCTGTTCCAGTGGGCCGGCGACACGAAGACCCTGGAGATCTGGAAGACCGGCGGGTTCAACGCCATCCCCGCCCCGGCCACGGAACTGGCGACGGGCCTGCAGACCGGGCTCCTGGATGCCTTCCTGACCTCGCCCCAGGTGGTCCTGGTCACACGGTACTACGAGCAGGCGCCCCACATGACCGACCTGAAGTGGGCCATCATCATGGCGGGGACCGTGGTCACGAAGGCGGCGTGGGACCGCGTCCCCGCGGACGTCCGCCCCGCCCTGCTCAAGGCCGCCCAGGACGCCGGGAACCGCCTGAGGGCCGACATGCGCGCCACCGAGGAACGGGACCTGCAGGCCCTGCGGGGCGCAGGGGTGAAGATCGTTCCGGTGGACGCCCACGGCCGGGAGCTGTGGCGGAAGATGGTGGCGGGCGCCGCCGGGAAGGTTCGCGGCGAGTTCGTGCCGGCCCAGGCCTACGACGAGGCCCTGAAGGACCGGGACGCCTATCGGCGCGCCCACCGATGAGGATCCTCAAGAAGCTGCTCCTCGCCGGCGAAGGCATCGTCCTGGTGGCCAGCTTCCTGGCGCTGTGCCTCCTGCCCCTGGTGGACACCGCGGGGCGGAGCCTGGGCGGCTTCCACGTGCCGGGGGCCGCGGACCTGGTGCAGGTCCTGACCCTCTGGCTCACCTTCGTGGGGGCCCTGGCCGCCACCGGCCAGGGCGAGCACCTCACCCTCTCCACCTCCCAGTGGCTGGGGCAGGGCCGCCTGGGCCGGGCGGCGCACTGGGCCGCCGGGGCCGTCTCCGCGGCCGTGGCCGCCCTGCTGGCCTACGCGTCGGCCCAGGTGGTGCTGGCCAACCGTCTCGACCCGCGGATGCTCTCCATCGGCATCCCCGAGTGGGCCCCGGAGGCCATCATGCCCCTGGCCCTTGCGGCCATGGCGCTGACCTTCGCCTACCGGGCCCACGGCACCTGGCGGGGCCGCGCCGCGGCCCTGGCGGCCGTTCCCCTCGCCTTCGCCGCGGGCCTCCTGCCCCCCCAGGCGGCCTCGAAGGCCTGGATCGCGGCGGCGGCCATCCTGGCCTCGCTCCTGGTGGGGACGCCGGTCTTCGTGGCCCTGGGCGGCGTGGCCATCTGCCTCTTCTTCGCGCAGGGCACGCCCGTGGCGGCGGTCTCGGCCGAGATCTACCGGCTCGTGGCCTCCCCCACCCTCCCGGCGATCCCGCTGCTGGCCGGGGCGGGCTACGTGCTGGCCGAGAGCGGCGCCTCGGAACGGCTGGTGCGGTTCTTCCGGGCCTGGCTGGGCTTCCTGCCGGGGGGCATGGCGGTGATGGTGGCCATGGTGTGCGCCCTGTTCACCACCTTCACCGGCGGCTCCGGCGTGACCATCATCGCGCTCGGCGGACTGGTGTACCCGATGCTCCGGAAGGACGGCTACTCCGAAGGCTTCTCGCTGGGCCTCGTGACGGCCTCGGGCGCGCTCGGCCTGCTGCTGCCCCCGAGCCTCCCGGTGATCCTCTACAGCGTCGTCGCCAGCAGCCGGGACACGGTGGTGCCCGCGGACCGGCTGTACCTGGCCGGGCTGGTGCCCGGGCTCCTGCTCATCGCGCTCACCGCGGGCTATGGCATCTGGGTGGGGAGGAAGGTCGAGGGCCCGCGCTCCGCCTTCACCTGGAGCGAGGCCCTGGCCGCCACCTGGAAGGCCAAGTGGGAGCTGCTCCTGCCCCTGGTGATCATCGGCCTCTTCGCCAGCGGCCGCGCCACGATGCTGGAGACCGCCGCGGGGGCCCTGGCGTACACCATCGTCGCGGAGTGCTTCATCACGAGGGACCTCCACCCCGCCCGGGACCTGCCCCGGGTGCTGCTCAAGGCCTCGGCCCTCATGGGCGCCGTGCTGATCCTCCTGAGCGTGGCCATGGGGCTCACCAGCTACCTGGTGGACGCCCAGGTGCCGGACGCGCTCCTGGCCTGGACCCGCGCCCACGTGCATTCCCGCTTCGTCTTCCTCCTGGCGCTGAACGTCCTTCTCCTGGTGCTGGGAAGCGTGCTGGAGATCTACTCCGCCATCATCGTGCTGGCCCCCATCATCGCGCCCATGGGAGCGCTGTACGGCATCCACCCCGTGCACCTGGGCATCCTCTTCCTCGCCAACCTCGAGGTGGGCTTCCTCCTGCCCCCGGTGGGCCTCAACCTCTTCCTGTCCTCCAGCCGCTTCGGGATCCCCCTGCCCCGCCTCTACCGCACCGTCCTGCCCTTCCTCCTCATCCTCGGCATCGGCCTCCTGCTCGTCACCTACGCGCCGGAACTCTCCCTGACCCTCCCGCGATGGGCCGGCAAAGGGTAGAGTGGGGAATGCCGCGCGCCGTACTCTTCGATCTCGACGGGACCCTGGTGGACTCCAGGGCCGATCTGGCCACCGGGGTCAACCTCACCCGCGTGGACCTGGGCCTGCCGCCCCTGGAACCGGCCCAGGTGGCCGGTTTCGTGGGGGACGGGGTCCGGAAGCTGCTGACCCGGTCCCTCCCCGAATGCCCCGGGCGCCTGGAGGAGGCCCTGGAGCTGAACCGGGGCCACTACGGACGGCACCTCCTGGACGCCACCCGGCTCTACCCCGGGGTCCAGGCCGCCCTCGAGGCCGTTCGTGCCGGGGGGTTCCGCCTGGCCGTGGTCACCAACAAGCCCCGGGAGTTCACGCTGCCCATCCTGGAGGGCCTGGGGGTCCTCGGCCTGTTCGGCACGGTGGTTGCGGGGGGCGACTGCCCGGACCTCAAGCCCGACCCGAGGCCCCTGCTCCTGGCCCTGGAGCGCTGCGGGAGCGGGGCGGAGGGCTCCTGGATCGCGGGGGACCACCACACCGACCTGGAGGCCGGGAGGCGCGCAGGGGTCAAGCGGTGCCTGTGCCGGTACGGCTTCGGCACCCCCGGCGGCGAGGCCTGGGACCTGGCCGTGGAGAACCTCCAGGAGCTGGCGTCGCACCTGGCGTCCTGATGCGCGGGCCCGAACGCGACTAAGATGGAGGGGAACCTCTCTCCAAGGCCACCCATGAACCTGCGCAGACTCGTCCCGGTCGTCGTCTTCCTGATCCTGGCCGGAGCGGTGGGCGCGGGACTCTACCAGACCCGGGGCCCGGACGCCGCGCCGCCCCCCAAGCCCCTGCCCAAGGGGGCCGAGGCCCAGGTGGACCAGGAGCCCAACCTCACCGCCCGGCGCCTGGCCGCCTTCGCCTTCTCCCCGGAGGAGAAGCAGTTCGCCCGCGACGCGGAACGCCTGGCCGACCATGAAGTGGATCTGGCCTTCAACGACGCCCTGCGCCAGGCCGCCTACGCCGCGCCTCCGCCCACCCCCGCCGTGCGCGAGCTCCAGGCGACCAAGGACAAGCAGGAACGGGCCGTGGACGAGGGCGGGCGGAACGTCGCCCGGCTCACCAAGGCCGTGGCCGCGGCCCGGGAACAGGACAAGGACGACCTGGAGGACCAGCTGGAGGTGGCCAAGGCCCAGCTCGAGCTGGACAAGGACGAACTGGACGCCACCGGGGCCATGCTCGAGAAGCTCGGCGCCGATCCCGTCGCCCGGATCCGCCGCCTCAAGGCCTCGTTCACAGCCAAGGAGGAAGCCGCCGAAGACGAGGCCGCCGGGGCCCCGGCGCGCTTCCAGCCCGGCAGCCTCCTGCAGCGCCTGGACACCTGGAACCGGCTGCGCAGGAAGGCCGGACTCCTGGCCCAGGCCCGCGGGAACGCCCTGGCCAAGACCGAGGAGCTCAGCGCGCGCCAGCAGGCCCTGGAAAAGGACGTCGCCCAGGAAAAGGAGGACCGGGAATCCGCCCGCAAGCAGGCCAAGGGCTTCGCCCTCAACGAGCGGGGCGCCGCCGGGGCCGCCGGCACCTCCCGGGAGACGGCCCGGGCCACGCTCATGACGCTCAAGTACTTCACCGAGACGCAGCGCACCCTGGCGGACCTGGGCAAGCGCTACCAGGACGAGAAGGAACTGGCGCGGGTCTACCAGGACTGGGGCAGCCTGGTGCGCCTGGACCAGCGCGCCGCGGCCCACGCCGTCCTCCAGCACGCCGCCTGGATCGTCCTGGTCCTGGTGCTCATCTGGTTCGCCGAGCGCATCTTCGAGGCGATCTTCGGCCGGATCACCGCCGGCCGCAAGCGCGTGAGCCGCAACCTGAAGGTGGTGAAGTTCGCCGCCCAGGTGGTGGGCGTCCTGGCCATCCTCCTCATCATCCTGGGCACGCCGAGCCAGCTCACCACGCTCTTCGGGCTCGCCGGCGCAGGCCTCACCGTGGCCCTGAAGGACTTCATCATCTCGTTCTTCGGGTGGTTCATCCTGGTGGGCCCCAAGGGCATCCACGTGGGCGACTGGGTGGAGATCCGGGGCGTCAGCGGCGAGGTCATCGAGATCGGCCTCCTGCGCACCCTGATCCTCGAGACGGGGAACTGGAGCGACGCCGGGCACCCCACGGGCCGGGTCGTCTCCTTCGTGAACAGCTTCGCCATGGAGGGGCACTACTTCAACTTCTCCTCCGCGGGCCAGTGGATGTGGGACGAACTCAACGTGAACGTGCCCGCCGGCAAGGACCCCTACCCCATGGTGGACGGCGTCCGGGCCCTGGTGGAGGCGCGCACGGGGGAGAACGCCGCGCAGGCCTTCAAGGAATGGGAACGGGCCGACCGCGGCTACCGCATCCAGGGCCTCAAGGCCGAGCCCAGCATCAGCATCGTCCCCGCCGGCAGCGGCGTGGAGATCCGGGTCCGCTACATCACCCGGGCCCAGGACCGCAACGTCCTGCGCAAGGAGCTGAACGAGGCCGTGGTGGAGATGCTGCACGGCAAGCGGGAGGAACCGGCCCAGCCACCGGTCGTATAGAAAAAAGAGGACTTGCCTCCGGACCGCCGCAGGCCCATCCTTCGGGGGATTTGTTCGTGGCCCCCTTTTCAGCCCATTTTAATGAGCCCCCATGCACCCTGCGGCCCGCAGGGCCTCCATCCTGGCCCTGCTCCTCCTCCTGGTCCCCGCCTTCGGCCAGACGCCCCTGCGCCTGACCTTCTCCAACCGCACGCGGGGCCCCCTGGCGGAGCGCCCCGTCTACGTCACCGTCACCGCCCAGGACGATGCGGGGCGGTTCCTGCGCATGGATGGCGCGGGCGCCTTCCATCCGTGCCTCCCCGCCGACAATACGGTTCCCCTGGCCGGCCGGCGTTGGTGCGCCTACTCCTTCCCCCTTCCCGGGGCCGTGGACCTGGACACGGGCCTCAACCTGCGCGGCGGGCGCATCTATCTGAGCATCGGCGCCCCCCTGTGGCTGCGGGTGGATGCCGCCACCGGGGGCCTGGTGCAGCCGGATCCGGGCAACGGGGAGGACCCCAACCGCCACACCCTCTTCGACTGGGCGGAGTTCGCCCTGGACCGCTCGGGGCTCCATGCCAACACCACCTGCGTGGACCAGTTCGGCCTGCCGCTCACCCTGCGGGCCCGGGACCGGGACGGGACCGCCGCGGGCCCCGTGGGGCTCGCCGCGAGCCGCTCGGACCTGATGCGGGACTTCAAGGCCACCGTCCCCGCGGCCTTCCGCCGCCTCGTCCAGGACCTGCGCATCCGCGCCCCCGGCCACGCCCCGGAGGGGCCCCTGCGCCGGCACCTGGACGGCTACATCCGGGAGATGTGGGAACGCTACCGCCGCGAACCCCTCGTCCTCACCCCGGACCAGGGCACCTTCACGGGCCGTGTGGAACCCGGCGGCGTCCTCGTCTTCACGCGCCCCGGGGACCCCGAGAGGCACCTGATCCGGGCCATGCCCACCACCCTCGAGGCCTTCCGCTGCGACGGCCCCCTGGCCCAGGGCAGCGCCCTGGAGAAGGTCCTGGGGGCCCAGCTCGCCGCGATGCTCAACCGCCACATCCTGGAGACGCCCTCGAGATGGCGGGACGCGTCAAGCTACTACGCCGCGGGCCCGGCCAACGCCTACGCGCGCTTCTGGCACCAGCGCGGGCTGGGGGGAAAGGCCTACGGCTTCGCCTACGACGACGTGAACGACCAGGCCACGCTCATCCACGTGGCTGAACCGGAGGAGCTGGACGTCGGGTTCAGGATCGACTAGAAGCTGTAAGTCACGCCCAGATTCAAGGTGGCCAGGGTGGCGCTGTCGATGTTGTGCGTCGTGTAGCGGGCCTGGATCCCCACGTGCCGGTCCAGGTCGTAGCCCACGCCCAGGTCGAGGCCCAGGCCGTTCCTCGAATCGGAATGGCCGTGGAGCGAGGTGCCGTAGCTGACCAGGGAAACGCCGCCCAGGAGGTAGACGCCGCGGCGGTTCCGGTCCGGGTGCCAGGTGTAGTCGGCGCCCACCCCGAAGCTGGTGGTGGAGGCGCCGTCCTTCGAGCCGAAGACCGTGATGTCGGCCCGGGCCATGAGGCCGTGGCCGCCCCCGAAGTCCCACCGCCCGTGACCGCCCGCCTGGAGCCCCAGGTTGGCCACGTTGGTGAGGTCGTTCACGGGGAAGGCCAGGGCGCCCTGCACCCCGAACACGGGTTCCGCCGCCGAAGCCAGGGAACCGCAGCCCGCAATCAGGACCGTAGCAAGGAAGAAGCCGGAAGTTTTCAAGGGAAGTCTCCTGGAATTGGCCGACAGGAACGGCTCTGGAAGCATTGTATATTCCAAGAGCGCCGATGCGGTTGCCGAAGTTCGGCACGCGCGATCAAACCCCGTCATTCCTTGAGGATCTCAAAAAAGATGAAACCTCCTCCCGATCCCCTCCCACGCTGCGGCTGGTGCGGCACCGACCCGGCCTACGTGGCCTACCATGACGAGGAGTGGGGCGTGCCGTCCCGGGACGACCGCCATCTCTTCGAGATGCTCATCCTCGAGGGCGCCCAGGCCGGCCTGAGCTGGTCCACGATCCTGCGCAAGCGGGAGGCGTACCGGCTCGCCTACGACGGCTTCGACCCCGCCGCGGTGGCGGCCTACGGCCCCGAGCGCCTGGAGGCCCAGCTGCGGGATCCCGGCATCGTCCGGAACCGGCTGAAGGTGGCCGCCGCCGTGGCCAACGCCCGGGCCTTCCTGGCCGTGCAGGCCGAGTTCGGCTCCTTCGCCGCCTACCTCTGGGCCTTCGTCGGGGACAGGCCCCGCGTGGAGCGGCGCCGGACCCTCGCCGAGGTCCCCGCCGTGAGCCCGGAGGCCGAGGCCCTCTCCCGGGACCTGAAGCGCCGGGGGTTCAAGTTCGTGGGGCCGACCATCATCTACGCGTTCATGCAGGCCGTGGGCATGGTGGATGATCACGTCGACACCTGCTGGCGGCGTATACTGGCGCCATGACAACCGAGACTTTCAAGGCCAGCCGCTGGACCAGGGGGAACCGCCTCTTCCCCACCTGCATCGAAGTCACCGACACGGCGGTGACCCGGTGGAAGCGCTCGTGGTTCACGCGCAACGAGATGACCATCCACCTGCTGCGGGTGGCCAGCGTGCGCATCAACACCGGGGTGTTCTGGTCCGAGATCCTCATCGAGTCCACCGGAGGCACCGACCCCCTCACCAGCGCGGGCCACCGCAAGAAGGACGCCCTGCGCATCAAGGAGCTCATCGAGCTCGCCCAGACGCGCCAGCTCGCCCCGTGAATGAGTAGTCTTTCCCCTTTTCCTTCCTCGGCGAACCTCGGTCACCTCGGCGATGCATTCTGTTCCAAGAGCTAGTGTAGGCCGCCAGAAGAACAGGTAACACCTTGTCCCCCCCCCTTCGCCTCGGGTCCAGTTCAGGGCTTGGTGTTGACGAGTCGCTTGATGCCCCCGTCCTTGAGGGGCCAGTTATGAAAATTGATCAGCAGGCCCACTTCGAAATTTGCAAAGTGGAGGCAGCTATTCAGTTGGGCGAAGTCGGCATCCGAAAACTTCGCAATGGCCTTCGCCTCGACGACCACCTTGTGGTCCACCACGATATCCATGATGTAGGCATTCGCGACGCACAATTCCTTGTAGGTGATGTCGAGGTGAACCTCGCGTAGGGCCTCGTGTCCGGCCAACCTGAGTTCATGGGCGAGGCAAGCCTTGTAGGCATTTTCCAGGAGTCCAGGCCCCAGAACTATCTGCACCCTGATGGCAGCGAGGATGATGGCTTCGGTGATATCTCGATGGGGATAGTTGTCGCCCCAATCTTCGCCCCAATGCCGACCCATGACTTCCTCCTTCGGGTCAGGAGTGCGCTCAATCACGCCGGGACGTTCAGGCCAGAATTCTTTCCTCGGTATCCTCGGCCTCCTCGGCGCCTCGGCGATGGGCTTTTCGACGGGTGCTTCGGCGCATGTAATCTTTGCTCCGACTGATACTTGAGAAAGCCATCGCCGAGGCGCCGAGGAGGCCGAGGATACCGAGGAAAAGAACAAGGCAGGTTCGCCGTCAACCCTTGGCAGAGGCCGTCCGAATGGCCGCGAGGGCCTGCCGTGCTCGTGTCATCTTGGCGAGGATATCGTTCGCGGACGCGGTCCAAACAAATGGTTTCGGAGCGGCATTGTGTCTCGCGATATAGGTGTGGATCGCTGCTTCGAGTTCCGGGACGGATCTGAAAATACCCCTTCGGATGCGGTTCTCCGTGATGTCCCGGAAAAATCGCTCCACCATGTTCAACCACGATGAACTGCTGGGGGTGAAGTGAACGTGGACCCTCGAATGGCCTTTCAACCAGCTTTTGACCGCCGGATGTTTGTGGGTGGCGTAGTTGTCGCAAATGATGTGCAGAGCGAGTCGCTTCGACGTACCCCGCTCAAGCCGCTTGAGGAACTTCAGCCACTCCTCATGGCGATGACGTGGCATCGTGGCCGAGATCACCGTACCATCCAGCGTGTTCATGGCCGCAAAGAGGGTGGTCGTTCCATTGCGCTTGTAGTCGTGCGTCATGGTGCCGCAGCGACCCTTCTTCATCGGTAGGCCAGGCTGAGTCCGGTCCAGGGCCTGAATCTGGCTCTTCTCATCTACGCTCAGCACGATGGCATGCTCCGGAGGGTCCAGATACAGGGCCACGATGTCCACCAACTTCTCTTCGAAATGAGGATCGTTGCTTAACTTGAAACCAACGGTGCGGTGCGGCTTGAGGCCATTCTGACGCCAAATGCGTCCCACCGTGCTCTCGCTCACCCCGGTGGCCTGCGCCATGGAGGCCCGGCTCCAGTGCGTGGCATTGACGGGCTGCGTCGTCTTATGGAGCACCTCTTGCCCCTTCAAAGCAATCACCCAAGACTTCCGGCCTCGACCTGGGCGTTCCCTCTCGAGGCCATCGAAGCCCGCTTCCTCCCATCGCTTGAGGCATTGCCAAGCAGTCCGATGATCACAGCCCAAAGCCTGGCCGATGCCACGAAAGGACTCGCCAGAAGCTCGATGAAGAACGATCTTGGCCCGCAAGACGCTGCGCGCAGGCAAGGTCCGGCTCCGCGCCATTTCCTCAAGGCGTCTGAATTGCTCCACAGTTAGATCAACTCGCCCCACTTGCGCCAAAGTTCTCACCTGCCGCTTGGATGCGACGAGCTGTATTGGCGTTACAGGTATTTCTGGCGGCCTACACTAGTGCGTCTTGCGCCCCTTGGCGGCGTGCGCCTCCTGGACTTCGGGCAGCCAGGTCACGGTGCCCGAGGACAGGTCGTAGAGCGCCGCCACGACCCTCAGGTGGCCTTCGGCCACCTTCTCCCGCAGGATCTCGCTGCGCGCCACCATGGCCTTGGCCTGGCGCTGGGCGTTCACCGCGGACAGGCGCTTCAGGTGGCTCTTCACGTCGTCCGACCCCCTGGGGGTGGTCTCCAGGAGCCCGGCCATGGAGGCCTGGAAGATCCACAGGTTGCCGGGCAGCGGCTTGCCGTTGGCCTCGGCCACGGCCGCCACGGCGCCGCAGGCGGTGTGGCCCATGACCACCACCACCGGACAGCCCAGGTGCTCCACCGCGTACTCCGCGGAGGCGAGGCCCTGCGTGTCGGGGCTGTTGCCGGCCTCGCGGATGGTGAAGAGCCGGCCGAGTTCCTGGTCGAAGATGTAGTTGTCCGCGAGGCGGCTGTCGCTGCAGGTGACGATCACCGCCAGGGGATGCTGGCCCCCGGCCAGGAGCTCGCGCACCCGCGGGTCCTCGGCGCTGCGCAGGCTCCGGGAGCGGCGGCCCTCCACGAAGCGCTGGTTCCCGGCCTTGAGCTCGGCCAGGGCCGTCTCGGGCGAGAGGGCCTCGGTCGCCGGGGCGTGCTGGGCGGGCAGGGCGAAATAGAGGCCGGCGACCAGAAGGGAGGGGATCATGGGCATCTCCTTGAGGATTTCAACAATCTAGCCCATCGCGGCCCTGGGAGCACCCTTTTCCGCAGGCTTCCTTGCTACCATCACCTCCATACCCCGATATCTGGAGGCGGCCCATGGCCCTCAACACCCGCTTCGGCGCAGCGATGGACACCGACCGCATGGTCTCCCAGTTCATGGAGATGGTGCGGATCGACAGCGAATCGGGAGAGGAGGCCGCGTTCATGGCCTGGCTCCTGCCGGTCCTGCGGGACCTGGGCGCCTCCGCGGACCTGGACGCCTATGGGAATCTCATCGCCAAGGTTCCCGGCAAGGGCAGTTCCGGCGCCCCGATCCTCCTCTCCTGCCACGGCGACACCGTGAAGCCCGGCAAGGGCATCCGCCCCGTGCTGGCCGACGGCGTGGTGCGGTCCGGGGGGGACACCATCCTGGGCGCCGACGACAAGGCCGGCATCGCCGAGCTGCTGGAGACCCTGCGCGTGGCGCCGGTGCACCCGCCCCTGGAGATCGCCATCAGCCGCCAGGAGGAAGTGGGCCTCCTGGGCGTCAAGAACCTGGACTACAGCCGCCTGACGGCCACCAGGGGCTTCCTGCTCGACAACGACACCCTGGACACGATCATCACCGGCGGCCCCTCGTACTTCGCTATCGACGTGAAGGTCACCGGCAAGTCCGCCCACGCCGGCATGGAACCCGAAAAGGGCGTCAACGCCATCGTGGCCGCCTCCCGCGCCATCGCCGCGCTGCGCCTGGGGCGCCTGGACGCCGAGACCACCTCCAACGTGGGCATCATCCAGGGCGGCCTCATCCGCAACGGCGTGCCCGACCACTGCACCTTCATGGCGGAATGCCGCAGCCTCGACCACCCCAAGGGCCAGGCCCTCGCCGACGAGCTCGTGGCCGCCATCCGCAGGGAAGTGGAGGCCTTCGGCGCGACGGTGGAGATCACCGTGAACAACCTCTGCCGGGCCTCCCGCATCGACCCCGCCACGTCCTGGACCGTGGACGTGGCCACCCGCGCCCTGGCCACGCTGGACATCCAGGCCCAGCCCGCCCTCATGTGCGGGTTCACCGACGCCTCCATCTACAACAACCACGGCATCGAGATGGCCGTGGTGGGCATCGGCGCGCGCCAGGAGCACTCCACGGACGAGCACATCCTCGTGGAGGACATGGAGCGGGCCGTGGCCATGATGGTGGAGATCCTCCGCCTGAGCGCCTAGAAGGTTCCCTGGCGGGTTCCCGCTTTTTTCACTTCCCGCGTTGCCCCAGGGGTCTGCCTGACCGATCTCATCCCCGTGCATCCCCGGCTGATTCCTGCCGGAGTGGGTCCAGGCGAGTGGCTCGATGGACGGGGAAAGGGACGACAGCCTGTTTGGCTAGATCCGAAGCCTCGTCAGAATGCAGGCCAAGGCCACCATGGCCGCGAACCTAGCCCATCCGGCCCGCCAGGTCCTCCGCCCCGGCCTGCCGGAGTCCCTCCACCACCCCCTCCCGGTTCCGCTCCGGCTGGTTCTGGCTCAGCTTCCACTTCCCCACCAGCCGGGTCACCTCGATCTCGATGCCCACCACCGCGGCGATCCGGCCTTCCAGGAAGTCGGCAGGCGCGTCCGCCGGCCTCCAGGGCGCGGGGAACGCCGCCTCGTGCTCCGCGGTCAGGTCGTCCAGGAGGCCGCGGACCCAGGCCGGATCGTCGTGGACCCGGAGCCGCCCGTGGGCGTGGACCACCAGGTAGTTCCAGGTGGGCACGGCCTTGCCGGTCTCGCGCTTGGTGGGATACCAGCCCGGACTGACGTAGTGCCCGGGCCCCTGGAAGATGGCCAGGACCTCGGCGCCGTCGGCGGCCCGCCAAAGGGGGTTCGCGCGTGCCACGTGGCCGCGCAGGGTGCCCGCGGGACCCGTCAGCAGCGGGATGTGGTCGGCGGTGAGGCCTTCGGGACCCAGGGTCACGAGGGCGGCCAGCGGGTGCCGGCGCATGAGGCCCTCGAGGGCCTCGGGCCGGGATTCCTCGAAGTGGGGAGGCAGGTACATGGCTCCAGCGTATCAGGCCAGGTCCCGCGCCTTGGCCTGGAACTGGGGCATGGTGTAGGGCTTGGGCAGGACCGCCACGTCCGGCATCCCCGCCAGCAGCGCCGCGGTGGCGTCGTCCAGATAGCCGGTGGCCAGGATGGCGGGAAGCGCCGGCCGGAACGCGCGGATGTTGACGAGCGTCTCCACGCCCCCCATCACCGGCATGTTGAGGTCCAGCAGCACGAGGTCCACCTCGAGTCCCCCCGCCAGCCGCGCCAGGGCCTGGGCGCCGCCGCCGGCGACCTCCACATGGTGCCCGAGCTGGACGAGCATGGCGGGGACCGAGTCGCGGATCAGCGCGTCGTCGTCCACCAGGAGGACCCGCAGAGGCCTGCAAGGGGCCTCGGGACCGCACGGGGGCGCCTCCCCGGGGGCCTCCAGCGGGGCCGCCGGGAGGTGGATCAGGATGGTGGTCCCCTGCCCCACGCGGCTCTGGATTTGCACGGTGCCGCCGTGGGCCTTGACGGTGTTGAAGACCATGGACAGGCCCAGCCCCGTCCCCTTCCCGAAGGGCTTGGTGGTGAAGAAGGGCTCCATGGCCCGGCGCAGCACCTCCGGCGGCATGCCTTCGCCGGAATCGGCCACCTCCAGCTGGGCTCCGCCGTCGGCGGCGCGGCGGGTGCGCAGGAGGAGCGTCCCGCCTCCGGGCATGGCGTCCCCGGCGTTCACGCAGAGGTTCAGGATGGCGCTGCCCAGGGTGCCGGATTCCCCCCGCACGGGCGGGAGCGTGGCGTCCAGGTCCTCCATGACCTGCACCTTCTGGAACAGCGTCCGGCGGAGCATCGCGGCCTGCTCCCTCACCAGATCGTTCAGGTCCAGGATCCGGGCTTCGCGGAGCCCTTTGCGGGCGAAGTTCGTGAGCGCCTGGACCAGGCTCCGGCCGCGGTCGCTCGCGCGGTCGATGGTGCCCAGGGGGCCCGCCAGGTCCGCGTTCTCGCGGTGCACGAACAGGAGGGTCTGGGCCACGGCCTGGATGGAGGCCAGGACATTGTTCATGTCGTGGGCGATGCCGCTGGCGAGGCTCCCCAGGCTCTCCAGGCGCTGGGTGTGCTCCAGCTCCTCCTGCATCTGGCGGTGCGCGGTGATGTCCAGGAGCGTGCCGAGCAGGCGCGATGCGCGTCCGCCCGCGCCCTTTTCCGCCCTGGCGCGGCTGTGCAGCCAGCGGACCTCGCCGTCCGGCCGGCGGATGGGATAGTCCATCTCCAGGGGCTCGAAGGTGGCCACGGCATGGCTGACCCCCGCGGCCACCGCGCTCCGGTGGCTGGGCTCCACCAGCTCCAGCCACGTGCGGAAATCCTTCTGCCCCTCATCCTGGCCCAGGATGCGCGAAAGGGTGGGGCTGACCCGGATCACCCCGGTGGCGAGGTCGTAGTCGTAGGTGCCCACCAGGGCCGCCTCCTGGGCCTCCCGCATGAGCCGCTCGCTTTCGGCGAGGGCGCGTTCGGCCCGGGCCCGGTTCCGGTTGACCACGAGCAGGGCCGCGATCAGGGCCGTGAGGATGGCGAAGAGGATCCCGGCGACGATGACGTAGGGCCGGAAAAGGCCCCACAGGGTCGGTGGCCGGTTCACGAGGATGGAATCCGGCGGCAGGCTCGACAGGTCGCACCCCCAGCGCCTGAGCTGGTTCCAGTCGAACATGGGCCGCACGAAGGCGCCGGGGGACAGGGGCGGCAGGGGCCGCCCCTGCTGGATCTCCACCACGGCCTGCCCCAGGAGGGCTCCGGCGGTCTCCGGGTCCACCATCTCCCCGCCCACCACGCCTTCGCCCAGGAAGCTGGAGAGGATGCTGAAGACCGGGGCATTGGCCCCCTTGGTCAGGGCCCGCACCACATCCGTGGGCACGAACAATTCCCCCGTGACGTCCGACGTCACGATCGAGAAGAGGATCAGGGTGTCCGGCGCCAGGTGCCCGGCCTGCGCGAGGACGTCCTTCACGCTCCGGCCGCTGGTGTAGTCGAAGTCGATCCGCCCCTCCCACGCCGCGAACGCCTTGCGGGCCTGCGCCTCGACGCGCAGGTTCGACTCGGCGTTCCCCGAGACGAAGAGCACGTGGCGGGTGCGCGGGAACAGCGCCAGGGCGCGCTCCAGGGTGCCCTTCACCTCGAAGCGCAGGGGCAGCTGGAACGTCTCCCGGCCCTCCACGCCCGCGCCCTCCTGGCCGAAGAGCGTCACCGCCGGGGTCCCCGGCGACAGGTCCCGGCCCTCGCGCCCGAGGAAGTCCCGGGCCGGGTCGAAGACCGTGATGATGAGGCCGAACTTCATCCCGGCGTATTTCTCCAGCAGGAGGTCCCGCAGGTGCGCGCGCTGGCCGGGGGCCCGGGGCGGGTTGATGTCGAGGTACTCGGGATGGAAGGTGCCGTACTCCAGCCTCCTCGAGGCGATGACCTTCCCCATGCCCGCGTTGATCTTCCCCTGGGCCGGAAGGTTCTGGCTGAAGGAATACAGGATCAGGACATCCTGGGGCGGAGCCGGAGAAGCAAACGAGCAGACGCACGCAAACCCGACGAGGATACAAACGAACCACCGGTGCATCCAGGCCCTCGATCCCCAACGGGCAATCATGGTTGAGCGTCTCCCAAAATCCCTGCTGTCTCAATTTTTGATTCGGCAGCAAGGCGGATTTACTTCAATTTCGATTCGGTTTCCAGGATTCATGGGAAAATTATCGTCAACTCACTCCTTGAATCGCCGATAAGTAAGGTGAGATCAGGCGAACCGCCTGACCTTTCCTGCGCAGTCAGTCCGAGGTCAGCTCCCGGGACCGGCATGGACTGGACAACCGAAGCCCCTCGGCTCCCCATAGGTGCACATGCTCCCCCTCGCACTCGCCCTCCTCCTCCAACCGGCCCTGGCGGCTCCCGAGCCCCCCCGCACCGTCCTGGTGGAGCTTCGCCCGGGCCTTTTCATCCTCAACGGCCCCCCCACGTCCGACCTCTACAAGCTGGTCAAGCAGCGCCACATCACGCACGTCATCGACTTCCGCAACGACGCCGAGCTGGGCCCCGAGGGGATCCTGGAGAACGAGCGCATCCAGGAACTGGGCTCGGTCTACATGCGCTATGCCCTTGCCGAGGCGCCGCCGGCCCCGGACTTCGTCTCCATCCGCGCCATCCTCCAGGGACTGCCCGCCGGTTCCCGCGTCCTCGTCCACTGCGCCACCGGCAACCGGGCCGCCGCGGCCATCTGCCCCTGGCTGGTGCTGGACCGCGGCATGACGGCACCCGAGGCCCTGCAGACATGCAGGCAGGCGGGCATGCGTATCACCCGCACGGATGAAGCCGTCCGGAAGTATCTCGGCACGATTTAGTGTAGGCCGCCAGAAGAACAGGTAACACCTTGTCCCCCCCCTTCGCCTCGGGTCCAGTTCAGGGCTTGGTGTTGACGAGTCGCTTGATGCCCCCGTCCTTGAGGGGCCAGTTATGAAAATTGATCAGCAGGCCCACCTCGAAATTTGCAAAGTGGAGGCAGCTATTCAGTTGGGCGAAGTCGGCCTCCGAAAACTTCGCAATGGCCTTCGCCTCGACGACCACCTTGTGGTCCACCTCGATATCCATGATGTAGGCATTCTCGACGCACAATTCCTTGTAGGTGCGGCGCCTCGGCGATGGGCTTTTCGACGGGTGCTTCGGCGCATGTAATCTTTGCGCCGACTGATGCTTGAGAAAGCCATCGCCGAGGCGCCGAGGAGGCCGAGGATACCGAGGAAAAGAAAAAGGCAGGTTCGCCGTCAACCCTTGGCAGAGGCCGTCCGAATGGCCGCGAGGGCCTGCCGTGCTCGTGTCACCTTGGCGAGGATATCGTTCGCGGACGCGGTCCAAACAAATGGTTTCGGAGCGGCATTGTGTCTCGCGATATAGGTGTGGATCGCTGCTTCGAGTTCCGGGACGGATCTGCCCGCAGGACGCTGCGCGCAGGCAAGGTCCGGCTCCGCGCCATTTCCTCAAGGCGTCTGAATTGCTCCACAGTTAGATCAACTCGCCCCACTCGCGCCAAAGTTCTCACCTGCCGCTTGGATGCGACGAGCTGTATTGGCGTTACAGGTATTTCTGGCGGCCTACACTAGCGCAGGCCTTCCACGACCTGTCCGTCCGGTTGCTTTGCCCAATGGATGTCCAGCCATGAGGCCACGGTCGGGGCGATGTCCCAGAGGGGAACGGCAGGCAGTGCGGTCGTCCGGCTGGTGCCCAGGGCCACCAGCCAGGTGTTCATGAGCGGGGTCCCGGCATCGAACCCATGGGCGCCGACCCGGCCGATCTTCTCCTTCTCGCCCGCCAGCGGTGACGTGGCGGACGCGATCCAGGTTCCCGCCGGGCCCTCCACGATGAGATCGCCGATGCGCGGGTTGGCGGCCAGGTGGAACTCCGCCGGCAGGTCCGCGCGGCGCCAGGCCTTCAGGCCTGCCGCGGCCAGGGCCCGCATCGCCTCGTCCGACACCGGGGCCTTCAGGTAGGCGTAGGCGCTGCCTCCGTGGGCGATCACCGTGGCGGGCTGGCCCAGCAGGGGCCGGATGTCCATCCGCCGCCCCATGGCCGCCATGCCGTGGTCGGCCAGGAGGAGGATGCGCAGGCCCGGGTGGTCGGCCAGCATCCGCTCCACCCGCGGCGCGATCTCCGCGTCGATCGTCCCGAGCTTGCGCCGCACCTCCGGGCTCGCGGGCCCGTTGTAGTGGCCCTCGGCATCGGTGCCGGACAGGTAGGTCATGACCAGGAGGGCCCCGTCCTGGAGCGCCTTCTCCGTGAAGTCCAGGGCCGCGCTGTCGGGCACGCCGTCCCTGTAGGCCTCGAGTCGCCAGGGGGCGACGCCCTGCCAGGGGGCGTCGCCGCAGGGCCAGCCATAGACGGCCGTGCGAACGCCGCTGCGGGTGGCGGCCACCCACAGCGGCTCCCGCTGGAGGTACGTGGCGCGGGCGGAATGGCCGACCAGCCCCAGTTCGGGATCGATGAATCCGTTGGCCACGATGCCGTGGTGCTCCGGCCAGCAGCCCGTGGCCAGGGTGGCGTGGCCGTTGAAGGTGGTGGCCGGGAAGGGCGGGCGCCCTTCACCCCGCTGGCCTTTCTGGCTGAGCGCCCAGAAGCGGGGCATGGTTTCGGCCGTGAACTGGGTGGCCCCCAGCCCGTCGAAGCTCATGACCAGCACGGGGCCGGCCGCGGAAAGGCCCAGGCAGGCCGCGAGGAGGAGGAAGATGAGTATTTTCATGATTACTAATATACCTCGTCCTCACGTCCGTCAGGCAGGCAGCTCGGTACCCAGGGCGCCCGCGCTCACCGTGCGGTTCCGTCCCTGTCCCTTGGCCTGGTAGAGGGCCTGGTCCGCCAGGGTGATGAGCGCCTCCTGGCTGCGCGTGTGCTCGGGGTAACTCGCCAGGCCGACGCTCATGGTGATGTGCCGCCCCGGGGGAAAGGCCCCTTCCGGCAGTTCGAGCGCCTGGACGATGATCCGCAGGCGCTCCGCCAGGGCCAGCGCGAACGCCGCCCCGGCGTGCGGGAGGAGGATGGCGAACTCCTCGCCCCCGTATCGGGCCACCACGTCGCCGCTGCGCACATGGGCCTGGAGGCACTGGGCGAACAGGCGCAGCACCTGGTCCCCGCCTTCGTGGCCGAACTCGTCGTTGAAGGCCTTGAAATGGTCGATGTCCATCATGAGCAGCGAGAACGGCAGTCCGTTCCGCTGGCACTGGTCGAAGGTCTTGGGCAGGAACTCGTCCAGGAACCGGCGATTGAACACGCCGGTGAGGCCGTCCCGCAGGGCCCGCTCCCGGGCCAGATCCAGGGCACGGATGCCCTGGAAGGCCGACGTGGCGGCCCCCACCAGGGCCGTGGCGATGCGGAGGCGCTCCGGGGTCCAGTGCCCCGGGTTCCTCGCCTGCAGGTTCACCAGGCCCAGGATCCGCCCCGAGGCCACCATGGGCAGGCAGGCGTAGGCCCCCCCCTGGGGGACGCCCAGGGGGCAGACGCAGGCCGTGGCGGCATCGCTCGCCAGGCTCACGGGGGTGGACTGCCGGAAGGCGCGGCAGTGGTCCGCCTCGGCGAGCACCGGGTGGCGGGCCGCCTCCTCCGCGGTCATGGCCGGGAGGGCCGGGACCAGGCCCTGGCCTTCGTCCGGATGCAGGAGGATGCGCTGGGCGCTGGACTGCACCTGGCGCGCCAGGGCCTGGTCGAGGGCCGCCAGCAGGTCGTCCTCCCGGGTCAGGCGCTGCACGAGTTCCTCGAAGGCCCGGGTGGCCAGGGCCTCGTCATGCTCCCGGCGCAGAAGGCTCTCCCGCTCCCGGTTCCGCACATCGAGCTCGAAGAGGGCCCTGCCCAGGATCTCTACCTCCTTGACCGGCTGATTTTCGCCGGGCTCCGAATAGCCGTCGCCGGCTCTCGCCTGCTCGGCCAGGTCGGCCAGGGGCACCGACACCCGCAGCAGGAGCCAGCGGGCAAAGAGCAGCGCGGTGATGAAGAGCCCGGTCTCCGTGGAGTAGCCCAGCCAGCGGGCGTAGGCCAGGGTGCCCTCGATGCCCTGGAACCGCTCCTCGTCCCTGGCGTCCAGGAGCCGGGTGAGCTGGGCGCTGGCCGCCTTCACGGCGCCGAAGGCGCGGTTCTCCTGGGTCAGGGCGCCCTGGAGGTCCTTCAGGGGGCCCTGGAGGCGCTGCCGGATGAGGGGGACGGCCGCCTTGTCCTGCCACTGGGTGATGAGGAACGCCAGGCGGTCCATCTGCCCCCGGTCCGCGGGGCCCGCGTTCTCGGGCAGGTTCCCGCGCAGGGCCCGGAGGGGCTCTTCCGTATTCCGTCCCCGCGTGGCGTAGGCCTCCAGGTAGGCCTGGTCGCCGCTCCCCAGGAAGCTCCGCAGATCGGCCTCCTGCTCCAGGAGCACCACCAGGAGCTCCTGCTGGGCCCGGTACCGCACCAGCGACCGCCCCTGGGCATTCACCTCCTCCACCAGCTGGGGGTGGACGAAGTTCCGCAACTCCAGGGAAACCAAGAGGAAGGCCAAGCCCAGGGAACCCAGGCCCAGGAACAGGTAGGTGCGAAGGGAACGGGTCCGTCGGGAAAACAGCAAAATCGGCTCCAAGTGATGAAGCGTACTCGGTTGCCAATTTATCGGTGCGGACGGGCCCGATATTGAGAATTCAGGCCGCCGGCCCGTCGCAACTCACCTGGAGATCCCGGATCAACCCGTCCCCCAGGTCATAGATCCAGCCGTGAAGGGTCACCTGGTGGCCCCGCTCCCAGGCGCCGAGCAGGACCGGCAGGCGGCGGAGGGTGGCCACCTGGGCGATGACATTGAGCTCGCAGAGCCGCCGCAGGCGCGCGGCGTCATCCGGCAGGGCGGCCAGGTCGGAGGCGTGGGCCCGCCTCAGGCGGCGCAGGTGCTGGATCCAGCCTTCCAGGGGCTCCCGGGCGGGGGGGCCGAAGGCGGCCTGGACGCCGCCGCAGCCGTAGTGGCCGGTGACCATGACGTGGGAGACGCCCAGCTCCTCCACAGCGAACTGAAGCACCGCCTGGCAGTTGGGGTCCTCCGGCAGCACCAGGTTGGCGATGTTCCGGTGCACGAACAGCTCTCCGGGCGCCAGGCCGACGATCTCGTTGGCGGGCACCCGGCTGTCCGCGCACCCGATCCACAGGTGCTCGGGCGCGTGGAGCGCGCAGAGCCGGGAGAAGAAGGCCGGGTCCCGCGCCACCTGCTCGCGGGCCCACCTGCGGTTGTTCTCGAACAGGGCTGGAAGGAAGCGCATGGACGGTCCTCGACCTCACGGTAGGCCAGGTGGAGGTCCCGGGGCAAGCTTCAGTTGTCGCCCGCCCGTACAGGAACCCGGCCGCCCGAGATCACGTTCAGGAGGCGCCCCAGCGGAAGCAGCGTAAGTCCATAAACGAAGCGGTACATGGGGCTGCGCTGGCGGCGGTCGAACAGGGTCTTGCGGCGTTCGGGGGCGCTGCCGCCGATGCGGGGGGTATGCCTGTGGCGACGGCTCATTGGAACTCCAGTAGGCGAACGGATGGAAAGAAGCTTAACGGAAGGTACCCGGGCCGGGCCACGGATTATTCACGGCGCGCCGGCGTTCATGACCTTTCCGGTTGTACACTTGCTGAAATTCCAAGCCTGACAGCCGCACAGACAATCGTTATGCTGGGTGCAGGGCCCGACGATCTGTCCGATGACGAACCGGTGGCCCTCGCTCACCAAATGGATATCGACCATGACGCAACCTGAGGACTTCCTGGGCAACGGCACCGACCTGCACTGCCCGTGCATCCAGGACCGCAAGGTGCTGGTGATCGACGACAGCCGCATGGCGCGGCTGCAGCTCACCGCCATGGTGCGCAAGCTGGGCCCGGCCCAGGTGACCGAGGCCGCCGACGGCATCGAGGCCCTGGGCATCCTGGCGGAGGAACCGGACTTCCACCTGATCCTCTGCGACCTGCAGATGCCCCGCATGGACGGCGTGGCCCTGATCGGGCGGATCGCCGGCCTGGGGCTGACCCCTCAGCTCGTGATCACCAGCGGGCTTGAGACCGGCATCATCGAGACCGTTCGCCACATGTCCCGGAGCTACGGTTTCCCCTGCGTCGGGGTCCTGTCCAAGCCAGCCACCCTGCAGGACCTGGTGAACCTCCTGGCGTCCCAGGACTTCACGGAGGGCCTGGCCGCCTCGGGCCCCCGGGCCCCCGGCCACGAGACCCTGCCCCTGCAGGACATCCGGACCGGCATGCGCAACCAGGAATTCGAGTGCTACTTCCAGCCGCAGGTGTCCATGCAGGACAACCGGATGAAGGGCGTGGAGGCGCTGATCCGCTGGCAGCATCCCGAGCTGGGCCTGCTGCGCCCCGGCCGCTTTCTTCCCCAGCTGGAAGAGTCCCCGGAGGCCATGTCCGAGCTGACCCTCCAGATCCTCCAGAACATCGCCGCCAAGCGGGCCCAATGGCAGAAGGACGGCATCGATCCGGACTTCTCCGTGAACCTGTCGGCGTCCTCCCTGAGCACCGAGGGGTTCGCGGACCGGATCTTCGACGCGGTCTCGGCCCACTCCCTCGAACCGGAGAAGATGGTGCTGGAGGTGACGGAATCGGCCAGCACCGCCAACCTGGGCCACTCCCTCTCGAACCTGGCCCGCCTGCGCATGCGCGGCTTCCGCCTGAGCATCGACGACTTCGGCACCGGCTACGCCACCTATGAGCAGCTCGAGCGCATCCCCTTCACCGAACTCAAGATCGACATGTCCGTGACCCGGGAGCTGGGGAAGTCCAAGAAGCACGCCATCCTGGCCAAGAGCCTCCTCCGGCTGGCCCGCGACCTGCGGCTGCACACCGTCGCCGAGGGCATCGAGACCCAGGAGGGCTGGAACGTCCTCAAGAGCCTGGGCTGCAACTGCGGCCAGGGCTACTTCCTGGCGCGGCCCATGCCGGCGGGCCAGCTGCCCGAGTGGAGCCGCCAGGAGCGCCCCCACCTGGATACCTTCCAGCCCGGCCATGACCGGCGCGCCGTCCCCCGCGCCTGACCGTGGCACACTGAGGATACGGACGCACGAGCGCCCGGGAATGGAGCGCCCCATGGTCCGATGGTTGACTGCCCTAGCCCTGCTGGGACTGGCCTGCGCCCGTCCCCATCCCGAGATCGATCCTTACGTGGGCAAGGGGATCCAGGCCTTCCTGTCGCACAGCGCCCTCCGGCCCAGCCTGGTCCGGCAGGAAGCCGATGGCGCGACCTATGTCTTCGAGATCGTGGACGTGGCCTCGGCCCCCGTCCCGCCCGCGGCTCCCGCCGCGCCGCAGAACATCGAGAACCGGCCCGCCCCCATCCAGATGGGCCCGGGCAACGGCTTCATCCATGCGTTCGAGGGACCCCGGGTCGCCCCCGGCACGCCGGCGCCTGTGGCCCTGCGGCAGGCGCCGCAGTCCCGGACGCGCTACCTGAACGTCCGGACGGGCCCGGACGGGGTCATCCGGTCCTACACCTTCAGGAAATCCCTCAATTGACCCGGATCCGGACGCCCCGCATGTCGGTGGAAGGGACCACCCCGCCGAAGAAGAAGTTCACGCACTTCCTGCAGATCACGTTGGCGTACCGTCCGGCCGCCTTCCTCCGGCGCTCGGCGATCCAGCCGCTGCCGGGGTTGATGAGGAAGCACCAGTTGCAGCGCACGGTCTCGGAGGATGTTCGCTTCTCGTTCATGGCAGTCTCACCTGGCGGATCGGAATCCTACAAACGGTCCCGAAAAACAGAAACCCCCGTGGCCGGGGGCTGACTCAGCGGGCGGGGGCCCGCGTCGGATGGAGCACGGGTAGTATCGGCCCCTGAGGTGCCGTGTCAACCCGGCAGGATCAGCCCGCCACCCCGTCCACCAGGTCGATGTCCAGCTCCAGGGCGCCATCCGCCGCGGGACGCGTCATGGGCGTGAACGGCGGCCCCCACAGCACCTCTTCGGCGGTGTAGGACGTGCGCTGGTAGATGGTCTGGGAGAACGTGTCATCGAAGGCCTTAACCAGGACAATGAATTCCGCATTAATTTTTCGCAGGGCGGCATCGTCCATGCCGGCGAGGGGACTGGCGTCATCGATGGGGTGCACCACCGTCCAGTTGGCGGGGAACAGGTTGATGCGGCTCCGCTCGAGCGCGAGGGTGTGGAAGCGCCGCGTGCCGGTCTCCGGGTCCAGCCGCGAGAGGACCACGGTCGCCTCCACCTCGATGAGCTGGTTGCTGCGCTTGTTCACGAACCGGAACATGAAGCCGCTGCCGCCGCGGTAGGGGGCCACCAGGGCATGCCGGCTGAAGCGGATCTGGGCGTGGGGGCGGGAGAAGCGGCCGTAGAGCAGCCCGGTGGCCAGGGCGAAGCTCAGGAGCCCCAGCAGGGACTCCAGGGCCGCCACGGCGCTGGCCAGGTGGCTCTGCGGGCTGATGTGCCCGTAACCCACGGTGGTCAGGGTCTGGGCGCTGAAGAAGAAGGCGTCCAGCAGCCTGTCCACGAATCCGCTCCCCCCGGGCCGTATGAAGTGCTCCATGCCCACCGCCAGGTAGACGCCGGCGAACACCAGGTTGGTGAGCAGGTAGCCCAGGAAGAGCAGGGCCAGGAACCGGGCGCCCCCCATGGTGATGAGCCGATGGTACAGCTCGTAGGGGCGGAACCAGGGCAGGCCCACCCGGCGCACGTTGATGCTGCCGTCCTTGTTCATCCACCGCCGGGCGCCGGACCGCAGGCCCAGGCCCAGGTCGTCGCCAGGCGGGAGCTTGTCGAAAGCGGAGGGGGCGGTCATGGGGCCCCAGGCTACCACTTCCCGCCGCTGCGTGGCCAAATGGTCCTGTTTTGATCACATAGCCCTGCGCCGCAGAAAAGGGACCGGAGGCCTCCGCACTGCTACCCTGGGTGTTCGCATCTCCCGTCACCGTTGCAGGAAGGCGCATTGGATGAACACCCCGGAAGAACTCGATCAATCCAGGACCCAGGATGAGGCCCTCCGACGTCTGGAGGAGGTCCGCCGCCAGGCGCGCCGGGACCTGGAGGCCGATCCCGCCCGGTCCGCCGCCTTCGGCGAGCAGGTCCCCAAGCTGCGCCTCAACGGCATGCAAGGCCGCAACCACAACCCCAAGGCCGTGACCCGGACCCTCGCCTCGGCGGGCGAGGAGGGCCGGTGGCTCCTGGCCCTCCTGGGCCCCGGCGACGGCCTCGCGAAGGTGGTCATGGAGTTCCTGCCCCACTTCGACCTGGCCCCGGAGCGGCGCTTCCTGGCGGCCCTGGCCTGCGCGGGGGAGGAGCCGGGCAAGACCCTGGAGTTGCTGGACCACGCGGCCCTCGGATCGCTGGAGGATACCCTCGCGGTCGTCCTGGCGGCCCTGGCCGGCCAGCCGGCCCTGGACTTCGAGGAGCAGAAGAAGATCGAGATCCTCTACCATTCCGGGGGAGACGAGGGCGCCCAGGACCTCCAGCGGCGCTTCGAACAGGCCCGCTCCCGCTTCCAGGTCCACGTGAAGCACCACCACCTGCGGCTCGTCCCCGAAGCCGTGCGCCAGGACCCGGGCGCCTACGCCCAGGTGCTCCGGTCCCTCCTCCAGGCCGACCCCTACGGCACCCTGGAGTGCCTGCGCGACCCGGACCTGGCCCCGCCCTTCCGCGACATCCCCCAGGCCACCCGGCTTGAGCTGCTGGACGCCGCCGCCGCCTTCGGCCTGGGCTTCGCCTCGAACTACCTGGACCTCTTCGGGGTGCAGGACACCCCGGAGACCCGCGCGCGCCTGCAGGCCGTCTTCGCCCAGGACCTCACCGCCGGCTCCAGCATCTACGGGGCCTATGCCCTGGAGGGCATCCAGAACTATCCCTTCGGCCTGGGCAAGATCGAGCCCGTGTTCCCCCGGCGCATCTCCAACGCCGAGGCCCTGGCCTACCTGAAGAAGGACGACCCCGGCAGCGTCCTGCCCAGGACCTACAACGCCGTCGAGGTGGGCAACGCCGTGAACCTGCTCCAGGAGCGCGAGGTGCTCCGGTTCCTGGAGATGCTCAAGGCCGACATCTTCCTGGGGTGGAAGGCGCAGTATTCCGAGAACAAGCGCGCCGTGGTCTTCGGGGACCTGGACCTCAAGATCCGCAACATCCTGTTTCTCATCGCCCACGCCACCTTCCGGGACAACGCCTACTTCGACGACCTCCTGGCCTTCATCGCCGCCACCCACCCGTCCACCGCGGGCAACGACGCCCAGCTGCACCTCCTGGCCAACCGCCACTTCTTCCTGGACGTCCTGGGCATCAACCCCGGCCTGCTCTTCAACAGCCCCCAGCGGGGCGCCGCGGCCCTGAAGGCCCCCATCGAGGAGGTGAAGAACTTCCGCATCCTCTACATGCTCCACGTGGCCATGTCCATCCACCTGCACGTGGGCGACACCCTGTTCCGCAACGTCCCCATCGCCTGGAACATCCTCCAGAAGCAGGGCGACGGCCTCCTGGACACCGCCATGCAGGAGGTGCTGGGGTTCTTCGACACGATGGACACCCTGCTGGTCCTGGGCGGGCCCGTGGTGCCGGACCTGCGGAGCTGGCTCCCCAGGATCACCGACGCCCTCTCCCAGGCCCTGCCCGAGGTGCCCCTGGAGCCCGCGGAGCCCGGCCGGAAGCCCGCCCTGCGCCTGCTCACGCGGGAGGCCGTGGCCCGCCACCGGGACCTCCTGAACGCCTACTGCCTCCAGGTGCTGCGCGAAGGCGCCTCCCGCGCGGGCGTGGGCGTGACCAACGCCATCCAGAACCTCCGCCTGCCCCGCACCAAGACCGACAAGCTCTTCGCGCTGCTGGAGGAGGACAGGAAGCGTTAGGAGCCCGGCCAGGTATTCGTCCGTGTCCCGGACTTGCGGGCCACCCTCCTAGCGCAGATCCAGCAGGAGCCTGCCCATGGTCTTCTTCACCGAGTCCCGGTGGATGGTGAAGATGGCGCTGATCTGGTAGTTCACCTCCACGTAGGTGATCCCCGCGGCCTCCGGATCCGGGACGCCGTTGTGCGGCCTGCAGTGCGCGTCCGTGCCCTCCGCCAGCTGGGCGCGGCACACCAGGGGCCGCACCGGCCAGATCGCGCAGGCCCGGTCCGGGCCGAGGAACACGCAGGACCGGTCCGCATCGGGCTGGTCGTCCCAGGTGGTGGCGCCGGTGTGGTCCCCGGCGGCGTCGAAGTCCACGTAGCGCAGCTGCCGCTCGATCCTGGCGTAGTCGATGGGGATGCCGTGCTCCCTGCAGTGGGCATCGATCTCCCGGGCCTCCTCGCCGGTGCAGTACACCAGCTGGCGGCAGCAGTTGGCGCAGCCCTTGTGGCAGAACGGGGCCGGATAGCCGAACCGCGCGTCCCGCGCGAGCAGGGTCCGGATGGTCTCGTCCACCCGCGCCTGGGCCGCGCGGGCGCGGTCCCCGCCGCCGGCGGCGTAGGGCGCCGCGGCGCGCTTGAGTTCCTCCCAGAAGACGTCCGCCCCGGCCTCCTCAAGTTCGTCGTAGAGGTTCCCGTAGAACAGCATGTCGCCGTCTCTCATGACATGGTCCTCGACCCATCTGCGGGGGTCCTCCATCGCGCCTCCCTGGCCAGGGTATCCGGAATCCCCGGCGGATTCCCCGCTGCGGGCGCATCCGGATCCGGGGCGTACCGCGCGTCACACCCCTACTTCCGCTCGTAGACGGCCGTCGCCTTCTCGTCCTCCTTGCCGGGCACCCAGAACGTGAAGGTCAGCGACTTCCCGTCCGCCGCCAGTCCGAGGGTCCCCAGGGTCATCACCTTGCCCCCCATCCGGGACTCGAAGCTGAACGTGCCGGCGTCCACCACCCTCCAGGCGTCCGTCGTGCCCTTGGCGACGGTCGGCCCCATCACCGGGATGGCCGTCCCGTCCGTGGGACCCTCCTCGGTCATCTGGTACTCGGGCATCTCGAACCGGATCCTGCCCGGGGCCGGAACCGCCACGATGAGGGTCGCGGTGCTGGGCACGCTCTTGACGTTCTTCCACTTGCCCGGGAGGCCGGGCCCTCCCGACACCCGCTCGTACACTTCGGAGGACTCCACCTTGGAGCCGTCGGGGCGGAATTCCGTGTAGGAGCTGGACAGGAGCCTGCCGTCGCCGGAAACCGAGGTGAGGCCCTTCTGGATCACCTTGCCGCCGAAGGTCCACTCCCGGTTCCAGGCGTTCTCCCCGGCCCGGGTCCACGTCACCTGATTGCCCCAGGGCGTGGCGCAGGGCTTCCCGTCCAGGGTGAAGTCGAACTCGGCGGTGCTGCCGTTGGAGAAGTGGATGCCACCCCCCGGGGTGGCCTGGTAGGTGAAGGTGTCGCCCGTGAAGACGCTGCGGGCAGGGTTCAGAACCCAGGTGCCGTCGAAGGGACTGGCGGCGAAGCAGGATCCGGCCGCGAGGACGGCCACGGCGAAGGTACGGAATTTCATGGGGAACTCCTTGGAAAAGAAGGGTTGGGAAATCCCCGGTGGGCCTGCACGCCTCCGCATGTTATTTCTGGTTGAAGGTGCGGATGGATGCGCCCTTCGGGACCGGTGCGACGAAGCGGACAGAATTAGACGATCATCCCCGCATCAAGTCAAGTGCCGGCCCGCGGAATCAACTATGCTAGTGGCAATCCAATAACCAACCCCAATGGATGCGGCATTCCGCCCCTTCCCCGGTCCCCCATGAACCCCAAAGACCTCCTCCAGTGCGGTGACGAACGCCGGAAAGCCCGGGATTACCAGGCGGCCGTGCCCTACTACGCGCGGGCGCTGGAGCTCGCCCCGGCCAACCGGCGCGCCCATCTCTCCCTGGCGGACGCCTACCGCGGCCTGGGCGAGACGGGGAAGGTCATCGAGATCCTGGAGCACTACCTGGTGACCAGCCCCGTGGACGCGGAAGCCCACTGCCGCCTGGCCGACGCCCACAAGAAGTCCCGCCACCGCGAGCTGGCCGTGGCCCACTACCGGCGGGCCCTGGCCCTGGAACCCCGGAACCGCTTCGCCCTCATGGGCCTGGGGGACCTCCACCACAAGGCGGACGAGCCCGCCGAGGCGCTGGCCTGCTGGGAGCCCCTGCTGGAGCTGAATCCCGCCCAGGTGAACGTCCAGACCCTGGTGGGCAACATCCACCGCAAGGCGCAGGCCTTCGACCGCGCCGCCGCCTGCTACCGCCTCGCGCTGGCCCATGATCCGGGCAACACCTTCGCCATCTTCGGCCTGGCCGACAGCCTGCGCGGCCTGGGCCGCTTCGAGGAGGCCCGGCCGTTCTGGGAGGAGCTCCTGCGCCGGGACCCCAGCCAGCAGGTGCTGACCCGGGCCGGGGACTGCTTCCTGCGCCTGGGACTCCTGGACCGGGCCCAGGAGATGTTCGAGCGTAGCCTGGTCTCCGGGTTCGACAAGGCCACCCTCATGGGCCTGGCCAAGGTCCAGCGCCTGGGCGGCGAGTACGACGTCGCCCACCAGATCTACCGCCAGATCCTGGAGCGCCATCCCGGGGATCCCCGGACCCTCGCCCTCCAGGCGGAAACGGTCGCCGAACAGACGGCAGCCTCCTAGCCATGTTCCGGGACCATTACGAGGAGACCTACGCCCTGCGCGCGGCCGCCTATGACCGCCTCGTCGCCTGCGAGGACGAGGCCGGTTCGCTCCTGCCCGCCCTGGAGGCCGTCGCCCCCTGCCGGGGCGCGCGCATCGTGGAATGCGGCGCCGGCACCGGCCGCCTCACCCGCATCCTGGCCCCCCATGCCGCCGCCCTCCGCGCCTTCGACGCCAGCCCCGCCATGCTGGAGGTGGCGCGGCCGGGCCTGGCCCCCTTCCCCGCCGTGGCGCTGGCCGTGGCCGGGCACGGCCGCCTCCCGGTCGAGGACGGCTGGGCCGACCTCGCCCTGGAGGGCTGGGCCTTCGGCCACGCCGTGGCCTGGCACCCCGCAGACTGGCCGGAGCGCACCGGGCAGTGGGTGGACGAGCTGTTCCGGGTCCTGCGCCCCGGCGGCGCCGCCGTCCTCCTGGAGACCCTCGGCACCGGCACCCCATCCCCCGGGGCGCCCGGCGAAGGCCTGGCCGCCCTCTACGCCCACTGGGAGGCCATGGGGTTCCAGCGCCGGGTCCTACGCACCGACTTCCGCTTCAGCTCCCTGGAGGAGGCCCGGACCCTGACCCGGGGGTTCTTCCGCAAGGACTTCGACTTCGAGGACCGGGACGGGGTGGTGCTGCCGGAGTGGACGGGCCTCTGGTGGAAGCGCAAACCCGCGGAAGGGGCCCCGCCTGCCTGACGCCGAAGTCATGTGACCTCCATACCGTGCGGACGGACAGTGAACCATGACCGGAAAAATCACGATTCCTACCCCACCCGCAAGCGGTCCCTCCGGCATCCAAGGACGGGGAACTGGGCAAGGGCCCGGCCCCACTCCAAGGAGGACCCATGAAAGGCCAGGTTCGACCCATCCCCAAGGGCTACCACACCGTGACCCCCTACCTGGTGGTGCATGACGCATCCCAGGCCATCGCCTTCTACAAGAAGGCCTTCGGAGCGACGGAGAAATTCCGCATGGACGGGCCGGGCAACACCATCGCCCATGCCGAGATCCAGATCGGCGATTCCCGGGTCATGCTCGCCGACGAGGTCCCGTCGATGAACGCCCTATCCGCCAAGACCATCGGCGCCACGCCGGTGACCCTCATGGTCTACGTGGAGGACGTGGATGCGGTGTTCAAGACGGCCCTCAAGGCCGGGGCCACCCAGACCCGCAAGGTGGAGGACATGTTCTACGGCGACCGGACCGGCTCCCTGACGGACCCCTTCGGCCATGTCTGGCACATCGCCACCCACAAGGAGGACCTGACGCCGGAGGAGATCCAGCACCGGATGATGGCCGCCCACTGACCGGTGCGGAATGCGGCATGGCGACGGCGCGGCCATCGGGCTAGGGTAAAAGGATGGATATCGCTGGCCGCTCCCTCGCCCTGCTCCTGGTCACCGCCTCCCTCTGCGGGCAGGTCCCGCTGGACAGGATGGAGCTGCCGAACCGGATCCTGGCCGAGGAGATCCTCCGGAAGCCCCAGTTCTCCTTCCAGACGACCACCCCCCCGGTGGACGTGCGGGTGTCGACCATGGAGAAGCTGTTCGACCACCCGCGGCTGGCGGCGGCCATGTGGCGGGAGTGCCAGTTCGCGCCCCGGCTCTTCGCCTTCCCCCTGCCCTCCAGCGGCCTGATCGTGGACGACACCCGGGGGCTCAAGGGAACCCTGACCCTCGCCTACCGGGAGCCCGGCAAGCGGGTCTACCTCATCGACGGGCGGGTGGAGCGCTGGCGCATGGGCAACCCCTTCGCCGTGGGCGCGAAGATGGTGGTGATCTACTCCTACTGGCGCGGCCCCAAGGGCTTCCAGAGCCGCCTGCAGACCTGGACGGCCCTGGACAGCGCCCTCCTGGGAACCCTCACCCGCCCCTTCAAGAAGTACATCCAGCACCGCCAGGAGGAGTTCATGGGCTACATCCTGGCCAACATGTCCCACGGCGGCGAATTCGCGGAGCACAGCTACGAGGACTTCCTCGGTCCCATCCGCCGGGAGGGGGACCCGGAGGCGGTGCGGGACTACCTGGAGGTCTTCGGCAAGCGCAGGTGAAGGCCGGCATCGAAGGCCCGCAGCGCGTCCAGGAACATCGCCGGCTCGTCCCACATGACCCAGTGCCTGGCCTTGGGGAAGGCCACGGTCCGGAAGTCGGGCAGGTCCTGGAAACCGAAGAAGGCCAGCGCCGCCTTGCGCCGGGCGGGGTCCGGGTCCTCGGTCCCGGCCTTGAAGTGCGCCACCGGCAGCTTCAGGCTCCCCTGGCGTCCCTTCAGGGAATCCACGGTCATGCCCCGCAGGTAGGCCTGGATCGCCGGAACCGGCACCAGGAGGGCCTCCGCCAGCACCCGCGCGCCCTGGGCCTCCCCTGACGTCATGGGCTTGAAGAACGACTGGAGGGCGCCCCGGGGGTCCGCCTCCAGGGCCTTGACCGCCCCATCGAAAAAGCCCGCCGGCACCACCCCCAGGAAACTGTCCACGAGCACCAGGCCCCGGAAGGCCCCGGGGTCCCGCAGCACCGCCAGCGCCGACAGGGGCCCGCCCATGGAGTGGCCCACGATGAGGCAGGGCTCCAGCTGCTCCCGGCGCACCAGGGCGGCCAGTTCCCCGGCGATCGGCTCGAAGGCCGCCGCCCCGTCCACGACGGCCGGCCCGTCGGATCCTGAGCTGCCCGGCAGGTCCACCCGCACCACGGTGTGATCCTTGGCCAGGGCCCAGGCCACCTCGGCCCACACCTCCCGGTTCCCGCCCAGCCCGTGCACCAGCAGGACGCCAGGCCCCTTGCCTTCCCGCACGAACGAAGGCACCGAGGCGAGAAGGCCCGTTGCCAGGACCAGGGGGAGAAGGGACCGAAGGCGCATGGGGAACTCCGCTTTGGTCACCAGGGTATCCGGCAAACGGGCCAGCAACATTCCGTCCGAGAACCGCCCGTGCGCCCGAAGGCTGTTCTGTATTGACGAATTCAACAAGAAACGTATCTTTGCAAAGCTAAATTTGCACCAGAAGGGTTCCCTTGCAGGTCCACCGAGCCAACCATCCAGGACCCTTGCCATGTTGAACATCCCGAAAATTTCTGGACATCCCCTGGAGGAGGTCCCCTTTTCGTGGGCCGCGATCGGACCGCTGTTCGAACCCGGAGATGCCGATGCGCTCCTCGCCTCCTTCCCCACGGATCATTTCAAGGACATCGCGGGCTACGACGGCGAGAAGGGCTATCGGTACCGCGCCCGCTCCCTGGTTCACATGGGCCGGGAAGGTCCTTCCCATGCGGCCAGCCTGAGCCCGGCTTGGCGCGGCCTGGCCGGGGATATTCTCTCACCCGCATACCGCCAGGCGATGATGCACCTGACTGGGCTGGATCTCAGGACCGCGGTGATGGAGGCCAATATCACGGACTATGGGCCTGGGGCCTGGCTGGGGCCGCACCTTGACCTGCCCGCGAAGCTGGTGACCCATGTGCTCTACTTCAACCGGGCCTGGACCCCCGAGGATGGGGGAGGCCTTCGCATCCTGCGCTCGCCCCTGGAAACCGACGTGTTCCAGGAAATCGTCCCGGTCGTGGGCAATTCCGCGGTGCTGGTGCGTTCCGATGCATCCTGGCATTCGGTGCCCCGGGTGTCCTGCGACCACCGCCGCGCCGTGAACGTGATCTTCCATTCGCCGGGTTCCGCCAGTTCGATGTGGACGCCGCCGGAGGTCCGGCGCTCCACCGGCGAGATGGCCCCTCTGGCCTTCGTGGCCGAGCTTGTGCGGGCGGTGAAGCGGCGCGTGGAGGGTTTGCCATGATCCGCATCGCCCAGGTCGGCACATTCGATGTGGATAACCTGGGCGACCTGCTGTTTCCCGTGGTATTCAGCCGGATCCTCGCGGAAGTGGGCAGCGAATGGGGAATGCCCATCGAGTGCTCCTTCTTCAGTCCCCAGGGACTCCCGGAGGGTACCCTGTACCGCGACCAGATCGGCACCCTGCCCCTCGGCGACCTGGACCGGCTGGATTCGGAAAACCCCTTCGATCTGATCTTCATCGGGGGCGGTGACATCGTGCGGGATGACGACAGCTCCCTGGCTGCCATCTACGGACCGAACGGCTCCAACCTGGGGTTCTCGCACTTGATGTCGCCGACACGACGCCCGGATCCCCGGCTCGTGCTCCTGATGGCGGGCGTTCCCTTCGCCCTGGAGGCCGATTTCAGGGCCTACCTTGCCAACAGCTTCTCCCGGCTCCGCCTTGCCGCGGTGCGGGACCGCGTGTCGGCCAGGCGGCTCTCCGCCCTGGTTCCGGCAAACCTCCGGGTGCTTCCCGACCTGGTGCGTGGCTTGGCCCACATCCATTCCCGGACGGAGCTTCTCGGCCGGAAGGATTCGCTTGTCCCCCCGAACCTGGCGGAGTCGGGGTACCTGTGCTTCCAGACCAACGCGGCGCCGGGTGCGGATGTAGGGACGATCGGGCAGGCGCTCCTGCAGCTGGAGCAGAGGACGGGCCTCCCGGTGGTGCTGATGGAGATGGGCAGGACCGGCGGCGAGGGCATGGTCCTGACCCGATTGGAAAAGCGTTTCCATTTCAGGTACGCCCGCCAGGGGACCGGCCTCGGATCTGTGTTGCAGAGGGTCGCGGCCATCGCCGGGTCCCGGGGATTTCTCGGATCCAGCCTGCATGGGGCCATCCTGGCCCACACCTACGGGGTGCCGCATTTCTCCTACGCGGGAGGATCCCTGGACAAGATCAGGGGCTTTTATGAATGTTGCGGAACGGGCCTCTGCTTCCCGGATTTCCATGCCTTCGAGGGGCAGCTGCCCGCCATCGCCGAGCGCATCTGCGGTTCCCCGGTCCCGGACGCCCCCGGCCCCTCGGATGATTATTCGGCCATTAAGGGTTTCATCCTCGAAGCGCTTTCCTCGGTCCGGGACGGGAAACCTCCTCCCGCCCCCTACGTCAGGCAGGTGGACAAGGATTATCAGCGGTCCCATACCCGGCGGCAATGGCGCCTGGACGCGCGGATTACCCGGTTGCGCTTCCCCGCCCTGGCCATCCGGCATCCCCGGATCCACCTCGCCGTGATCCGCGCCATCAAACTCGCCTGGTGGACCGTCTCCTTCCAGCTCCTGGCCCGGTACCGGCAACGCCGGGATGCAAACCACTCGGTGATCCATGAAAGCGCCCTGGTCACCCCCTTGCCGTGGCTGGGCGGAACGGACCGTCCCGCTCCGTCGATCGCCGTGGTCTGCCACCTGTACTACGACACCCTGGCCGATGAGATCCGGACCTACCTGCTGCACATCCCTTTCGGCTTCGATCTGTTCATCACGACCGACACCGAGGTGAAGCGCCGGAGTATCGAAAAGGCCTTCCTGGACTGGAACCAGGGCCGGGTCGAGGTAAGGCTCGCCGAGAACCGCGGGCGCGATATCGCCCCGATGCTCATCACGTGTGCGGACGTCTTCGACCGTTATGAATTCTTCCTTCACATCCACGGCAAGCGGTCACCCTACGGCAAGCCCTACACGCATTGGCGGAAATACCTCCTGGACACGCTCGTGGGATCCGCGGGGATCGTTTCCAGCGTATTCGAGATATTCCATGAATTGCCGAACGTCGGGATGATCGGACCCCAGAACCCGAAATGGATCCGACCCCAGCCTACCCTGACCTCGGATTACGACTTGGCGGTGCAGTTTCACCGCCGGATCGGCCTGGAACTGGACTTCCGGCGCCGGATCGAATTTCCGGCCGGATCCATGTTCTGGGGCCGGTCCCTGTCCCTGCGCAAGCTTCTGGACGCGGGCCTCACCCTGACGGACTTCGCACCGGAACTGGGCCAGACCGGTGAAACCCTCGCCCACCTGATCGAACACCTGTTCTTCCGGATCTGTGAAGGCTCGGGCTATTCCTGGTTGAAGATCGCCCATCCGCTGCAGAGCGGGGAGAACCGGGAGCTGGTGAGGTTGACCCGGCGGGAGGAGATGCAGTTCCTGCTACTTCCCGGTTGACGCCGCATCCCGCGCCTCCTGGCGCATCATCCGGGCGATTTCCG
This sequence comes from Geothrix sp. 21YS21S-2, assembly GCF_030846775.1. Classification (NCBI taxonomy): domain Bacteria; kingdom Pseudomonadati; phylum Acidobacteriota; class Holophagae; order Holophagales; family Holophagaceae; genus Geothrix; species Geothrix sp. 21YS21S-2. The sequence continues at coordinate 1,133,282 of NZ_CP132910.1, forward strand.
CATAGGCCGCCAGGGTCCGCGCGAGACGCCCCAGGAGGGATCCCGTGACCACCGCCAGGGTACCGCCCAGGTACGGCCCGAGCAGGCAGGCGCTGACCGGGAACACCACCAGCCCGGCCAGGACGCCCCGGCCATAGGGCCACGACCGCCCCGTGGCGAACAGCGTGTTCAAGGGCAACGAGCCGGCCTTGATCACGGAGAACCAGAGGCAGACCTTCATGATCGGGATCCCGTCCACGTAGCGGGGGATCGCCAGGGGCACCAGGTGGGGCAGCAGGGACGAGCCCAGGAGGACCAGGGGCACCATGACGACCGCCAGTCCGATCGCGAACGGCAGGGACCCGGCATAGGCGAGCCTGACACTGCCGTCACGCGCATAGGCCGCAACGACGCGGGGGGTCATGGCCTGGTTGACCGCCTGGGGAACGATGAGCATGCCTTCCCGCAGAACCGAGGCCACGGCGAACAGGCCGAGCCCGCCCGCCCCGCCCAGCCAGAAGATCAGGACGCTCTCGGTCGCCATCCAGACGGTGGTGTAGAGTGCGTTCCAGAAACTGTAGGGAAGGCCCATTCCCACCACTTCCTCCAGGGCGGCCCGGCCGAGCCGGAGCGGCACCTTCAGGGGGCGGAACCGGTGGTAGAGCCAGATTCCGGCCATGGCGGGGAGCGCAGCCCGGATGCAGAGGCCGTAGATGCCCGTGAACGGCAGGATGAAGACCAGTCCGAACCCCATGGCCGCCTGAAGGAACTGGATCCGAGCCATGGCCACGAACTGGTGGGTCGCACGGTAGGTCGCGTTAAGGTAGCCCCCGTAATAGACGTTCCAGCAGAGAACGGCCTGGGACGTCCAGCCCGCCAGGGCGATGAAGTCATTCCGGAAAAGGGCCATGAAGGCGAACACCAGGAAAACGAAGGAAGCCAGGCCCGAAACACCGGCGTTCCACGCGCCGGCGACCGAGGCCGCAGCCTCGGCCTTGTCCTGCCTGTCCGTTCCGGCGTAAAAGGGGATCTGGCGCCCGATACCGTCGAACGTGCCCAGCTGAAGGAAGGTGAGATACATGATCGGAAGGGTGAAGACCCGGAACAGGCCGGTCTCCTCGGGTCCGAGGAAGCGCGCCACCAGCAGGCCGCCCAGCGCCCCCAGAAGCGAGGTGGAGATGCTGCCCCCGGAGAGCGCGGCCACGGACCCGAAGAGCTCCCCATGGCCCATGAACGCTGCCCTGCCCTGGGCCAGCCACCCGCCTGCGCCCTTGGCCAGGGCCGCCCGCCAACCCTCAGGCCCCTCGCCGCGAGGTAGGCTCGGAGGGGCGGACGGTGAGCGCATGCCTCATCGTCGGCATCGAGGCGGCCATGTCAAGCGGGACGCGCGCACCAGGACCAGGCCTGGCGATGCCCTCCGCCTCCGCTGGCGCAGAGATCAGTGCTCCGGCTGGACGATCCGGATCTGCGCGTCGATCTCGGCCTGGAGGATCTTCGCGGCCTCGAGGTAGGAAGGATCGCCGGTCGCCTTGGCCGCAGCATCCAGCCGGAGCAGGAGCGTTTCCGCAAAGTCGAAGGAAATATGCAGCAGGGGCGTCGTAGTGGAAGACATGGGACCTCCTGTGGCCAGACTCCCCAAGTTAGGCCGAAAAACCCCGGAGCACCATGTGTTGAGGCGAGGGAATGCGAGGGATGGCCGAGGTTCCCAGGTGCCGATGGCCAGCCTTCAGCCGTTCAGGCACCGGCGCAGGGCGGGCATGCGTTCGCGGCTCACCGGGATGCGCTCGCCGCCGGACGTGGTCAATTCGCCGCCCCCCCCGGTCTCGACGGCCAGTTCCCTGATGGCCGCCACGGCCACCATGGCCCCCCGGTGGCAGCGGAAGAAGGCCGGGGAGAGCATGGCCTCCAGCTCGTCCAGGGTGCGGTCGAGGGGGAAGCGGCCTTCGGCGGTGTGGGCGAAGAGCAGGCGGTTCTCGGTGGACAGGTGGCTCACGTCGCTCCAGGCGAGCACGCGCAGGCGGCCCTTCCGGGTGACGATGAACCGCTCGGGCGCCTCCTTCTTCCGCACGGCCTCCATGGCCTGGAGGAGCACCGCGACGTCGGGCTGGGCCAGGAGGCGGCCTTCCACCCGCCTCAGGGTCTCCTCCAGCCGTTCCGTGACCAGCGGCTTCATGAGGTAGTCCCAGGCCTCCCAGCGGAAGGCCTCGATGGCGTGGTCGCCGTAGGCCGTGACGAAGACGATGGGCGGAAGCTTCAGGTTCTCGGCCCGGGCGGCCCTCAGCAGCCCGAAGGCGCCCGCGGGCGGGAACTCGATGTCCAGGAAGAGCACCTCCGGCTGGATCCGGCGCAGGAGCGCCAGCCCCGAAATGCCGTCCTCGGCCTCGCCCAGGCAGCAGCTGCCCGGCCTGAGCTCCTCCACCATGTCCTGCACGCGGGAGCGCGCCAGGGGTTCATCTTCGATCAGGGCATAGTTCAGGGACACAGCCTCAGCTCCACGACACAACCGGAATCCACGTCCGGCCATTGTAACCGACCGCCCATCGCTTCCAGGCGGTGGCGGACCGTGCGCAGGCCGATGCCCTCGGGCGCGCCCGCCTGGCGCCCGACCCCGTCGTCCACCAGGCGGATCAGGGGTCCCTCCACCGTCAGGTGGAGGCTGCAGGATCCCACTTTCGGACGGAAGCCGTGCTTGAGGCTGTTCTCCACGAGGGGCAGCAGGAGCAGGGGCGGGATGGACCGCCCCCGGCTGGCCTCCGGCAGGTCGAGGACGAAATTCAGCCGCGCGCCGAACCGGAGCTTCTCCAGTTCCAGCAGGTGGCGGAGCAGGTCGAACTCCTCGCCGAGCGTCCAGTTCTCCCGCTCCAGGGCCTCCAGGATCTTCCGCAGCAGGAGGGAGAGGTGTTCGATGGCGCGCTCCGCATCCTTCGGCGCCTTGGAGACCAGGGAGGCGGCCGCGTTCAGGGCGTTGAACAGGGTGTGCGGGCTGAGCTGGGACTTGAGCGCCAGCAGGTTCGCACGGGCGCTGGACTGCTCCAGGGCGCGGGCCATGGCCACCTGGGACGAGGTGCTCCGCACGCTGACCACCAGGCTCGAGAGCAGGAGACCCATCGTCACGACGAAGAAGGCCGAAAGCTGGAGGTGGAGGACGTGGTCGGCCGTGAAGAGCAGGACCCCGACGAGGACCAGGTACACCAGCATCCACTTGCCCAGCGAGAGGATGGCGGCCCAGCCGGGGTCGAGCCGGGGTGGATGGGCGAGGATCCAGGGGCTCAGCGCCTCGTAGCTCCCCCACAGGACCACGGTGCACACCGAGCCCACGCAGAAGCTGAGAAGCAGGTAATGGGGCACCGGTCCGGAAAGGAGGGCCTGGGCGAGGGCGCTGGGGATGCCCCCGAGCAGGACGGCCCTCGGCACCCAGCGGAGGAAGGCTCCCTGGAAGGGGCGGATGTCGGGATTCCAGTCCATGGGTTCGATCCTGTCTTCCTAGAAATGGACACCGACCCCGATGCCGAGATTGTTGACGGTGATCGCGGGCCGGCCGAAGACGTACTTCGAGTCGTAGCCGATGGACCAGGTGAGGGCGCCGGCCCGCTTCTCGTACCCCACGAAGGAGACCAGGCCGAAGGGATTGGTCCCGCTCCGGTCCCCCCTCCCGATGAAGCCCACCGTGCCGATCTCCATGCGCAGCCACCGGTGCACCACCATCTCCAGCACGACGCCCGTGCAGAGGTAGCGCTCGTGCCTGCCTCCGACGTCGAGATCCAGGGAGGAGACCCTCAGCCCGTACCGCTGGGAGGCGTTCGCGGACAGCAGGAGGTCGCCGCCCAGCTCCAGGTTCCCGTGGCGGGCCCCGTCCTGGGTGGCCTGTCCGCCGCCCAGGTTGAGCCGGAGGAACACCGTTTCGGGCGGACGGCCACCGGCGGGTTCCTGGGCCGGCAGGGGGATCCCCATGAGGAGGACCGCAAACAGGACGCTTCGAGAAAGGAGCATGTCGCCTCTCCTGGGTTGAAAGACCATTACCATCTCCCCGTCACTGCGAACTGGACGTTGAGGGCCTTGCGGAGTTCGGTCGGGACCTCGCCGGTGGGGACCTGGAGGCCGCCGGCCGCGGGACGATCGTACTGGGAGAGCACGGCCCGGGTTTCGAAGCCCAGGTGCCGGTTGACCTGGTAGCCCAGGCCCAGGGCGGCCCAGGGGCTCACGCGGTTCTTCCGGGTGTCCGAGCGGTAGTCGCCGTCCGGGTCGTGATTCCAATGGTCCGTGATGGTGAAATGTTGGAACCATTGAAGCACCCCGGCCCCTGCCAGGCAATAGAGGCCATTCCCGGCCGTGCCGTCGAAGGCGTAGAGCAGGTCCGCCCCGGCCCCGGCCGAGAAGAAGGTGCGCTCCTGCACGTAGTTGGAAAAGGGCCGATGGTACCGGGAGACCCGGAAGAGATCCAGGTCCAGGCGGGGGCGCACCGACAGGCGCTCCCCGGTCCTGACGGTGACCTGGAAGCTGGTGCCGAGCCCCACTTTGTCGTTGAGATCCGTCCTCAGGTCCGAAAGGGGCGCGTCCACCGAGACGGCCCCCCCGAACTGGACGGGCAGCTGGGCCCCCAGGGCGGGGCCGAGCCCCAGCAGGAGAAGGGGAAGGAGGGTCAAGGGACTGCGCAACATGGGGTCTCCTTTCGGGAAGAGGACTTCGGACCAGGAAGGCCGGGCGGTGCCCGCCCAAATCACCATGAACGAAGAATGACCCCGGGAGGGAAACGATCGGACCAACCCCACCTATCGCGCGACGAATGGAGGCAAAAAACCTACGGGGATGGGGCCGTTGTGACCGATGCACCCGGAGCTCCGGCCATAATAGGACGAACAGGTAGTTTGAGGTGACCATGAGTGAATGGCGGCACATCGCAACCGCCCCGAAGGACGGGAGCATTCTTATCGGACGCGGGTCCTTCGGACCGGGCGACGAGGACGGCATGCTCGCCGTCGCCATGCGCTGCCAGGACGGGAAGTGGCTGCGGGACCAGGACGGGAACGGGTTCACCGTCCCCTGCTTCCCCACCCACTGGATGCACATGCCCGCGCCGCCCAAGCCCCAGGACCGCCTGGTGGCGTTCAAGGCCTGCGACCGGGACCGGGAGGAGTTCTTCACCGAAGGCAAGTCCTGGGAACGCTGCTGCGACGCCGACGCCGAGGCGTGGTTCACCTGGCCGGTCAAGCCGTCCTGAGCCCTGGATGGCCGAAGGACCGGGGCCTGCCTTGAGGGCCCCACGTACCTGGCGTCCCCGAAGGCGAGGACCGGACCGAAGCTGAAGGTCTCCTGGCCGCGTCCGGGCCCATATAAAGTACTGGTTCCATTTGCCCGACTTGCTACCCTTGGGGAAGTCTCCGCCGACGGTTTCCTGAACATCCAGGCCCTTCCGCGCCGAAGACTCGATCGGAACGGAGACGCCAGCCAATGCCCCGCCTTCATAGCATGGTGCTGTGGAAAGCCATCGTCCTCACGACCCTGTGCGCCGCGGGGATCTGGAGCCTCTGGTGGTGGGGCCTCGTCCATTCTCCGAGGACCCAGGTCCGCGACCGGGCCCGGCAATCCCTGGTGCAGATGGACCGGACCATCGGCCGCGAGCTCAACCGGGCCGAAACCACCGGCCTCGCCTTCGGCGCCTGGTGGTCCCGGGAGGAAGGCCGGCTGGACGACCCCGCGCGACTGCAGGGCGTCATCGCCTTCCTGGAACGGGGAGCGATCATCACCAACCTCATCCTCAGCCGGGAGGACGGCGATTCGGCCTGCGTCGTGAGGAGGGACGGCGAATGGAACCTGGTCCTATACCGGGCGGGCCGGCATCCCAGACGGTTCATGATGCGTTCGGGGAAATGGGTGCCCGGTCCCGCGGATGACCGCGAGGTCTACGATGCCCGGCAGCGCTACTGGTACCGGTTCGGGGCGGCCCACGCCCGCCCGGCCTGGACGCCGGAGGCCTACCGCTACTACACCTCCATGGTCGGAGGGTTCACCTACACGGTGCCGGTCCGCAATTCCCAGGGCCGTCTCGAGGGCGTCATCGGCGTGGACGTCTCCCTGGAGGAGCTGACGGCCTTGATCTGGGAGCACCAGCCGACCCCCGGCGCCCGCTTGATGGTGACGGACCTGTCCGGCCGGCTCCTGGTCCCGCCCAGGACCCCGGAGATGCTCGACCAGGGGACCCGGTTCAGGCACCAGCTGACGCCCTCCACGCCCCCGGGCGACAGCCGCCCGGGCTCCAGCGCGGCCGTCGTCAGGGCGGACGGCGCGTATTCCACCGCGGGAACGCCGCAGATGCGCCTGCAGGTCGCCATTCCCGAGGAGGACCTCTTCCCCGGCCTTCACCGCCGGCGGATCGCCACCTTCCTCCTGGCCCTCGCCCTGGTCCTGGGGGTGGCCTGGAGCCTCCTGGACCTGCACCGCCACCTCGTGCGCCCCATGCGCGAGCTTGCGGCCGAGGCGGGCCTGCCCGGGTCCGGAAGCGCCCCGGGGAAGGACTACCACTCCGACATCTGGGAACTCGAGCAGGTGGGCCGGCAGCTGCGCGACGCGGGCCGGGCCGTCCAGGAGAAGGAGCTCCTCCTGAGCCGGGCCGAGCACAACCAGCGGATGGATTCGGTGGGCATGATGGCGCCGGGCATCGTGCACGACGTGAACAACCATCTGGCCGTGGTGCTGGGCCAGCTCACGCTCTGCCGGAGCCAGTCCGAGGGCCACCCCGCCCTCCAGCCCCGTCTTCGGGCGGCGGAGGGAGCGACCATCAAATGCGCCGAGGTGCTGCGCGGGCTCCTGGACTACAGCCGCCCGGATCCGGGCCAGCGCGTGCTGATGAACCTGAACACGTCCCTGGAGACCGGCATCGGGCTGCTGCGGGGCGTGCTGGGCAAGGGCATCCGGGTGGAGCTGGACCTGGATCCGGAGCTGCCGATGCTGTTCGGGGACCCCGTCAAGATCCAGCAGATCATCGTGAATCTGGGCATCAACGCGCGGGACGCCATGCCCCTTGGCGGCCTGCTGAGCTTCCGGACGTTCTCCTCCGAGGGGAACGCCTGCCTGGAAGTGCGGGACACCGGCTGCGGCATGGACGACGACGTGAAGCGGCGCATCTTCGAGCCCTACTTCTCCACCAAGGAGCCCGGGAAGGGCACCGGTCTCGGCCTGGCCATGGTCGCCAACATCGTGACCGGCCACGGGGGGCGGATCCAGGTGGATTCGGAGCCCGGCGCCGGGACCACCTTCCGCATCGAGCTGCCGCCCTCGCTGCGCAAGGGCGCGGAGCGGACCTCGCGGGAGGGCCGGCCGGCAACGGTCTGAATGGATGTTTGCTCCGGCCGGAGGGTAGACTGGGTTCAACACTGGAACGGAACGTGGACGCACAGGGGGGGGACATCGGGGAAGGCGGAGTGCCTGTCGGGGGTCCGGAAACGGCCCCGGACTTCGGCTCGCAGCCCACCCTCTTCGGCGAGAACCCGGGCGCCGCCACCATCCAGCCCGCGTCCTGGACCCATTACGCGGACCTCCAGCTCCTGGGCGAGGGCGGGATGGGACGGATCTACCGGGCCTTCGACCTCGTCCTCAAGCGGGAGGTCGCCCTGAAGTTCCTCGCCCGGGACGACCCGCGGCGCATGCGCCGGTTCATCCAGGAAGCCCAGAACCAGGCCAAGGTCGACCATCCCAACGTCTGCAAGGTCTATGAAGTGGGCGAGCTGAACGGCCAGGCCTTCATCGCCATGCAGCTGATCAAGGGCCGGACCCTGGCCGCCGCCCGGAAGGACCTCAGCCTGCCGGACCTGGCCTCGGTGATGGAGACCGTGGCCGCCGCCATCCACGCCGCCCACCGCCAGGGCCTCGTGCACCGGGACCTCAAGCCCGCCAACATCATGGTCGAGGAGGACGAGCGGGGCCTGAAGCCCTACATCCTGGATTTCGGCCTGGCCCGGTCCCTGGAGAGCACGGGCCTCACCCAGCAGGGCCTGGTGATCGGCACCGCCGGCTTCATGGCCCCCGAGCAGGCCGCGGGGCTGGAAGACCAGGTGGGCGTCCCGACCGACATCTACGCCATGGGCGCCACCCTCTACGCCCTCCTGGCCGGCCAGGCGCCCTTCGCGGGACGAACCGGCCTTTCCTGGCTCAAGGCCACCCTGGAGGAGGCGCCCGTTCCCCTGCGCGAAGCCGTCCCGTCCCTTCCCCGGGACCTGGCGACCATCGTCGAGAAGTGCATGGAGAAGGAGCCCAGGCGGCGCTACGCCTCCGCCCTGGCCCTGGCCGAGGACCTGCGGCGGTTCAAGGAGGGCGAGCCCATCCTGGCCCATCCGCCCACCCTCGTCTATCAGGCGGGCAAGCTCGCCCGCAAGCACAAGGCGCTCGTGGCCGTGACCGCGGCCGCCCTGGCCGCGGTGCTGGCCCTGGTGGCCGTCAACGTCCAGGCCCGGCGCACCGCCTCCGCCCAGGCCTGGTGGGCCCAGCGCTTCGGCCAGGAGGCGGAACGTTACGAATCCCTCATGCGCTATGCCCACCTCCTCCCGGCCCACGACATCCAGCAGGAGATGGCCCAGGTCCGCTGGCGCATGGCGCAGCTCGAGCCCAACGTCGCCGGCCCCTCCAACGTGATGGCGGGCCCGGCCTGCTACGCCCTGGCGCGGGGCCACCTCGCCATGGGCGACCTCGCCCGGGCTTCGGCCTACATGGACAGGGCCCTGGCCAAGGGCTTCCGGTCCCCGGAGGCGTTCTACATGCACGGGCGGATCCTGGGCTACCAGTACCTGGCCGAGCTGGACCAGATCCGGAAGGTCGCCGACCCCGCGGTCCGCGAGGCCCGGCTCCGGGCCGCCGACCAGGGCCTGCGGAGCGCGGCCATAAGGAACCTGGAGCAGGGACGGAGCGCGGCCCTGGAATCCCCCGACTACACCCTGGCGCTGCTCGCCTTCTACGGCCGCCGCCTGGACGAGGCCCTGGCCCGGGCCCGGGCCTCCTTCAGCCAGACCCCCTGGTTCTACGAGGCCAAGGGCCTCGAAGGGGACATCCTCCTGGACCAGGCCGGGACGGCCCGCCCGGAGGCATTCCGGGGCCTCCTGGAAGCCGCGGTCGCCTGCTTCCAGTCCGCCCAGGCCATGGCCCCCAGCGACCCCGACCTGTTCCTCGCCGAAGCGCGCGCCTGGCGGCTGGCCATGGACAAGCACTGGCTTCACGGCGAGGACGCCGCAGTGCCCTTCGCCCGGGGGCTCGCGGCCCTGGACCGGGCCAAGGTCCTGGATCCGTCCCGCCTCGGCACCCAGGCCCTCGAGGCGTGGTTCCATTTCGGCCGGGCCCGCGCCCTCAACAACAAGGGGCAGGACCCCACGGAGGAGCTGGACCGGGCCCTGTCCGCCTCCGCCGAGGTCCTGCGCCAGGACCCCGCCTACCCTGGCGCCCAGGAAACCCGCATGGCGGCCCTCGGCGAAACCGCCCTGGTGCGCTGGCGCACCGGGGGCGACCCCGTCGGTCCCTGGGAACAGGCCATCGAGGCGGGGGAAAAGGCGGTGGCGTCAGCGCCGAACGATCCCCTGCTCCTGCCCGCCCTGAGCCGCATCCACCTCCGGCTCATGGTCTACAGGGCCCAGCGGGGCCAGGACGCCACCGCGTCCTGGACGGCCGCCCGCACCCTCATGGAACGGGCGGTCAAGGCGTACCCGGACCTGGCGACCTTCCACGTCGGCCTGGGGGCCGCCCACGAGGAGTGGGCCGAGCAGGAACTGGCCCACGGCCGGGATCCCTCCCGGAGCGCCGAGACGGCCATCACGGCCCTGGAACAGGCCATCCGGCTGGACCCCAACCTGGTGGACGGCCACTACTACCTGGGCCTTGCAGCCAAGCTCCTGGGCGAGTATCAGCTGGCCGCCGGGCAGGATCCCCGGAAGGCCCTGGCCCAGGCCAGGGTGTCCCTCGAGCGGGCCGTGGCGGTGAAGGGCGACTTCGTGGCCGCCCTCGTGGACCTGTCGGGCTGCCACCTGGCCCTGGCCAAGGCGGAACTCGCCCAGGGCCGGTCCCCCCTGGACGAACTGGCCGCCGCGCGGCTCGACCTCGCCGAGGCCGTTCGCCGGAACCCCCGCGCCCCCTTCCCCCGGTTCTTCCGCGCCCTGTGCGACCTGGTGGAAATCCGGTGGCTGCTCGCGCACCAGCCGCCGGCCCGGATGATGCCCCTGTTCCAGCGGGCCGAGGCCGACATCCTTCGGTACCTCCGGATCTCCAGCGACAAGGTGACCTGGGCCGCCCTGGCGGAGCTGTACGCGACCTGGGCCTCGGCCGTCCCGCGGGCCGGCGTACGGGAATCCGGCCTCCGGGCGGCCCGGAAGGCCGTGGAGCTCGATCCGTCCTACGGCGAAGGGTATCTCCGCCTGGGCGATCTGGAGGTTCTCTCGGCCGCGGCGGAGGCCGCGGAGGACCGGCGGGCCCGGGCCCTGGAGCGCGCCCGGCAGGCCTACCGGCGCGGCACCGGACTCGGTCCCCTGGTCGCCGCCGCCGCCCGGGCCCGCCTGGAGCGGCTCAGATAGGACCGGTTCCGCACTCGGGGTACTTGATCATGACGACAGGCAGCGTGCCGTCCGCCTTGGCGGTATTCCAGGCCTCCAGCACGCCGGAAGGAGTCTGGCCGGTCGGATTGGGCAAGCCGGAGCGGTAGTAGCTGCCCAGCAGGTTCTCGACCGTGTGGTCCGTCCAGAAAAGGGCGGAAGCCTTGGCGGGGTCCACCTCCACGGTCACGGGCCGGCCTTCCTGCTCGTAGGTGAGGGTGATCTTCAGAAGCTTGGGGCGGGTGGGCATGGATTCTCCATGGAAAGGGGGTTGAGGAATTCGGGTCCCCAGCCAGTGGGACCACGGGCGTCATGTTTGAATTAAACGAAACGGAGGGAACAACCACGTATTATGGGGGAGATTGCCGCCATTTCACTCGCAATAACCACCCCTTTCGCCTGGGTTTCGGCCCGAACGGAGCAACCGATCGATGCAGCGACCCAATAGCATGGTGCTGTGGAAGGCCATCCTCCTTACCGCCTTGTGTTCCACCGCCGTCTGGGGACTCTGGTGGTGGGGGCTCGTCCATTCCCCCAGGACCCAGGTGCAGGCCCGCGCCAGGGCCTCCCTGGCCGAGATGGAACGGACCATCGCCCGCGAGCTGTCCCGTGCGGAAACCACCGGCCTCGCCCTGGGCGCCTGGTGGGCCCAGGAACACGCCAGCCTGGAGGACCCCGCGAAACTGCAGAGCGTCATCGCCTTCCTCGAGAAGGGAGGCATGGTCACCAACCTCATCCTGGGCCGGGAGGATGGCGATTCCGCCTGCATCGTGAAAAAGGATGGGGAATGGAACCTGATCCTCTTCCGGGCGGGCCTGGTTTCCAGGCGGCTGCTGTTGCGGGAAGGGCAATGGGTGGCCGGACAGGGAAATGACCGGGAGACCTACCGGCCCCAGGAACGCCACTGGTACCGGTTCGGCGCGGCCCTGGGCGCACCCGCCTGGACGCCCGAGGCCTACCGGTTCTTCACGACCCGGGCCGGCGGCTTCTCCTACGTCGTTCCGGTCCGGGACGCGCGCGGCCGGCTGGAAGGCGTCGTGGGCGTGGACGTCTCCCTGGAGGAGCTGACCCAGTTCATCTGGGACCACCAGCCGACCCCGGGCACCCGCATGGTCGTGTCGGACGCGGGGGGACGGCTCCTGGTCCCGCCCAGGATTCCCGAAATGCTCGATCCGGGGGCGCGCGTCGACCACCAGCTGATGCCGGTGCCGCCATCCTTCCCGGAAGCGGAGCCGGCCGGCCCCAACGCGGTCCGGGCTCCGGTGGGCGCCTTCATCGCGGCCGGCGGCGCGTACGCCGTCCCCGGAAAGCCGCGGATGAACCTGCATGTCGCGATTCCCGAGGAGGACCTCTTCCCCGGGCTGCGGCCGCGGCGGATCGCCGTCTTCGTCCTGGCCCTGGCGATCGTGCTGGGCGTGGCCTGGAGCCTCCTGGACGTCCACCGCCGGTTCGTGCGCCCCATGCGGGACCTGGCGCTCGAGGCCAGTTCGCCCTCCACCGACGACGGGTCCAGCGAGGACTATCAATCCGATGTCTGGGAGATCAAACAGGTCGGGCAGCAGCTGCGCGTCGCCGGCCGGGCGGTCCAGGAGCGCAACCGCCTGCTCAACCAGGTGGAGCACAGCCAGCGGGTGGATTCGGTCGGGATGATGGCTCCGGGCATCATGCATGACGTGAACAACCAGCTGGCGGTGGTCCTGGGCCAGATCGCCCTCTGCCAGACCTTGTACGAGGATCATCCCGCGCTCCAGCCCCGCCTCCGGCAGGCCGAGGAGGCCGCCGCCAAGTGCAGCGAGGTCCTGCGCGGGCTGCTGGACTACAGCCGCCCCGACCCCGGCGAACGCGAGCCGATGAGCCTGAACGTCTCGGTGGAGCACGTGGTGGCCCTGCTCGGCCCCGTCGCCGGACCGTCCATCCAGGTCCGGAAGGACCTGGACCCCGAGTCGCCCGTCATGTTCGGCGAGCCCCAGAAGATCCAGCAGGTCCTGGTGAACCTGGGAATGAACGCCCGGGACGCCATGCCGGAAGGCGGCCTGCTCACGTTCCGCACCTTCCGCTCGGAGGGCAACGTCTGCCTGGAAGTCCGGGACACCGGCTGCGGCATGACCCGGGAGGTGATGGAGCGGGTCTTCGAACCGTTCTTCTCCACCAAGGCGCGCGGGAAGGGCACCGGGCTCGGACTGGCCATGGTCGCCAACATCGTGGCCGCCCACGGCGGGAGCATCCGGGTGGATTCCGTACCTGGCGAGGGCACCGCGTTCCGGATCGAATTCCCCTGTTCCCTCCGCAAGCGCGGGGAGACGCGGGCCGCCGCCAAAGCAGAAGAAGGTCTGGCATCCCCATACACAAAGTGAGACCCTGGTGCCAGCAGCCCGGGGCCTCCAGGCCTTTTGTAATCGACCTGGGAACTTCGCGGCTTATCACCACCCCTTTTCCCGAGGACGTGAAGTGCTCACTCCACGCTTATCTGATCCCCAGGAGGGACAGGCCCGCTCTGCACATGCGGGCTGGACGCCCCTCATGGACGCCCTGAGCCAGGGCGTGCTGCTCCTGGATCCCGAGGGCCGGTATCTGGAAGCCAACCGGGCCGCTTCCCGGATCCTGGGGCTGGACCGGGAAACCCTCCTGGCCGAGGGCCTTGAAGGAAGCCAGACGGGCCTCTTCGAACACGGCGGGGCGATCCTGGCCCTGGATGAGGCTCCCGGCCGGGTCGCCCTCAGGACGGGACGGCCCGTGCGGGGCCGGGAACTCGTCTGGGCCGGGAAGGACGGCCGCAGGCAATGGCTGGAGGTCACGGCGGAACCCCTCGACGGCGGCGGGGTCCTGGTCAATTTCATCGACATCACCCGGCGCAAGCTCGCCACCGAGACCCTCAGGGCCTCGGAGGAGAAGTTCAGCCGGAGCTTCCACGGGAACCCGGACAGCGTGACCATCACCCGGCTTTCGGACGGGGTCTACCTGACGGTGAACGAAGGGTTCATGCAGACCACGGGCTATGGCACGGAGGAAATCCTGGGCCGGTCCTCCCAGCCCGGCGGGGTCGGCATCTGGGTGGACAGCCGGGACCGGGCGCGCTTCCGGGAGCTCCTGCACCGGGACGGGAAGGTCCTGGGTTTCGAGGCCCAGTTCCGGCGCAAGGACGGCGGCGTGCTCACGGGCCTGGTTTCCGCCAGCACGATCGAGGTGGAGGGGGTTCCCTGCGCCTTGACGATGACCCGGGACATCACGGACCTCCGTTCCCAGGCGCGCCAGCTCGAGCGCATGACCCAGCTCTACGCCGCCCTGAGCCACGTCAACCAGGCCATCGTCTGGGCCCGCACCCCGGAAGCCCTGATGGACCGGATCAGCGATGCCCTGGTCAGGGAGGGCCGTTTCGCCTTCGCCTGGATCGGCTGGGCCGCGAACGGGGAGATCCGGATCGCCAGCCGCTGCGGCGACGCGCAGGGCTGCCTCGACGGCCCCGGGGGCGGGGAATCGGGCCCGGCGGCCCTGGCCCTCCGGGAAGGCCGTCCCGTGATCGAGAACGATTTCGCCCCGGACGGGACCGGGTTCAAGGCCGCGGCCGCGTTCCCCGTCCGGAAGGCCGGCGAGGTCTGCGCCGTCCTCATGGTCTACGCGAACGAATGCGGCTGGTTCGGCCGCAACGAGGTGGCCCTCCTGGCGGAGGCCGCCAGCGACGTCTCCTTCGCGCTCGAGCATCTGGACCTCGACGCCAAGCGCAAGCAGGCCGAGGCCTCCCTCCTGCGGATCTCCACCGCGGTGGAACAGAGCCCGCTGAGCATCGTGATCATGGACGCCGCGTGGAGGATCGAGTACGTGAACTCCTCCACCCCGTCCGGGGCGACGCCGGGGCGATCGCCAACGCGTTCCTGAACCTCTGCGTCAATGCCCGGGACGCGATGCCCGACGCCGGCACCCTGACCCTCCGGACCCGCAACGTCGACGGCCGGTGGGTCGAGATCCAGATCGAGGACAATGGCACCGGGATGACGCCCGAAGTCCTGTCCAGGGCCCTGGAGCCCTTCTACACCACCAAGCCCCAGGGCAAGGGGACCGGGCTCGGCCTCTCCATGGTCTACGGCACCGTCAAGGCCCACCAGGGGGAACTGGACATCCGCAGCCAACCGGGGTCGGGGACCCTGGTCAGCCTGCGGTTCCCCGCGGGGGACCCCCACCCTGCCCCCGCCGCCGGCCCGAACGCATGGATTCAAGGATCCGGGCCGCCAGCGTGGCGCCCAGGGAACGGTCCAGGCGCCGGGCCACCACCAGGAACTCCTCGCCGCCCCAACGGACCACCGTATCGGAAGTCCGGGCGACCTCCTGCAGCCGGTCCCGGACCTGCCGGAGCACGTGATCGCCCGCGGCATGGCCATGGCCGTCGTTCACACCCTTGAAATGGTCGATGTCCACCATCAGGAAGACCATGTCCACGTTGCCCCCCAGGCGCCCGCCGTCGGGCGTGGAACGGTGGTCCCGGCGCACCAGGGCCAGGTCCTCCTCCAGGGTCAGGTCCAGGAACCGGCGGTTCTTGAGGCCGGTGAGGGGGTCGGTTACCGTGAGCTGCTGAAGGGCTTCGTTGGCCTCGGCCAGCGCGACGGTGCGCAGCTCCACGACCCGCTCCAGGTCCCGGTTCCGCTCCCGCATGGCCTTCAGCCTCAGACGGAGCGCGAAAAAGCCCAGGACCAGAAGGCCCGCCGCCCCCAGGAGGCGGGACCACCAGGCCTGGTACCAGGCCGGCAGCACCCGGAAGGTGAACGAGGCGACGGGGCCCCAGGATCCCTCGGCCAGGCCCGATCGCACCTCGAACCGGTACGCCCCGGGAGGGAGGTTGGCGTACCGGACCTCCCGGACCTTCGTGGTCCTCCAGGCGTCCTCCAGCCCCACGAGGCGGACCTGGTTCAGGACCCTGCCCTCGTTGAGGTAGGTGAGTCCCGTGACGTGGAATTCGAGGGTCGCGTCCCGGTTGGGGACCTCCGCGATTCCCTCGAAGGGGAAGGCGAGGTGCGTCCTTCCGTAGGTCGCCGACAGGACGAAGGCGGCGGGCGGCGGGGCCGAACCCGCGAACCTGTCCTGGTGGAACCTCGCAAGGCCCCCCAGGGTTCCCACCCACGCATCCCCGCCCGGCTCGGCGAGAAAGGCGCTGCCGTTGCATTCGTCCCCGGGGAGGCCATCCATGGTCCCGAATTCCTGGAAGCGGACGCCGTCGTACCGGACGACCCCCTGGGACGTCCCCACCCAGAGCCGGCCCAGGGTGTCCTGGCGCATGAAGTAGGCCTTCCGCGCCGTGAAGCCGCCCGCCGCGTCGACATGCTTCACCAGGACGAGCCGGCCCGGTTCGTACCGGTACTGGCTCAGCCCCTGCGTATCGTGGTAGCTGACCCAGAGGTCCCCGCCGGAGCGCTCATAGACCGCGCGCACATCCGGGTCCACCAGGCCTTGCGCCTTGCCCAGGCGCCGCCAGCGGCCGTCCTCCAGCACCAGGAGCCCGTTCGAACTGGCCAGCCAGATGCGGCCCGACGCGCCGATGGAAAGGGCCGTCGTCTTCTCCCCGGGCACGGCCCCCGGGAGCGGGACGGGCTCGACGGCGAAGGACGCGCCCCGTTCCACCACCCTGAAAAGCCCCTGGCGCCGGGTCGCCACCCATAGGACGCCCCGGTCGTCGAACGCCAGGCTGATGATGGTCGACGAGGGCCGGGGCCATTCCTGCCACCGGGAGGTGCCGGGAACCCAGCGCCGCAGCCGGGCCGGCGCGCCTCCCATCCAGAGCGCGCCGTCCGGCGCCACCGCCAGGGCGAGGAAGGCCTGGTTGGCCGTGCCGGGCACCAGGGCCCATCGCCCGTCCCGGGTCTCGCAGAGGCCGTTGCTCGTTCCGGCCCAGAGCCGCCCCTGCCGGTCATGGGTGATGGACCACACCACGCCCCCGGCGATGCCGTTCTGATAGGTGTACTGCCCCCAGGCCTCCCGGCTCAGGGTCCGGTGGAGGCCCAGGCCGCCGATCCAGAGGCAGCCTTCCCGGTCCTCCAGCGCGCGGTTGACGAAGGGCGTGGGCAGGCCCCGGGCCTGGCCCAGATGCTCCCAGCGCCCGTCCCGGACGCGCACCAGGTCATCCACGGTCGGAATCAGGAGGGTCCCCGCGGGGGTCAGTTTGAGACAGCCGTCGTAGGCGGCCGGCCCCACGCGCCGCGACAGGTCCTGGAACGGACCGGCCTCGCCCGGGCGCATCCAGAGCCCGCTCCGCGAACGCACCCACAACCGTCCCCCGCCGTCCTGGAGAACGGCGTCCAGCCTTTCGCGCCACGGTCCCGCCACCTCCGCCGGGGGCCCCTCGCTTTCCGGGCCGTACCGCAACAGGCGCTCCTGGGACCCCACGTACATGGCGTTCCCCGCACGGCCCAGGCAGCGGGCCGGTTCCTCCCCCCGCCAGCCCGGCGCGGGTTCGAAGGTCATCCGCCCGGGGCGCTGCCGGAACAGTCCGCGTTCCGTCGCCACCCACAGAAGGGAGCGGGAATCCAGGGCCAGGGCGAAGACCTCCGCCTGGGGGATCCCCTGCCCGGGGCCGAGGGCCTGGATCCTCCCCTGGTCCCTCAGGGCCAGCCCCCGGGCCGTGCCGATCCAGAGCCGGCGGCCCTCGGCGGCGCACAGGGCCCGCACCCAGACGTCCTGGAGGCCCGATTCGCCGCGGAAGGCCTGGAACTTCTGGACATCATAACGAAACAGGCCGTCCTCGGTGCCCGCCCAGAGGAACCCGTCGGAATCCTGTTCCAGGCACCAGATGGAGAGGTTCTCCAGGCCCTGGCCGTTCCCGTAGCTCTGGAAGGGCGTCTGTTCCGGGGGAACCCCCGGGGCCCCTCCCAGGGCCGGGAGGGGCCCGAGGGAAGCCACCAGCAGGAATGCCGCGGAGCGGATGAACGGCCGGAACCCCATCGGACTACAGGGGCCGGAAACGGCCGGCGATCCGGTGACGGATCCGGGTCAGGCTGAGGCCCTGGGGGACCCAGAACTCCAGGAGGGTGCCACCGGGAAGGCCGCCCGCGACCGGCTCCAGCTTCAGCTGCCCCGTGCCGGAATCGTCGGAGAGGATCCGGGGGGAGTTCACCCAGGACCCGCCCTCATCCCAGGACCACCGGAACCAGATGGAGGACGCGGCGAACTTCCCCGGACGGAGCAGCACCCAATCGACGGACGCACCGGCCCCGTTGGCCGAATCGACGAACTCCATGACCGGCGGCGCGAGGTCGAGGGGGGTCTCCAGCCGGGCCAGGACCTGGTTTCCCCGGACCACCTTCAGGCTCCGGAGGGTGGTGCCCACCGGCACTTCCACCCGCCAGGCGGCCGTATCGCCCCGGTCGCCGCCGAGGGCATACATCTCCACCTCGCAGGCCACCTCGAAGTCCTTGCCCGCGGCGTCCTTCAGCATCGCCCGTCCGGCCATCGGCGCGCCCTCCCGCGGGGCCCGCTGCTGGATGCTCCCCACCGCCGTCGACTGCAGGGTTCCATTCCGAAGCACCGAACTACCGAACAGCACCACGACTTCGCCCGCACAATGGCCGATGGCCAGGACCCCGAAGGCCAATCCCAAAATACGCATGGACATCATTTAGAACCTCAATTCGATACCCTTCCAGTCTCCCAGAAACATGTTGCAGAAGTGTGACGAATGGAACAATTAGGCAGAGGAATACCGCCGGGGCGGCGGTACCCGGCCCGGCCTCCACCCCTGCCGGCCAAGCACCTCATGGTGATAACCCAGGCAGCGGGAGAAAATACCCGGGAGGAATTCCGGCCACGCTTAAAATTCCTCAAGAATCGATGCAGGGCTTGCAATCCAGGCTCAAGTCGGCAATAATTTCCACTTCTGGTCCTGCGAGCAAGCGTGGCGGAGAGATCGGATTCAGATGCTTCCCCGGGATCCGCCCGGCCAGGTGCACCGCCCCGTGCCATGGCCAGCAGGACGCTTGAGGGACCCGACGCGGATGCCCATCCCCCCGATGGGCAATGGCCATCTGGATGTCTGCTTCAAGGCCTCACGAATTTCCTTCATACCCTCAGCGGCCCCTTCGCCCATGGGCCATGCGGACCTCTTGTCCCCCCCCGCTTGGAGAATCGATGAAACGAACCATCCGGCCTTATGTTCCGGTCCTGCTCAGCGAAATGGAGCTCCACTGGCTCATCACCCAACACGACCGGATCATCGGCGACGCCTCCTCCGCCCTGCAGGGAGCGGCCAAGGCTTGGAATGAGGAACGGCGAGGCGCCCTGCTCTCCGCCTGGGACAAGTCCCGGTCAGCGGTGCCGAGGACCAGGCCGCTGGAATCCTGAAAAAATCAAAAGAAGAATTTACTTGTCAATGAGGCGTGCTATATCTAGCCGCCGCCCAGAATCCAAGGATCGAATATGAACCTGTCCCTCCCTGCACGCCTTTGGCTGATCGTAGGTTGCGCATCGGCCAGCCTGGCGGTCCTGGCCCTGCTGGGCCTGACGTCCCTCAATTCCAGCCTGAACCAGGAGCGCCGCTCCCAGATCTCGACCCTGCTCTACACCGCCGAGAACGTCTGCGCCCATTTCCACGAGCTGGCGCAGAAGGGCGAGCTCACGGAGGAACAGGCCAAGGCCAGGGCCACGGAGGTCCTTCTCTCCCTGCGTCACGAGGACACCTACTACTTCGTGCGGGACGACAAGGACATCATGCGGGTCCACGTCAATCCGGCGCGGGTCGGGAAGGTGGACCCCGGATTCAAGATGCCCGACGGCCGGCCCTCGGGGGTCGTGGGCCGGGAGCTGCTCGCGAACCAGCGGATCGCCTTCATGGAAATCAGGAACGCCAAGCCGGGCGGGCAGGAACTGTTCCCCAAGCTGAATGGGCTCATCGAGTTCAAGCCCTGGAAATGGGCCATCGGCATCGGGTTCTTCACCGACGACATCCAGGCGGCCTTCTGGTCCCAGGCCTGGCGCCAGCTGCTGATCGGGGGGATCCTCCTGGCGGGGATGACCCTCGTGGCCACGCGGCTCTCCAGGAGCATCCTCAGGCAGCTGGGAGGCGACCCCGCCTACGCCACGGACACCGTGCGCCAGATGGCCTCCGGGGATTTCAGGATCAACATCAGGCACTCGGGGAACCCGGACAGCCTGCTGGGGGCCATGGCCCACATGGAGAAGGATCTCCGGGCCGTGATCCAGGGCATCATGGACGTCTCCGCCCAGGCCGCCTCGGGCACCACGGAGCTGTCCGCCGCCGCGGGGGAACTGAACGACACCACCCTGGACCTGAGCCGGAGTTCGGACAAGCAGCGTGAGGCCATGATGTCCTCGGCCTCGGCCCTGGAGGAGGTGACCGCCTCCATCCGGGCGGTCTCGGACCGCCTGGCCATCGCCACGTCCCTGGCGGCCGAGTCCCAGAAGGTGACCGAAGGCGCCATCGTCCTCGCCGCCGATACGACGAAGACCATGGACGGGATCCGCCAGAGTTCCGAGAGCGTGAGCCGCATCACCACGGTCATCGCGGACATCGCCCGGCAGACCAACCTGCTTTCGCTGAACGCGGCCATCGAGGCGGCCAAGGCCGGCCAGCAGGGGAAGGGCTTCGCCGTCGTGGCCGAGGAGATCCGCAAGCTGGCCGAGCGCAGCGCCGGAGCGGCCAAGGAAATCCGCACGCTCATCGAGGAGAGCGGCCAGTGGGTGCGGGAAGGATCCGCTTCCGTGGAGAAGGTGGTCCAGGGCCTGGAAGCCATCCGGGACAATGCCAGGGAGCGGGCCTCCGGGGTGGTCGCCATCACGCTGGCCATCGAGGAGCAGGCCAAGGCGAGCGAGGACGTGAACAAGGCCGTGAGCATGACGGCCAACCTGACCGAACGCAACGCTTCGGCCGCCACCCAGCTGGCCGCCAGCATCGGCGAGACCAAGCGCACCATCGACGATCTGGCCTCGCTTTCAAGCAAGCTGCGCGACCTGGCGCATGGTTTCAAGGTGTGACGAATGGCCGGGCAGTCCTTTTTCATCGAACAGCCCTTTCCGGGAACGGTCAGGCGGCTTTTCCTGGAAAGCGGCGCCACCTTCGATTTCTCCCTTGAGGACCGCAGGAAATGCGGGTCCGCCCTGGAGCGGCACTTCGCGGACCACCCTGGAACCCGGGCGACGAACCCCTGGTTCATGCCGATCATCTTCGGGGGCGTGGCCTTCAGGCAGGCGCCTCCGTGGGCGGTGATGCTCGCCATGGGCATCTACGGGTACCTCGCCGAGGGCAGCCCCGCCCCCGTCACCTTCCGGCCGGGGGGCTTGGCCCTGGGCTACCATGCGCTCCGGATCCCGCCCTCGGCCCCGTTCTCCTTCACGAGGAACGGAACCCGCCTGCCCCTGACCGATGCGTTCCTCCGCATCGACGACAAGGCGGATGCCCGCATCTGGACCGACCTGTACGGCCTCGCGCCCCTGGCGCCCGGCGTGCGCATGGCTCCCTTCACGCTGATTCCCGCCGGCGACCTCCGGGAATGCATCGCCGGGGCCATTCTCGTCGACGTTGATCGGGCCGGATTCCTCAACCCCCTCAAGCGGACCTTCCTGCCTTCGGAAGCCGGCAGGTTCTTCACGGAGGAACCGAGCCCGGCCCGCCTGGGGATCCACCGTGAACGCCTCTCCGACATCCTAGGGATCCCGCTGGACGTCGGCGAGGCCGATCTGGACGTCGGCCTCGACCTGATCCGGCAGGCCTATGCCCTCCCGGCGGCCGGACCGCGGGATTGAGCTCACCCCGCCGGAACCGGCACGGAATCCGTCGCCTCCACCAGAGCCTCCACCGTCAGGAGGGGGAAGCCGTGTTCCTGCCCGAACCGTTCCAGTTCCGGCCCTCGCATCATGGTGCCGTCCGGGTTCATCAGTTCGCAGAGCACGGCCATGGGCCGGAAGCCCGCCAGGCGGGCCAGTGCGATGGAGCCCTCCGTGTGGCCCTGCCGCCCTTTCAGGCCGGAGGGGTGCCCCTGCAGGGGAAACACGTGGCCGGGCCTTGCCAGGTCCCCGGGGACGGCTTCCGGCCTGATGGCCGTGCGGATGGTCGCCACCCGGTCGCGGGCCGAGACGCCCGTGGTGACGCCTTCCCTGGCCTCGATGGAGACCGTGAAGGCGGTCCCGTTCCTGCTTTCGTTGACCTCGACCATCTGGGGAAGATCGAGCCTGCGCGCCACGTCCTCCTCGATGCAGAGGCAGACGATCCCGCTGCACTCGCGGATCATCATGGCCATGATCCGTTCGCTGATCATCTCGGCGGGGATGATCAGGTCCCCCTCGTTCTCGCGTCCGGGGTCATCCACGAGGACGACCCCCCTGCCCGCCCTGAACGCACGGACGGCACCTTCAACGTCGCCATAAGGCATGAGTCACTCCTTCTCTCATCCGGACTTTGACCGTCGGCTCCGGACTCGGACCGGATCTGCTGACCCCGTGGTTGACGGGCGCTCGCGGGCTCGGCAGGTCCTCGGACCCGACCCTACCGCCGGTGGGGACTTTCACCCCGCCCTGAAGAAAATGGTACGTTGCCGAACTTGCAACGCCAGCAGTATGACCCCTCTCTGCCCTTGCAGGCAAATGCCCACGGCGTCCGGGACCGGGGTCCGCTATCCGTTTTTTTGCAGAACGGAGAAGACGTAGCCGTAGCTGTGCCCGGTCCTGCGGTAGAGATCCCTTTCACTGCGCCTGGCCGCGATGACCTCGGCGAGGCCTTCGTCGCCTTCCCACCTTCGGCACTGGGCTTCCACCTGGTCGAAGTAGGCCCACCAGTCCCGGGCGGGAAGCCGGAAGTGGCCGAGCACCTTCAGGCCCAGGTCCCGGGCGGTCCGGAGGCTGCCGGCCTCCGTGTCCATGGCGGGGTACCACGCGGACCAGGCGCGCCGGGCCTCCTCTGGCGGGTCGTCCTCGAACCAGGTCGCGTCGGTGATCGCCATGACGCCGCCCGCGCGAAGCAGCTCCCGCCAGATGCGGAGGCCAACGGCCCAGCCCAGGTGGGTGATGGCCCCTTCGGACCACAGCAGGTCGAGGCTCTCCGGGGCGATTCCGGGGTTCGCCAGGTCCCCCGTGCGTGGCTGGATGAGCGGCAACAGGCCCTTCGCCTGGGCCAGGCCCCAGAGATCGTCCAGGGCGGTGCCGTCCGCGTCCAGGGCCAGGACGGGTGCCTGGAGGACCCGGGCGAGCACCAGGGCGGAAGCGCCCGATCCGCAGCCCAGGTCGGCGACCACCGGGCTTTCCGGAAGGGGACAAAGGGCCAGGGCCCGCAGCGTCGAAGCCTCGCTGCCCGGTCCTTTGCGCGTCATTCCTTTGAACAGGCGCAGGAGCGGAGCGAAGGATTCCATGAAGGGCATGGAAGGAAAAGGAGGGTGTTGAAGCATGGGATTCTCCCAAGTTGCATCTTGAACGCGGGACCATCAAGGCCCCGTGAAGTAAGCGCCTGCCATCCGCTTCGCCTACGAAGCGGCCGGCACCGGCTCCTGGTTCAAGGTGTTCTGGGAACGCATCCAATCTCCGGGGATCACGATAACAGAAATGCCGGGACGAAGCGACGGGGCCGCGGACCGATCGGTCGCTCAGTTCTTGCCCGGCAGGGCCTCCCCCCAGAAACAGGCGTCAAAAAGCGGAGCGAAGTCCCGCTTGGTGAGGAACCTGAGCATTCCGACCACATGATGGGTGCTGCCTTGCTTCCAGGCGAAGTTCCTCTGGTAGGCCCTCAGGAACAGCCGGAACTGCGGGTCCCCGATCTGCTCCCGGATGGTGCTCAGCAGTGCGGCGCTCTTGTCGTAGAGGAGATTCTGGCGCGTCCGCCACGAGACCAGGAAATCCTTGTCGTAGAGCCGGTTGGCCATCGGGATGCTCGAGAGTCGGCTGGATTCCTCTCCATCCGACTTCCAGCGGGCCACCATGGTCGCGTAGGCCCCTTCCCCACGCGAGGCATTCATGAAGAGCCCCGCGCAGATCTCCGCGAAGCCCTCGCTCAGCCACTGTTCGGTCTCGGAAGGGAAATGCACGGCGTTGCCCCAGTATGCGTGGGCGATCTCGTGGAGGAACCGGCGGTTCAGGTCCTGCGAGGACCAGTCCCGGAGCAGGCTGTGCTCGATGTCGAAGGCCTCGTTGGTGAGGAACATGAGGTGGGGCGGCGCCTGCCCGTACCCGTAGGAGTTGACCTGGACGATGGTGTATTCCTTGAACGGGAAGGGCCCGAGGAAGGACTGGTAGAACTGGATGGCGGTCCTGGCCAGGCCCAGGATCCGGGGGACGCTGGAACCCGCCGTGTCGTAGCTGGCTACCCGCAGCGTGATGCCGTCCCGGGTTTCCTCCGTCAGGGCATAGCTGCCCGCCAGGGCCACGAAGAAGCAGATCGACCGATCGAAGGACGTCTCCAGGAGGTTGTAGTCCCCCTCGACGCGACGGACGCAGTTCTCGCCCGACGCGATGGGCAGGAAGGGCTTCTTCACTTTCATGCGGCAGCGCACGGTGTAGAGGTCCCCTCCCAGGCCGGACTGGGGGAACCAGGCGGAGGTTCCCAGCTTCCAGGAATTGTCGCCTCTGGGATGGATGAGGAAATCACCCTCGATGGCGAAGGCCAGCTTCACCATCGAACCGGCCGGCAAGGCCGCCGGGAGCTCCACCAGCAGCCGGTGGTTGAGGTGGGAGAAGGGGAGGGCCTTGCCGGCATCGTCCTTAACGGACGTGAGCTTCAGGGGCCGGAGGTCAGGAGCGTTCAGGTTCGGCTTCTGGAAGAAGCTCAGGAGATCGAGCGCCAGGATCCGGGTTCCCGGGCGCTGGATCCGGTAGGTCTCCTGGACCTGGAGCACCACGTTCTCGTTGTCGTGGGTGAGAAGGTCGATCCCCACGTCCGTCAGGATCACGGGTTCCGTTTTCGGTTGGCGATAGGACCAGCCCAGGGGCTGGCTGGAGACGACCACCCCCTCCGGGGCCACCCACGTTTTGCGCGGCCGTGGAAGCACGTGGAGCTCGAGATCCTGAAGCGGAAAGCCCGCGGTTGGCGGGGCTAGGGCGCTTCCGAATACAGCCCGCAGGTGGAAGGCTCCGTGCTCCAGGAATAGCCGAGCCTCTGCAAGAGATAGAACCTATCGTTCCGGTCGAAACCGAGGTAGGGGCGGTTGGATTCGGCCGGCCCCAGGATGATGGTCGACCAGATGTCCTGGTCCAAGGTCAGAAGCTGCTGTCCGGCGGAACTCTGGAAGCGGACGGCGATCCGGTCGCTCTTCAGGGACTTGGCGAAGTAGCTCAACGGGCTGTAGCCCGTGAATCCCGTGGTGGCGACCGACTGGATGGGGGTCCAGGCCCCGCCCGCTTTCCGGATAACGCACAGATCCGTGTAGGTGGCCAAATCGAAAGGATCGTGGCGGCGCAGGAAAAAGACATGGCAACGCGCCGGAAGCCCCCTGGACGCGATCGCGCTGGCCCAGGCGCGGCACCCGGCGGGAACGGCCTTCCCCCCGGACCTCAGGAGGCGGAAGGGAGGTCGGAGGCGGCCAGGGGAGGCGTCCTGGCCGCGCGCTCATTGACGATGCTTCCGTAGCTCTTGAGCTTCCGGTACAGGGTCGCGGTTCCGATCTGGAGCTGTTCGGCCGTGCGCACCTGATTGCCTCCATGGTAGGCCAGGGCCGCGAGGATGCAGTCCTTCATGGATTCGGAAAGGGGCCTCACGGCCTCGGGCGGCGGGCCTTCCTGGGAACGGCCGGCATCGGCCGCCGAGCGGATCTCTTCGGGGAGATCCTCGTATTCCACCCGGTCCGTGACGCCCAGGGCGATGGAGCGTTCCATCGCGTTGGCCAGTTCCCTGACATTGCCCGGCCAGGGGTACCGCACGAGTCCACGGGCCGCCAGGGGTTCGATCCCCTTGATCTTCCGGCCCATGGCCAGCGCCCTGCCCGCGAGGAGGAACAGGGCCAGGGGAAGGAGGTCCTCCCGGCGCTCCCGGAGGGCCGGGACGGCCAGCTCCACCACCTTCAGGCGATAGAACAGGTCCTGCCGGAAGCCGCCCTTCTCGACCTCGCCCGCCAGATTGCGGTTGGTGGCCGCCATGATCCTGACGTCGATGGGGCGCGTCCGGGTTTCGCCCATCCTGCGGATCTCCCGCTCCTGGATCGCCCGCAGGAGCTTGACCTGCATGGCCAGGGAGATCTCGCCGATCTCGTCCAGGAGGATCGTTCCATGGTCGGCCGCCTCGAAAAGCCCCGGCCGGTCCTGGATGGCCCCGGAGAAGGCGCCCCGCGCATGGCCGAACAGCTCGCTCTCGAACAGGCCTTCGCTGATGGCGCCGCAATTGAACGCCACGAAGGGTCCCGCCGCCCGCGGCGACTTCTCGTGGATGAATCGTGCCACCTGCTCCTTTCCGGAGCCGGTCTCCCCCGTGATCAGGAGGGTGGAATCCACTCTGGCCACGCGCCGGGCGACGTCCAGGATGCCGGCCATCGCGGGGCTCATGGCGAAGAGACCAAGGGCCAGCTGGACCGGATCGGGCACCAGGCGGGCCATGGCATGGTCGAGATCATCCGGGCGCGGCAGGTCCAGGCCGGCCTTCTCCGATCGCCGGCGAAGCACGGTCGTGGCCGCGAAGCCGCATGGGCGTGGCGCATGGCTGCAGGGTGTTCCGGAGTTTCGATATTGAGCGAACATGAAAATTCTCCTCAAGATGCTGGAGGGTCGTCATGGGATCGCCCGGTCGGCGTGCCCCCCTGGATCCGGGCCAGCGGGGCATTCCTGTTCAAGACCTGTGCCAACAGCCGCAACAAGGCCTTTTCGTTGGAATGGCATGGATTGCGGCCGGAAACCGGCCCGGGACGAGGGGCCGCGGCCTCGCCGCATTCGACGGGTTCCGCCAAATTCAACCGAATCCGAGGGACATCCGTTCCTTTGTCACATCCATT
The DNA here is from genome assembly GCF_030846775.1 of Geothrix sp. 21YS21S-2. NCBI lineage: Bacteria > Pseudomonadati > Acidobacteriota > Holophagae > Holophagales > Holophagaceae > Geothrix > Geothrix sp. 21YS21S-2. The sequence continues at coordinate 1,159,716 of NZ_CP132910.1, forward strand.
CGAAGCGCTGGATGCCCTCCTTGCGCATCCGCCCCCGCAGCGTGCTCGGATTCAGGCCCAGGATCAGCGCCGCGCCGTCCTTGCCGTCGATCCTTCCATGCGTCTGGCGGAGGGCCGCGATGATGTGGGCCCGCTCCATCTCGACCAGAGGTTTGAGAGGGATCTCGCCCGCGACGGGTTCCTGCGCCAGCGCCTCGAACGTGTCCATGACCTGCAGCGTCGAGCCCTGCGAAATGATGACCGCGCGTTCGATGACGTTCTCCAGCTCCCGGATGTTCCCGGGCCAGGAATGATTGACCAGCTTGCTCATGGTTGCGGCCGAGATGTTCTCGATCTTCTTCCCCGTTTCCCGGCTGAACTTCCGGATGGCCGACTCAACCAGGAGCGGGATGTCCTCCCTGCGCTGGCGCAGGGGGGGGATGACCACGGGGAAGGTGCTCAGCCGGTAGTAGAGGTCCTCCCGGAAGCGCCCGCTGGCCAGGTCCTCCCGGAGATCGCGGTTGGTGGCGGCGATGATCCGGACATCCACCTTGATCACCTGCGGGCTGCCAAGGCGGCAGAATTCCTTTTCCTGCAGTACCTGAAGGAGCTTGGCCTGCAGCTCCCAGGGCAGGTCCCCGATCTCGTCGAGGAAGATCGTTCCCTTGTCGGCCAATTCGAAGCGCCCGATCTGCTGGGCATGGGCCCCCGTGAAGGCCCCTTTCTCGCGGCCGAACAGCTCGCTCTCGATGAGGGAGCCCGGCAGCGACGTGCAGTTCACCACGACCATGGGGTGGTCCCTGCGCGCGCTCCGGGCGTGGATGGCGCGTGCGAGGGTGCTCTTGCCCGTCCCCGTCTCACCCAGCAGGAGCACGGTCGTATCCTGGGGGGCGACCGCGTCGATGCTGTGGAAGACCTCCTTCAGCGAACCGCTCTTGCCGACCATTTCGCCGAAGTTGTACCGCCGGTCATCCTCGAAATGAAGGTAGCTGTTTTCAGCCTCCAGCCGCTCCTTCAGGGCTTCCACCTCCGCCAGGGCCCGCTCCAGCGCCTCCTTGGCCACGGTCAGTTCCCGGGTGCGGTCCCGCACCCGCTGATCGAGCTTCGCGTTCAGCGCCTCCACGTCCATCCGGGCCGTCACCATGGCCGTGATGTCGGTGTCCACCGCGACCGCGCCGAGGACGTCCCCCTCCAGGACGACCGGGGCCGCGGAGCTGCGATGGATCCGCTCCGCCCCCGTCCGCGGGTCGGTATGGATCAGCTCCTCGGCGACCGTTTCGCCCTTCAGGGCTCGCGCGAGGGGAGCGTCCTCCGGCAGGATGGGCAACCCGGTGGCGGCCCGGCGGTACGGGAAGGGGAAGCCCCGGCGGGCTTCCTCCGGGAGGTCCTCCAGGGATTCGACGCCCAGCATCCTCAGGGCCGAGGAATTGCAAAGGACCACGGCGTCCTTCGTCGCGACCAGGACCGCATCGGGCAGGGACTCGATGATCGCGTGGAGTTCGGCGGCCTGGAACTGGGAGATCCTCCGGGTCCGCTCCAGTTCCTCCGCGCGGACCTGCTCCACGGATTCCAGGACGCGCTGGTGCTCCAGGAGGCCGTCCACGATGGGTTTCAACCGATCCTTCGCGACCACCAGGCGCCGGGAGGAGATGAGGGTACCCCCAGCCAGGTGGGCTTCGGACGCATCGTCCGTCTCCCGTTCGAGTTCCTCCCGGAGGTCGTTCAGAAGGGCCTGGAGCTTCTTCATCGGTTCCCTCCATGGCGTTCGATGAGGTTCCTGGATTCCGGGGCAGTGAAAAATCACGACATCGAGACTTCACGGGGCGAAATAATGCCAGACAGAATCTCACCCCCCATGGGGAAAGACCACCCCCAAGGCTGCGCTTGCCTCTCGGTCCGTCTGATTAAACCCGGCCGGGTTCAGGTTTCCCGGGGTCCGGATGCGGGCAGTCCCCCATTCGGCGCCAACAGATCCTCCAGGAAGAACGCCGCCAGTTCCGCCCGCCCCACCAGCCCCGCCTTCCGGTAGACCCCCTGGGCCTGCTGGCGCGCCGTGGCCTCGCGCGTGTTCCTCAGTTCCCCGATCTCCCGGGTGGAAAGCCCCTTCAACAGAAGCAGGGCGATCTCCCGTTCCGCCGGGCTCAACCCCCACCGGTCGAACTGCTGGTCGATGGCCAGGGAAAGCCCGCGCACCAGGGTTCCGGCCTCCTCCTGCCAATGCCGGGACTCCCGGCGGGTGGCAGCCAGGTCCGCGGTGAGCCGCCGGACCTCCTCCCGCCGGGTCCTCAGGGCCAGCAGCACCCATCCGGCGGCGCCCAGGGCCGCCAGGGCGGCGATCGCTTCCACCAGCAGGTGGGTCGGTCCGGTGGCATGCTGGGCCCGGTCCGTGACCAGATCGGCCACCAGCAACCCGGCGATCACCACCAGGATGGCGCTGAAACCGGCCCGGGGGGGCCATCGGCCTTCTGTCTGACTCGACATTTCTTTCCTTTGATTCTCAACAGTATAGGCGACGATGCGACATCCGTCGGATGGCGGGTCGGCCCCTCGTGACCGAGTCTGGGGGTCTCATGGAGGCCCGAATGCCGCACCAACCCGACCCCAATCTTCCGGATACCCAGGCAGGACAGGAGGAGGGGTTGAGCCTGCTCTGGGACTGGCCGACCCGGGTCCTCCACTGGGCCATGGCCGGCCTTTTCCTGGGCGCATTCTCCATCGCCGTGGCGAGTTCGGAACATGGCAGGGTCTTCCCGGTCCACGCCGCCGTGGGGCTGCTCCTCGGGCTCGCCATCCTGTTGCGGCTCGTGTGGGGGTTCGTGGGTTCCAGGCCGTCCCGGTTCGCTTCGTTCCCGCTCCGGCCCTCCAGCCTCGCGCGCTATCTGAAGGAAGCCCTGGCGGGCCAGGACCGGCCGACGGATGGCCACAACCCCGCCGCCGGGTATGCGGCCCTTGCCATGCTGCTGCTGCCCCTGGCCCTCGCAGCCACCGGCATCGCCATGGGCCTCGGCGGGAAATGGGCCGAGGAGGTCCATGCCGTCCTGGCCTACGCCATGCTTTCGGTGGTCGCCCTCCACGTCCTTGGCCTGGCCTGGTACACCCGCCGCCATCGTGAAGCCATCGCCTTGAGCATGGTCCATGGCCGGCGCCGTTTGCCCCAGGGCGAGGCCATCCCTTCCTCCCGTCCCTTCATGGGCGTCGCCTTCCTCCTTGTCCTCGCCGGCGGGGGGACCCTTATCTGGAATGGGCTGGACACCCGCAGACGGACCCTTCTCCTCCCAGGCATGTCGACGCCCATTTCGGTGGGGGAGAACGAGAAGGGCCGGCAGGGCCTGGAACATCAGGGAGATGACGACTGACGGCCCCGGGAGGATCGTCCCGGATCCCAGGCGCTCACGATTCGTCCGGAAGCGCGGCGAGGAAGGCCTGCAGCGATCTGCGGTAGGTGCGGAACAGGCTGCGGCCTTCGGAGGTGAGGGCCGCGGTCGTGCGGGGGACCTTGCCCTGGAACCGCTTCTCGATGCGCACGAGACCCGCATCCTCCAGCCTGGCCAGGTGGAAGGAGAGGTTGCCCACGGTGAGGCCCACCTGCTGGGCAAGAAAGGTGCAGTCCGCCTCCTCCAGCATCCACAGGCAACCCACGATGGAAAGCCTCGCGGGCTCGTGCAGGGCCTTGTCCAGGCCGACCAGGGAAGGCGGCATCTCAGGCATGGGCGGTCTCCCGGAGGAAAAGGGCCAGGAGGCCGCCGCCGGTGAGGACCATCAGGACCGGCAGGAAGACGAACCAGGAGCTCCCGAACCGGAAACCCCCAAGGTGGAGCAGGATCATGAGGAGGCAGAACGCGGCGTAGCCGAAGAACCGGCGCAGTTTCAGGAAGAGGCCGGTCAGGAACAGGGGCAGGGGCAGGAACATCACGTAGAAGATGCGGGTGATCAGCTTCGCCATTTGGCCTTCGTCGGCCCCTGCCAGGAGTACCCGGTAAACGCGCAGGGTCCCCGCAAGGGTGAAGACCGCCACCAGGGCGGCCAGGACCAGCATCGGGTAGCGGTTCCGCCACAGGGCGGCCCTGGCGAAGCCCGCCCTGGGTTCGAAGACCCGGGCCCTGAGGAGAGCGAACACCATCCTGCCCACAGCTCCCCCTGCGAGCAGGCCGAGGGGCAGTCTCAGAAGTACAAGGTGCCCCGGAAAGGGAAATTGCCACATGGCAACCAGGGCGGCGAAGCCCGCAGCACAAGCCAGGTCCAGGGAACCGTCCCGGTAGGCGGCACGAAGCACGGAAGAAGGGGTGGGACTGGGCTTGGCCATGGGGTTTCTCCGAGCAGCACAATCTAGTTTGTATTACAAACTTGATTGCATTACCACTGAAAATCCGAATTGATTCATCACCCGGGCGGAGCCCAGGCCGGGTACCCACTCGAGCCGACCTCGTCCAATCCGGCCGGTCAGCCCGTTGGAGACGGCCCCTACCCTGCCATGGCCGCGAGCCGGGCCGCGACCTGCTTCTTGCCCAGGCCCCGCACGGCGGCATAGGCTTCCAGCTGCTTTTGGCGAGGGGTGGACTTCTCCGCTTCCCAGTTGTAGATGGTCTGCGCGGAGACTCCCAGGAGCGCTCCCATGTCGGCGGCGGTAAGGCCGAAACGCTGCCGGAGGGAGGCCAGTCCCTTGGCGCTGAACCGCACGCGAGGCGCCTGGTCCGGATCCGCCTTGGTCCTTTTTTCAATGCCGGCGGTCCTGCTGAGCCGAGCTGCCGCTTTCTCAAGATCAACAATCCTTCGTTTCAAGCTGGAGATTTCAGCTCGAAACTGGGCGGAGGCCTTCTTGAGACCCTCGGTTTCCTTGCGGATTTCCTTCCTGGCGACCCTGGCGATTTCTTCTTTCAGGGCAGAAGCAATGTTTGGCATGGGGAGTCCCTTCCTCGTCGGAATCAAATAGATCTGGAACTAATCATACATGCCCTTTGCGCTCGGCCGTGATAAGCACCTTCCAGGGAGGGAACCCCCTCCCAAGGATGTCCACTCTCCGACATCGAGCCGCCTGAGACGGCCGTTGGGAGGCGGCGATCGACCGTTCACCGCCCATGCGCTTCTCACAGCCAATGCTTGGCAACAATGGAACCTGGGACGATGGAAATTCCGGGGCCGCCTCGACCTTCTGGGATGCCTTTCTGGCGGTTCATCGAGGCGGTCCCCGTTCACCCGGCCAGGCTTCACCTGGCCATGGAGGCAGCGTGTGCCATGAGAACCGGTATTGCCTCGATCTGCGCACACCCATGCGGAAGCGCCGCGCGCGGACGCTGGAAGCGACGGTTTCGGCCATCAACCAGCCGCGTATTGAACCCGCCAGGAAGCTCCATGGGGCTTGCCTTCACGTCCACCTTCCGGAGCGGTTGATCCCGGTGTGCGCCTGGTGCAGGCGGCTTCGGAAGGACGATTCCACCTGGGTGGCCCTGGGGCCGCACCTGACCATGGGCACAGCGACTTCCTTCACCCACACGATCTGTCCGGAGTGTGCCTCGCTGTGGACAGATCAGGAACACGGCTGAGGTTCCCGGCCCCTCAATCCCGGAGCAGACGCATGCCAAAGCAATTCATCCGGGGCGTGGAGGACACGAATTGCGATTGATCCATAACCAAAGCGCCTGCCACCCTCCGGCACGGGAAGGGATTGAATCCTCGAACGGAAGTGCCATCCTGGAGTCAATCCAGCCAGCCCGCATAGAGCCGCCTGCACCCCAGGAGCCCTGCCATGGTCCCTCCCTCCGCTCTTGTTCGCACCTTGACCGCGGCCCTGCTTCTCCTCGGGGCCTGGGCCCCGGCTCGCGCCCAGGAACCGGAAATCTTCGTGCAGCTCGGCTACAAGACCGACAGTGATTTCAACGGCGGCCGGAAGCTGGTCTTTTCTCCCGATGGCAGCCTTCTGGCTTCGGTGACCGGCGACAGCAACATCCGCGTCTGGGCGACCGAGACCGGGCGGGAACTGGCGACGCTGACCGGCCATGCGGGAGCGGTGAAGAGCCTGGCCTTCCTGCCGGACAGCCGCAGGCTGGTGTCCGGAGGCGAAGACAGGACCGTCAAGCTTTGGGACCTGGAGACCGGGCGCCTGGTGCGGACCTTCTGGGGCCACCAGGAGGAGGTGCGCGCCCTGGCCGCCAGCCCCGACGGGGCGCTGCTGGCCTCCATCGAGAACAAGGCCCTGCGCCTGTGGAACCTCGAAACCGGAGGGCTTGCCGCCGTGGTGCCGGCACCCGCGGACCCCGACGGCGCCAGCGGCCACGTGCGTCCGCTGCGCAGTGTGGCCTGCTCTCCCGACAGCGCCAAGGTGCTGATGGCCAACCTCAGCGGCGAGCTCTTCGTGGTGGGCGTCCAGGAGAGAAGGATCGTGGCCACCCTCCGGGGCGCGGATACGGGGGTCTATTCCATGCAGGACTTCCTCGGCACCGAACCCGACGGCAAGCTCACCCTCGGAGGCGCGAGCGCCCTGATCCACCTGGACCTCGCCCGGCTCGCGGTTGTCGCCCAGAAGTTCCCCTTGTTCATGTACATGGAGCACCTTTCGGCCAACGGCGACCTGTCGGTGGGCAGGACCCTGGGCGACCAGACCCTCCATGTCTTCGACGCGGCGGGCAAGGAACGCAGCGCCATCGTCCTGCGCGACAACGTCGTCCAGACGGCGTACTCGCCGGTGCGGAGCCAGGTGGCCGTGAGCGCCCTGGGCGACCACCTCGACCTCTACGACCTCGCGACGGGCAAGGTGGTCAAGGACTTCGGAGCACCCATCGCCCAGACCCACGGCTCCTCCTTCTCCCCTGACGGGAGGCACCTGTCCCTGAACGTGCATGTGGACCTCGTGGCCGGGAGGCCGGGGAGCGCCGACACCTGGGTGCAGCGGTGGGACCTCGGCCAGGCGGCCCTGGTCAAGTTCTACAACTTCACCGAATTCCCCAGGCCTCCGGCCGGGCTCTTCGATGCGCGCGAACCCGAAGCTCAGAAAAGGCACCTGGAAATGTTCCGGGAGCACCAGCGCTTCACCAGCGCCTCCGACTACTATTCTCCGTACGACGAGGCCAGCCGCTGCTTCTACGTCGTGAGCGCCGACCCGCCCTCCGCCTTCGAGGGCACGACCTACGTGACCATCCAGAGGGTCGAGGCCACGGACGCCAATGACTTCACGGCCAGGAATTCCGCGAACCGCTCCCGGTGGAAGACTGTGCACAGGTTCAAGGCCCACGCCCAGAACATCACGACCTTCGCGGTGACCTACGCCCACGGCCTCATCGCCACCGGCAGCGAAGACAAGACCATCAATCTGTTCTCGTACCGGGACCGGACCGTCCTGCGCACCCTGCGGGGGCACCTGGGCCCCATCACCCACCTGACTTTCTCCCCCGATGGCACCCGGCTGGCCTCGGAGTCGTCGGATCTCACCACCCGTCTCTGGGACGTGGCCTCGGGCAGGGAATTGGCGAGGTTCATGCGATTCAGCGACGGGGAATGGATCATCATCACGCCCCAGGGCTACTACAACGCCTCCGCCAACGGGGACCAGCACCTGAACGTCCGGAGCGGAACCGGCGTATTCGGCATCGACAACTACCGGGAGACCTTCTTCCGCCCCGACCTGGTGAAGACCGTCCTGGCCGGCGGGACCCTGGAGGGCTACCTCACCTTGGCCGAGGTCAAGCCGGCGCCCCGGATCAGCATCGTCCAGACCCCCTCCGTGGCCACCGCCCAGGACTTCAAGGTGACGGTGAAGCTGGAGGAGCGCGGCGGCGGCCTCGGCGACGTGCGCTTGTTCCTGAACGGCTCGGCGGTGCTGCTGGACACCGGCAGGGACGGAAACCAGGGCGGCGCGCGTGCGGTGAAGATCACGCACCGGGAGGAGCCCGGGGTGACCTACCGCACCTACCAGGTCAAGCTCGCCGCCGGCGTCAACACCCTGCGGGCCGCGGCCTTCAACGCCGACAACTCCATGCAGGGCAACGGTGCCACCCATCAGGTGGCCGCCACCTTCACGGCCTCGGGCCCGCGCACCCTCCACGCGCTGGTGATCGGCATCCAGGAGTTCCGCAATCCCAAGCTCAGGCTGAAGTACGCCGTGGCCGACGCCGACCTCTTCGCCCAGACCCTTCGCAATGGCGCCTCCGGTTTGTTCGGCCAGGTGCGGATCACCACCCTCACCACCCGGGAGGCCACCACGCGCGGGGGCATCGTTAAGGCCCTGAGGACCTTCCAGGCCATCAACCCGGACGACGTGTTCATCCTGTACCTGGCCAGCCACGGCACCGTGGACGAAGGGGAGTACTACCTCATCACTTCCAACGTGGGCGCCCTGAGCACCCAGCGCCTGAAGGACGACGCCCTGCCCCAGGGCCTGCTCAGGGAGCTGGTGGCCAACATCCCAGCCACGAAGAAGCTGATCGTCGTCGATACCTGCAACGCGGGCCAGCTGGGCCAGGCCATGCAGACCTCGCTCCTCACCCGCGGCATGAGCGAGGAGACCGCCATGAAGGTGCTCTCCCGGGCCGTGGGCTCCACCATCCTCTCCGCCTCCACCTCCGTGCAGGAGGCGCTGGAGGGCTATCAGGGGCACGGACTGTTCACCTGGGTCCTCACCCAGGGCATGCTGGGCAAGGCCGACAAGGGCAGGACCGGGGTCGTCCAGACCATGGAGCTGGCCGCCTACGTGGAGGTGGAGGTGCCCGAACTGGCCGAGCGCATCTTCAGGCGCGCCCAGTTCCCCACGGCCTCCATCAGCGGCCACGGGTTCCCGGTGGGGACCGTCAAATAGGAACCCAAGGCAGGCACACGTTCTACTGTGGCGCCCCGGATGGCGGTCGGTGTCGGGATTCATCCGCCCCCACTCGAAGCGAGCCCACCGTGCCATAGGCCAAGGTGGGGAGCCCTGGCAGGGAATTCATCCCATGCCTCCGACGAAGCCCGCGCGTGTAAACCTGGCCCAGGCCCCCGGGAAGCGTGCACTCCGTCTTCGCCGGCTCTGCCGGCAAAAAACGAACGGGGCGAAATGGAGGGACGCGGCCCACCCGGCTTCCGGGCGCCACAGTCAATCTAGGAACGAAACCGCGCCAGGGCGGACTGGAAATCATGAAGTGAATAAGGCTTGGCAATCGCACCCGCCCGCGGGTCCGCGGCCAGGGCACTGGCCACCCGGTCTTCCAGGAAGCCCGTGGCGACCAGGATGCGGATGTCCCTGAACGTCCTGCGGATCTCCATCCAGGTTTCGAGGCCCGTCATCCCCGGCATGTTCATATCCAGGATGATCAGGTCGGGAACCTCATGGTTCTCCAGGTAGGCCAGGGCCTCCTTCCCGCCCGCCACCGGAGTCACGCGGTGCCCCAGGAAGCCCAGCATCATCGGCATGGTGGACCGGATGAGGTCCTCGTCATCCACCAGGAGAATGGTCAGGGCCGCCTCCGCCCGGAGGGTCCCATCAGCGGGTGGGGAGGCTGAAATGCCAGGTTGGCAGGGCAGTCCGAGGGTAGCCCGGGTGCCCTTGCCCGGTTCGCTCTCGATCGTCAGATAACCGCCGTGCGCCCGGGCGGTGTTGAAGACCTGTGAAAGCCCCAGGCCCGTGCCCTTCCCTTTGGGCTTGGTCGTGAAGAAGGGCTCGACGGCCCGATTCAATACCTCGGCGGTCATGCCCGCCCCCGTATCTTCCACACGCATTTCCACGAAGGCGGCCCCCTGCCTCCGGGTGAGGATCTTCAGATGGCCGCCCTCGCTCAAGGCGTCCACGGCGTTCACGCAGAGGTTCATGAGGGCGCTGGCCAAGGAGCTGGGGTCCCCACTCACGGCCGGAAGGTCCGGTCCAAGCTCCATGACGAGCTGATACTTTTTCATGAGGGTCCGGTCCAGGAGCCCCATCTCCACCCGGACCAGTTCATTGACGTCGATGGCCACGGCCTGGGAGATCTCCTTGCGGGTGAATGCGACGAGCGTCTTGACCAGATCGCGTCCGCGCGCCGAGGCCTTGTCCACGAGATCCAGGGACTCCCCGAGGCCGGCGACATCCGCGTGCCTGACCCGCAGGATCTCGGTCACCGACATGATCGCGGCGAGAATGTTGTTCATGTCGTGGGCGACGCCTCCGGCCAGGCGCCCCAGGCTCTCCAGCTTCTGGAAATGATCCAGCTCGACCTCGAGCTTGCGCCGCTGCTCCTCGGCACTCTTCATCTCCGTCACGTCTTCGAAGATCCCGACCACCGCAAAGGGGTTCCCGTCGGAGTCCAGGAGCGGGACTTTGGAGGTTTCCAGCTGCAGGCGACGACCATCCGGCAGGCTCAGCGTTTCCGAAAGCCGCAGCTTGGGGCGACGGCTGGCCAGCACTTCCCTGTCATCCGCCCGGTAGGCTTCCGTCTCCTCGCGGGTCCAGGGAAGATCGAAGTCCGTCTTGCCGATGACCTTATCAGGGTCCGAAAAGCCCGCGGAAGTGGCGAAGGACTTGTTGCACCCCAGGTACCGCCCATCCGGGTCCTTCCAGAAAACCGACTGGGGAATCGTATCCAGGATCAAGGCAAGCATGGCCTGGCTTCCGCGCAGTGCGGCTTCCGACCTGCGCAGGGCCAGGGCCGACCGGGACTGTTCCCGGATGAATGCGGCAGCACGGAGATTGCCGAGGGTGAATCTCGATACCAGGTCCGTGAATTTCACCAGGAAATCCATCAGCCGTTCGACCTGGCCATGGCTGAAGCGGGGCACGCGATCCAGGGCCGCGAGATAGGCCTCCTTGTCGAACCCGTAGGCCTCCGCCTGATCCTCGAAGAACGCGCGGTCGATGACCTCGTCATCGTAGAAGAACTGGCCCGTGTATATGTTTCCCATGTGCGTGCCGGACACGAACAGGGGTGTCACGACATCCCAGAGGCCGCTTTTGCACTTGTAGGCGACATATTCGCCCCGCTTCACATTCCCGGCCAGGAAGAGATCGGATTCCACACAGAACCTGGAGCATTCCGGGTGGGCCCGGTGGAACCGGGTGCAGATGTCCTGCCAACCCACCGCCACCAGGACCTTCCCCTTCAAGTCGAGGATCGCCGTGACCGTGAAGGTGATCCTGGCATAGTCCTCCATCAGCGACTGCAGTACCGGGGCGTTCAGCAGGACTTCAAGGTCCCACTCGCCGGGATCCAGTTCCCTGTTCCAGGCCTCCACCCCATCCCCGCCGCCCTGGATCAACGCCTTGAGGTCCTCCACGTTCATGCCGGCGCCCCTTTCCGGGACGCATGCGTTCCCAGGTTGTTGAAGTTTATAACTTTGGGCCGCCCCGTCTAGAGCAGCTCGCGCAGGACCAGGGTGACGTTCCAGACTTTTTCGCCGCGCCGGACCCGGAGGTCCGCCCTGGTCCCCGGTTCGGACCACTGGAACAGGTCGCGAAGGCGGATGGCATTCCAATGGCTCATGCCTTCTCCGTTGATCTCCAGCAGATTGTCCCCCGCCTGGAGCCCGGCTTCGGAGGCCGGAGAGTCCGGAAAGACCTGCTCCACCGTGCCGAGGTCCACGGCGCCGCATCTCATGCCTGTCATGCTCCAGTGATCGGGCGTCCCGTGGTTGGCGTTCGGCTCGAGATGGATCACCTGGCCTCGGTAGTCGAAGGTGAGGTCGAACCGGGACAGGAACCCCTGCCCCACGTTGCCGGCTGCGGAATCGTCCGCGAAGGCTCCGGACCGGGTGGTGGAGAGTGCCACGATGGGGGCCCTCATCGTGGCGCCGCCCAGCTTCAGTTCACGGGCACGGATCACATGGCCCCGCACCTCCCCTCCCGCCCCATGTCCGGTGACGGTGGTGATGGCCTTCGGCGCAAGTTCCTTCAGGCGGTTTTTCTCCGCGAAGGGGCCGTAGACGTCCAGGGTGGACCCCGACCCCGTGTCGATGTCGAAGAGTCCGGCGATGCCGTCCAGTTCACCCTTCACCCTGGGGTGATGGCCGTTGAAGGTGAAGGGAAGACTGAAGCCCTTGCCCGCATAGCGCCATCCTTCGGGCCGGTACAGGGTGAGGCGCTTCGGGCCGTACTCCACCCGGGCGATGAACCGGCGCAGCAGTTCATAGCCCACGACACCGGACACCTCCAGGTTCATCATCCTGCCGATGCCTTCAAGGCTCGGAATGACCAGGAACCGCTGGTCCTTCATCCAGGCCTCGCCGACCTGCACGCGGTCCACCTGGGTGATTCCGAAGGATTCGGCGGCCTCGCCGGTTCCGTGCCCCTCGATGCTGCCCTTGCTTGCCAAGCCCAGCGCCTTTGCCGCGGTGGGAGTGAGGATGTTCACGCCCCCCGTATCCAGGAAGAAACGGAACGGACCTTTGCCATTGATGAAGGCCATCACAAAGAGATGGTCTCCGATGAATTCCAGGGGCACGGACGCGCTCTCCAGCCCGCGCTCCAGGCCGAAATCGGAAAGCGCCAGCATGGGACGGGCGAAGGCCTTCGCGGTCAGCGGCCCGTTCACGGCGATGGCCGCGTACTCGACCTGCGTGTTCTTGGATGCATCAGGCTTGGGGGTGAACACCCTGAAGGGCAGCTTCAATCCTGAAACGACCCGGTAGTCCTGGAAGAAAGTGGTCTCGCTTTCGCCTTCCTCCGTCTTCACGACCCGGTCCAGGAGCCAGGTCCGGCTGTCCACCCAGAGCTCGAAGGCATGCCTGGCCCCTTCCGGCGTGATGGAAAGCACATGGAAGCGGTTCTCTCGCAGACCCAGATGCTGGATCGTGGCCTTGCATCGGGAGGGAAACCAGAAGGCGCGCATCATCAGGTAGTTCTGCTCGCCGGGGTGTTCCACCGGCTCCAGGCGCACATCTCCCGTGCCGTCCTCCGTCCAGCCCGTGGTGCCGTCGAAGCCGTTGGCGCCCTTCAGGACCCCCAGGTCGTAGCGGCTGAGGTTCCGGCCATCCGTAACGCATTCGAGTTCTTCCAGAGTGCCGTTCATTCCCCCGGTCACCAGCGCGCCCCGCGAGGACAGATGGGTCACCCGATCCCAGGCCGTTCCCCCCATGGCCTCCTTGGCCTTCGCAAGCACCTCCTGGGCCGAAGGCAGAGCGGCCGGAATTGCGAGGGCCGGAAGCGCGGATCCAAGGAGGAGGAGGGGACGCAGGATCATGGGTGACACCTTGCATGAGGGGGGGTGATCATGGCCGTGGAGCGGATGACTCAAGCCTAACTCTACACGGAGGAATACGCCGATTTCCTCCGGCACTGCACCGACTACATGCCCGCCAAGCAGGCCTTCGCCCTGGCCAAGGAACTCCACCTCCGGATCTCCTTCCCCTATACCCAAAACTACGACTTCCAAAAGCTCCGGTCTCTCCTCTCCCTGGCGCCATGGTACCGCTACCGCCTGCGGCGCAGGCCCCTCCTCGACGGGTTCGCCTTTTCCACTCCTGAACACCTGAACTGCATCACCATGTTCCTGGAGAAGAAGGACGCCTGCAGCCTGCCGGATCAGGTCAGGCGGGAGCACCTGGAATCGGGAGCTCTGCCCGTTCCCTGAACGTGTCCGTCCATCGCAGGGCGCCGCAACCAACCTGGCGGGACCCGGTTCCTCGGGAATCCTTCCAGCCACGCGAAGCGGCACCCTCATCCTGGATCGTTGGTTCACGACCAGCAGGCTGGGCTTGGCCCCATCCCGGAGACGCATGCGCAGCCCGGAGCGGCGCGTTCACGCATGCTTGCCGGAAACAAACCGTCCATCTATTCGGAGTTATAGTCGATCCAGAGCAGCTTGGTTCCGACCGGCTCTTGGACCTGGCCATTGGCCTCCGCCGTGACGAACAGCTGGAACGCGTGGAGCGGGGTTACCGACTTGAGGGTGCCTTCACGGTCCTTTTCGACCTTGAGGGCTCCGACGTTCTGCGGCACGGCATCCTTTCCCTGGCCCACCCAGACCACATAGATGGCCGCGGGCGGGTTCAGTTTCTGGGGATCCGCCAGGTACTTGACCGAGAGATGGATGGCGATGTTTCCATCATTCGTCTTGCTGAACTTGACCTTGCCTTGTGCCGCCGGAATGTCCGGGGAAACATTCATGGCGGTGGCGTGGGTGAAAAGTCCGGTCGCAGCGAAGACCGCAGCGGGGGAAAGGGTCAGGACAAGGGTCGTCAATGCCGTTCGGGTGATTCTCATAGGGGTCTCCTGGGGTGCCACCCCTGGGTTCCAGGACGTCTGGCGGGGGGACCCCACCGTTCAGCAATTCCTGAGCCATTGCTTAAGACCAATTATTTAAGATATTTAAATTCACAATTTCTCCTGCCGGGCGGCTTCCTCATCAAAATGGAAGCGCACTTTCCATCACCATCGCCTGTCCGGGGCGATGACCAGAGTACGACCCGGGAGGCGTGCGGCGGACCGCCTCCGGGACCTCCATCACGGAGGACAAGGCCGCCGCGCACCCTCTCCGGCAGGGAACCCGTGGCCACGGAGATGCCTATGGAAGGACCGCGCGTGCAATGGCCCTTGCGTTCCTCCTTTACGGGGGGGAATGCCTTCAAAGTGATGGCAACAGGCCGGACAGGACCGGAAAGTTCAACCATAAAACCAATTTTATAAATAGTTACAGTTTGGCCCAGTTGGTGCGTCGTTCCCCCTTTCCGGGCCACCCGGACCCTTCAGCCACCCCCTGCCCCAGGAGAAGTCATGACCCTTTCCCACGTTCCACTTCCCACCTCCTTGGCCCTGCTTCTGGTGGCCGGAATCTCCTGCCAACCCAAGGCCAGCGATGCCGCCGTCCAGGCCCAGGTGGCGGCGCAGCTTCAGACCAAGGCGGCGGAGGACCGGGTCGCCGCCCTGGAGAAGCAGGTCAGCGACATGAAGGATGGCAAGAACGTCACCACGGGGAACCAGGAAGCCGTCAACCAGATTTCCGCGGCGCACCTGCGGGCCCTGGACCGTCAACTGGCGGAGGCCCGGCGGCACGCAGCGGACCGCCGCAGGGACGCGGACACCGCGGCCTCCATCCCGGCCCAGGAGCGCCCCCGCCACGCCATGATCGAGGTTCCGGCCGGCGCGCGCCTCACCGTCACGGTGGGCGCCGAACTGACCACGGACCGAAACCAGCCGGGCGATCCCTGGTCGGGCACCCTGGCGGAGGCCGTCCAGGTTGGGAACACCGTGGTTTGGCCTTCGGGCACGGCCGTCAGCGGGGTGGTGGCCCAGAGCCTGCCCGCCGGCCGTCTATCGAGCGGAACCGGCGGTCTGGGCATCCGGCTGACCACGGTGGGCAACGACGTGGTGGATGCGGGCACCTACATGGTCGTGGGCGACAGCCGAGGCAAGCGGGACGCCAAGTTCATCGGCGGCACGGCGGCTCTGGGCGCCCTGGTGGGGCTGCTTACGGACAAGAACCACCAGGGGGACCACGCCCTGGGCGGCGCGGCGGCGGGTGCCGTGGCCGGAACCGCCCTGGCCGCCGGAACCGCCGAGACGGTGATCCGCATTCCCGCGCACCAGACGGTTACGTTCTCCCTCTCTTCCCCCGAACAGGTGACCTTCAAGTAGGACCTCAGAGGGTGTCTGCCCTTGGGTTCGAAGCCGCCACGCCGGGATCACGGCCGGAATCCGGGCGTCACGGAAGATCGCCCCACTCCCCGCTCAGGCCATGAGCAGGCCGGTACCGTATGAGTTGTCCACCGCGCATCGCCAGGCACCGCTCCCATCCCGCGTGAACACGTAGGTGGCCTCCCGTGCGATGAGGACCTGGGCCCCCGAGGGGTCCTTGGCGCGGAGCTCGGCCTTGCCTAGAACCAGCGCCGTGGCCCCGCCCTCGATGACCACCAGCTTGTCCTGAGTGACATGCAGGCTGTGGTTGAAATGCTCCGCGATGGCCGTGAAGGCCTTCCGGATCTGGTCCTTGCCGGTGGCGTTCAAGCCGGGACGGACCACGAGGGTCGCATCCTCGGCATAGAAAGCCATCACGGCGTCCAGGTCCTCCCGGTTGATGGCATCATCGGCGGCGTGAATGATTGCTTCGAGTTCGTGCATGGACTTGGCTCCCTTGCCAAGGGTATCGCCTATCCACGCGCCCCACCGCCATCCCCTTCGCCGCCTGCCGGCGGTTTCGATGGCCTTGGCCTGGGTAGGCCCGGATCCTGCACCGGCTCCTTCAATCCAGGTCTTTCTCCCCCAGGTTTTTCAGGGCCTGGGTCGCGGCCTCGCCCTTGGGCGGCGGCACGATCGCAACCTCCCCCAGATCCGCGATCACGTGTACGGTCCGGTCGGCCACCACCTCCACGTCCAGCAGGTACGGGAGCCCGCGCGACCGGGACTGGACCGAGAAGGCCTGCACCTTCACCTGGCCCGGAGGCATACGCAGTGTGAACGATTCTCCGGGGCGGAGAACCCCGACCAGCCGCCCCCCGATTTCCACCTCGTAGGTCGCTGCCGCGCCCATGATCAGGTGTTTGGGACGGAAGAAGCACAACCGGCCTTTCAACGGTCCCCGGACCGGCTCGCTGCCGGCGGCGGCCAGCACGGACACCACCGTCGGGCCCAGCTTCCCGGACACCACCCCGAAGCGCGCCACCAAGGGCAACTCCACGCCCTCGGCGCAGAAGGCCCGGGCCCGGGCCCGATCCAGTTCGAGGATTCCCTTGGTCTGGCGCACGTGGGAGGCGGCCCAGGGTTCGATCTTCAGGTCCACCGGCAGGCGCCTCGTATCCATGTCATAGCTGGCCGGGTAAAGCCGGGCCGTGCCCACCCGGAGGGGTGGCAGTTCGGCCAACCGGGCGGCGGCTTCTGCCGGCGTCTCGAAAACGCCTTGGGACAGGGCTCGTTCCGCCGCAGCGCCCGCAAGATAGGGCCCCGGCAGGGGGGATGGCGGCGCCATGGCCGGAGCGGGCGAGCCCGCTCCGGATACGAAGTAGAAGTCGCTGCGCAGGCTGCTGCTCTCCCACGGCACCTGGACGTTCTGGGTGTCAGCCATGACCCCGTTCCGCACCCGCTTGAAGATGTCCTCCACCTTCAAGCCCGGTGCCTCCAGATTGGCCAGCAGGTGCCGGGTGTAGAGCCCGTTGCTCCCCGTCCCGTCGGCGGCGGTGCGGCCTGGGGCCGTGGCGAAGGCGATGTAGCTGCCCGCAGGCGCGTCCATCTGGGCCAGCCCCGCCGACGCGCCGCGGGAGCCGGTGGCGAAGGGGTTGTTGCGGCAGGCGTCCAGAATCATGAGGTTGAGCCGGTTGCCGGCAGCCTCCAGCTTGGCAAGCACGGCATCGGCGTCAAGGGCCCCGTACGCCACCTCCTCCTCGCCGGAGAAGTCCCCGCCCACGGGCATCAGGTAATTGCGGCCCTTCACCTGCATGCCGTGGCCGGCAAAATAGAACAGGCCAACCCCGCCACCCTGGAGGTCGCTGCCGAATTGGCGAAGGGCCTTGACCATCTGGTCCCGGGTCGCGTTCTCCAGTTCGGCCACGGTGAACCCGCAACGCTCCAGGGCGCCGGCCATGGCGCGGGCGTCGTTGACCGGGTTCTTCAGGGGCGCTGCAGCGTAGGCGCCGTTGCCGATCACCAGGGCGATGCGCCGCTCAGGCTGGGCCTCGGCCACCCGCACACCACGGTCCGCCTCCTGGGCCGCAGCAGAGAGGAAGAGCAGCAGGAGGGCCAGGCTCGCGCGGATCATGGGCAGCCTCACTCGGGGGTGTACCTTCCACAATAACACCAAGCTAACGCCCGAAGGACCTGTGGGCCTAACCCTCGCCCCAGCGCACAATCAAAGCCTTCACGATCTGCTGCACCTGGGCCAACGGCTCGCCGGCCCGGCTGGGGACCTGCAGCTCCTTCCTGGGGCCGCCCTTCAGCCGCTTACGGACCCGTTTCCTCACGGAAAGGCTGACACCCGGTCCGCTTCCGTTCGGCTGCCCTTCCCGGCAGCCGCTGGTGTGGCAGGAACCGGCAGCCCGAAGGCAGCCAAACCTGTGCCGTCGCCCGATCGACGAACGAGCCGCCTCCTGACCTCAGTGAAGAAGGGTGATGGCTGCGCATGCTATTCCGACACCTCGGATCGAACAGTCAGGGAACGCGGCTCCATCCCGATTACACCGTCGGCACGGTCCCTCCGTCGATGACATACTCGGTGCCCGTGATCGAGGCGGCGCGAGGCGAGACCAGGAACGTGATCAGGTCGGCTACCTCGTGAGGCCGAGCTGGGCGGCCGAGCGGGATGCCCCCAAGGGAATCCATGATGATCTTCTTCCCACCCTCGTAGTCGGTTCCAGCCTGGTTCGCAAGCCGCTCGGCGAGCCGAACGGATGCCTCGGTCTCAATCCACCCCGGAGAGACGCGCACCACACGGATGCCCTTCGGCGTGACCTCCTTCGACAAGCTCTTGCTGTAGGTCGACAGCGCGGCTTTCGCTGCGGCATAGGCGGTCGTCGATTCCGGCAGTGGCAGTTCACGCTGTATGGACGTGACGTGGATGACGACACCCGATCCCTGCGCAATCATCAAGGGGAGCAAGGCCCTGTCGATGCGCACAGCAGGCATCAGATTCTGACTGATCGCGACCTCCCACTCGGCATCGCTCAGGCTCGCGAAGCCGCCGGCAGGCGCGCTCGATCCGCCGAGAACGTTGATGACGATATCGATGCCGCCGAGACGATCCCGAACCGCATCCGTGACCGTCCGGCACCCATTCGCCGTGGCCAGATCAGCGGCGATATATATGACGCCCTCGGGCGCCCCATGGGGAACCGAACGCGCTGTCGCGAGGACCATCACGCCTTCCTTGCGCAAGGACTCGACGACGGCTGCACCCACGCCCTTCGTTCCGCCCGTTACAAGCGCTCTTCGGCCATTGAGTTCAAGGCTGAAGCTCATGGGATGATTTCCAGAGATGCGATCTTGGTGCTTTCGAGGTTGAAGAAGTATCGAAGGTCCACGGGGCTTCCGGGGAAGTTGCCGGTTACCCTGCTGGCGACGATGGTTCTTCCGTCCTTGAATTCAGAAGCGAAAGGTTCACTCGTGTAGGTGTACCTCTCCGAGGATTCCTTTTTCCACTGCTTGATGGCAGCCAGGCCGATGTAGGCGTGGCCTTCGTCCTTCACCACTGCGTCGTCCTGGAAACAGCGGGCAAGGTCGTCAAGGTCGCCCTTGTCCATGGCGAAATAGGCGTCGACGGATGCGGGCAGGTCGAGAAACATGGGGGCAGCTCCCTGGAGGCTCGTCGGATCGCGCCGTGCGACCCGAGTTGATCAGGGGGAAGGATAGGGTTAGACTCCTGAACGAACAAGAACCCACTAAAAAGTAAGGGGCTTACGAAAAAGTATGTCTGAAGAATGGACACCCACCTCCGCAGCCGCCGCTGTTGGGCAGGCCCTCCGGATTCTCGAAGGAAGATGGAAGCTGGAGATCCTGTTCCATCTGTTCGGCGGCAGGATCCTGCGCTTCTCCGAGCTCGAAAAGGCGATCCCGGCCATCACCCAGAAGATGCTGATCCAGCAGCTGCGTCAGATGGAAAAAGATGGAATCGTCAGGCGGATCGTCCATCACCAGGTGCCACCGAAAGTCGAGTATGGCTTGACCGTTTGGGGTCAGGCGCTCTGCCCAACCCTTGATGCCCTGCTGAAGTGGGCCGATCTGCGCGAGGATCGCACAGGAGCGACACCCGCTACCATTCCGTGAGATACCTGCCGCAATGTGGGAACCCCCGCATTCTCGAGGGTGCAACAGATGTGCGATGCGTGGGAAACCGCGCGATCCAGGCAGGAAGCAATAGAGGCGAAATCCGATGACGCTGTGAAACGGGGAAAGCCAGATCAGGCTGACCCTGAGTCGCTACGCATGAGGGTGACGACCTGTCGCGCTCGACCCGGCATCACGTGCCCGCGCTCAGACCATGATCTCGCTGGGCTTCACAGGTTGCAGTACGATATCGGCAACCGCGGCCTGCCCGACCTTGAAAGCAGCCTGGTATTCGGGATCCTCGACCATCGCTTTGAACGTGGACCGTCGCGGATACCGGACGAGCACGACGGCATCCCACCCCTTCGTTTCCCCGGTGGTGAGCACCGGCAGGCCGTCGCCGCCGAACAGGATTTCTGCGCCGAATCCAGCCAGGATCGGCTTCGCCATTCGCATGTATTCCCGATGGTTCTCGCGGCCGCCATCGGGCGCGAACCGCGGAAGATTCAGCATCACGACGGGTGAGTCATCGTCTCCCGCCAGGAAGGTCTCGAATGCGGCAGGTGAAAAGGCAACCATGTCTCTCTCCTTTGGTGTGGCACTCGAAGCGAGTGCGGTGTTCGAGCACAGCCTTGCACTGTGCCAGGCAGGTTCTCCCTGGGGGACCGGATTCATCCGGCCTCGCCGACCCGGTCATGGCGAAATCGCTCACCGCAATGCATCGCGAGGTCGCCCGGATATGGACGGTGGCAAGTCTTGCAAGACACTGTGGTGTCTCTCGATCAACCCTCGCTACCCGGTTCCAGACGGTGGTGGGGGTTGCTCCTATCGCCTATCTGACTCGTTGGAGAATCGCCTTGGCGAAAGACGAACGCTCCCACGGAATCAAGACCGTTGGGGAGATCGCCTTGTCCGTGGGGTTTCACTCTTCGAGCGGTTTCAGTACAGCCTTCACTCGCATGGTCGGATGTTCCCCCAAGCGGTTAAAAGCCTGAAGGACCGGCAAGGGTGGCTGAAGTCTATTCGGTAGGCCCTGAGGAATCTGCTGTACCATGTCCTCCCCCACCGGGGAGCCCAGGGTTTCCGACCCTTCGTGTGGCGGTTCCCAACTGGATCTTGAGGTCGTTGCCTACAGACATTTAAGGCTCATTTATTGCCTGTGGATTGGAGCAGCCATGAGAATAAGCACCAAACTGTTCGTCGGCTTCGGAATCGTCCTGGTTTCCGCGCTCGGCGTCTCCATCGCCGCACTTCTGGCCATTTCCTCCCTCCGTTCCAACATCAACAACCTTCTCTTGCTGAGGTTGCCCCAGTTGCAGAGCTCCAAGGAAATCACCATGAACGTCTATGCCAGCGCCGTCTACATCGATGACGCGCTTCTCGAAACGGACCTCGTCGCCGCCCGGGCCGAGTTGGCGATGACGGGGTTGAGCCGAAAAAGCACGCTCGAGAACATGGAGAAATTGAAGGCATCGCTTCGGACCGAGGAGGACCGGGCCCTCTATAATCTGATCATCGACAAGAGGACCCCCTATGCAGAAATGCGCGATGTCCTGATCAAGGCTGTGCAGGAGGGCCGGAAGGCGGATGCACACCAGGTTCTGGCCACCATCAAACCCTTGAGGAAGGCCTTCTTCGATGCCTTGAAAGCCTTTGACGAGCATGTCCAGGCACAGGCCATCCGTGCCGGGGCCGACACCGAAGCCAGCGTTCGCAACGCCTGGATCATCCAAGGAACCATCCTGATCACCGCCCTGGTCCTGGGCATCATGGCCATGTTCTGGTGCATCAGGAGCATCGCGTTGCCCTTGAAGGAATTCCAGAAGACGGTGGCCTTTCTTGGGGAAGGCGACTTCACGGGCAAGGTCGGCGTGGCGACCCGGGACGAGTTCGGCCAGATGGGCTCGGCCCTCAACACGGCCATGGCCTCCCTCCGCACGGCCTTCACGCGGTTGAGGAACAACGCGCTGCAGGTGGCCAGCGGCTCCACTGAACTCAGTTCCGCCAGTGGGCAGATGGCTTCGGCGAGCAGCGAAATCAGCCATTCCTCCGAGGAGCAGCGGCACGCCCTGGAGAAGGTGGCCTCGGCGATGCTTCAATTCGCGGCCTCGATCGAACAGGTGAGCCAGCATGTGCGCCAGTCGAGGGGCCAGGTGGAACGGGCCGAACTGGCGGTGATCGAGGGAACGAACGTCGGGAGCGCCAGCAGCCAGGCCATGAATTCCATCCGGGAAACCAATGAGCTGATGGTCCAGGCCGTGACGGTGATCCAGGACATCGCCCGCCAGACCAACCTGCTCAGCCTGAATGCGGCCATCGAAGCCGCCAAGGCCGGGAGCCTGGGCAAGGGCTTCTCGGTCGTCGCCGAGGAGGTCAGGAAGCTTGCGGAACGGTCGGGCCAGGCCGCACGCGAGATCGCCGACCTCATCACCCGCACCAACGGAGCGGTGCAGGATGGGGTGAACCGGGTCCAGGACTCCGTGCGGGTGCTCGACAGCATCCGGGAATCCACCCAGGTCATCGCCGGCATGACCAAGGAGATCGAGACCGCCATAACCGAGCAGGCCACCACCAGCCAGGAGGTTTCCCGGCAGTTGGAGAAAGTGAGCGGCCAGGTGGCTCACAACAGCGCTGCCACCATGCAGATGTCCGCCTCCATCCAGGAGGTCACCCGCACGGCCGATGAATTGGCCAAGGCGGCGGAGCAGCTTCGTGATGCCGTCGCCAACTACCGGGTCTAGCAAGGAATCGAAGGGATTTCAGGCCGGGCCAGGACCCGCACCCGCCTCGTGATCGGGGGACATCAAAGGAAGGTGAACCCGGAAGACACTGCCCCCGCCCTCCTGGCTGGTCAGAGTGACGGCCCCCCCATGGGCCTGAACCAGGCCCAGGACCACCGGGAGGCCGAGGCCCCGGCCCGTGAATTTGGTTGTGTAGAAGGGATCGAACAGCTTTTCGAGCTCCGCTTCCGGGATTCCGCTTCCGCTGTCCTCCACCTCCAGCCACGCGTAGTCCTGGGCCTGGGGCTGCCAGTTGATGGGGAGGCGGTGCTCGACCGGAATCTCCGGAGCCGGGAGGGTCCGGATCCGGACCTGGACGGTTCCGGGCGCCTGTCCCAAAGCCTCGATCGCATTGTTCATCAAGTTGAACAGAACCTGCCTGATCTGGTCGCCGTTGGCCAGAACCCTTGGGCCCGGGCAAGGGAAAGCCTCCGTCACCGCCACGGTTCCGGGAACCTGTTCCGCGTACGCAGCCAGGGCCTTCCGGCCCTGTTCCGAAAGGTCGAGAGGATCCTTTTCCAGCGAGGTCTGCCCCAGATAGACCAGCATCAGGCGACTCATCTCCGAAGCGCGTTCAGTTGCCTGCCGTGCCCTGGCCAGGACCCGGTCGGGGTCCGTTCCGCGGGCGGGATGACCCAGGATCTCGAGATTGGCCATGACCGAATGCATCTGGTTGTTGAAATGATGGGCGATCGCCCCGGCCATCCGCCCCAGGCTTTCCGCCTTCTGCAGTTTCTGGTACTTGGCCTCCAGTTCGGCCTTGTCCCGCTCGACCTTGCGGCGTTCCGTGAAGTCGCGGGTGACGCTGATGATATGCGGGACGCCCTGCATGAGGAGCGTCCTGGCGGAAATCATCCCGATGAATTCCGTGCCATCCTTGCCCTGAAATACGAATTCCAGGTTCTCGCATATTTCATGCTCTTTCATGGTGACCATGAAGGCGCGGTGCTCTGAGGGGCAGAGCCACCTGCACACCTCCTGGAACGACCTGCCGAGGATTTCGCCCCGGGTTTGACCCGTCATCCGCAAATAGCCTTCATTGGCGTCCACCAGGACCCCGTCCTCCATGCGGATAAGCAAGGCCGCATCCGGGCCCGCGTTGAACATGCGCCGCAGGTTCTCCTTCTCGTCCTGGTTGTCGGAAACCAGGCGCTGATTGACCATCAAAATGAAGCCAAAAGTCCATAAAATGCTGGTGATAGTAGGGACAATGAATGTCATGATCTGGGGCAGCGCATAGTCGCGATAGGATTGCATCGGCCCAGAAATTATCGTAAATATAATAACAAATACCAACTGCAATCCAGAAAACAAGAAGACGGTCCCAGTGAACAGGGAAGCTGCGGAAAAACGCCTTCGGCGGCTTCGGAACAGGATCCGGGCATTCAGAAGCGAGAACACGGCTATACCGGCAGAAGCGCTGATCGTACGGACTGAAATGTTATCATTAAAGAACAGGAAATAGTAATATACCCCCGAAAAGACGAAAAATGCAAGAAACAAAAGCCCCCGATGCAGCCTCTCCCCAAGAAACCTGCTGGTCCCGACAAACAGGCAGATGCGTCCGAGGATGAGCAGAGGGATGCTCACCACAGACACGGCCGCAACCGCGTCAACGACCGCGAGGGAGAGTGTCATGAACCCCAGCGCCATGGCCAGGGAACCCAGGAGCCACCAGCCGAGACCCTGGTAGGTATTATTGACTTTATATTGGATAAAAATCGCAATAACTTGGGTGATCCCGACCAGACTCAGAATCAGTACCAGGGTTGGAAGATCCAGTTTCATGAATATCCTCTGATTGCTCTCCAAGCCGGGGGGTCACCGCACAAGCCTTGATCCCCAGCTCGAGTTCCTTGAAAGATCCTCCCACGAAACGGCCCCCTTCCGCCTTGGACCGCTTCGGAGCGGCAGGGCCCACCTCCTCGCTCTTGCCTGGGCCGCCCTTATGGGCACCCCTCCCGGGCGGGCCAGGGACGGCGAGGCCGCATGCCAGGCCTCCTGGACCGCAGGGCTCCGGGCTTTCCGTCGATGGGCCCGGTCGGGACCTTCCTGTCGCCCAGCCTGTGGAGGCTGGTCTTACGGTTTTGAAACCCCGATTCCATTCCTCCGAGGGTTCGGAAGGGGGATCCGAACGGCCGCACTGATCCCGGAAATCAGCGTTTCCGGAACGCGTCGCGAACCGCCTCAGTGCATTGGGCGACCTCCACGAATTCCGCGAGGACCCCTGCATTCTCCGTCTTCACGGAGACCTTGATGGGCAGCCAGGAATCCTCCGGTGATTCGACCCAGGACCAGAATCCGGGATGGGTGCTCCGGGGGGCGAACCGCACCGTGAAGACACCCTCGCCCTGGACTTTCACCACGTGCTTGAACGATGGGTCGATCCAGGGCGCCGTGAGGCTCAGCGTGATGGGCTCCCCGCCACGGTAGCGGCCGACCATGAACCAGTACGGCGGCCCCGGCATTCCCGTGGACGGATCCAGGGAGGCCGTGGGCGCAAGTCCGTCGATCTGGAGCGTGCGGGAGGCATGCCGCAGGGGCGATCCATCCCGGGTTCGAAAGGCGAGCCGGGTCCCATCCGGGAGGGCCCATTCGCGGGTCTGGAAGTCGGCCTCGAAGGCCCTGATGCGTTCCTGGTTTCGCCGAAGCGCATGCTTGGCCGTTTCGGTGACCCGGGCGCAGTCGTCGTAGGTGAGCGTTTTGCCCTTCCTGACATCCGATGCGGTGATCCGGAAGGGAATCCAGCTGTCCCCGGGCTCGTCGATCCAGGACCAGGCGTCCGGGTTTTCACTCTGCTCCAGGATCTGTACTTTTCGGAAGAAGACCTCATTCCGGTTGGTCTGGACGGTGGGGCGGTCCCTGGTGATGAAGGAGTTCACGGACACCTTGGTACCCGGCATCGAAATCGAGAAGATGCCGTCGAAGTCGCTCGTGTAGTCATAT
The DNA here is from genome assembly GCF_030846775.1 of Geothrix sp. 21YS21S-2. Classification (NCBI taxonomy): domain Bacteria; kingdom Pseudomonadati; phylum Acidobacteriota; class Holophagae; order Holophagales; family Holophagaceae; genus Geothrix; species Geothrix sp. 21YS21S-2. Next base: position 1,185,036 of record NZ_CP132910.1, read on the forward strand.
TCGAAGGCCCACGAGAGCGAAAAGGTCCTCCAGTTCGGAGCCCGGCCGAAGCTGGGTGCGATCTCGATGATTTTAATGAATTCGTTGTTGCAGTGGACCGGCGCCCCCAGGCGGGTGCGGACCGTCAGGGTTCGGCCGTCCTTGAGGGTCACGACGTGGTCCGCGGCCGCCGGGACGGTGCCCACGGTCAACGGGAGAAGGATCAGGACCGGTCGCACAAGGTTCGTGACCGCCGGGGGGAAAGGCATGAGCGCCCCGGCCTATTGTTCGCCGGCGCGCACGACCACGGCCTTCACGACCAGCAGGCGGTCCTTGCCGCCGCGGGCGCCCGCCGCCAGCCTGGCGTGGTTCTCTTCCTCCAGCAGCCCGCCGAAGACCACGGTCTCGCCGTCCTTGATGCGCACGGAGGTCTTCAGGCTCTGCGTGCTGGCGCCGGGTCCGGACGGTTCGCCGCCCTTGGAGGGGTCCGTGATTTCGCACTCCACCTCCAAGGTGACCTCATGATCGGGAAACAGCCTGGGTTTCACCTTGATCCGCGCGCCCAGGATGTCCGCCTGGGCGGAGGGTCCGGGTCCGGGTTTGCCGGAGGGAGCGGCCTTGGGGGCCTTCGCCAGGCCTGCCTCCGGATTCAGGGCGGGTTTCCAGCTGGTCCGCACCTCGCCGAATTCTCCGGAGAGCACCCGCAGGTCCGGGCTTGCCAGAAGCCTGCTGCGCCCGTCCTGCATCACGCGCGCAAGGGCCTGTTCGGCGGGCACGGCGTTCGCGCCCGGGCTGGCGGGCGTCTCCACCGTCCGCAGGAGTCCGGCGGACACCGCAGCCTTGCGGGAGACTTCGACCAGCTCCATCACAAGCCTCACCTCGCCCTGGCGGCGGTCCAGGCTGGTGACGATCTGCCGGACCTTGGCCAGGTCGCCGGCATTGCCCAGGGCGGTGACGGCGTTGAGCCGCTTGTCGGTGAACACCCGCAGGTGGGGCATGAGGGCATTGAGCGTCTGGCGGATGGTGTCCACCCCGGCGTTGGCGAGGTAGAAGGTGCGGAGGGCCTTGGTCTCGAATTCCTGAAGGTTCTGGGGCGTCTTCTTGAAGACCATGAGGGACGCGGGGTCCGTCACCTTGTAGAAGAGATCGTTCTGGAGCATGAGGGTGTCCAGCGCCCGCAGGAAGCCCATGCCCCGGAGATCCGCCGTGGTGGAGAGATCCTGGGCCGAGACCGAGGCGTGGAGGTTGATGCTGACACCCGACTGCTTGCCCAGGCTCTGGAAGACCTCGCCCAGCTTCGCCCCTCGTGTGAAATCCAGGTTCATGCCGGCCAGGGACCGGGGTTCGTTCAGCTCCGGAGGCGCAGAAGGGGCATCGCCCTCCCGCCCTTGGCCGGCGGGTTGTGCCTGGAGCAACCCGAGACCGAGGCTCGCCACCAGGCCGAACCGAGCCAGAAAAGGGGTCAGCGATGGGCGGGCGAACAGCTGCATGGTCCCTCCTTGGATGCGGGAGATCCGTGGAACTCCCATAGGCTGTCGGGTGATCGGATAAACGAACCCTACCACTCTGTACCGGCTTGCGCCACGGCATAGAGAATTCCTTCGAACGGTCGAAATCAGGGCTTGAATGGTTAATTGGTTGATTAATAGGCAGGCGTAAGGCAAGGGCGGAACGAAAATGCCCTCCTCCTGGTCCGCCGAACGGTTCCCGGGCATGGCCCAGGGCCTCCATGGCCGGCGTGCGCTCTTCCGGCTTCCCGCAATGACCGAAGCCGGGCGCCAGGACTGGGTTCAGCTGGTTGTCAGCGCATTTCTCCCGTTGCACCAGCCGGTTTGAATTCCGGGGAGAATCCAATGGGCCATCCCAGGGTGCAGGGGTCGGCGCCATGAGCCGCGCCAGGATCGCGGACTTCCCGGCCAACCCCTGATGGCGGGGGGCCCCGGGAGCGGTTCGAGGCTGGGCCTGTCCGTTTTTCGCGACAGGCGGCAGGTGCCAGGCCTATGATCTTCAGGGCAGCGAATAGAGAGTGCCTCATGCAGATCACGCCCTTCACGATCCGTATTCCCGATGAGGTCCTGTCCGGCCTCCGGAACCGCATCCTCAACACCCGCTGGCCTGGACAGGCCCCGGGAGCCCCCTGGGCGCAGGGAACCGACCTGGCCTACCTGAAGCGCCTCCTCGACCACTGGGCCAATCGTTTCGACTGGCGGGCCCAGGAACGTCATTTGAATACCTTCAAGCACTTTCGCGCTGAAATCGGTGGCGTCGCGATCCACTTCGTTCACGAACGTGCGCGGGAGGGAAAAGGGATCCCCCTGGTCCTGACCCATGGCTGGCCAAGCTCGTTCCTGGAATTCCTGCCGCTGGTGCCCCTCCTGACCCGCCCGGAAGCCAACGGTATCGACGGCCCGGCCTTCGACCTCGTCATCCCGTCCCTTCCGGGATACGGCTTCTCGGAGCGGCCAGCACAGGCCGACTACCTGACCGTCGCGCGGATGTGGCATGAGCTCATGCAGGGACTCGGCTACGGGCGGTATGGGGCCGGGGGCGGAGATTTCGGCGCAGGGGTGGTCAGCTACATGGCGCTCGAGAATCCGGCGCCCATGATCGGCCTCCATCTGACCACGATGGAACTCTGGCCGCCGCTGGGTGTCGGGACTCCCCCGTTGACGGGGGCCGAACGAGCCTATGTCGACCGGATCCGCCAATGGGACGAAGTCGAGCGGGGCTATTCCGCCATCCAGTCCACAAGGCCCCAGACCCTGGGCTATGCTCTGAACGATTCGCCTGCCGGACTCGCGGCCTGGATCCTCGAAAAGTGGCGGGCGTGGAGCGACTCGGGCGGTGACCTCGAGGAGCACTTCACCGAGGATTTCCTCCTCACGATGCTCACCCTCTACTGGGCGACGGAGTCCATCACGCCGTCGATGCGCGACTATTTCGACAACCGGTGGAACGGAGCGGCAATCCAGCCTGGGGTCCGGATAGGGGTGCCCACGGCATTTGCCAACTTCGACAACAACTTTGTTTCCGAAGGGGCCCCACCACGGGAATGGGCGGAGCGGCTTTATGACGTGCACCGTTGGACCGCCATGCCCCACGGGGGCCATTTTGGCCCGGCGGAGGATCCTGGCCGCCTGGCGCGCGAAATCGGAGCCTTCTTCTCGGCACTTCCCGGATCCGGGTGAAGGCCACGGCAACGCACGCCTCCCCGCCTAAATCCCGCGCCTGGCGGATGTGGGAAACCGGCGGCAGGGGAAGGGGGAAACCCAGGCAGGAACCTCGCACGGAACCCATGGGAAATGTGGTTCCCTTGAGGGTGCTGGTCGTTGATCGACACGAGCAATCTCCTGACGATGGGATAGGTCCTGGGCTAATGAACTCCATCACCTACGATTGTGGGAGGTTTCAGGAACCGTTCCTCGAACCTGGCCCCCGGGACTGGCCTGCTGAACAGGAAGCCCTGCATTTCATCACAATTGAGCAGACGGAGCAGGCGCGATTGCTCCTCCGTTGATGCTTCACCATGATGGAATTCAGTATCGCTTGGGACCAAAATCAGACCCTGGCGCAGGTTTGTTGAAGGTCTCCTCGTGCAGGTAGGCGTAGCAAAATAGAAGCCCCAGCAGGATCATCAGAGAAGCAAACCCAATTACCAGTCGCCGAAGGATGCTTGGAGGCTTGGGAGGATCCAGGTTCATCATCCTCTCACTTCCAATCCGGAGTTCACTTCCAGACGAATTCGGCATGGGTACCCGCCAGGTAAATGAAGCTGTTCCATTCGTTCACGAATAGCCGATGCACGAAGGCTTCCTCTGGCAGGTTCCAGGGCAATCTGGCGCTGACCCCCGGAGTACGGGGAGTGATCTCATCTTCCGAGATCCAAAGTCCATCGTTGGCCTGGAAGGGATAGTTCTCGTCCGGCGGTTCCATCACAAAGTACAGAAGCCCCGAGACAGTCAGGGTGCCCGGGATCTTCCTCTCGCGATCCTCCAATGAGGATGCATCTGGATTCCACTCATCAATCTGGAGATGGATCACCGCCACCTTCCTCAGGTAATCCACCTCAATCCGTTCGATAACAGCATCATGGAAGGTGGCATGGGGTTGCCCCAGGAGGCTGTCTAGATTCATGACAAAAGCCCTTTGAAGCGGAGGGTGGTTGAGATTTGATGACGCCAGCTTATCGCCCCACGAACTCCCAGCCAATCATCTTCGACCCCGGGGTTACTAGGCAGGCCTGAACCCTCTGATTGTGACCATGGACAGTGCTCACTCCCTCGGCGGAATCCAGGCTCCCCTTCCCCTCTGTTCCCCCACCCCGTTCAATCCAACCAGGTTCCACCCAGCGTCAGTGAACCTCCCCCATCAACAGGCTCCTACTGTCACGGAGTTGGCGTCGAGGACAGGGAATACAAACGCTTTGGGTAGACCAGGTAATGGAAGTAGATGAGCACATAGGTAAGATCAGCCTTCCTCCGGGCCGTCATTTCCAGGATAGGATTCCCGCGGAAGCCGAGGATGACCAGCCGATCCAAGTCGTTTCCCGACATCTTCCTGATTTCAATGACCTCCACCTCGTCCCAGAGGTCCCTGGGAATGCCTTTGAGTAGCCGATAGAACCCGGAATCAAACAGGCCCCGGAGCAGAGGGCCCGAGGCAGCCAGGTAGTCCTCACGTTGGCCCGGATCCTTGTTCCCCGGAAGGTTGTCCAGCTTCGTAGGGTCGGGTCCTTTCAATTCCTCCGGAAACAGGAGAGGATCCCCCTTCAGCGCAGCATTCAGTCGCGCTTTGCTGACACCTGAGGCCAGATAGCCGCGACGCTCCACATCCTCAACGCCGAAGGCCTTGATCTCATCCTGCGTGAGCACCAGATCGATTTGACCTGCATGGTTGTGGAACCACCAGGCATTTCCGTAGAAGCCCGTGAGCTCCGCCGGCGTCACCGCCTGAATGTGGTCCAAGGACTTGCGAAGGGCGATGTATCGGAGGTGGGCAAGCAGTTCGGAAGGCTCCCTCGCCGGCGGGGGCATCAGGACAGGAATGGGTTGGAGCCGGTTCGATCGAAAACCGTCTGGTCCCGATTGCCCACAAAGCACCGAAACAGCGGTGCCCAGCAGGATGGAACGAAAGGTGTTGCTCAAGGGCTCCGTGCGTTTCCTGCAGAACAGAGGAGGGAATGATTTCGTAACGATACGCCTGGGATTGACCATGAGGATAACAAGGGGCATGGGATTCCAAGCACCTCATCCCCCCTTCCCCCACCCCTGCCCACCCCTTCCAATCCAACAGGGTTCCTCCCCACCGTCGTTTTTCGTCTCCCAAATCTCTCCCCGCCCCCCACCCCGATGCCAGTTGCCGGATCCCGTGCCAGATTTGATGCCACCCCCTCCCTTGGCCAAACCCGAGCATTCCCCGCATTTCTCCACATTCTCCCGAAATTCCGTTCTACTTTTTTGTTAATTTCGCTTTTACCCCTTGACGCAATACGGACAAAAAGCGAAATTGGTCCTGTGGAAGGTTCAAGCACTCGACCATTTCGGGGGTTTCCAATGTCCAAGTCCTTCGGTTACAAGCTTCCTGGGTATTTCATGGAATACGGTCCCATCGCCGCGGCAAGCGAAGATGCGGCCCGGACGGAAATTCGGCGGCGCCTGGGCGTGCGCAGGCTGCCTTGGGGACTCCAGGTCTGGGACCTTAGCGATCGGCCCCTGGTTCGGTGGAAGGTGGACCAGGCTTCCTGAGGCTTCCAGCTTTCATCGTTGGCTAGGAATCCCGGCGTCCCATGGGCGTCGGCCGAAGGCGGTCCCTGGCCTCCGACAGGTGAAGGATGAGGACCTCGGCGAATTCCCGCAGGGCGCCCACCAGGTTGGGGTCCGCATGGCTGTGGATCAGGCGGGTCAGCGCTTCCTGGACGGACTGGGCGGTACCGTGGGTTTCGGCCAAGTCGCGGAGGCAGGCTTGGATGCCTTCTGCGCACTGCCTGGCCAGGGCCTGGGTTTCCGGGGCAAGGATCTGGATCCGGGTCTGGAAACCTGCCATGGCCGCATCGAGGGCCCTGTTGAGGCCCTGGCGGGCAAGCTGACGGTAGGTGGCGGCCATGGGGAGTCTGATGCGCGGAAGGGCGACAAAGGAATTATCCATTCCCGCATCGCTCGGACCAGGGAAAAACAGGCATTATTTGATACTACAAATTTTTCGGGAACCGGCCGGGGGGTCAGGGCACTCTTCATGAGCGTGAATCCTGACAATCCGTCCGACCCGGAGGCGTGGATGATCCTGTCCTCACAGTCTTCCTGTGTGCTGTCCCCCCAGCTCGTGGTCTACTTCGATGAGGAAATCGTAAGCCCACGACTCAAGCGTTTCAGTTTCCTGATCCCCTTCCGGCCTGGGGAGAAGCGCCCGCCAGGAGAAAAGGTTCCCAAGGGGATCCGCAGGACTGATCTGTTCCGTTGAAGGGTGTAAGTTTTTCATTAAAAAGGCTGGACACGTCCTTTCCGGTGATCGAGCCTTGATGAAGGCAATCGCCCTGAGACGGTATTTTCATGGTCATGGATCGGCATCCAGCCAAGGGTTTGCCCCTCGAGGGGGAGCCGAAGGCCGACCCCGGGCCGGGGGATGTGCTCTCGGGAATGGATTTCGTCTGGCGGAGCACCTTCGATGCGGTGCCCGACCTGCTGGCCGTGCTTGACGAGAACCGGAACCTCCTCCAGGTGAACAAGGCCCTCCTGAGCCGGCTGGGTCCCGCCGGGAAGGAGGTCCTGGGCAGGCCCTGCTACGAGGTCTTCCACCAGGCTGGCCAACCGCCGGAAAACTGTCCGCTCCATGAGACCCAGAGGGACGGCCTTGCCCACGATGCCGAGGTTCGGGTGGAGGGCCTGGGCGGGGACTACCAGGTGCGCACGTCGCCCATCTTCGATGGCCAGGGGCGGCTGCGGGGCACGGTCCACCTGGCCCGGGACGTCTCGGACCGCAGGATCCGGGAGCGGGGCCTCCAGCAGTTGAACCGCGTGGTCCAGGCCCTGAGCCGGAGCAGCCAGGCCATGGCCCGGGCCCAGGACGAGGCGGGCTACCTGGACGAGGTCTGCCGCATCGTGGTGGAGGACTGCGGCTGCTTCCTGGCGTGGATCGGCTACAAGATCCACGATTCGGAGCTGTCCATCCGCCCCATGGCCTGGGCCGGGTTCGAGGACGGCTACCTGTCGACCCTCGGGCTCACCTGGGCGGACAAGGAAAGGGGCCGGGGGCCCACCGGGACGGCCATCCGCTCAGGCCAGCCCAGCCTCTGCCGGAACATGGACACCGATCCGAACTTCGCGCCCTGGCGGCAGGAGGCCCGCGCACGCGGCTATGCGTCGTCCCTGGGCCTGCCCCTGATGAACGGCCAGGAGGTCTTCGGCGCGCTCACGGTCTATTCCGCGGAGGCGGAGGCGTTCACCGAGGCCCAGGTGCGGGTCCTGGGCGAACTGGCGGATGACCTCGCCCACGGAATCCTCACCCTGCGCCTGCGGGAATCCGAGCGCAGGGCCCAGGAGGCCCTGCGGGAAAGCACCGAGGACCTCAAGCGCCTCAACGATGAGCTCGAACAGCGGGTGCAGGAGCGCACCGCGGATCTCGTGCGGGCCAACGAGGCGCTCACGGCGCGGATCCTGGACCGCGACCGGGCCCTGGAGGCCCTGCGGGAGAGCGAGGAGAAGCTGCGCCACGCCCAGAAGATGGAGGCCATCGGCACCCTGGCCGGGGGCGTCGCCCACGACTTCAACAACCTGCTCCAGGTCATCAACGGTTATTCGGAAATGTCCCTGGAGCGCCTGAACGCGGACCATCCCCTGCGGGGGCACCTGGAGACGATCCAGAGGGCCGGCCAGAAGGGAGCGGCCCTCACCCGGCAGTTGCTGGCCTTCAGCCGCAAGCAGGTGCTCGCCCCGGAGATCCTCGACCTCAACGCCCTCTTCCGCGAAATGGAGAAGTTCTTCCAGCGGGTGGTGAAGGAGGACATCCGGCTGGCGTTCGACCTGGAGCCCGGCCTGGGTCCGGTGGAGGCGGACCATGGCCAGTTGGAGCAGGTGATCATGAACCTCGTGGTCAACGCCCGGGACGCCATGCCCAGGGGCGGCACCCTGACCCTGGAGACCCGCCGGAAGGACGGCTTCGCCACGTTCTCGGTGACCGACACCGGCGAAGGCATGCCCCCCGAGGTGGTGGGCCGGATCTTCGAGCCGTTCTTCACCACCAAGGGCGTCGGCAAGGGCACGGGCCTGGGCCTCAGCACCGCCCTGGGCATCGTCGAGCAGAGCGGCGGGACCTTGGAGGTGCACTCCACCCCGGGCCTGGGCACCACCTTCACGGTCAGCCTGCCCTTCGCCACGGACCTGGAGGCCAAGGCCGGCATCATTCCGGAACCGGAGCCCGGGACGGGCACCGAGACGGTCCTCCTGGTGGAGGACGACGAAGGGGTCCGCCAGCTCACCGCGCACCATCTGCGGGCCGCGGGCTACCGGGTGCTGGAGGCTCCGGACGCCGCCCTGGCCCTGGAAGTCCTCCATTCCTTCCGGGAACCCGTCCACCTCCTCCTGACCGACGTGGTGATGCCCGGCATGGGCGGCCGGGAGCTGGCCCACGCCGTGCGGAGCCTGCGTCCGGGGACGAAGGTGGTCTTCATGTCGGGCTACCCCGACGCCCTGGCCGCGCCCGACGAGGTGTGGACGGAGAGCATCCTGATCTCCAAGCCCTTCGACCGCGCCAAGCTGCTCTGCATGGTCCGCAACGCGCTGGACAGCTAGTCCAGATCGATGCTGATCGGGCAGTGGTCCGATCCCATCACGTCCGGGTGGATCCTGGCGTCCTTCACGCGGGGAGCGAGGTCCCTGCTCACCAGGAAGTTGTCGATGCGCCACCCGACGTTCTTCTCCCTCGCGCCGCCCCTCGCGGTCCACCAGGTGTAGAGGCCGGGGACGCCGGGATTGCGCTCCCGCAGGATGTCCACCATGCCCTCCTTCAGGTAGAGCCGGAAGTCCTCCCGCTCCTCGTCCGTGAAGCCGGGGTTCATGCGGTTGTCCTTGGGGCGGGCCAGGTCGATGTCCTCGGGGGCGACGTTCATGTCGCCGGTGAGGACGATCTTCTCGCCACGGGCGTGGCGGGCCCTGATGTCGGCGGCCAGGTCGCGCGCGAACTGGCGCTTGAAGGGCAGGCGCACCAGCCCCGCGGAGGCGTTGGGAAAGTAGCCCGCCATGAAGGTCAGGTCGCCGCGGGTGCTGATGACCATCCGGCCTTCCTGGTCGAAGAGCTCGAGCCCCATGCCATGGGTGTGCTTGAAGCCGAGTTCCTTCTTCGTGAGGGTGGCGGTGCCGGCGTAGCCCTTCTTGCTGGTGGAGGGGAACCAGGCCACGTCGAAGGCGCATTCCAGGTCCCGGCGCACGCCCAGGTCCACCTGGTCCCAGTCGGCGCGGATCTCCTGGAGGGAGAGCACGTCGGGATCGGCCTTCTCCAGCCAGTCCATGAAGCCGCTCTTGAGCACGGCGCGGAAGCCGTTGACGTTCCAGCTGAAGAATTTCAAGTCAACTCCTTCACGATGCGGTCCAGGAGACGGTCCGTGCGCCAGCGCATCCAGCCCAGGAGAAGGAAGGCTCCCCAGCCCCGGAGCCTCCCGTCCAGGCTCAGATGCGCGCCCTGCTCATGGGGTTCGGCGCGCAGGGTTCCCTCCTCCACGGTGCCGAGGGCGTGGTGCTGCCAGCGGAGGACGACGCCTTCGCCGGCGAGTTCGGGAGGGTGGAGCCCGGGACAGGCCCGCAGGCAGGGAAGACCCGCCTGGAGCCGTTCGCGCACAAGGTCGAGGGGAGCGTCCGTCAGGACCTCCTCCTGGAATCGGAATACGGGTGTCTTCATTGCTATCGGACGACGAAACCCGGGCGGGCGTCGTCGGGGGGCGCGACGAGGTAGGGCTTGGAGTTGTTGTCGCTGGCGGCCAGGAGCATGCCGTGGCTCTCGATGCCCATGAGGGCCCGGGGCGCCAGGTTGGCCACCACCACGACCTTGCGGCCCACCAGTTCCTCGGGGGTGTAGGCGGCGGCGATGCCGCCAAGGATGGTGCGCTTCTCGAAGCCCAGGTCGACGGTCATCTTGATGAGCTTCTTGCTCTTGGGGACGGCCTCGGCGGTGAGCACCAGGCCCACCCGCAGGTCGGTCAGGGCGAAGGTGTCGTACTCCACCACGTCCTTCAGGGGGGGCACCTCCAGGGGCGCCTCCACCACGGGGGCGGCGGGAGCGGGGTCGGACCCCGCGAGCTCGTTCATCACTGTCTCCTTGTCGATGCGTTGGAAAAGAGGCTCGGGGGCGAGGACGGGACCGGGGGCCGGCGCGTCGTACGCGAAGTCCGCGAACCGCTGGGAGGCCACCGGGCCGGACTGGCCCAGGCAGGCCCAGAGCGTCTGGGCCAGGCCGGGCATGACGGGGGCCACCAGGATCGCGGTGGCCCGCAGGGCCCGGTACAGCGTGCAGAGCACGGTGTCCAGCTTGTCCTTGTTGGCGTCGTCCTTGGCCAGCTTCCAGGGCTCGGCCTTGACGATGTAGCCGTCCAGCTGGCGCAGGTAGGTCCAGAGGCCTTCCAGGGCGCCGTGGAAGTCGTTGGCCTCGGCCCGCTCCAGGTAGGCGGCGGCAGCCAGGCGCCCGGCTTCCAGGGCCTCCCGGTCCTGGGCGTCCAGCACGGAGGGGGTGGGCACGACGCCGGCGCGGTACCGCTGGAGCATGCTCAGGGTGCGCGAGGCCAGGTTGCCCAGACCGTTGGCGAGGTCGGCGTTGAGACGGTCCATGAAGCCCTCGAAGGAGAAGCTGCGGTCGAGGCCCACGGTCATCTCGCGCATGAAGAAGAAGCGCACCGCGTCCACGCCGAAGGTGAGGAGCTCGTCGGGGCGGACGACGTTGCCCTTGGACTTGGACATCTTGTCCTCGCCCATGAGCCACCACCCGTGGGCCAGGATGGTGCGGGGGAGCAGCTCGCGGATGCGCGCGGGCAGTTCCCCCTGGAGGTCGTCGCCCTCCTCGCGGAACATCGCCATGAGGAAGGCGGGCCAGTAGATGGCGTGGAAGCGCAGGATGTCCTTGCCCACCAGCTGGAAGGTGGGGGGCCAGAAGCCCTCTCGGCACGCGGAGAGGTAGTTGAGCAGCGCGTCGAACCACACGTAGACGACGTGCTTCTCGTCCCCGGGCACCGGGATGCCCCAGGTGATGCTGGTGCGGCTGATGCTCAGGTCCTCCAGGTGGCCCCTGGCGCCGCCCGGGGCCACGAACTGCTTGACCTCGTTCAGGCGGAACTCGGGCCGCACGAACTCGGGGTGCTTCTCGTACAGCTGGATGAGCCAGTTCTCGTAGGCGGAGAGGCGGAAGAAGTAGCTCTCCTCCTTGAGCTCCACCAGCTGGTGGGCGAGGCCCTGGGCCTGCAGCTCCTTGGCCTGGGTCTCGGTGACGTAGGCCTCGTCGCTGACCGAATAGAGGCCGACATAGGTGTCCTTGAAGATGTCGCCCGAGGCCAGGAGCTGCTGGAACTTGGCCTGCACGGTGGCCTTGTGCTGCGCGTGGGTGGTGCGCACGAAGTGGTCGTGCGTGAGGCCCATGCGGGTCCACAGGTTCTCGAAGTTGGGCACGACCTCGTCGGCCAGGGCCTTGGGGGTGATGCCACGGGCGGCCGCGGCCTTCTCGATCTTCTGGCCGTGCTCGTCGGTGCCGGTGAGGAAGTACAGCTCCTCCCCCATCATCCGCCGGTGCCGGGCCATCACATCCGCCAGGACGGTGGTGTACGTGTGGCCGATGTGGGGCCGGTCGTTCACGTAGTAGATGGGGGTGGTGATGTAGCAGCGTTCCGACACGATTCCTACTCCTCGGTGACTTCGGCCTTGATGATGCGGTCATTGGCCCTGATGGCCTGGACGACCGCGATGTCCTCGGCGCTCACGCACTTGCCGAAGACGGTGTGGACCCCGTCCAGGTGGCGGACGTTGGAGGCGTCGCCGTTGACGATGAAGAACTGGCTGCCGCCGGTGTCCTTGCCGGCGTGGGCCATGGACAGGGCGCCCAGCTCGTGCTTGTGGGGGTTGCCGGCGGTCTCGCACTTGATCCTCCAGCCCGGGCCGCCGGTGCCCGGGGCGCCGCCGGCGCCTTCACGGGTGTTGGGGCAGCCCCCCTGGATGACGAAGGAGGGGATCACGCGGTGGAAGGCCAAGCCGTCGTAGAAGCCGTCCTTGGAGAGCTTCACGAAGTTGGCCACGGTGCCCGGCGCTTCCTTCGGAAACAGTTCCACATTGATGTCGCCCTTGCTGGTTGTCAGTTTCACGCGGGTCATGGTCGCTCCTCGGGTCAAACAACCAGCATAGCTTGTGGCGGCGAGGGTTCAAAATAGGTAGTCTCAAGGCTGGAGGTTTCCATGATGGGATCCCTGAGTAGAGCCGCCTTCGCAGGCTGCATGATCCTCGCGGCCGGCCTGGCTTGCGGCAAGCCCAAGGCCATCAAGCCGAGCAAGCCCGTTCCCGCGGGGACGGTCATGCTCCAGTTCACCAAGAAGGTCGACGGCCCCGTGGACCTGACCATCGACGGCATACGCATCCCCGTCCAGCAGTCCGGCAAGAAGTGCAAGCGCCTGACCCTCACCGGGCTTCCCGCCGGCAAGCACCACGTGGTGCTCCTCAGCGCCCTGGACGCCTTCGGGCCCGACCAGCTCGACATCGAGATCACGCCCGGCCAGGGCGTCTTCCATGTGCTTTACTCCCAGCAGTTCAAGGCGGTCCTCTACGGGAAGCCCGAACCCACCCCCACGGCCGAAGGCATTCCCGGAGTGGTGGCGCGGCTCGAACCTTGATGGCGCCGAAGTACCGGCTGGTCCTGGGGCCGGCTCTCCTGGCCCTGGCGGTCCTGGGCGTGTTCGTGGTCTCCAGGGCCCGGTCCGTGGCCCGGGAGCTCACGGACCCGCCCTTCTACCATGTCCAGCCCCTGGAGCGGGTGGAGGCCACCTACCGCGACCTGGCCAAGGGCGGCTTCGGCGACCCGGGCGGCGCGTGGGAGACCTTCGACGCGGGGCCCCGCAGGGTCTGGTTCCTGCGCCGCGCCGAACCCGCGCCCGGCGTGGTGCTCATGCTCCACGGCTTCGGCGACGACCGCTGGGGCACCAGCCCCGCCCTGCGGCAGTTCCCGCATCTGGACGCGGCGATCTTCACGTACCTGGGCCGCGACGACGCCATGCGCGAAGGCCGCCCCGCGCCGCCGGTGACCTTCGGCGCCAAGGAGTCCCGCGAGGTGGCCGGCGTGGTGCACGCCCTGGAGGCGAAGGGCTACCCCCGCCGGCACATCCTCCTGCTGGGCCGCAGCCTGGGCGCCAGCGTGGCCCTGCTGGCCCTGGCCCAGCTGGAGAAGGAGGACCGGGGCCCCCTGGGCGGGATCATCTGGGAAGGCGCTCCCGCCAGCAGCAGGGACTTCGCCGAACGCCTCGTGCGCGGCCCCGAGGACCGCTTCTGGCATCCGTTCCTGGCCCCGGCCATCGGGAGCCTGGGCAGCGCCTGGGCGGCGGCGAAGGGCGGCTACGACCGCGACGCGACCGACCTGAAGCTGCAGGTCGACGACATGCGCCTGCGGACTCCCAGCCTCTGTTTCATCGCCTCCCAGGACCGCCTGGCCCCGCCCCCGGTGCAGCGCTGGGTGGCCTCGCGCTTCAAGGTGAACCGGTCCGTGGAGGTGCCGACCTGGCACCTCCACTGTTCCGAGATCCTGGGCAGCCGCTACGGGGACGAAGTGCGGGCGGCCACCGAATCGTGGATACCTAGTCGTCGATGAGCCGGCTGCGCAGCTCCTTGCCGAGCTTGAAGTAGACCACCCGCTTGGGGGGAACGTGGATGGACTGGCCGCTGCGGGGATTCCGGCCCTGGCGCGCCTTGCGGTCGCGCAGGCGGAAGGAGCCGAAGCCGCGCAGTTCAACGCCTTCGCCGCGGTGGAGGGATTCCACGATGCTGTCGAGGAAGGAATTGACCATGAGGTCGGCGTCCTTCTTGGCCATCTCGAGATTCTCGATGAGATGCTTGGAGAGGTCCGCTTTGGTGAGGGTTTCCATCGTTTCCATGAATGTCTCCGGGCACGCGGATGGGGGTACGTGTCACCAATAAGATCCTCTGATCCCGGAATACGTCAATAGCACAAATGCCGAGGCATAAAAAAACCGGGAGGGCCAAGCCTTCCCGGTTTTTTTATATGAGTGATAAATCGCTGATTAGCCGAGGATCCAGTCCAGCAGCCAGCGCGGGCCTTCCCCGGTGGCGCCGTGGGGACGGAAATCGCGCTCGGACGTGGACCAGTTGCCCGAGAGGTCCACGTGGGCCCAGGATCCCGCGGAGACGAACTCGGAGAGGAAGAGGCCGGCGGTGATGGACCCGCCCCACTTGGTGCCGGTGATGTTCTTCACGTCGGCGACCTTGCTGCGCAGGGCCTCCTTGTACTCCTCCACCAGGGGCAGCTGCCAGAGGTATTCGCCCGAGCGCGAGCCCGCGTCCAGGAGGCGTTCCACCAGCTTCTGGTCCGTGCCCATGACCCCCGAGACGCCGTCGCCCAGGGCCACGACGCAGGCGCCGGTGAGGGTCGCCAGGTCCACGATGTGGTCGGCGCCCATGCCGGACGCCCAGTCCAGGAGGTCGGCCAGCACCAGGCGGCCCTCGGCGTCCGTGTTCAGGACCTCGATGGTCTTGCCGCTGCGGGCGCGGATGACGTCGCCGGGCTTGTAGCTGGTGCCCGAGGGCATGTTCTCCACAAGGCCCATGAGCCCGGTGACCTGGATGGGGGCCTCCAGCTGCGCGCAGGCCACGAGGGTGGCCAGCACGATGGCCGCGCCGGTCATATCGTCCTTCATGGTCTCCATGCCGCCGGCGTCCTTGAGGGAGAGGCCGCCGGAATCGAATGTGACGCCCTTGCCCACCAGGATGATGTGGCGCTTGGCCTTCTCCTTGGGCTTGTACTCGAGCTTGACGACGCGCGCGGGGCGGGCGGAGCCCTTGGCCACCGCCAGCACGGCGTTGAAGTTGCCCTTGGCCAGCTCGTCGGGGCCCAGGACCTCGATGCCCAGCTTGTGGGCCTTGGCCAGCTTCTGGGCCTCGGCGGCGAAGGACTCGGGGTGCAGGTCGGAGGCGGGGGTGTTGGCCAGGTCCCGCACGCGGTGGCAGGCGCCCACGCCGGCCTCGATCTGGGGGAGGCGGCGCCGGGCCTTGCGGGTGTCGTCGCCGTTGGTGAAGACGTCCAGGCTCTCGAACCGCTTGGGCTCGGGCTTGCCCTTGAAGGCCGCGAAGTCGTAGTCGGCCAGGAGGGCGCCTTCCAGCACGGCCACCTGGACCTCGTCGTGGTCCAGGGAGGAGGTGGACGGGCTCACGATGCCCACCCGCTTCCAGCCCTTCTTGAGGGCGTTGCGGGCGGCAGTTCCCACCGCCTTGCGGATTTTGTTGTGGGTAACGGCCTCTTCTTCGCCCAGGCCGACGAGAAGCATCCAGCGGCAATCTTTCACTCCATTGGGGTGATGGAGCGGCACAACTTCAAGATAGTCCGCCTTGAAATCGCTTTCGTCCATGACCTGTCTTGCGACCTTGCTGATGGCGAGAGGCAGCCTGTGACGTTCGCGGCCTGAGAACACCGGAACGATCAGCACGTCGCCCGAGAAGTCCTTGCCGGTCTGGGAACTGATTTCGATGGTAGGCATAGCGCTCCTTGAAGATTACGGAACCCATGGTAATACGGATCGTTTCCCGGGAATTTCTTTTTTTGACCCTTTATTGGAGTTTGATCCATGAATCTCTAGCGTGCCTTTTTTGAATTCGACATCACCGCCCTTGCCTCCGGCGGGCTTCTCAAGCAGTCTGGAGGAAGGGGACTCGGGGAATGCGGGACAGGGAACTTGTGCAACGCATCAAGGACGCGACGGACTTGGTGGCGCTGGTGGGACAGGCCGTCAAATTGAGGCGCCAGGGTTCCGCCTGGGTGGGCCTCTGCCCCTTCCACAGCGAGCGCAGCCCCAGCTTCCAGGTGGTGGCCGACCGGGGGTTCTACCACTGCTTCGGATGCGGTAAGCACGGTGATGCCTTCACTTGGCTAATGGAGCGGGAGGGCCTCCCCTTCCCGGAGGCCATGGAGCAGCTGGCCCGGTCGGCGGGCATCGACCTGCCCCGGCAGCGGGAGCGGCCGGCCGCCGAGCTGGATCTGGAGGCCCGCCTGCGCCTGGCCCTGGAGACCGCCCAGGCCTTCTACGAGCGCAAGCTGGCCGAGTCCCCCAAGGCCATGGACTACCTCAAGGGCCGGGGCATGACCCCCGCCTTCATGCAGGAGGCGGGCCTGGGCTACGCCCCGGACGCCTGGGAGGCCCTGGTCACCCACCTGAAGGCCCAGGGCTTCTCCCTGGAGCTCCTGGAGCAGACCGGGCTGGTGTCCCGCAGCGAGCGGGGCAGCTTCCTGGACTTCCTGCGGGACCGGCTGGTGATTCCCATCTTCGACGCCCGGGGCAAGGTCATCGCCTTCGGGGGCCGGGCCTTCGGCGATTCCAAGCCCAAGTATCTCAATACCCGTGAGACCTCCCTCTTCCAGAAGGGCTCGGTCCTCTACGGGTTCCACCGGGCCAAGGGGCAGCTGCGGGACGGCGCCCTGGTGGTGGAGGGCTACTTCGACGTGCTCCAGCTCCACCAGCAGGGCATCCACCAGGCCGTGGCCCCCCTGGGCACCGCGCTCACGGAGGGTCACCTGCAGCTGGTGGGGCGGTTCACCAAGCGCCTCATCCTCTGCTTCGACGGGGACGCCGCGGGCCTGCGGGCCATGGAGAAGAGCCTCAAGCTGGCCCTGCCCATGGGCTTCGACGTGCGGCTCCTGCTCCTGCCCCAGGGGGAGGACCCCGACACCTGGTGCATGACCCTGGGGGCCGAAGCCTTCCGCGAGCTCATGGGCAAGGCCCCGGACTGGACGAACTTCATCATCAACCGGGCCCTGGAGGGCAAGGACCTGCGCCGGACCGCGGAGCGCATGGAGGCCCTGCGGGAGCTGGCGGGCTTCCTGGCCTACCTGCCCCACACCCCCGAGCAGCGGGAGCTTTTCGCCAGCCTGGCCCACGAGCTGAAGATCCCCCTCGAGGAGCTGGACAAGGCCATCAAGGCCCGGGCCCAGGCCCCCCATGCCGAGGAGGTGGTGGCCGCCCCCCCGGTGGCGGAGGTGGACGACCTGCTGAGGCCGCTGCTCCTGCTGGCCAAGGACCCCGCGTTCCTGGCCCGCCTCGCCTCGACCCCCCCGGCCTGGTGGGAGTCCCTCACCGGGGCCCCCCTCCTCCAGTGCCTGCTGGACGCCTCCGGGGACGAGTCCCACATCCCCCCCGAGGCCCTGGCCCAGCTCAGGCACCTCGAGGCGCGGTGGAGCGTGAAGGACGACGCCGAGCTGATGCCGGACCAGGTGTTCCTGAAGCTGGAGATGGCCTTCGTGGAACGGGAGAAGCAGGCCCTGAGCCGCCAGCTCCTGGATCCCGCGGTGATGGTGGACGCCGAGCTTTCCCGGCGGCTGACCCTCACGGTGAACGATCTGCTCCAGCGCGGGGCGAGGCTGGGCAAGGAACTGACCGGACTGAGAAGGAAATCCTTCTCGAGGTAAACATTTCCGGTGATTCCCGCATCTAATTTGTAATTCCCCCTTGCCTGGGGGGATTGATTTCCTATACTGAGTAATTCTAGGTGCCTTGTCACGATGGGTTAACTCTGCCCTCGACTCGGTCCCGAGGAATCAATACGCGACAGACACCTTGGATCCTGTGATCCCGTGGTTCTTTGAGGTATTAATGGTCCCAAACCCGGCCCGTGAAAGCTACTACCAGCTCACGAAAGCACTGATCTCCCTGGGTAGGACCCGCGGATACGTCCTGGTGGACGAGCTCAACTCGTTCCTCCCGGGCTCCGCATCCTCCCCCGTGGACCTCGAAAACCTGATGGGTATGTTCGCCAAGCTGGCCATCGGCGTCGGCGCGACCGAGGCCGAGGCGCTCATGGCCCGGGAGCAGTCCGAGGCGGAGAACGTCTTCGTGGACGCCCCGCCCAAGCTGGACAAGGACCTGGAGATCGACATCGACGGGCCCGACGGGGACAAGTTCAACGACCCGGTTCGCATGTACCTCAAGGAAATGGGCACGGTCCCCCTCCTCAAGCGCGAGGACGAGGTGGAGATCGCCAAGCGCATCGAAGTGGGCGTGCGCAGCGTCATGAGGGCCCTGTCCCGGTCCCGCCTGGCCTCCAGCCTCCTCATCGACATCGGCCGGATGCTCAAGGAGAATCCCGGCAAGATCCGCGAAGTGGTCGGCCTCTCCGACGAGGTGGACGAGGACGAGGACGCCGAGAACACCTCGGCCACCCAGCACGTGCACCACCAGTTCGAGAAGCTCCTGGTCTACGAGCAGGCCCTGCAGGAGCTCCTGGAGCTCAAGGCCAGCGGCAAGGTCCTGCCCAAGAAGCGCCACCTGGACCGCGAGATCCTCATGGCCCGGGGCCGCGTGAGCCGGCAGATCCGCCGCCTGGGCCTCAACAGCCTGGCCGTCACCCGCCTCATCGACAAGATCACCCACCACCACATCCAGGTGATGAACGGGGAGCGCAAGCTCCGGGAGCTGAAGGACCGGCTCAGGAACCCCGCCTTCGCCAAGATGAAGGAGCGCTACACCAACGACATCGCCCACATCGAGGCGGAGATGGCGCGGTTTTTCGCCAAGTTCGAGACGATCAGCGAGCAGTTCCACGCGGACTACAACACCCTCAAGCAGGCCGAGAGCATCAGCAGGGCCGCCAAGGCCGAGCTGATCGAGGCCAACCTGCGGCTCGTGGTGTCCATCGCCAAGCGGTACACCAACCGCGGGCTCCAGTTCCTGGACCTGATCCAGGAGGGGAACATCGGCCTCATGAAGGCCGTGGACAAGTTCGAGTACAGCCGCGGCTTCAAGTTCTCCACCTACGCCACCTGGTGGATCCGGCAGGCCATCACCCGCGCCATCGCGGACCAGGCCCGCACCATCCGCATCCCGGTGCACATGATCGAGACCATCAACAAGCTGATCCGCACCCAGCGCGAGCTGGTGCAGAAGCTGGGCCGGGAGCCCTCCAGCGAGGAGATCGCCCACGCCATGGACATGCCCGTGGGCAAGGTCCGCAAGGTGATGAAGATCGCCCAGGAGCCCATCAGCCTGGAGACCCCCATCGGCGAGGAGGAGGATTCCCACCTCGGGGACTTCATCGAGGACAAGGGCGTCGTCTCCCCCGTGGAGCAGGTCGTCAGCCAGCGCCTGAAGGAGACCGTCAACCAGGTGCTCCAGACCCTCACCGAACGGGAGGAGAAGGTTCTCCGCATGCGGTTCGGGGTGGGGGACGAGGCTTCGGAGCACACGCTGGAGGAGGTCGGCAGCGAATTCGCCGTCACCCGCGAGCGCATCCGGCAGATCGAGTCCAAGGCCCTGAGAAAGATCAGGCATCCCCGGTATTCCAAGACCCTGAAGGCATTCCTGGGTTAGGGGCCGGAACTCGGATAAACGCGGGGAATGCATGCGCAGGCATGTGTTCCCCGCTTCCGTTTTCAGGGGCGCCGCGGCTCGAATGGTCTTGGCTGCCGGGGATGGACGGGGATGGGATCGCCGGAGGAGCGGGCTCCGACCCGGTTCCGCCAGGGCGCCCAAGCCCCGGTGGAATCATTCCCGTCCATCCCCTTCATCCCCGGCGAAACAAGCGCTTGAGGAACCGGCGCCTTCGTCGGGACGACGTTCCCGTGAAGGAGGGCCAGCGGCCCGGCGGACCCTCCGGCCCCGTCCTCCGGTCCCGGCCAAAGTGACCAGTTGACTTCCCGGTCGACCTACATGACGCTCATTCCAGAGGCAAAAACGTGCTGTCCAAAGACCAGATGCTGGGGAAATACCAGATTCTCGACCGCCTGGGCGCAGGCGGATTTGGAACTGTTTACCTTGCTCAGGATAGGCTCCTGAATCGCAAGGTCGCCCTGAAGGTGCCCCATCATCAGACCGACGACCAGAACATGCTTCTGGAATCGCAGATCATGGTGCAGCTCAAGCATCCCAACATCGTCGACCTGATCACGGCGGAGAAGAAGGACGGGCTGTTCTTCATGGTCATGGAGTACATCGACGGCGAAAGCCTGGACAAGGTCATCCGCCGGGAACGAACCATCCTGCCCTCCCGGGCCCTGGAGATCGCCACCGACGTCTGCTCGGCCATCGGCTTTGCCCACGCGCACCAGGTGATCCACCGGGACCTTCGGCCGGCCAATATCCTGATCACCCGGGACGGGGTCGCCAAGGTCACGGACTTCGGCACCAGCCGGATCCTGGAGCTGCAGAAGGAGGAGTTCGCCCGCACCCGCATCGGGTCGCCGCCCTACATGTCTCCGGAGCACTTCCGGGGGCGCGCGGTGTTCCAGAGCGACCTCTGGAGCCTGGGCATCACCATCTACGAGATGCTCACGGGCACGGTGCCCTTCTATGACGCGGACCCGGTGAAGATCGCGCAGGCCTTCCAGAGCACGCCCATCGTCCCGCCCCACCTGCGCAACCCGGCGGTGCCCAAGGCCCTCAGCGAGGCCGTGATGAAGGCCCTGGCCATCAACCTGGGCGAGCGCTACCTGTCGGCCCAGAAATTCCTCGAGGCCCTCCGGCCGCTGCGCGAGGGGGTGGCCCGGGAGACCCGTCCGCTGGGCACCGCGGTGCTGGCCGCGCACCTCAACACGCCCGGCCATGCCCCGCGCAGCCCGGTGGTGACCCATGCGCGGCTCTGCAGGTTCTGCTATAAACCCCTGTCAAGGACTGCAGTGACCTGCCCTGCCTGCGGCGAGAAGAATTGACCAACGAGGAAGCCCCCCCATCCCTGCTGAAACGGACCTGGTCCCGCAGGTGGGTGCGCCGGCTGACCTACGTGCTGGCCTCGGGCGCGGCCCTGGCGGGGCTCATGGGCTGGGCCGTGCAGCAGGCCTACGTGGACGCCTGGATCGTGGGAAAGGCCGACGCCTACCTGCGCAAGGAGACCGGGCTGGGGTTCGCCGCGGAGCGGCTGGAGATCCACCCCTTCCAGGGCCGGATCGTGCTCCACAACTTCTCCTTCGGGGGCGACCTGTTCCAGGCCCCGCTCCTGGAGGTGGAGATCGACCTCTACACGTTCCTGCGCACCCACCACTTCAAGCGGATCCTCCTCCAGAGCCCGAGGC
This sequence comes from Geothrix sp. 21YS21S-2, assembly GCF_030846775.1. Classification (NCBI taxonomy): domain Bacteria; kingdom Pseudomonadati; phylum Acidobacteriota; class Holophagae; order Holophagales; family Holophagaceae; genus Geothrix; species Geothrix sp. 21YS21S-2. Next base: position 1,206,246 of record NZ_CP132910.1, read on the forward strand.
TCGTGGTGGATGCCGCGCGCCTTTCGGCCATCCGCCTGCGCGAAACCGACCCCAAGGCCGAAAGCCCCACGTGGCGCATCGACCGCGTGGAGATCCTGGACGGCCTGGCCCAGGTGGACGAGCCCGCCTGGGGCATCCGCGGCGGCGTCTTCACCTTCAAGGTGGACGGGCGGGGCCGCCTGCCCCGGCAGGAGTGGCTCGACGTGCGCATCCCGCGGGCCGAGTTCGGGGAGGACCCGGACCGCGCCCTGGGCGACGCCTCCCTCAAGTTCCGGCTCACCGACAAGGGGATCGACACCGTCAACGTGCGCGCGCACCTGGGGGACAGCTCCCTGGCGGTGCTGGGCTCGTACGAGTTCAAGACCCAGGCCGTGAAGGCCGAGGCCTCGGGCGGGCTCAACCTGGGCGAGGCCCTGCGCTTCCTGCCCGGAAAACCCGCCCACGCCGCCGGTTTCCTGGACTTCAAGGCCAAGGTCCAGGGTCCGGCCACCACCCCCGTCTGGACCCTGTCGGTGGACGGGCGCCAGCTCCAGGCCAGGAGCACGCCCCTCCACCCCGGCACGCTCCACGTCAACGCCTCCGGCAATCCGGGGCGCATCCGCGTGGAGCGCATCGCCTGGGACTCGGCCGACGGGAAGCTCTCGGGCGAGGGCTCCTGGACCCGCCAGGGCGGCACCACCCTGGAACTGGCCGCCGAAGGCGTCTCCCTGGCTCCCGCGGCCGCCTATGCCCGGTCCGATCTCCTCAAAGGCCTTTCCGCGCGCTTCCGGGGCACGGCCTCCATGGCCACGCCGCCCTGGGTGGCGCCCGACCTGGAGAAGCTGGCCTTCACGGGCAGCGGGCAGTTCACCAAGGACGGCCAGCAGGTGGGGACGATGGAGCTCGCCCTCGCCCACGGCGCGTTCCGGGCCACCTCGCTGGACCTCCAGCTGCCCGGGGCCGGGTTCCGGGGCAGTGCCACGGCCGTCCTCCACCGCCGGGGCCTGGCGCGGATCGAGGCCGAAGGCGAGGTGCGCACCGACGCCGCCGACGTTGCCCAGGCCCTCACCGCCTGGAAGGTCACCGAGCTCGACATGTCCGGCCCCGCCAACGCCCGCGCCACCTTCCAGTGGGACCCCCGCGGCGGGATCCACCTCGACGGCCGGGTGGAGGTGGACGCCCCCCGCTGGCACGGCGCCCACGCCGACCGCATCGCCGCCGACGTGACGCTGTCGGATACCGAGATCCGCATTACCGGCATCGAGCTGGAGAAGGGCGAGGGCCACGGCTACGGCGACATCTGGATCAGCTGGGCCAAGGGCGCCCCCGACGCCGAGGGCATCGACATGTGCTTCCGCGCCTTCCGGCTCCCGGTGGAGGAGGGCCTGCGCGCAGGGGACCAGGGCGACCTGCCCATCACCGGCATCGGCAGCGGCTGGGCTCGCCTTCACGGGCCGCTGAACCGCATCGTCATGGAAGGCCAGGCCGTCGCGGAACAGGGCGTGGTCTACGGGATGAAGGTGCCCGCGGCCTCCGCCTCCTTCGACATGGACATCAACGCCCTCCGCCTGCGCACCACCGACGTGCGGGTCGCCGACAGCCTCGACCACCTCGAAGGCGCCCCGGGCCCCCTGAACCTGAGGGGCTCCATGGACATGGACGCCCACCGGGAGCGCTGGACCGTGGACGTGAAGGGCGACGTGGACACCGGCGTCCTGGGCCTGAAGGGTCCCCTGGTCCAGGGCCGGATCGAAGGCGGCCTCTCCGGCCCCCTCACGGCGCCCCTGGGGCCCTCCCAGGCGCCCGAAGGATCCTTCACCCTCAGCCAGGGCCGGCTGTCCATGGAGGGACGTTCCCTGGAGGGCTTCCAGGCGGGGCTGGCCTTCCGGGACGGGCACCTGGGCGCCCATCTCCTCATGGCGGGCAGGACCGTTCCCCTGGTGACCTTCGAAGGGGAGCAGGTGGGAAAGGGAACGTTGTCGGGGGACATCCGCGTGCACCTGGGGCCCGATTCCGCCGAGACGGGCCCGGTCGCTTCCCGGCTTACGGAGGGCTTCCTCAGGGACGTCAGCCTCGACTACCACGGCCGCGGCGACTGGACCGCCTCGGGGATCCGGTGGCAGGGCGAGCTCCGGAACTTCCTGGGCAGCTTCCAGGGCTTCGAACTGGTCCAGAGCCGCCCGGGCACCTTCAAGGGCGACCTCACCGGCATGGACATGTCGTTGCAGGTCCAGGGCCGCACCGCCGCCGTCCAAGGCAAGCCCCAGCTGGCCACCACCACCATGAGCCTCGGGGGCTGGCTTCCCTTCAGCCCCGAAGGCAAGCTGGACCTCCGGCTGGAGGGGGCCGCGGAGCTCTCCAACCTGAAGGCGATCCTCGACCACACCCTGAACCCCGGCCCGTACAGCCTCATGGCCGACCTGAAGCCCGAGGGCAGCGCCACGTTCAAGCTCGACCTGCTGGGCAAGCCCGCGGAACCGGCCCTGGAGGGCCGCCTCGACCTGCACGGCGGCAGGCTCTCCGCGCGCTCCTACCCCCAGAGCATCGAGAACGTGGACTTCGCGGCCTTCTTCCACGGCCGGGACATCACCATTCCCCAGGACGCGCCCCTGAAGGGGATCATGGCCCAGGGCGCCCTGACCGCCTGGGGCCGGCTCACCTGGGGCTTCCGCGGCCTCACCGACTACGACTTCGGAGCGACCCTGGACAACTTCCAGCTCCGGGACATGCCGGAGGGCTTCGAGATCCAGGGCGGCTTCAACGGAACCCTCCGGGGCAACGACAGGGACGGCGGCCTCCTGAAGGGCACCATCCGCGCCAAGAACATGCTCTACCAGACCGACTTCAACATCACGGACATCCTCCTGGCCACCACCACGGGCGGCTCAGGCCTCCTCACCTCCCTGGACCCCTCCGACCCCCTGGCCCGCATCGACCTGGACCTGGACCTGTTCATGGCGCGCCCCTGGGAGTTCGACACCAACTACCTCAAGCTCCAGGGCCGCCCCGCGGGGAGCTTCAAGATCATGGGCACCCTGGCCCACCCCGGCCTCAAGGGCCGCATGGACCTCCTGCCCGGGGGCCGCCTCACCAACCTCGTGGCCGCCGGCGACCTGGTCCTGGAGCGGGGCTCGGTGGAGTTCACCGATCCCGCGGTGATCAATCCCGTGGTGGACCTCCACGGCCGCATCGAGGTGGACCCCTACCTGGTGACCCTCGACATCAACGGCACGCTGGACGCCATCAGCGTGCACCCCAGTTCCACCCCCGCCCTGCGGCCCGACGAGATCCTGACCATCCTGGTGGACCCGGCCGCCGTGAGCAAGGTGGGGGGATCGCTGGGGGCCTCCTCCACCCAGTCCTCCATGAACACCGGCATCCTGAGCCAGGGCGCGGGCCTGCTCTCCTCCCTCATGCTGGCCAACACCCTCGAGCGCCTGCGAAAGACCCTCACCCTGGACCGGGTGAACTTCTCCCTCCTGGGCGGTCCCAACCTGAGCCTGACCCTGGAGAAGAGCTTCGACATCTTCGGCCACCGCACGCCCCTGATCTACAGCTACAAACAGGAAGGCACCCAGAGCACCGTCAGCGGCAACGTGGAGTGGCGCTTCGGGAACCTGGTCCTCACCCTGGGCGCGCGCCAGATCACCGGTTCCTCCCAGACCCCCGGGGACACCACCGTCCAGGGCGTGCAGCCCTCGGGGGAAATCCGCTACACATGGACACCCAAATGATCCACGTACAAGCATTCGCACGGTACCGTGAGCGCCTCGGATTCCAGTCCAGGGACTTTCCCCTGCCCTCCCCCCCCACGCTGGAGGCCCTCCTGGCCGATCCGGCCCTGGCGGACCTGCCCGCGGACGGACTCTTCGCGGTGAACCGGACCTTCGCGGAACGATCCGCGGTCCTGGCGGACGGCGACGAGGTGGCGCTCTTCCCGCCGGTGAGCGGAGGCTGAAGGCCACCCCCCGCTGTTTTTGCTTCAATTCGTGAGCCCTCGCAATACTATGGAGGTTCAACTCCTTAGCGGACGACGGGATACCCGATGAAGATGCTTCCCCCCCTGATCCTGGCCCTCCTCGTCGCGGGCTGCACGCATTCCGGCAAGCCCACGGCCCCCGCCCAGGTGGGAGTGGCCACCGTGACCCAGCAGGACGTGCCGCTGGTGCGCGAATGGATCGCCAGCCTGGACGGCTTCGTGAACGCCGAGATCCGGCCCCAGGTGGAAGGCTACGTCCTGCGCCAGGTCTACCGCGAGGGTGCCGCCGTGCACCGCGGCCAGACGCTCTTCGAGATCGACCCGAGGGCCTTCAAGGCCGCGTCGGACCAGGCGCGGGCGGCGCTGGCCCGGGACAAGGCGGCCCGGGACAAGGCCCGCCTTGACGTGGACCGCTTCACGCCCCTGGCCGCTCAGAAGGCCATCTCCCAGCAGGAGCTCGACAACGCGCTGTCGTCCCTGCGGCAGGCCCAGGCCGCGGTGGACGCCTCCCAGGCGGCCCTGGACAAGGCTTCGCTCAACGTCGAATGGACGCGCGTGAGCTCGCCCATCGACGGCGTCGCCGGCATCGCCAAGGTGCAGATGGGCGACCTCGTGAACGGGACGCGGGTGATGACCACCGTGTCCACCCTCAACCCGATCAAGGTGTTCTTCAGCGCCACGGAACAGGACTACCGCGACTGGGCCCGGGACTGGGCCAGGGGCGGCGGCAAGGGCAGCCTCGAGCTGGTGCTGTCCGACGGCACCGTCTACCCCAGGCGCGGCGACCCGCTGCTGGCCGACCGGGGCATCGACCCCCGCACCGGCACCATCCTGGTGGCCGGCACCTTCCCCAACCCCGACGGGCTCCTGCGGCCCGGACAGTACGGCAAGGTGCGGGCGGCGGTAGGCCTGGCCCGCAACGCGCTCCTGGTGCCCCAGCGGGCCATCTGGGACCTGCAGGGCACGTCGCAGGTCGCCGTGGTGGGCAGGGACAACAAGGTCGAAATCCGCGTGGTGCAGACCGGGGCCAAGGCGGGCCCGCTGGTCGTCATCGAGAAGGGCCTCAACCCCGGTGAACGGGTGGTGGTGGAGGGAACCCAGAAGGTCGCGAGCGGCCAGCTGGTGACGCCCCTGCCCGGAAAGTAGCCCGTGCCCGAATTCTTCATCAAGCGCCCCATCGTCGCCATGGTCATCGCGGTGATCACCCTCATCGCGGGGCTGGTCTGCATGCGCGGGCTGCCCGTGTCCCAGTTCCCCGAGATCGTCCCGCCCCAGATCCAGGTGTCCACCAACTACACCGGCGCCGACGCCGTCACCATCGAGCAGGCCGTGGCCGCGCCCCTGGAACAGCAGATGAACGGCGTGGACAACATGCTGTACATGCAGTCCACCAACGCGAACGACGGCACCATGAGCGAGCTGGTGACCTTCGACGTGGGCACGGACGTCAACCAGGACCAGGTCAACACCCAGAACCGCGTGGCCCAGGCCCAGCCCTTCCTCCCCGCGGAGGTGAACCAGAGCGGCATGACCATCCGCAAGTCCACGGGAACCGCCCTGCTGCTCATGGCCCTGTACTCCCCCAAGGGCACCTACAGCGCGCTCTTCCTCAGCAACTACGCCACCATCAACCTGGTGGACCCCCTGTACCGGGTGCCCGGCGTGGGCCAGATCAACATCTTCGGCGCGGGCGACTACGCCATGCGGGTGTGGGTCAAGCCCGACCTCATGGCCAAGCTGGGCATCACGGTCGCCGAGGTCAACCGGGCCCTGGCCCAGCAGAACACCGTCAACCCCTCCGGCCAGCTCGGAGGCGAGCCCATGCCCGCGGGCCAGGAGATGACCTACACCGTGCGCGCCCAGGGCCGCCTCCTGGCGCCCGAGGAGTTCACGCAGGTCGTCGTGCGGGCCAACCCCGACGGGTCGGTGGTGCGGGTGGGCGACGTGGCCCGGGTGGAACTGGGCGCCATGTCGTACAAGCAGGTCGGGCGCTTCAACGGCCAGCCCAGCTGCATCGTGGCCGTCTACCAGACCCCGGGCTCCAACGCCCTGGAGGTGGGCAACGCCGTCAAGAAGGAGATGCGCAACCTCCAGGCCCGCTTCCCCGCGGACCTGCAGTTCACCACGTCGGTGGACACCACCCTGCCGGTGAAGGAGGGCATCAAGGAGATCGTCTGGACCCTGGGCGAGGCCATGATCCTGGTCATGCTGGTGGTCTACCTCTTCCTGCAGAACTGGCGCGCCACCCTCATCCCCATGATCGCCGTGCCCGTGAGCCTCATCGGCACCTTCGCGGTGTTCCCGATGCTGGGATTTTCCATCAACACCCTGTCGCTGTTCGGCCTGGTGCTGGCCATCGGCCTGGTGGTGGACGACGCCATCGTGGTGGTGGAGGCGGTGGAGCACCATATCGAGCAGGGCATGAAGCCCCGCGAGGCCACGGTCCAGGCCATGAAGGAAGTGGCGGGCCCCGTGGTGGGCATCGCCCTGGTGCTCTCGAGCGTGTTCATCCCCGTGGCCTTCCTGGGCGGCATCCAGGGCCGGCTCAACAAGCAGTTCGCGGTGACCATCGCCATCTCCGTGCTCATCTCGGCCTTCAACGCGCTATCCCTGTCGCCGGCCCTCTGCGCCCTGATCCTTCGGCCCCGGGAGCAGATGAAGGGGCGCTTCGCGAAGTTCTTCGAGGCCTTCAACGACCAGTTCCACTCGGCCACCAACGGCTACGTGAACTTCTCCCACCGCCTCATCCGCAAGGGGGCCATCCCCCTGGTGGTGCTGGCCGTGTTCGCGGCCATGGACTTCGGGCTGGGCAAGGGCCTGCCGTCGGGCTTCGTTCCCACCGAGGACAGCGGCTACTTCTTCGTGAACTACCAGCTGCCCGCCGGCGCCAGCCTCCAGCGCACCGACGCCGTGGGCCGCAAGGTGGAGAAGATCGTCCTGGAGACCGAAGGGGTGCGCTACATCAGCAACATCATCGGCTTCAGCCTCCTGGCCCGGGTGTCGGCGCCCTACAACGGCTTCGCCTTCGTCACCCTCCAGCCCTGGGACGACCGCAAGGGCCAGCACATGGAGGCCGGGGAGATCCTCAAGCGCCTCAACGGCAGGCTGGCCAAGGAGGTGCCCGAGGCCAACGTCTTCGGCTTCCTCCCCTCGGCCATCCCGGGCCTGGGCGTCTCCAACGGCTTCTCGCTCTGGCTGCAGGACCGCAGCGGCGGCGACCCCGACTACCTGGACCGCAACCTCAAGACCTTCCTGGCGGCGGCCCGCAAGCGGCCCGAGCTCACCGGGGTCAATTCCCAGTATTCCACCGCCGCTCCGCAGATATTTGCCGAGGTGGACCGGGACAAGGCCCTCAAGCAGGGCGTGGCCGTGGCCGACGTGTACCAGACCCTCCAGGCCTACCTGGGCGGGCTCTACGTGAACCAGTTCAACCGCTTCGGCCGCCAGTGGCGGGTCTACCTCCAGGCCGAGGGCCAGGAGCGCCGGGGGGTCGAGGACATCGCGCGCTTCCACGTGCGGGCCGGGGACGGCACCATGGTGCCCCTGAGCGCCCTGGTCACCACCCGGAAGATCCAGGGCCCCGAGTACACGAACCGCTTCAACCTCATGCGCAGCGCCCAGGTGCTGGGCTCGGCGGCGCCGGGCTACAGCTCCGGCCAGGCCATGACGGCCCTGGAGCAGGTGGCGAAGGAGACCCTGCCCCGGGACATGAGCTACGACTGGGCCGACCTCTCCTACCAGGAGAAGAAGGCCGAGGGCACCACGGGCCTGGTGTTCGCCCTGTCCCTGGTGTTCGTGTTCCTGATCCTGGCGGCCCTCTACGAGAGCTGGTCCCTGCCCTTCTCGGTGCTGCTGTCGGTGCCCATCGCCATCTTCGGGGCCTTCTTCGGGCTCTGGGCCCGCAAGTACGACTTCGGCGTGTTCGCCCAGATCGGACTGGTGATGCTCATCGGCCTCTCCGCCAAGAACGCCATCCTCATCGTGGAGTTCGCCAAGGACGAGCTGGAGAAGGGCCGCGACCTCGTGGACGCCGCCCTGGAGGGCGCACGCCTCCGCCTGCGGCCCATCCTGATGACGTCGTTCGCCTTCATCCTGGGCTGCGTCCCGCTGTGGACCGCCTCCGGCTCGGGCGCGGTGTCCCGGCGCATCCTGGGGACGGTGGTGATCGTCGGCATGCTGGCGGCCACCCTCATCGCGGTCTTCATCATCCCGGTGCTCTTCGTCGTGGTGGAACGCCTGGCCACCCGCAAGAAGGGCCTCAACCCCCGCGTCAACCATGACGAGGACGAGGAGGCCCCATGAGCCGCCGCCTGCTGCCCCTCGCCGCGCTGTTCCTGGCCGGCTGCGCCATGGGTCCCAACTACCGCCGCCCCGAGGCCCAGCCCCCCGCCGCCTTCCGGGGCCAGGCCCAGGCCGAGGCCGCGTCCCTGGCCGACCAGCCCTGGTGGGACGTCTTCGGCGACCCCACCCTCAAGGATCTGGTCGCCGAGGCCCTGAAAAGCAATTTCGACGCCCGCACCGCCACCTGGCGCGTGGAGGAGTACCGCGCGCGCCTGGGCATCGAGCGGGCCGGATGGCTCCCCGCCATCGTGCCCGGGGCCTCCTTCAACCGGGGCCGGCAGTCCACCTACTCGGTAAGCGGCCACGACATGGGCCAGGGCTACGACGTGCACGCGGGCGCCTCGTGGGAGCTGGATCTCTGGGGCCGGGTGCGCCGCCTGAACGAAGCCGGCCTGGCCGGGTACCTGGGGGCCCAGGACGCCCGCCGGGGCGTGTACCTCGCCACCCTCGCGACGACCGCCTCGGCCTATTTCGAGCTGCGCGAGCTGGACCACCGCCTGGAGATCGCCCGGTCCACCACCGCGGCCTTCGGGGAGACCTACGACCTCTTCAGCCGCCGCCTCGCGGGCGGCGCCGCGTCGGCCCTGGAGACCGCCCGGGCCCGGGCCGCCCAGGCCTCGGCCGCGGCCTCCATCCCCGGCCTGGAACGCCAGATCCAGGCGCAGGAGAACCTCCTCTGCCTCCTGCTGGGCCGCAACCCGGGGCCCATCCCCCGCGGCGCGGACCTGGCCCTGCAGCCCCTGCCCCCCGCCATCCCCGCGGGCCTGCCCTCGACGCTCCTGGAGCGCCGCCCCGATCTCCGGGAGGCCGAACAGCGCCTGGTGGCCGCCAACGCGGCCGTGGGCGTGGCCAAGGCCAGCCAGTTCCCGGTCTTCAGCCTCACGGGCCTCCTGGGGGGCGTGGCCCCGGAACTGGGCCAGCTCTCCGGCCCCGGCAAGGAGTGGGCGGTGGGCGCGTCCCTGACCGGCCCCGTCCTCCAGGGTTTCCGCCTCCAGCGCCAGAAGGACGCGGCGGTGGCCCAGTGGGAGCAGGCCCGGGTGCGCTGGCAGGCCGCCGTGGCCGGAGCCTTCGGCGAGGTGTCCACGGCCCTGGTGGCCTACGCCAAGCACGCCGAGGCCGAGAAGGAGCTGGCAGGCGCCGTGGAGGCCCTGAAGTCCGCCGTGGCCCTGGCCAACCTCCGCTACACCGCCGGCCTTTCCAACTACCTGGAGGTCCTGGACGCCCAGCAGCAGCTCTTCCCCGCGGAGAACGCCCTCTCCCAGGCGCGGCTCGCGCGGCTCCTGACGATGGTGCAGCTCTACAAGGCGCTGGGAGGCGGGTGGAACCTCGCGGATCCCGGGGCCGTCAAGCCGGGTCCCTGACGCCGCCCAGGGCCGCGGCGAGCATGGCCTTGTCGTTGATGTCGAGCTTCTGGTACACCCGCGCGAGCTGCACCCGCACGGTGTTGGGGGAGCTGCCCAGCTGCCCCGCGATCTCCCGGTAGCTCCGGCCGGTGGCGTAGAGCCGGGCCACCTCGGCTTCGCGCGCGCTCAGGCTGGCCACGGCGCCGCGCTCCCGGGCCTCGCATACGACCTGCTCGCCCCGGCCGGAGAAGTGGAGCTCCACCTGCCGGCCCAGGTAGGGCCCGCCCTCCCGCAGGGACTTCAGGGCCGCGGGGGGCAGGCGGGTATCGGAGAGGTCGCGCCATTCCCGGCGCGCCAGGCCCATGAAGGCCCGGTCGGCGATCTCGAGTACGCCTCCGCGCGAGACCAGCGCCAGGCTGCGGCGCCCATCCGGCGGCGCATGCAGATCCAGCACCCGGGCCCGGTTCAGGTCCAGGGCGCAGGCGAGGTGCCGCCAGGCCGCGGCCATGCGCTGCTCCTCGCACGCGTCGAAGGCCTTGCGGATGCCCCGGTAGAGTACCACCCATCGCAGCCGGCGGTGGTCGGGCTGGTCATCGCCCACGAGGAGGAGGTGGCGGAGGTCGTACGCCTTCGAATACGCAGCCAGCGGCTGGTTCTCCTTGCCCCGGTACCGGTCCTGGGTGTCCACGTTCTGGATGACCCCCGGCCTGTTCACGAAATGCCGCGTCACGGGATCGAAGCGGGACAGCTCGGCGTACCTCGGGAGAAGGGCCTGGTCGCGGTTGTAGACGCAGACGCCGTCCATGCGGATCTCGCCCGAGGCGGGCTCGCCGAAGCCGAACACGGCGCCGTCGAACTCGATCCAGTCGCGGAGAAGGTCCAGCGCCCGCCGCGGGAACTCGTCGGCGGGCGCCGACGAGGCCAGGCGGTACAGGCGTGTCAAATCGGCGACGAAGGCATCCATGGCCTACCCGGAACAAAGCAGCCCGGCCCGCGGGGGCGAGGCCGGCAACGCACATTCATTTCCCCGTGAAATCCTGAATGAATCTAGCAGGGGGCCAAATTAGCAGCAAATAGTACATTTGCATTATTACGTCGCTTTCCACCGGGCTCCATACTTCGTCCAAGGCTCCAGATCCCCTCTCATTCCAGGCCATCCGTGGCAGGCCCGGGGCCTGCCGGCCACGCATCCAGGAGGACACCATGAATATAAGATTTTTCGGTTGTTTGGCCCTGACCCTGGCCCTGCTCCTGCCAGGGTGCAAGGGGTCGGACGGGCCCATGGGACCGACCGGCGCCAGCGGCACCAACGGCACCAACGGAACCAACGGGACCAACGGCACCAACATCGGGACCATCGGCGAGGGCGCGGTGGTCGTGGCCGGCGTCCTGCCTGCGGATCCCCAGGAGAGCATCTACGTGCGCAAGGTCGGGCACGGCCCCCAGACCATCGTGCTGGTGCCCGGCAACAACACCTCGGGCGCCATCTTCGAGGGCATGCTGGACCACTTCAGGTCGAACATGGACCTGAACGACGCCTACACGGTGTACACGTTCGACTACCGCGGCAGCGGCCACTCCAGCTACAACAGGAAGATCACCGGCCTCCGGGATTTCGCCCTGGACTTCGAGAAGGCCATGGGCCAGCTCACGGGCTTCCCCGCCTCCGGCGTGACGCTGGTGGGCTATTCCATGGGCTTCGGCGTCGCCCTGGAGATGGTGATCGCCAACCCGGCCCGCTACGCCAACGTCGTCAGCCTCACGGGCATCGGCACGCGCGGCGTGCGGGTCAGCTTCAACGCGGGCCAGGCCGGAACGGATTCCACCGGCAAGGTCTGGGCGGCCGGCGACTGGGTCACCGTCACCAACGACACCGCCGGCATGGTCGGGGCCGGCTTCCAGCAGCGCTCCTGGCAGGGCGACCAGCGCACCTTCGCCAACATCCAGGCCACCTGGAACCTGGTGGTCTTCGAGGACATCCTCAAGTACGACATCACCAAGGCCTTCACGCCCGGGGCCGTGACCGACACCACGTTCACCACCGACCTGAACTACACCAACGCCCTGCTGGACGGCCTCACCATCCAGTACATGCCCGAGTCGCTGTACTTCAGCCACAAGTTCAACGTCTCGCCCCTGAACGTCGTCAACACCGCGGCCAACGCCGACGGCACCACCGTCACGATCCCCGGCGACGGGCGCCTGGGCACCCTCCTCACCGGGAAGAAGACGCTGCTGGTCAAGGCCGTCACGGATTTCGCGAACTGGCGGGGCGACCAGGTGATCTACGACAACTACACCGCGACCACGAAGTACGACCTCAAGCATGCCGGCGCCACCTGCAGCGCGGTCATGATCGACGCCAACCAGGGCTACGACCACGGGTTCCCCGTCGCCCACCCCCTGGAGGTGGTGCGCCTCCTCGACACCTTCATCAAGGGCAACCTCACCCCGGCCACCGCCTCCGCGGCGCTGGGCGGCGCGACCCTCACGCTCTATCCCACGACGGAGACCACCTGGGAGACGGCCACGTTCACGGGATTCTAGACATCATGGATTGGCCCCGCATCCGATGAGGGGCCAATACATGATGTCCAGTTCCGGCGCCCGTTCCCGTCGGGGAACGGATATTCCATGTGGCGGGCCGTGGCGCGAGCCACGGCCTCGCCGTGGAAGCGCTGCACGATGCGCAGCGCAAGGTCGATGCCCGCGGCGATCCCCGCCGAGGTCATCACCCGGCCCTCGTCGACCACATTCGAGGCCTCGTCCACCGCGACGTCCGCAAAGAGCTCCCGCATCAGCCCGAGGGAGCGCCAGTGGGTCGTGGCCCGCAGCCCCGCCAGCAGCCCCGCCTTGCCCAGCACCAGGGCCCCGGTGCACACCGAGGCCACCAGGGCGCACCGCTCCGCCTGGGCGCGGACGAAGGCCAGGAGCGGCTCGTTCAGCATCTCCCTGCGGGTCCCCATGCCGCCCGGAACCAGAAGGATGTCCAGGGGCGGGCAGTCCGCGAAGGTGGCCGCGGGGATCACCCGCATGCCCCCGGACGTGGTGACGGCCTCCGGCGTCCCGGCCACCAGCACCACCTCGAAGGGCGAGGGTTCCTCGCGCCGGCGGGCCTCGTCCAGGCGCGTCACGGACAGGACCTCGAAGGGACCGCAGAAGTCCAGGACCTCGACGTCGTTGAAGATCAGGATGCCGACAAGCCTGCGGTCCATGGCGAACCCCTTCCGGGATCCAGTATCTACCCTTTGCCTGGCGCGTAGTTCGGCCTGCTCGCCGGGGCCGGCTTGCGGCGCTTCGGGGGAGGGCCGTCGCGGTGGCGGATGTAGTCCGGGTCGTAGGTGAGGTTGCGGGACAGGAAGACGTGGGGCGTCTCCTGGCCGAAGCCCTGCTTCCGGAAGAAGCCCAGGGCGGCCTCGTTCTCGGCGTCGGTGTCCACCATGATCATGCGGGCGCCCAGCTTGATGAAGACTTCCGTGATGCGTTCGAGGAGCCGCGCCGCGATGCCCTTGCGGGCGATGTCCTCGTCCACGCCCAGCCACAGCAGGTAGCCGTAGCTCCAGGCGCTCCCGCGCTTCTCCAGGACCGTGCCCAGGGCGAAGCCCACCACGGCGCCCTCCAGTTCCGCCACCAGGCAGGTCTCGCCGTCGGAGGCGAAGTGCACGGCCAGCTCGTACTCGTCCCAGGTGCGGTAGAGCGCCGGCCACTTGTCGGCGGGGAACAGGCGCTCCCCCAGGGCGAAGACGGCGGGGAGGTCCGCCAGGGACATCTCCCGGATGACCGCGCTGGCGGGACTGGGACGGGATCGGGAACGGGACGGGCCGGGCATGGGACTTCCTCGCGGAGGCCTCCATTATGACCTGGGTGATTCCGATTTTATTTGTGGATAATATCTGGTTTTTACAATTATTGATTTCCGAAAAGGGCCACCGAGGTCCTGCCGTCGCTCATCCTGACGGCCCGGAACATGCCCGGGGTGTTGAAGGGCTGCGTGACGCGGCCCGCCGCGTCCATGGCGATGAGGCCGCCCCCGCCGCCCAGCTTGAGGGCTGCGTCCAGGGCCGCGGCGGCGGCCTTCTCCAGGGGCGCGCCCTGGTAGGCCATGCGCGCGGAGATGTCGTAGGCGACCACCGTGCGGATGAAGAACTCGCCCCAGCCGGTGCAGGACACGGCGCAGGTGCGGTTGTCGGCGTAGGTGCCCACCCCGATGAGGGGGGCGTCGCCCACGCGGCCGGGGAGCTTGTCCAGCATGCCTCCCGTGGAGGTGGCCGAGGCCAGGTTGCCGTGCCGGTCCAGCGCCACGGCGCCCACGGTGTCCTTGGTGGTGGGCCTGGCCTTCTCGCGCTCCTTCAGGCTGCGGAAGGACTCCCACTGGTGGGCGGTCCGGAAATAGGCGTTGGGCACCAGCTCCAGGCCCTGGGCCCTGGCGAAGGCCTCGGCGCCTTCGCCGATCATCATCACGTGGGGGGTCTTCTCCATGACGAGGCGGGCCAGGCCCACGGGGCTCTTCACGTGCCGGATGCCGGCCACGGAGCCGGCCCGGAGGGTCCGCCCGTCCATGATCGCCGCGTCCAGCTCGTGGGTCCCGTCCCGGGTGATGGTGGCCCCCACGCCGGCGTTGAAGAGGGGGTTCTCCTCCATGGACCGCACCGCGGCCTCCACCGCGTCCAGGGCCGGGCCGCCCTTGTCCAGGACGGCGTAGCCCGCCGCCAGGGCCTTTTCGAGCCCGGCGCGGTACGCCTTCTCCGCCTCGGGCCCGATGCGCGCCGTGGTGACGTTGCCCGCGCCGCCGTGGATGGCGAGTCCGAACGGGGCCTGGGCCAGCGCGCAGACCGCGGCCAGGAAAAGGAAGGTTGATCGCACCATGGGACCTCCGCCTACTTGAAATGCTGCTGGAGCTTCTTGAGCGTCCAGGCGTTGCCGGACTTGAAGAACTCCCGCATGCGCTGGGACTCCTCGTCGGCGGCGTAGCCCATCATGGCCAGCCGCAGCCCGGTGCGCCCGCCCAGGTCGGTGAGGGTCGCCACGGTCCACACCCCCTGCCAGGCGTTCGGGAACGGGAAGCCCTGCGGGGGCCGGTCGATGCGGAACGAGACCATGCGCCCCGGCTCGAAGGAGAGGATGCGGTTCTGGATCGTGGACGGGTCGCCCAGGGTGGCGGTGGCGCTGTAGCAGGAGCGGATGAGGCCGCCCACGCGGAAGTCCATGTCGCACTGGGCCGGGCCCAGGAGCTTGTAGCCTTCGGGGGTGGAGAAGACCTTCCACACCTCGGACACCGGTGCTTCGATGATCCCCTCGACGACCAGGGGGGAGACGTCGGCGGCGGCAAGGTGGAGGATGAGGGTGAAGGCGGGGAGGAGGGCGCGCAGCATGGTGCCAGTCTACAGGAATGGATCCGCCACCGTCCGCCCCGCCGCCGCGTGGTTCAGCGCCCGCAGCCCGATGTCGCGCCGCCTCTGCATGCCGGGCCAGTGCACGTCGGCCACGGCCCCCTCCACCTTGGCCCGTGCGGCCTCCAGGTCGGCGGCGGTCGTCACCAGGTTCAGCACGCGCCCGCCGCTGGTCACCCAGCCTTCCTGGGTCTTCCGGGTGCCGGCGTGGACCACCTTGACGCCCTCGGGGGCGCCCAGGGCGATGGGGACGTCCTTCTCGGCGCCCTCGGGGTAGCCGCCGGCGGCCAGGACCACGGCGATGGCGCAGCCGGGGCGGAGCTTCACGGAATCGCGGCGCAGGCGGCCCTCGGCCACCTCCAGCAGGAGGGACGCGAGGTCCTCGTCGAGGAGTTCCATGAGCACCTGGGTCTCGGGGTCGCCGAAGCGGACGTTGTATTCCAGGAGCTCGGGTCCCCGGGCCGTCCACATGACGCCCAGGAAGAGCACGCCCCGGGCCCGCAGGCCGTCCTTGCGCAGGCCGGCCACGGTGGGTTCCACCAGGTCCCGGCGCAGCCGCTCCAGGTCGGCGGGGGAGAGGAAGGGGATGGGTCCGAAGGCGCCCATGCCGCCGGTGTTGGGGCCCTGGTCCCCGTCGAAGATGCGCTTGTGGTCCTGGCAGGGGGGGAGGACGGCGTAGGCGGCGTGATCGGCGTCCACGTCCACCAGCACGTGGAGGGAGAGTTCCATGCCCACCAGCGGCGCCTCCAGCACGACCTTGCGCGAGGCCTCGCCGAACTGGCCGGCCATGAAGGCGCGCACGGTGGCCAGGGCCTCCTCGCGGCTCCCGGCCAGCACCACGCCCTTGCCCGCGGCGAGGCCGTCGGCCTTCAGGACGATGGGCAGGCCCAGGCTCCACGCGCGGATGGCCGCCTCGGCGGGTTCCAGGGCCGTGAACGTCATGCTCGCCGCGCAGGGGATGCCGTGGCGGACCATGAAGTCCTTGGCGAAGGCCTTGCTCCCCTCCAGGCGCGCGGTGGCCGCGTCATGGCCGAAGACGGGCACGCCCTCCCCGCGCACCGCATCGGCCAGCCCCGCCACCAGCGGGACTTCCGGTCCCACCACCACCAGCCCGGGGCGGTTGAGGGCGCACCAGGCGGCGATGCCGGAGACGTCCTCCACCGCGAAGGGGAGGCAGGTGCCGAGCCCGGCCAGGGCATCGCTGCCCGGCGCGGCGTAGAGCTCCACGGGATCAGGACCGGACTTCAGCTTCATGGCCATGGCATGTTCCCGGCCGCCGGAGCCGATGAGCAGGATCTTCATACTTCACCCCTTTCAAGAATCCTACTTCGACTGGGCTATCCTAGGTGCATGATCGGACGACTGCGCGGCCTGCTTATCCATAAGAGCCTCAACTCCGCCATGGTGGAATGCGGGGGCGTCGGCTACCTCTGCTCCATTTCCCTGGGCACCTTCGGCCTGCTGCCGGAGGAGGGCCAGGAGGCCATCCTCCACGTGGAGACCCTGCTCCGGGAGAACGACCTGAGCCTCCTGGGCTTCGCCACCAGGGAGGAGAAGCAGCTGTACCGCCTGCTGGTCAAGGTGGACGGCGTGGGCCCCAAGCTCGCCCTGGCGGCCCTGGGGGCCCTGCCCCTGGCGGACCTGGTGCAGGCCATCCGGGCCCGGGACGTCAGGGCCCTCACCCGCATCCCGGGCGTCGGCAAGAAGACCGCCGAGAAGCTCTGCTTCGAGCTGTCGGAGAAGCTGGGCGGCATGGGAGGGCTGGACGGGCTGGCCGGGGGCGGAGCCCCCCGGGACGCCTGGGAGGCCGACCTGGCTTCGGCCCTCACGAACCTCGGGTTCCGGGAGGACGCCGTCCTCCCCATCGTCAAGGGCCTCGCCGCGGACCGCCCCCCCCTGCCCGAAGCCCTGCGCCTCGCCCTCAAGGGACTCCAGCGATGAGCGTCCGGATCCTCTCCACCTCGGCGCTGGCGGGTCCGTCCCTCCAGGGCCTGGGCGCGAGGTTTCCGGAGCTGTCCATCGCCCCCTTCCGCTCCATCGCCTGGAAGATGAGCCTGGCCAACGCCGAGGCCCTGGTGGTGCTGCTCACCGAGGCCCTGTCGGAGGCCGACCTGGACTACGCCCCCAAGCTGAAGGTCATCGGCACCTGCTCGGCGGGCGTGAGCCACCTGCCCGTCGAGGCCTGCGCCCGCCGGGGCATCGCCATCGTGAATACCGCGGGCGTCCTCGCGGACCCCACCGCCGACCTGGCCCTGGCCCTGCTCCTGGCCCTGACCCGGCGGCTCAAGGACGGCGAGGCCCTGGTCCGTTCCGGCACCTGGAAGGGCTGGGCCATGGACCAGGTCCTGGGAACGGGGGTGGCCGGGAAGGTCTGCGCCATCCTGGGCACCGGGCCCGTGGGCAAGGCCTTCGCCCGCAGGGTCTTCGCCCTGGGCATGAAGCCCGTGTTCTGGGACCGCGAGAGCAAGGGGACCCCTGTGGACTTCGGCGCGGGCATCGCCCGGCGCCTTCCGCTCTCGGACCTCCTGCCCCGGGCCTCGGTCCTGAGCATCCACTGCCCCCTCACGGCCGACACCCGGGGGCTGCTCACCCGCCCCATCCTGCAGCTCCTGCCCAAGGGGGCCTTCATCATCAACACGGCCCGGGGCGGCATCCTGGACGAGGACGCCGCCATCCAGATGCTCCACCAGGGGTTCCTGGGCGGGGTCGGCATGGATGTGTACGAGGATGAACCGAATATTAATCCCGCATGGCTGAAGGCTCCCCGCGCGGTCCTCCTACCACATCTGGGAAGTGCCACCCTGGACACACGGGAGGCCATGTCCCGGGTTCTTTGCGATGGCATCGCCGAGACCCTGGAGGGTAAGCTTGGGTGATTCTGCTGGAGGTTCTCTATGCCCCGTCAATGGCTCCGGCTGCTGGACCCTGAAATCCACGAACTGCGACAGGCCGACGGCAAGTCCCTTGCCGGAAGCCTGACCTATGGCCGCGCCCTCAACGGGCGCAGCCTCCACGAGGAGGCCCAGGCGGTCCTCGACAAGGCGCTGGCCCTGGACCGGGGCGACGGTGACCTGTGGTTCGAGCGCATCATGGCCCAGGGCGACCACGGCACGCTCGAGGACCTGGAGGAGCTCCACTCCCAGCTGGCCAGCATCCGCGCCGAGCATCCCCAGGACGCGGCCGTGCTGCGCAACATGGGCTTCGTGCGGATCCTGCAGCAGCGCTCCGACGAGGCCGAGAAGCTCCTGCGCCAAGCCCTCTCGGCCAACGGCGCCGACCCCAAGGCCCTGGAGCTCATGGGCCTGCTGTGCATCCAGCGGGAGAACCCCCAGGAGGCCAAGACCTGGCTCCTGAAGGCCCTCAGCCTCCAGCCCCGGGACCCCCGCTCCCTTCGCCTCCTGGGCATCACCTGCATGGACCTGGGGGATTCCAAGTCCGCCGAGGTCCAGTTCATGGCCGCCCTGGAGCACGATCCCGACTACTTCTGGGGCTGGCACAGCCTGGGCGAGCTGCTCCTAAAGCGGGGCGAGCTGGAGGAGGGCCTGCGGTGCATCCACCGGGCCCGCTGCATCCAGCCCAGGGAACCCGCCAGCTACTTCATCCTCGCCGAGCTCTTCTCCGAGCAGGGCCACATGGAGCTGGCCCAGGGCGAACTGCACCAGCTCACGTCCATGACCGCCCCCACCGAGGTGCTCTCCGAGGCCTACGCCATGCTGGGCGAGATCCGGCGGGACCTGGGGGACACGGAGGGGGCCACCTGCTACTTCTCCCTGGCCACCGAGACGGACCCCGAGGCCGCCGACCCCTGGGCGGCCCTGGGCGACATGGCCCGGTCGGAATGCCACTGGGAGGAGGCCCTGCGCTGCTACCAGGAGGCCCTGGCCCGGCGCCCCGGCGCCGCCGACCTGCTGGTCCAGACCGGCTACGCGCACCTGCACCTGGGCCTGCCCCAGGAGGCCGAGGGGCTCTTCCTGTCCGCCCTGGAGGCGGACCCCGGCGAATACAGCGCCTACCTGGGCCTGTCGGAATGCTACCGGAACCTCCAGCGCCCCGAGGACCAGCTCTCCATGGTGCGCCTGGCCATGGAACTGGCCCCCGAGGACCCCGACGTGTGGAACGCCCGCGGCGTCGCCCTGGAAGTGGCAGGCAGGGCCAAGGACGCCACGGAGGCCTACGAGCACGCCCTGGGCCTCGACCCCATGCACCGCAAGGCCGCCAACAACCTGGGCTTCCTGCTGGAGAAGCGCATGCAGGCCGGCGAGACCGACCTGCACAGCCGCGCCATGGAGGCCTGGAAGCGCCGGCTCCTCATCTGCAGGGACGAGGGCCAGAGCTTGAAGATGGCAACGGAACACCTGGTCAAGCTGGGGGTCGCGGAAGACACCATCCGGCGATGGCTTGAGCGTGACCCGGCCCTCGGTTCCTGATAAGCTTGGGGGTTCGGAGTACCCATGAACGGATTGCTGTTGACCTTGCACGTGATCGTGAGCCTTCTGCTCATCGGAGTCATCCTGCTCCAGCCCGGATCCAAGGGCGGCGGGCTGGGTGCCACCTTCGGCGGCGGCGGCGCGAATTCCGCCTTCGGAGCCCGGGGCGCGGCGCCCTTCCTTGCCAAGTTCACGTACTACCTCGCGGCGGGTTTCATGGTCACCTCCCTGGTGATCGAAGTCCTCATCGTCAAGGCGAACCGGTCCGTCCTGGACCGCGCCGCGGCCGTGAAGACCGCGCCCGTCAAGCCCGCGCCCGCGATTCCCGTGCCCGCGCTTCCGGCGGCGCCCGCCAAAAAGTGAGGATTGACGGGTGCCGCAACCCGTGGCATCCTTAGTGTTCTGCCCGCGTGGTGAAATTGGTAGACACGCCATCTTGAGGGGGTGGTGGCCACAAGCCGTAGCGGTTCGAGTCCGCTCGCGGGCACCAGTAAATTAAGCGCTCCCCCCGGAGCGCTTTTTTTTTATGCTGGGGGATGCCCTTCGCCGACGCCGCCACGCTCCTGGCTCCCCTCGCACCCTGGTTCGACGCGGTGCGCCGGCCCATGCCCTGGCGGGCCGGGGACCTGGACGCACCCCATCCCGACCCCTACGCCGTGCTGGTCTCGGAGATCATGCTGCAGCAGACCCAGGTGGCCACGGTGATCCCGTACTTCCTGCGGTGGATGGGGAGGTTCCCGGATGCCGCATCCCTGGCGGCGGGGACCGAGGACGAGATCCACGGGCTGTGGGCGGGCCTGGGGTACTACCGCCGGGCCCGCAGCCTCCAGGGCGCGGCCCGGGCCATCGCCGAAGGCGGATTCCCCCGCACCCTGGAAGGCCTCCTGGATCTTCCGGGCCTGGGCCCCTACACCGCGGCCGCCGTGGCGGCCCAGGCCTTCCAGCTGCCCACCCCCGCCCTGGACGGCAACGCCTTCCGGGTGGCGGCGCGGGTGCTGGCCCTGGAGGACGACCCCCGCCGCCACGCAGGAGCCCTGCGGGACTGGCTGGCCCCGGCCCTGGCCGCCCACGGCCCCTCGCGGCTCACCCAGGCCGTGATGGAGCTGGGGGCGACCGTGTGCACCCCGGCCCCGCGCTGCGCGTCCTGCCCCCTCCAGGGGGCCTGCGCGGCCCGCGTCCTGGGCATCCAGGACCGCATCCCCCCCGCGCAGCCCCGCACGAAGGTCACGGAGGTCGAGATCCATCTCGCCGCCATCGCGTCGGGCCCGGGCTGGCTCCTTCGTCCCCCGGGCGCCAAGGGGCTCCTGGCGGGGCTCTGGAGCTGGCCGTCGGCCGGGGCCGTCCCGGCGTTCCAGGGCGCGGCGGAACCGGCCGCAGCCTACGGGATCGAGGGGAGGGAACCGGCCGGGTGGATCCAGGTGTACTCGCACCGGCGCGAGACCGTGCGCCCCATCGTGGCGCGCGTGGCCTCCGAAGCCGCGCCGCCGGGCATGGAGTGGGTCCGGGCGGATCGCCTGTCCGATCTGCCGATGGGCCGGCGTGACCAGAGGCTGCGCGATGCCGTCGACGCGCCGGGAGCCCCCCTCACCGCAGCCGGCCTGAACGCCCTGCGGGAGATCCTCGCAGGAAGCTGATCCTTTCTCGGCGAGCCTCGGCTCCTCGGCTGCCTTGGCGAAAAAAGGGTTCTTCACGGATTTGAGGGGTGGCGCCGACCCACACTCACTTTAGCTTGGTGCTGACGAGGAGGCCGGGTCCGGTCGATAGGGGCCGTTCTGAGCCCGTCATCCAGGTAAGTTGAAACGAAAAGCTTATCGCCGAGGCGCCGAGGGGCCGAGGTTCGCCGAGAAAAGATCTTCTTTTTATTCCTCGGCGATCCTCGGCTCCTCGGCGCCTCGGCGATAGGCCCTTCGATCGAGATTGCCGGATTCATCGGGTAACAGGTCGGCAGCAGTGGACTTCAGGCATCTTGGAGTTGTCGAGAAACCAGGATGAGAGGAGGCCGCTGCTGCCTACCAAGGAGCTTATTGCCCGTTTGGGCGGATGGAAAGGGCATCGCGTCGGAACCGTGGAAAGGTTCGAACCGGGGGAGAAGGGTACCCGCGCCCAGGTCTGGATCGAGTTGCTCGGCTTCGGTGTCCACCCTCGGACCTGCAGCGGCTGCCAGCGCAAGGTTTCAGCGGTGCACGACTGGTCCCAGCGAGAGATCCGGGACCTGCCCGTGTTCGACGCGGATACCGTGTTGGTGGTCGGGCGTGCCCGGGTGGCCTGCCCTGCCTGCGGACCCAAGCTGGAGGCCCTGGACTGGCTGGAACCCTATGCACGGGTCACCAACTGCATGGCCGAGAGTGTGGCCCGCATGTGCAAGGTCATGCCCATCAAGCGGGCTGCCGAGCATTATGGCCTCCACTGGGGCACAGTGAAGGACATCGACAAGGCCTATCTGGAGCGCACGCTGGAGCCAGCCAGACCAGGCAAGGTCCGGCTGCTCATGATGGACGAGTTCGCCCTCCATAATAGTCAGTAAATCGGGTTCGCGGAACCCAGGCCTTCGGCTGGGTCGGTGCGATGACGCGCAACCCGATTTACGGTCTTGAACAAGCCCGGAGCGGCAGGGGCCGGCGCGACTGGGCTGCTATGGGCAAATCGAGCTTGGCAGGCCGCCTGAGGATGGTGGAAACGCCTTGGCCATCGTCTCCCTGACCTTCGATTTCACGCTCTGTTCTGGCCGCGATGGTTCCGCTCCTGTCCATGAGCAGACCCTCTCCAGCCCACCGTGGTGGCAGGTTGCGGCGCGAGAAAGCCTGGTCGTTGTGGGGACGGTCAGCATGGGGCGTCAACTTCGGGAGGTGCCCGGGGGGCGGTGGGATCCAGGCGGACCCGGTGGAGCATGCCGCCGCAGACAGGGCAGGCGCGCATCTCTTGCTCCAGCCATGTCACCGGGGATGGAGTTGCCTTGACCTTGGTCTCGCCCAGGGCCTGCCGGGCCTGGTCCAACAGACCTCCGGGCTGGGCGGCGGCGTAGAGGCCGGCGTGGCGGATTTTTCGGAAGCCCGGGGGGAGGACGTGCTGGACCAGGCGGTGGAGGAATTCCGGCGGCTCCAGGGTCGCGGTGAGGCCGTGCTTGGTGCGAAAGGTCACCTGGTCGTCCGTGACATCCACCAACCGGGAATTGGCGATGCCCACCCGGTGGGTATAGCGCCCGAGGTAATGGAGCACGTGGCCGGACTTGCGGAACGGCTTCTTGACGTAGGCGATCCAGCGCTTCTCTTTCACCTGTGCGATCAACTGGGCGTAGGCGGCCACGACGTTCCGGGAACTTGCCCCCATCCCGGGCGGCCCCCAGGGCGGCCAGGACCTTGCCGCGGAACACGTCGCCCAGCATCTTCAGGGGAAACAGGTAGCGGTGCTTGAGCCGGATGAAACGGCCGCCATCCAGGCTCAGGCCGCCGGTGCTGACCAGCGCGTGGACATGGGGGTGGAAGGCCAGTTCCCGGGTCCAGGTATGCAGGATCAGAGTCAGGCCAAAGGTCAGGCCCTTGCGGGTCCTGCCCAGCTCCAGAAGCGTATCGGCCACGGCGCGCAGCATGGCTTGGTAGACCTCGGCCGGGTGGAGCCGGGCCAGAGCCCGCAGTTCAGCCGGCAGGGTGAACACCACGTGGAAGTGGCCAATGGCCAGGATCCGTCGACTGCGCGCGGCGATCCACTTCTCCTGGGCCAGGGCCTGGCACTTCGGGCAGTGCCGGTCCCGGCAGGAGTTGTAGGCGATCCGCTCATAGTCGCCGTGCTCGCAGACCAGCTTGTGGCCGCCGAGGGCGGCGGTGCGGCAACGACTGATCGCGGTCAGCACCTTCTTCTGTCCCGGGGCAAGGCGATGCCTGGCCTCCAGGGCGGGGCGGTGCCTGCGGACGATCTCGCCGATGTCGAACCGGGGCCGGGGCCCCACGCCTCAATCCGGCAGGTCTTCCAACGGACTGCGGATGGCAGCAACCTGGCTTGGTGCGACCTGGGTGTAGATCTGAGTGGACCGGATGCTGCCGTGGCCCAGGACAACCTGGATCCGGCGCAGGTCCTCCCCGTTCTCCAGCAGATGGGTGGCGAAGGCGTGGCGGAGCATGTGCGGACCCACGATCTTGCCGATGCCGGAGGCGGCTGCCGCGCACAACAGGGCCCGGCGCGCCGTCTCAGGGCAGATGGGGTTGCCCAACTTGGAGGCGAACAACCAGGGCTTCGGCGGCTGCTCGTGCTTGTAGTAGGTCCGCAGCAACCCGTAGAGCTTGCCGTCCATGGGCACCATCCGCTCCTTGCCACCCTTGCCATGGCGGACATGGATGACCTTCTGCATGGCATCAATATCACGGGTTTCCAGCAGGCTGGCCTCATTGATACGCAAGCCGGTGGCATAGATCAGGGTGAAGAACATGCGGTACTTGGCGGTCGTGAACCCGTCCAGGAGCCGCTGGATCTCAGGCCGGCCGAGGATCGAGGGCAGGTGCGCCTTGGCCTTGGGGATGGTGATCCAGGCCACCTTCTCCGGCTGGCCCAGTGTCCTTGAATAGAGAAATTTCAGGGCCGAGTAATGCTGCCCAAGCCGGGACGCCCCGACCGCCTGGCCGCGGAGATGGTCAACCCAGCGCCGAACCGCCTCCTGGCTCGCATCCGGCAGGTCCTGGCCGAGGAACTCCTCGAAACGCCGGGCCGAAGCGACATACAACTCGATGGTTCTTTCCGCCCGGCCCGCCATTCGGAGATCGCCGGAAAATCTGGACAGAGATACACTATCTGCACGCATGCAGTTCCTCCTTGGTTATGGGGACGGTGCTGACACACCGCCATAACCAAGGAGCCTGCTTTTATATACTTCCGCAAGTCCCCCGGTGAGCGACCGGACTGGACGGGCGTTTTTCACCCTGCCGGGAAGCGGCTTCGTTCAAGGGGCAGAGCTACGCCACGGTGTTCGCCGATACCGAAACCCGCCAAGTGCTTTGGGTGGGCAAAGGCCGGGGCAAGGCGGATATCAGGCCCTTCTTCGAATGGCTCGGCAAGCGGCGGTGCCGCAAGATCGCGGCGGTGGCCATGGACATGTCCCCCACTTTCGAAGCGGAAGTCCGCCAACACTGCCCCAATGCCGAGATCGTCCTGGACCAGTTCCATGTCCTGGCCAATTTCGGAAAGCAGGTGCTCGACCGAATCCGGGTCAACGAGGCCAATCGGTGCCGGGACGACAAGGCCGCCCGGGAACTCATCAAGGGGGCCAAGTGGCTCCTGCTGGGCAACTGGGAGAACCTGCCCAACCGGGAGAGCAAGACCAGGCTCAACGCGCTCCTGGAGGCGAACCAAGCCCTCATGACGGCCTACGTCATGAAGGACGCCCTTAAGGCCCTGTGGGGCTTTAAGCGAGAGGGCTGGGCCCGGAAGGCCTGGGAGAACTGGCTGGCCATGGCCACCTCAAGCGGCCTGCCGCCTTTGGTACGTTTTGCGAAAAACCTGGCCAAGCGGATCGAGGACATCCTCTCGCACTGCCGGTGGCACCTGAACACCAGCATCCTGGAGGGGATCAACAACAAGATCAAGGTCCTGAAGCGGATCGCCTATGGGTACCGGGATGAGGCCTACTTCTTCCTCAAGATCCGTGCGGCCTTCCCCGGAAATCCGTGAAGAACCGAAAAAAGGTTGCCTTCAGAGCGTCATCGCCAGCAGCGCCTGCGCCAGCACGATCTTCAGGATCGTCGCCAGCGGGTACACCGCCGCGAAGCCGACGTTGGGCAGGTCGTTCTTCGACTGCTGGGTGGCGTAGCCCAGCACCACGGGCTGCGTGTGGGTTCCGGCCACGATGCCGAAGAGGAGGCTCAGGGGGATGCGGAACACCTTGTGGCCGAGCCAGTAGGCCAGGGTGTCGGCGAGGGTGGCCACCACCAGGGCCGCGAGCAGGAAGATGGGCAGCCAGCTGATGTTCCTGGAGAGGATCTGCCGGAAGCCCTCCCCGGAGATCACGCCGATGCCGGCGGCGAACAGCACCAGGCCGAACTGGCGGATGGTGTGGTTGGCGCTGTAGGGGATGTTCCACACGAACTGGCCCAGCTTGTGGAAGCGGCCCAGGACGAGGCCCACCACCAGGGGGCCGCCGGCGAAGCCCAGCTTGAAGATGATGCCGTGGCCCAGGGGGAAGGGAATCTGGCCCACGGCCAGGCCCAGGGCGAGGCCCATGGCGAAGGTGAGGAAGCTGGCTTCGGAGAGTTCGCGGTAGCTGTCGCCGAAGAGCTCCTCCACGGCGGCGATGTTGTCCCGGGCCGTGGCCACGCGGATGCGGTCGCCCAGTTCCAGCACCGTGTCGGCGTCGGGCACGAACCACACGTCGCCGCGGCGGAGGCGGCTGACCATGCAGTTGTGCTTCTCGGGCAGCTGCAGGTCTCTCAGGGGCCGGCCGATGAGGTCGTGATTGCTCACGAAGACGCGGGTGGAGTCGTACTCGCTGATGTCGTGCTGGAGCGCGATGTCCGACTTGCGGCCCAGGAAGGCCTGCGCCCGCTCCACATCCTCGGGCGTGCCCACCACGACGAGCAGATCGCCCGCCTCCAGGGCCACGTCCAGGGGGGCCATGATGAAGTCCCCGCCCCGCTTGAGGCGGTTGAACACCACCTTGCAGTTGGCCTGCTCGCGCAGGTCCACGTGGGTCCGGCCGGCGGCCCGGGCCTCCACCTCGATGGTGCGGGCCTTCAGGTGGCTGGAGCCGGAGCTGGAGCCGTGGAGAGCCGCGGCCTCCCGCTCCAGGTCCACCTTGAAGATCCGCCTGCTCAGCGGAATGCTGAGCATGGGCACCAGGACGCCGATGGGGTAGGCGATGGCGCTGGCCACGGTGGGCTGCGCGATGACCAGGGCGTCGGAGGTGGTGCGCTTGAGGGCCTCGATGACGCCCGCGAGGGCGGGCATGTTGGTGAAGGAGCCCGCCAGGAGGCCCGCGGCGTAGCGGCTGTCGAAGCGGAGGACCTTCGCCAGGACCACCACCACCGCGGTGCTGAAGACCATGACCACGGCCACCACGGCGTTCCTCTTGAGGCCCTCCTTGCTGAAGGAAGCCCAGAAGCTGTGGGCGATGGCCAGGCCCATGGCGTAGACGAAGATGGCCAGGCCCAGCTCGTAGATCAGCTTCATCTCCCGGGAAAGGTCCTTCTTCACGAGGGGGTCGAGGCCGGGGGTGACCACCACGGCGCCCAGGGCGATGCCCGCGAAGAGGATGCTGGCGATGCCGAAGGAGGCCCCGGCCACCCGCAGCTTGGAGATGGGATAGCCCAGGGCCACCACCGCGAAGAGCATCAGCAGGGGGTTGTGGGCGAGCAGATGGGTCAGGAAGGCCATGGCTACTCCTGCGGGGTCCGGGTGGACGCCGTGGAAGGGAGGGCGGCTGGCTGGGGGAGGAACACCCGTGGGCCATTCCGCAATTTCTTATCCATCCATCCTATCGCCGCTCCATTGGTCGTTCGTCACACCTGACGAGCGGGATGGCAGTCAGCTATGCTTGATGGTTCATCCCGAGGATTCCCATGACGGTCCGGCGTGTGGCCCGCTTCCGCCCTTTCCGCGAACAGGACAACCGGCATTCCGACGCCTGGACCTTCCTGCGCAAGGGCGTGCTCCGGATCCTGGACCTTCTGGCCGTGTCCATGGCCATCCTGCTGGTACTCGCCCCCTTCGTCTGGCGCAAGTGGAAGGCCGACAAGGTGGTTGACGCGTGGTCCCAGCCCAGGATGAGCGAGATCTCCCGCGTGGAGACGGACTGGATGACCCTGCCCCGCCTGCCGGATTTCACCCGCGGGGACGAGCCGGTGGTGAAGGAGTTCCTCAACGCCGAACCCCTGGTCCTGGCCGTTCGGGCCCGGTCGGCCCCCCGGAGCCTATGGATCCGCAGGGGGGACGCGCTCGTGCGGGCGGAAGGGGCCGCCGAGGCGGCCACCCTGAACGCCTGGTTCGCCAAGGCCGAGAAGGACCAGGTATTCATCTCCTTCCCCACGGATGTGTTGCCAGGGGAACAACGCAGCGGCCCCAAGGTCGTCCTGCAGGGGGACCGGTGGGCCGTGGCCAAGGCCTGGCGCGAAGGCAGCCCCGAAGTCGAGCAGTTCCTGCGCAACCATTTCGGGCCCACCCGGAGCTTCCGGGTAGTGCTGCTGAAGGACGGCGACGAGTCCCGCAAGGACCTGTCGCCCCAGGCCTGGGGCGCGGAGCCCCACCTGCAGGGCGACCCCTACTGGGGGGTCCATTCCGCCTTCTCGGTGCAGCTCATCAGCAACGAATTCCCGGGCTGGACCTTCACCGTCATCCCCTTCCGGGCCGAGGGCCGGGCCATCCAGCTCAACCTGCGCGTGCAGTTCGCCCTGGCCGCGGCCCTGGCCGTGATCGTGGGCCTGTCCCTGGTGCTGGCCCTCTACCTCCGGGCCCGGGCCCGGCGCAAGGCCACCCTGGACGCGGACCGCATGGCCTCCATGACCCACAGCCTCAAGACCCCGCTGGCCATCCTGAAGTTCCGGTGCGACACCCTGCGCCTGGGGCGCCTCCCCCCCGACCAGCTGGATTCCCAGTTGATCCAGATCGGCGAGGAGGCCGACCGCCTGTCCACGATCATCGAGCATGCCCTGATGGCCATCCAGGGCCCCTCGGAGTCGGGCCCGCAGCAGGTGGTGAGCCCCCAGTGGATCCAGGGCGTCGCCGAGGACCTGGCCCCCGCGTTCGAGGCGGAGAACCGGCGCCTGGTGCTGACCTGTTCGGACCAGGCGGGCCGGGCGGCCCTGCCCTCCCTCCGGGCCGCCCTCTTCACCCTGGTGGAGAACGCGCTGTTCCATGGCGCGGGCACGGTGACGGTGGAAACCTCGCGCGTGCGCAAGCGCTTCCTGATCAAGGTCTGCGATCAGGGGCCCGGCCTGGACTCCATGGACATGCGGACGCTGGGCCGTCCATTCATGCGCATTCGGGAGAAGGGCAAGGAGGGTTTCCGGAAGGACGGCCAGGGCCTCGGCCTCAGCCTCCTCATCAAGGTCGTGGAGCGGGAGGGCTGGGGGCTGACCTTCGCGTCCGAACCGGGACGGGGCCTTTGCGCGACCTTGGAGATCCAGCTCGCATGTTAATATTTCATAGTTCCGGAGTCATGAATTGGCACACCTCCTTGTAGTCGAGGACGAAGTCGAGCTTCAGCAACTGCTCGTCACGAATCTTGAATTCGAAGGCTTTTCCGTCGAGGTGGCGGGTGACGGGATCCCCGCCCTGGCGGCCCATGCCAGGCGCCGCGCGGACCTCATCCTCCTGGACCTCATGCTGCCCCACCTGGACGGTTTCAAGGTCATCGAGGCGCTGCGCAGGGCCAACGACGACGTGCCCGTCCTCATGCTCACCGCGCGGGGCGCCGAGGCCGACCGCGTCAAGGGGCTCAGCCTGGGCGCGGACGACTACCTGGTGAAACCCTTTTCCGTCCTGGAGCTGGTGGCCCGAATCCGGGCCATCCTGCGCCGGACCCGCGCCGCCGAGCCGCCCAAGGTCCTCACCAGCGGCCCCTACCACTTCGATTTCACCGCCATGACGGCCACCCGGGACGGCAGGAACCTGGAACTCACCAGCCGGGAGATGCGGATCCTGGAAATCCTCGTGACCTACCCCGGCCGCACCCACAGCCGCTCGGACCTGCTGCGCCTGGCGTGGGAAGCCGACGCCCGGCCTTCGCCCCGGACGGTGGACGTGCACGTGGCCAACCTGCGCAAGAAGCTGGGCGACGACGACAAGAACCGCCACATCGCCACCGTGGGCGGCGAGGGCTACCGCTGGACGGACCGGATCAGCCAGGAGCCTGCCTGAGGCTCCGGGCCGACAGGTAGGCCTCCAGCATCGCCACCAGTTCGGCCGACAGGGAACTCTGGTCGATCGCGGGATCCTCCGGATGGGCGGCGAACCGATGCGTCAGCGCCTCCACCGTATGGATGACCACATAGGCGGCATGCTCCAGTGCGGGGTGCCGCACATCGGGATAGGTGCGAAGCAGCCCCGCCAGCGTGCGCGCATACTGATGCTCGGATTCCAGGAGGAGCCGGTGGACATGCTCCGGAAGGGGCGTCTCCTCCAGGAGGATGTGCTGGAGGCGGGGGCGCCGGACATGGACGTCCAGCATTCCGGAGACATAGTCCTCCAGCGATGCGTGCAGGGTATGGTTCTCGGCCAGCATGTGGCCCACCCACTCCCGCATGCGGCGCCGGGTCTCCTCGATGTGGCGTTCCAGCAACGCCACGGCCAGGGCCTCCTTGCTGGGGAAGTACTGGTAGAGGGTCCCGATCGAGACGCCCGCGGCCTCCGCAATGCGGTTGGTGGTTCCCTCCGCGTAGCCCCGCTCCTCGAAAACCTGAGCAGCGGCCGTCAGGACAGCGTCCACGGTGGCCTTCGACCGTCGCTGGACGGGCGACCTCCTTGGTTCCAGGCGGGACTTTGACTTCGCGGTTCGGGAAGCTGCAACGCGAGTATTCATAACCTGAATGTTGACTCAGGATTGGTGAATGGCAAGCAGGACTGCAATGGTGACGCTATGACTTCCCCTCCCCGCCCCCACCGCCCTTCCAGCCTGGACCTCGGCGGCTTCCCTGGCCTCTCGGAGCAGGAGTCGACGCTCCGCATGGAACGCCACGGGCCCAATGAGCTGCCTTCACCGGAAAGGCGGGGGCTCCCGGCCATCGCCTGGGAGGTGGTCCGCGAACCGATGTTCATCATGCTTGTGGCCGCAGGGTCCCTGTACCTGCTGATGGGGGAGCCGGGGGATGCCCTTATGCTCCTCGGCTTCGTCTTCGTGGTCATGGGCATCACCATCGTCCAGGAGAGGCGCACCGAACACGCCCTGGAGGCCCTCCGGGACCTCTCCAGCCCGCGGGCGCTGGTCATCCGGGATGGCGCGCAGCGGCGCATCCCCGGCCGCGAAGTGGTTCCCGGAGATGTCCTGGTGGTGGCCGAAGGGGACCGGATCCCGGCGGACGCCCTCCTTCGCGCCGGGATCAACCTGTCGGTGGACGAGTCCCTGCTGACGGGAGAATCCGTTCCCGTACGCAAGAGGGCCTCGACGGAGGGCAAGGCGCTCGACGTCCCCGGCGGGGACGATCTGCCCTCCCTTTTTTCGGGAACCCTGGTCACCGCGGGTCAGGGCGTGGCGGAAGTGGTGGGAACGGGCCTCCATACGGAACTCGGGAAGCTGGGCAGGGCCCTGCAGCAGGTGGACGTCGAACCCACCTTCCTTCAGAAGGAAACAGGCCGCCTGGTGCGCACGTTCGCCCTGGCCGGCCTGAGCGCCTGCGTCGTGGTCGTGGTCCTCTTCGCCCTCACCCGGGGCGGAGGAGGGCAAGCATGGAGGGAGGGCCTGCTGGCCGGCATCGCGCTGGCGATGGCCATCCTTCCCGAGGAATTCCCGGTCGTCCTTACGGTTTTCATGGCCCTCGGGGCCTGGCGCATCTCCCGGAGCCGGGTCCTCACCCGGCGCATGCCGGCCATCGAGAGCCTCGGAGCGGCCACCGTCCTCTGCGTCGACAAGACGGGCACCCTGACCCTCAATCAGATGACCCTCAAGCGGCTGGATGTGCAGGGTTGCTCCCCGGACCTGACCGGGGACGTTCTACCGGAGCCGGCCCACGAGCTGATGGAATACGCCATCCTCGCCAGCAAGCGGGACCCTTTCGACCCCATGGAGCGCGCCCTCCACGCCGCCGGGAAGAGGTGGCTGATGGAAACGGAGCACCTTCATCCGGACTGGTCCCTGGCGAAGGAATACCCGCTGGCCCCGGACCTGCTGGCCGTAACCCATGCCTGGGACTGCGGCGGGGGCCAGTTCATGGTGGCGACCAAGGGCGCGCCCGAAGCCGTGGTGGACCTCTGTCACCTGCCCGCGGACCAGAAGGCCGGGATCGAGGCCCGCGTGGCGGACCTGGCCTCCAAGGGTCTGCGCGTCCTCGGGGTGGCCCGGGGCCGTTTCAGCTCGGCCGCCCTTCCGGAGGAGCACCACGACCTCACCTTGGAATTCCTGGGCCTCCTCGGACTGGAGGATCCGGTCCGGCCCACGGTCCCTGTGGCGGTGGCCGAGTGCCGCACGGCGGGCATCCGGGTGATCATGATCACCGGGGACTACCCCGCTACCGCCGAAAGCATCGCCCGGCAGGCCGGCATTTCCGATCCCGGGAAGGTCATCACCGGTCCGGAGCTGAACCGGATGAGCGACGAGGTTCTCGCCGAGCGGATCCGGGAGGTCAACGTTTTCGCCCGCGTCGTTCCGGAACAGAAGCTTCGCCTCGTCATCGCCCTCAAGGCCAACCGGGAGGTCGTCGCCATGACGGGGGACGGCGTCAATGATGCCCCTGCCCTCAAGGCGGCCCACATCGGCGTGGCCATGGGAGGCCGCGGAACGGACGTCGCGCGGGAAGCGGCGTCCCTGGTGCTGCTGGACGACGATTTCACCTCCATCGTCGCCGCCGTCAGGCTCGGACGGCGGATCTTCGACAACATCCGCAAGGCGGTGGCCTTCATCTTCGCGGTGCACATCCCCATCGCCGGCCTTTCCATCCTGCCGATCTTCTTCCCGGGATGGCCGCTCCTGCTGTTGCCGGTGCACATCGTCTTCCTGGAACTGGTGATCGACCCTTCCTGCTCGCTGGTCTTCGAAGCGGAAGAGGCCGAGCCCGGCATCATGTCCCGCCCCCCGAGGGATCCCCAGGAACGGCTGTTCAGCCTGAAGTCCGTCGGACTCGCCCTGCTGCAGGGGGCCACCGCCCTGGGCGCCTGCGTGGCCGTCTACCTCCTGGCCCGCCCCGGTCACGGAGACGATGCAGCACGGGCCCTGACCTTCGTCACCCTGGTGGTTTCCTTCCTGGCCATCATCCTGACCAACAGGTCCTGGACGCAGAGCATCCTCGCCAGCCTCGGGAACCCCAACAAGGCCCTCTGGTGGGTGCTGGGCGGCACGATCACCTTCCTGGCCCTGGCGCTCATCCTGCCCGCGAGCCGGCGCCTCTTCCACTTCGCGCCCATCCACGGCCTGGACCTGGGCATGGCATGCGCCGCCGGCTTCGCCAGCATCCTCTGGTTCGAGGTCCTCAAGGTCGTGCGCCGGAGAGCCGCTGTCTAGCTAGAACCCCAGGTCGTCCAGTTCCTGCTTGGCGGTCCTGGCCTCCGGGGTGCCCCGGAAACTGT
The DNA here is from genome assembly GCF_030846775.1 of Geothrix sp. 21YS21S-2. Lineage (NCBI taxonomy): Bacteria > Pseudomonadati > Acidobacteriota > Holophagae > Holophagales > Holophagaceae > Geothrix > Geothrix sp. 21YS21S-2. The sequence goes on from NZ_CP132910.1 coordinate 1,238,896, forward strand.
CCGTGATCTCCTTGAAGGCCTTGATGGCCGCGGGCTTGAGGCCCTGCTTCAGGAGGCACTGGGCGCGCTTGAGCTTGGCGGGAAGGAACTGGTTGGAGCTGGGGAACTCCTTCAGGATCCGCTCGAAGGAGGGCTGGGCCTTGTCGTAGGCCTTCTGGTTGTAGGACGAGAGGCCCAGATAGAAGAGCGCGTCGGGCGTGCGGGGGCTCTGGGGATGGGCCTTGATGAAGAGGGCGAGGCCGTCGGCGGCCAGGGCGTAGTTGCCCCGGTTGTAGTCCAGGACGGCGGAGTTGAAGGCCTTCTCGTCGTCCGAGGCGGCGGCGGGGGGTTCGTCGGCGGGCTGGGGACGGCTTGCGGGGCGCCGGGGCGCTGCTGCGGCGTCGCCCAGGCGGTTGTTGAGCACCCGGGTGCTGTCCTGGAGCTGGCGCATGGTCTCCTGGAGATCGGCCTGGAAGCGCCGGTCCTGGGTGCGGGACACCTCGGAGGCCTGGCGGTCGTCGGCGGCCTTCTTGTTGGCGTCCTCCATCTGGCTGCGCAGCTTGAAGATTTCCACCTTGAGGTCGGTGACCTGGTCCTCGACCTTCTTGAGGCGGTCCTCTGAGGAACATCCGACGCAGAGCAGCAGGCCCGTGAGCGTCAGGGTGGAGAGCATGGCCCGATTCGTCATCGGCACCTCCTGAAAGACAAAGAGCGGAGGAACGTGTCCCTCCGCTCTTGGATGTCACATGGTCGGCTTCCCGCTACTGGAGCTTGAACTCGTCGCGGCGATTCTCGAGCCAGCTCGCCTCGTCCTTGCCGACGACCAGGGGCTTCTCCTTGCCGAAGCTGATGGTCGTGAGGCGGTCGGAAGCGACGCCGAGGCCCACCAGGTAGGCCTGGGCCGCATGGGAGCGGCGCTCGCCCAGGGCGAGGTTGTACTCCACGGTGCCGCGCTCGTCGCAGTGGCCCGCGATCTGGACCTTGGCCTGGGGATAGGCCTTCATGAAGTCGGCGATGGCCTGCAGCTTGGCCTTGTCGGCTTCGCGGATGTCGGACTTGTCGAAGGCGAAGTTGATGTTCTTGAGGGCTGCGGCGGCGGCGCGCTGGTAGGCGGCGGCCTTCTCGGCCTCGGCGGCGGCGGCGGCCTTGCGGGCGGCCTCGGCCTCCGCTTCGGCCTTGCGGCGGGCGGCTTCTTCAGCAGCGCGCTTCTGGGCGTCGATCTCTTCCTGGGTCGGGCCGGTGGCGACCGGGGCCTTGGGCTGCTCGACCGGAGCAGGGGCGGGCTTCTTGCAGGCCACGCCGATCCCCAGGGTCAGGACCACAGAAAGAGGAATGAGGTTTCGAACGAAGCGCATGATAGGTTCCTCCAACACGCATTAAGTTTAACGCGACCCGGAACATCCGGGCACGAAATATTTCCTTATCTGGACCGCGTCCATTTAGGGCTTTGACAACCATCAAATGCAGTGAGCTTTCTTAGCGTGTTGCCGGAAAGGTCGGTGGTGTACAGCTGCATACCCCCCCGGCTTCCGCTGGTGAACACGATCCGCCGTTCATCCGGGGACCAGGACGGGGATTCCGAACTGGCCACTCCGGTGGTGATTTGATAAGACTTCCCATCTCCCAGCTTGTAGACGAAAAGATCGAATTTTCCTTCGAAACGGGAGACGTAGGCGACCATGGAGCCCGAGGGGCTCCAGGCGGGGCTGCCGTTGTAGGTGCCCTCCCGGGTCAGGCGGCGGACGTTGGAGCCGTCCTCCTCCATCAGGTAGACCTGGGGGCCTCCCTCGCGGTCCGAGGTGAAGGCCATCTGGGTCCCCGCGGGGTTCCAGGAGGGGTCCGTGTTGATGCAGTTGCTGTCCGTGACGCGCCGGACCTTCCCGGTGGCGACTTCCAGCACGACGATGTCCGTGTTGCCGCGCCGGTCGCCCTGCACCAGGGCCAGGCGCTTGCCGTCCGGGGACCACACGGGGCAGAAGCAGTGCCCCTCGACCTTGCCGGCCACGGGATAGAGCCGCACATGGGGCCCGCCCGCGACCTTCTGGCCCCAGATCTCGGGGGCGCCGCCCTTGTAGGTGACGTAGGCGACCCGGCCGTCCGGGGCCACGGTGGGCGAGATGGTGAGGCTCTTGTAGCTGGTGATGGGCATGAGGTTCGCCCCATCCCGGTCCATCTGGTAGATCTCCTTGATGCCGGGGCTCAGCTGCCGCACGAAGACGACGGAGGTGGAGGCCACCCCGGCCTGCCCCGTCAGCCTGGACATGAGGTCGTCGGAGAGCTTGTGGGCCATGCGCCTGAGCGCGGCCTCCCTGCCCGTGTACCGCTTGCTGAAGACGGCGGTGCGGGCCTTCTTGTCCTGGGCGGCCTTGACGTCCACCACCTGGGCCACCACCTCCACGGAGCCGTCCGCGGCCCGCGTCAGCGTGGTGGTGAGGAGCCACTCGGTGCCCGCGTCCGCCCAGCCCTTGTAGCTGGAGGCGTCGGTTCCGGCGGGATGGGCGCCCTTGATGACGGCGAAGGGTCCCGCCTCGTCCAGATCCTTGATCAGGACCTCGTGGAAGTCCCCGGTGGCCTTGGCTTCGGCGAGGCCGGTGACCTGGGGCCGGGGGACGGCGATGCCGAGCTTGGAGCCGGCGGAAGCCTCCAGCACCACTTCCTGGCCCTGCTGGGCCTGGCCCCATGCGACCGGGGAGAACACCAGCCCCAGGCCGAGAATCACCCGCGAAACCACGTTTCCAATCGAGCCAGAACAGGTCATGCCCCCACTATACCCCCACATTCCGCGAGTTACGGCGCAAATTTGCACATTGCTCCCCTATTTGAACTCATAACTATAGTTGTGGCGCGCCAGAACCCAGCAGCGACACCAGCCGGAGATTGGCAGCGGGCATGGGCAGGCGCGCCATTTCCCCAGGGGCGAACCAGCCCCAGGCCAACTGCGCATCCAGGGGCATCGGGCCTTCGCAGAGGAACAGGTGGAGCTCCACCCTGAAGCCGCCGTAGTCGTGCTCCACGGCCCCCAGGGGTTCGGCGCGCTCCGGCGTCCATTCCAGCTCCTCCCGCAGTTCCCGCAGCAGCGCGGCCTCCAGGGTCTCGGCAGGCTCCGCCTTGCCTCCGGGGAATTCCCAGAGCCCGGGAAAGCGCGCCGATTCCAGGTCCCTTCGCTGCAGGAAGAACCTGCCGCCGCGGCGGATCGCCCCGACGGCCACGCGCACGGGGATCACGCCCCGGGCCCCGCGAGGAAGGCCAGCCGCTCGGCGTAGCGCGAACGCAGGGCCTCGATCCACTCCAGCTTCAGGCGCGCGTAGGCCGGGCGCAGCGCGGACTCCACCCAGGCCTGGAGCTCGGCGACGGATGCGCAGGCCTCCATCGCCTCGGCCAGGGGGGCGCGCAGGCCCTCCTCCGGGCGCTGCAGCGCGGCCACCGGCGCGTAGCTGATGCGGTGGATGCGGGAGGGGCCCAGCTCGGCCAGGGCCTTGCGGTGGACGGGGGTCCCGTAGCCCTTGTGCCGGCCGAATCCGTAGCCCGGCAGGGACGCGTCCATTCCGGCCATGAGCGCGTCCCGGTGGGTCTTGGCGAGGATGGAGGCGCAGGCGATGGCGCAGCTCAGGGCGTCGCCGTCCACCACGAGGCGCTCCGCCAGGCCCGTGCGGGGGGCGCGGTTGCCGTCCACCAGGAGGATGCGCGGCTTGAGTTCGCACTGGGAGACCGCCTGGCGCATGGCCAGGAGGGAGGCCTCCAGGATGTTCTCGCGGTCGATGGCCATGTTGTCCACCTCGGCCACCGCCCAGCAGGGCAGGATCATCTTCAGCTCGGAAGCCATGGCGGCCCGCTTCTCGGGCGGGACCAGCTTGCTGTCCCTGGCTTCGCGCAGCACGTGGCCCCAGCGGGCCGCGGCCTCCCGGTCCAGGACGGCGCAGGCCGCCACCACGGGCCCGGCCCAGGCGCCCCGGCCGGCCTCGTCCACGCCGCCCCAGGGGATGCCCCCGGGGAGGTTGCCCAGGTCCCAGTCCAGCGGGTTCATGCGCGCCGCACCGGGAAGGGCTGGCCGGTCCAGGCCTGGAAGGCGGCCTTCTGGGCCGGGGTCGCCTTCAGGTCGGCCGTGATGTGGACGACGCGCTGGGGATTCTCGGCCAGGGTCAGGAGGTAGGTCTCCACGCGGCCGCGCTCCGCGGCCAGGATCCGCACCTGGTCGCCGGGGCCGGCGTCGCCCAGGCGGCCCTGAACCTCCTGGGCCGAAGCCGTGCGCCAGCCGTCCACCGCGAGGATCTCCATGCCGTAGCCCAGGCCCCCCTTGGCCGCGGGGGAGCCGGGGACGACGTTCTGCACGACGGGGGCGCCGGGCTGGAACGTGAGTCCGGCCCAGACGCGGGCCCGGCGCAGGGCGTCGGGATCCTCGGCCTCGGCGCCCGGCAGGGCCTCCCAGGGAGCGCGGGCGTTCAGCCTGATGCCGTACGCCTTCTCGATGCCGGCCGCGTCGAGCGGCGCCCGGCCCTGGATATGGGCGCTCCAGAAGGCCTGGGGATCCTTCCCCGTGAGGTCCTGGAAGGCCCTGCGCACGTCGGGGTCGGTGACGTGGCCGTCGCCGTGGCGCTCCCAGAGGAGCGCGAACAGCCCGTCCAGCCCCTTGGCGCCCCCGGTGGCCAGGCGAAGCTCGGCGTCCATCATCCAGCCGACCATCGCGCCCATGTCGTAGTAGCTCACGGTGCTGTTGGGGGAGAACTCCGTGGGCTTGTAGTGGCGGATCCAGGCGTCGAAGCTGGCCTCCTCGAGGCTCTGCTCCAGGCGCCCGGGCCGGGTGGTGTTGTCGGTCCAGGATGCGGCGAGCTTCCGGGAGACCCAGGACCAGGGCGCCACGCCAGCCTTCAGCACCAGGTCGTACTGGATGAAGCTGGTGAACCCCTCGTGGAACCACAGGAGGCGCGTGGGGTTCTCCGCCAGGTAGTCGAAGGGGCCCAGCGCCGCGTCCCGCATCCGCTTGACGTTCCATACGTGGAAGAACTCGTGGGCGATGAGGGTGTAGAGGTCGTAGTACCCGTCGGCCCTCTCCAGCTGCTGGGGGTCGGCCAGGAGGGAGGTGCAGTCCCGGTGCTCCAGCCCGCCCCGGATCCTGGGGCAGAACGTGAGGAGGAAGAGGTAGCGCCGGAAGGGGAACCCCCCGAAGATGCGCGCCGCGGCGCCCACGATGGCCTCGGTGCCCTCCACGATGCGGGCCTCGTCCCCGGGGTGCTGGCCGGTGATGGCCACCTGGAACTCGCAGCCCCGGGAGCGGAAGGTGTGCATGCGGAAGGTGCCCAGCTCGAAGGGCGAGTCCACCAGGGTGTCGTGGTCCTCGGCGAGGTAGCTCCCCTCCCGCCGGGGCAGGATGGTGGCCACGCGCCATCCCTTGGGCCAGCCTTCGAAGCGCACCTCGCAGGGCCGCGAAGGCTGCCCCTCGAGATAGAGGAAGGTGGCCGCGCCCACCAGGTGGGCATGGAGCGCGTCCACGTGGTTGGTGCGCACGGTCAGGTCGTTGCAGAACAGGCGGTAGGTCACCTTCAGGCCGCGCGGGGAGCCCTCCACGCTCCAGCGCTGCTTGTCCAGCTTGCGGAAGGGGCTGGGCTGGCCCGCGCCGTCCACCACCTCGAGCCGGTCCAGGAACCGCGCGTAGTCGCGCACCAGGTAGGAACCCGGCGTCCAGGCCGGGAGGGCCAGGACGGCGCCGCCCTCCACCGCCTCCGCGGGAAAGTTGAGCTCCACTTCGATCTCGTGCATGGAGAGGCTGATGGGACGGATGGTGGCCAGCACCGGCTCCGGGAGGATCTGTTTCACGGCCATGCTCGCTCCAGTCAAAGATCGCCAAGTTCCAGGAAGACATCCTTCCAGCCCTGGGGCAGGGCCGCGGCGTCCCGCTCGATGGTCGCGGCGTCGCCCCGGACGAAGGGGCCGGTGCGGCCCGCGGCGCCGTGGGCCTCCACGTTGCGCAGCGTGGCCTCGGCCAGGGGGGCCAGGCCCCGTCCCGGCAGCGCCACGCCCTGGCGCGCCAGCAGTTCCCGGGCGCCGAGCCACAGGGTGGCGGCGTGACCCGAGGCCAGGACCGCGCACGCGTGGTACAGGGGCTTGAGGTCCGCGGGCAGGACGAAGGGCGAGAAGCCCAGGTCCGTGAAGGCCGCCACGAGGCCTACCGGGACGTCGCCGGTGAGGGCCAGGGGGGTGCCCCGCCAGTCGGCGGCGGCGCCGCCGAAGCTGGTGAGGGGGTGCGCGCTGGGGACGCCGTCCAGGTGCAGGCTCCCCGAAAGATGGACGCAGCGGCCGGGGAACTGCCGGGCCAGGGCTTCCACGGCCCCGTCGGGGACCGCCAGCAGCACCGGGCCCTCGGGCCTCGCGGTGCCCGGCAGCAGCGCCACCCGGTCCCCCCAGGCCTCCGCCAGGGCCCGACCCGCGCGCCCCCGGCCGAGGATGGTGAAGGATGTCCAGGCTTCCATGCCCCTAGAGTATCCCAATGGCCGCCAATGGCAGAGAATGGTCCGGTGACCTGGCCCCTTCCCCCCGACATGCCCTGGCCCCAGTTCCTCCGGCGCCTTCGGCACCCCGCCCCTCCCCCCGGGTGGCTCGAGGCGGCCGCGGAGCTGGACGAGGTGCGCCGGCGGCCCCTCCTGCTGCGGTGGATCGCCCAGCACCCCCGCATCGGCGCCCACCTGCGGGCGCGCCTGCTGCCCACCCTCCCCTGGCGGGCGCTGGCCAGCATCGCCCAGGACGCCTCGGCCCACCCCCAGGCCCGCCAGCATGCCACGGAGCGCCTCAACGCCCTGTGGCCCGGCCTCACCATGGGCGAGCGCCGCAGCCTGGCCATGGCCGCGCCCCGGCAACTGTGGCCGCAGATCTGGCGTAACCGCGACCGCCGCGTGCTGGAGGCCTTCCTGCAGCACCCGCGGCTGGGCGCGGAGAACCTGGAGGCCCTGATCCAGCCTCCCCTCACCGCCCCCCAGGCCGAGGCGCTGCAGGCCTCACGGTGGCTGGAGATGGTGCCGGTGGCCCATCAGGTGCTGGTGGCCCTGGACCGGGGGCTGGAGAACCCGGACTCGGGGCTGGTCCTCGGCATGGCGTCGCCCTGGATCAAGGCCTTGCCGGAGGAGGAGCGGCTGCTGGTCGCCGCGCGCATGGTCAATCCGGCCCTTCGCCGCATGGTGCGCGCCTGGGCTTCGCCGCGGCTGGAGGAGCAGGACTAAGTGGTAACAAAACCATTGTTTGTCGCCGGGGATTGGTGGGCTTTATCTCCTTCATCCCAACCAGTCGGGTAGGCCGGGGGCGCAAGCTCCCCGGCCTACCCGACTGATTGCGATGAACGAGGATGGGGCCGTGGATTGCTACTGCACCCGCGCGAGCACCTCGGAGCAGCACCGCTCGATCCCCGTCCAGACGTCCGAGATGCGGGCGTCGTCGTACATGTAGGCGGGGGTCGTCACCAGCTTCAGGCCCTCGTCGATGACGATCTCGCGCGCGGAGGGCACCGCCTTGTGGGTGACGCCCAGCTTCCCGACGGCGCCGGCGACGCCCTCCCCCGAGCCCAGGGTCAGCGTCCCCTTGCGGCCCAGGGCCGACAGCACCATGGCCACCAGGGCCGGCGCGATGCAGATGGCGCCCACGGGCTTGCAGGCCTCGAAGAACGCCGAGGCGAACTTCAGGACGTCGGGGCGCACCGTTCCGGCCGCGCCCTCCCTCGCGAAGGTGCAGAAGTTCTTGGCGACGCCGGCGCCCCCGGGCAGGAGAAGCGCGTCGAACTGCGCAGGGTCCGCCTTGGCCAGGTCCATGCACTTGCCCACGCGGGCGATGCGGGAGGCCTCCTCCAGGACGTTGCGCACGGCGTCCTTGCGGGTTCCGGTGCGGTGGTCCACCACCTCCGCCTGGGGAGCGTCCGGGGCGAAGCACGTGACCCGGGCCCCGTGCTGGTCCAGGGCCAGCAGGGTGAAGACCGCCTCCCGGATCTCCGCGCCGTCCACGTGGCCGCATCCGGAGAGAAGCACTGCGACGTTGGGAACCTTGGCCATGACCGCCTCCTGTATCCTCTATCCATGATATCCAGACGCCTCCCCGGCTCGTTCGAGTCCAATCCCCTTTCCCGGGAGATCGCCGCGTTCCGCCGGGAGGGGCGCCCCTTCCTGGACCTCACCTCCTCCAACCCCACCCGCTGCGGGGTCCCCTACCCGGAGGCGGAGATCCTGGCGGCGCTGTCCTCGCCCGCGGTCCTTTCGTACGACCCGGACCCCCGGGGTCCGGCCCGGGCCCGGGAGGCGGTGGCGGCCTGGCACGGCCTGGACCCCGGGGACCTGGTGCTCACGGCCTCCACCTCCGAGGCCTACTCCTGGCTCTTCAAGCTGCTGTGCGACCCCGGGGACGATGTCCTGGTGCCCTCGCCCAGCTACCCCCTCTTCCACTGGCTGGCGGCCCTGGAGGGCGTGGAGGCCCGGCAGGTGCCGGCCCTGCGCTCGGACCGGTGGGACCTGGACTTCCAGGCCCTGGCCGGGGCCGTGACCCCCCGCACCCGGGCCGTGGTGGTGGTGAACCCCAACAACCCCACGGGCCAGTTCCTGTCCCGGGGGGAGTGGCGGGAGCTCCTGGCCTTCTGCGCCGCGCGGGGCCTCGCGCTCCTGGTGGACGAGGTGTTCGCGGACTACGCCCTGGAGCCTGCCCCGGACCACCTCCCCAGCGCCCTTGCGGAGGCGGACCCGCCCTGCCCCCTCTTCGTGCTTTCGGGCCTCAGCAAGATCGCGGCCCTGCCCCAGGTGAAGCTGGGCTGGATCGCCGCCCGGGGCGGACCCGCCCGGGCCTGCCTGGAGCCCCTGGCCTTCATCGCCGACCAGTACCTGTCCGTGTCCGCCCCGGCCCTGGCCGCCGCCGGCGCCCTCCTGGGCCTTGCGAAGGGCATCCAGGCCGGGCTCCTGGCGCGCCTGAGGTCGAACCTGGCCGCCCTGGACGCGGAACTCGCCCGGCGCCCCTCCCTCGGCAGGGCCCGGGTGGAGGGGGGTTGGTCGGCCATCCTCCGCGTACCCGCCCTGGAACCGGGAGACGACCTGGCCCTGCGCATCCTCCGGGACGCGGGGGTGCTCCTCCACCCCGGGCACTTCTTCGACCTGCCGGGGGACGGGCACCTGGTGTGCAGCCTCCTGCCCGCGGAATTCCCAGAGGGCATCGCGAGGGTGGGGGAAATTCTCGACGGCGTCCGCCCGGAATGATTATTTTTTAATTATTTACCTGAGGCCATGCGGGCCAGGGTGCGCATGCCGGGGGCCAGGCCCTCCCGCAGCGTCCGGCCCCGGGTGAGGGCATAGAACCATGAAAGCAGGCCGGTTATCTCGATGGAATGGGTCATGCGCGTGCCCAGGTCGCAGGCCTCCTGCGCGTGGGTGTGGTGGATCTCGGCCAGGGGCAGCTTCACCAGGGCCGTGAACGAGGCCTGCTCCTCCACCCGGGCCAGGCGGAAGGTGCGGGAGCCCTCGCCCCGGAGCTTCATGCGCCCCAGGGTCCCCGAGGAGAAGGGGCCCGAAAGCTCGGCGTAGGTGATGCCCGTGTCCCACTGGGGCCAGGCGGATACCTCCTCCAGCTTGGCCCAGACCGCCCCGGGTTCCGCCGAGGTGTCCAGGGTATGCTCCGCATGCCAACCGACCATCGCTGCCGTTCCCCCAGCTAATAATAGCTCATACAGTCCGTTCAATTCATGGCACTTCCAGATAACCATGAATCCGCCCCGCGGGGTAAGGGGGAAATCGCCGCAGGTGAAAGGGAGGCTCCGACTCTGTATGTTAGAAGGTTGGAGAAGTCATGCAGCCATCAAAACGGGCCCAGTTGGCCATTTTCTGCACCGTCGTCGTGGATCTCCTCGGCTTCGGCATCGTCATTCCCATCCTTCCGCTCTATGCGAAAAACCTGGCGCTGCACCCCTCGCCCTGGATGGACTGGGTGAACCACGCGCTCAACCTCAAGGATTCCCCCTTCGTGTTCTGGGCCGGGGTGGTCCTGGTGATCCACCCCATCGCCCAGTTCATCTCCGCGCCCATCCTCGGGCGGGTGTCGGACCTGGTGGGACGCAGGCCCGTGCTCTGGATGTCCCTCATGGGCACCTGCGCGGCCTACCTCCTCATGGCCATGACCGGGAGGTTCGAATGGGTCCTGGCGGCCCGGGTCCTGGACGGCGTCACGGGGGGCAACATCTCCGTGGCACAGGCGGCCATGGCGGATTCCTCCTCGCCCCAGGAGCGCTCCAAGGCCCTGGGGATCATCGGGGCGGCCTTCGGCCTGGGGTTCGTCCTGGGCCCGGCCCTGGCCGGGATCCTCTCCGGCTCCGCCACGGGCAAGGCGATGCTCGCGGCCCACGGCTGGCACCTGCCCTTCTTCGTCGCCGCCGGCATGAGCTTCATCGCGTCCATGCTCGTCCTGGTCCTGCTCCCGGAGACCCTCACGCCCGAGGCGAGGCTCCACGCAAGGAAGGTCCAGAGCCGGGGCCACGCCCTCGTGCACGCCCTGAAGCGCCCCGGGATGCCCCAGATACTCCTCATCGCCTTCCTGGCCATGACCGGCTTCGCCATGATGGAGGGCACCTACGCCCTCCTCTGCGCCAGGCGGTTCAACTTCAGCCAGAGGGGCGTGGGCTACCTGTTCGCCTTCGTGGGCATCCTCATCGTCATCTACCAGGGCGGGCTGGTGCGGGTCGTGGCCAAGCGCATCCCCGAGCGGGTCGCGCAGCTGGCGGGCCTGGCCATGATGGCCTGCAGCCTGCCCCTGATCCCCTACGCCCCCTGGGAGGCGCCCTTCCTCCTGGTCATGGTCCCCCTGGTGTGGGGCTCGGGCATGAACCAGACCGCCACCTCGGCCCTGGCCAGCCAGATCACCCCCCGGGACGAGCAGGGCGGCCTATTCGGCGTTATCACATCCATGTCCACCATCGGAAGGATCGTGGGTCCGCTCCTGGGCACCTACACCTTCGCCAAGTTCGGCTTCGCCGCGCCCTACTGGGTGGCGGCGGGATGCCTGGCGCTGGGCCTCGTGGTGGCCATCGGGCTCCTCCGGACGCCGGCGCCGCAGCCCGAGGAAGACCCCATCTGACACTTCCAACGGAGAATGCATGACCAGCCTGAACGGAAACGACCTTGACGCACGCGTCCTGAGGGGCATCGCCCGGGGGGCCGCCGTCACCCTGGACGAGAAGGCCCTGGCCCGCGTGGCGGAGAACCGGAAGGTGATCCAGCGGATCCTGGACGAGGGGAGGACGGTCTACGGCATCAACACCGGCTTCGGCCAGTTCGCCACCGTGGTGATCCCCCCCGACCAGCTCGCGCAGCTCCAGCTCAACCTCGTGCGCAGCCACGCCGCGGGCGTGGGCGAGCCCCTGCCCAAGGACCAGACCCGGGCGCTCATGGCCGCGCGGATCAACTGCCTGCTCAAGGGGCACTCGGGCATCCGCCCCGAGCCCATCCGCCTCCTGGCGGCCTGCCTCAACCGCGACGTCCTGCCCGTGGTGCCCTGCCAGGGCAGCGTCGGGGCCTCCGGCGACCTGGCCCCCCTGGCGCACATGGCCCTCCTCCTGGTGGGCGAAGGCCTGGCCTGGGACGGCACGGCCCACATCCCCGGCGGCAAGGCCCTGGCCAAGGCCGGCCTCAAGCCCATCACCCTGGAGCCCAAGGAGGGCCTGGCCCTCATCAACGGCACCCAGCTCATCACCGCCCTCGGAAACCTGGCCGTGGCCCGGCTCATGGACCTGGTGCCCCTGGCCGACGAGATCGCCGCCCTGAGCCTGGAGGCCCTGCGGGGCACCCGGGCCCCCTACGACCCCCGCATCCACCAGGCCCGCCCCCATCCCGGCCAGATCCAGGTGGCCGCCCACATGCTGGAGATCCTGGGCGAGACCAGCGAGATCGCCGAGAGCCACAAGGACTGCACCCGGGTCCAGGACGCCTACTCCCTGCGGTGCATCCCCCAGGTGCACGGGGTGACCCGGGACGCCCTCCAGTTCGCCGGGGACATCCTCAAGCGCGAGCTCAACAGCGCCACCGACAACCCGATGATCTTCACGGAGACCCAGGAGAGCCGCAGCGGCGGCAACTTCCACGGCCAGTACCCCGCCTTCGCCTGCGACCTGCTGGCCATCGCCGCCTGCGACCTGGCCAGCATCTCCGAAAGGCGCCAGGAGCGGCTCGTGAACCCGGCCTACTCCGACCTGCCGGCCTTCCTCACCCGGGAGGGGGGCCTGGAATCGGGCTTCATGATGGCCCACGTCACCTCCGCGGCCCTGGTCTCGGAGATGAAGGGCCTGGCCAACCCCGCCTGCGTCGACACGATCCCCACCAGCGCCGGCAAGGAGGACCACGTGAGCATGGGCCCCATCGCCGCCCGCAAGCTCATGCGGGCCGTGGACGCCCTGGAGCAGGTGCTCGCCCTGGAGGCCCGCATGGCCCTGGAAGGGGTCCGGATCCTCGGCATGGCCCCCGCCAGGGGCCTCGCCCCCCTCATGGAGCGGCTCGCCGCGGCCTGCCCCCCCTGGAACGACCGCCCAATGTACGAGGAGATCGCACACGCCGCTGACGCTTTGCGGGTGCATGTGGGAGAATGACCGTCATGATCCCCTGGAGAGAGCGATGCGAGGAGGCCCTGGGGGCCCAGACCCGGGCGGACGCCATCCGCTTCTGGGGAGCCTCGCACGGCTCCAGGCCCATCTTCGACTACCGGTTCGAGCACACCCTGGCCGCGGTGAAGATCGCGAAATGGCTGGCCCCCCTGGTGGGGGCCGACCTGGAGACGGTGGAGTGCGCGGCCTGGCTCCATGACTGCCGCAAGGTGCTCAACGACCCTCGGGCCAAGGACCACCATGCCCAGGAGGCCAGCGACGCCGTGGAGGACATCCTCCGGGGCACGGACTTCCCGCCCGGGAAGATCCCCGCGGTCCGCCACGCCATCGAGCATCACGTCGGCCTCAAGCTGACCCGCAGGCTCGAGCCCGTCGAGACGGCCTGCCTCTGGGACGCCGACAAGCTCAGCAAGCTGGGAGCCGCCAGCCTCGTGCACTACAACTGCATCGCCGGGGCCTTCGACCCCGTCGAGACCTCCGGCATCCTCGCCCGGGGCCAGCACTGGCTGGGCCTGGCCAGGGGCATCGCCGGCAGCATGAACACCGAGGCCGGGCGCGCCGAGGCCCTGCGCCGCCTGGCCTTCCTCGAGACCTACTACGAACAGCTCCGCCGCGAGTGGAGCGATCCCATGGAGCCCGCCACGCCATGAGCGACTTCCCGGAACTCCTGCAGACTCTTCAAATGGCCCTCAAGACGAGGTTGATGTACACCGCCGCGCATCCGCGGGCCAAGGGGTCCATGGAGGCCCTGACGATGCAGATCGAGGACTGGCTCGAGGACAGTCCCACCCTCCACATCGCCACCTCCGGAGGCCGGATGTTCGTGGACGGCCAGCCCTTCGAGGGCCAGGGCGTCCACCTCACGAGCACCGGGAAGCTCCTCGCGGAGCGGCAGATCTCGGGAATCATCTTCAGCCGGGGAATCGAGGCCTGGGAGGTGGAGGAGCTCCTGGACCTGCTCATCCTGAAACCCGCCCGCATCGAGGAGATGGGCGGCGCCGGCCGGATCATCGCCGACAAGAACCTGCCCCACGTCCAGATGGGCCAGGTGCAGTACCGCGAGGTGCGCGAAGGGGAGGGCGGCACGCAGTCCGACGCCGGCCCCGCCATGCGGCCCGTGACCATCCCCGCCGGCGCCCAGCCCCAGGCCGAGCCCGCCCCCAAGGCCCCCCCCGCGCCCACCCTGGACGCCCTCCAGGCCATGGTCGAGCAGTGGCGCCACGAGTTCCGCAAGCTGCACGAGAAGAAGATGGCCAGCATGTACGGCCAGGGCACCGGCGCTCCCGGAGCCGGACCCGGCGCCCCGGGCTTCGGCGGCCCCGGCCTGGGCGCCCCCGGCTTCGGGGGCCCCGGCACCCAGGAGTTCGGCTCGGGCGGCCCCGGCCCCGGCGGCATCGGCCCCGGCGGCCCCGGCACGGACGGCCCCGAATCCGCCGGCGACGGCGGCCCCGGCATCGGCTTCGGCACCCTTGGCGGCGAAGGCGGCTCGGGTTCCGGGGGACCCGCCGCCGGCGGCCCCGGGGGCCCCGCCCCCGCCGTCGCCGCCGACCTGGCCTTCCTGGAGAAGACCGGCCCGACGGATCTCTCGTTCCTGGCGGGCTCGCTGTCCAGCATGGGGTTCGGGGACGGCTTCCCCACCGCCCAGCAGATGGAGGGCCTGCGCACGGCCCTGAAGGAGCTGCCCCCCGGGGCCCTCCTGTCCGTGGTGGCCGGCCTGGACACCCTGCCCCATTCCCCCGCGGGCCTGCGCATGGGCTTCCAGGCCCTCGCCCCGGAGCTCTTCGCCCACGCCGCCGCCACGCTCCTGGCCCAGGGCGCGGGCCAGGGCGACACCTGGGACGGGCTGAAGGACCACCTCCACGGGATCCTCCAGGGTTCCCCCTCCTTCCAGGGGCTCCTGGCGGCCCTGGAGACCGAGCTGCGCAACCGCGGGCTCGGCCTGGAAAACCTCCACGACCTGGTCTCCCGCATGGACTGGGAGACCATGGGCGTGGACGAGCAGCTCCGGCTCGTCGCCGAGCACGACCACCTCTGGAAGCTCAGCCACGACCAGCGCCTCCGGTTCCTCCGCAAGCTGCTGGACGAAGGCCGCCTGGACACCTTCGGCACCATCCTCGACGAGGTGATCAGAAGCCTCACCAGCGACGACGCCCACCGCCGGGAGATGGCGGCCCGCACCCTGGCGGGCGTGGCCCACTGGCTGTCCGTGCCCGGCATCCCCCCGGAATGCGAGCTGCCCCTCCTGGGCGGCCTCACCGGGCACTTCGGCTCCGAGCGCATGCCCCGGGTGCACCACGTCACCACCGAGGCCCTGGGCACGGCCCTGGACGAGATGGTCCAGCGCGGCGAGCCCGGCCACGCCCATGCCCTCCTCCTGGAACTGGACGCCCTGGTCATGTTCCTGGAATCGAAGGAGCCCTGGCGCACCGACGCCCTGGCCTGGCTCTGGGACAGGCTGGCCCAGCCCCCCTCCCTGGCCCGCGTGATGGAGCTGGTGCACACCTCCAACCCCGAGACCCTCCTCAACGAGCTGATCCCCTACCTGGAGAAGGTGGGCATGCCCGCCGCCCAGGCCCTGGTGGAGGTGCTGGGCGAGGAGCAGGACCGCAAGCGGCGCTCCCGGCTCATGGAGGTCATCCGCGGCCTGGGCGACCTGGCCCTGCCCGCGGTGGTGGAGTCCCTGGAATCCCCCAAGTGGTTCCTGGTGCGCAACACCCTCAACCTCATGGCCGACATGGGGGACCTGGCGGCCCTCAAGCCCGCCGAGGCCTGCCTGGCCCACCGGGACGTGCGGGTGCGCTGCGCGGCGGTGCGCACCGTCTGGAAGGTGGGGGGCCCCGTGGCCATGCCCGCCCTTATCGCGGCCTTCGCGCACGCGGACCCGGACACGATGCTGGAGATCATGTTCGCCTTCGGCCAGATCCGGTCGGCCGCGGCCATCCCCACCCTGGGCGCCTTCGCCACCGACCACCGCATGCCCGAGAAGCTGCGGACCCGGGCCGCCGAGGTGATGGGCGCCATCGGGGACCCCTCCGCCCTGCCCTTCCTGGAGGAGCTCGTGCGCCGCAGGGGCCGGATCTTCACCACCGCCGAGCCCACCGGGATCCGCGTCGCGGCCTGCAAGGCCCTGGCCGCCCTGGGCACCCCGGTGGCCCTGGGCTCCCTGCGCGCCCTGGTGGCCAAGGAGCCCCGGAACACCGACCGGCCCCTCCTCCAGCAGGTCCTCGAGCAGAGCCTCCGGTGACCGTCCTGCCCGAGCCCCAGCAGCTCATGGAGGCCTTCGCGGCCTTCACGCAGGCCTCGGAACAGCTCCAGCAGCGCTACGAATCCCTCCAGGACCAGCTCGGACAGCTGGGCAACGAGCTCCAGACCGTCCTGGAGACGGTCCCCTACGCCATCTGGGTGGTGGGGCCCGGCGGCGAGCTGCGCTTCACCAACCGCAACCGGGGCCTGGGCGGCTCCTTCCTGGACGGGCCCGACCCCTGGGAGCCCGGAGCGCCCCTGGGCCTCCGGCGGTTCAAGGGCGACGACGGGCAGGACCGCTTCATGGAGCAGGAGAGCCGCCCCACCGACACCGGCCAGATCATCAGCCTCCGGGACGTCACCGAGGCCCACCTGAGGGCCGAGCAGGCCAGCCGGGAGGAGCGGCTCCAGGCCATGGGCCTCATGGCCGCGGAACTGGCCCACGAGATCCGGAATCCCCTGGGCAGCCTCTCGCTCTTCTCGGGGATGCTGGTGGAGGACCTCCAGCACATGCCGGCCCAGGCCGAGCTGGCCCACCACATCCAGGACAGCGTGCAGCGCCTGAACACCCTGGTGGCCAATACCCTCACCTTCAGCCGGGACATCAGCCCCAAGCCCAGGCCCTTCGCCCTGGCCGAATTCTGGGAGAACGTCCGCAAGTCCACCAGCCTCCCCGAGGACGTCCAGTGGGAGAACCGGGTCCCCCAGGCGGCCACCTGGCACGCGGACCCCGACCTCCTGCGCCAGGTGGCGGTGAACCTCCTCCAGAACGGCCTGCGCGCCCTGGACGGACGCCCCTCGCCCAGGCTCGGCCTCACCGCGGTGCGGGAGAACGTGGGGGGCAGGCCCCACTGGCGGCTGACCCTGGAGGACAACGGGTGCGGCATCGCGGCCGACGCCCTGGCGCGGATCTTCGACCCCTTCTACACCACCTTCGGGGGCGGCACGGGCCTGGGCCTGGCGGTGAGCCACCGGATCCTGATGGCCCATTCGGGCCTGATGAACATCGAGAGCAGCCTGGGCCAGGGAACCAAGGTCCATCTCCGGCTCCCCGCGGGGGCCTGACTATGGCACCATGGAGAGTTCGGAGGCAACATGTCGCTTCACATGATCGGACCTGGGAAAAATTCGCCTGAGATCGTCAACGCGGTCGTCGAAATCCCCTACGGTTCGCGGATCAAGTACGAGATCGACCACGTCACCAGCCTCGTGAAGGTCGACCGGGTGCTCTACTCCCCCATCCACTACCCCGCCGAGTACGGCTTCATCCCCCATACCCTGGCCCCCGACGGCGATCCCTGCGACATCCTCGTGCTCATCGTGGGCGCCACCTACCCCGGCGTCATCATCGAGGCCAAGCCCATCGGCATCCTCCGCATGTCCGACGACATGGGCCAGGACGACAAGATCCTCAGCGTGGCGGCCTCGGACCCCAACTACATGCACGTGGACACCCTCGCCGACCTCCCGCCCCACCTCCTCCGGGAAGTGGAGCACTTCTTCCTCACGTACAAGAACCTCGAATCCAAGGACGTCATCAGCGGCGGCTGGGCCGGCAAGGCCGAGGCCCTGGCCTTCATCGAGGAATGCATCCAGGCGTATCGACATTAGGCCAAAGGGCTGGCGCCCCGCGGCCCCCTTCCAAGAGGAGGTTCGTGCATGGGTCTGATCTGCTTCGATCTCGACGGCACCCTGGTGGACCCGCTCCGGGCGATGGTCCACTGCATCGAACTCACCTGCCGCGAACTGGGCATCCCCGCCCCCGCCCGGGACCTGGTGCGCCGCTTCATCGGCTTCGGGCCCGGGGAGCTCTTCGCATCCCTGCCCGGCCTGGCGGACCCGGCGCGCCTGGACGAGGCCATCGCCCGGTACTGGTTCCACTTCGGGGAATCGGGCATCGCCAAGCACCGGGTCTACGAGGGGATCCCCCTCATGCTCACCCGGCTCCGCCGCCAGGGCCACAGCCTCCACCTGGTCACCGTGAAGCCCACCCGCTACGCCCGCCGCGTGCTCCACGAGTTCGACCTCCTGCTGAGCTTCGACGAGGTCTTCGGCACCGCCCCCAAGGACCGCTACAAATCCAAGAGCGAGGTGCTGACCCAGCTCCGGCTCCAGGGCGTGGTGAAGCCCGGCGGCTACATGGTCGGCGACCGGGCAGACGACATGGCCTCCGGAAAGGCCAACGGGCTCATTCCCCTGGGGGTCACCTACGGCTTCGGCACCGCTTCGGAGCTCCAGGACGCGGGTGCGGACAAGCTCTTCGGCACGCCGGCCGCGCTGGACGAATGGTTCAAGACCTCGCTGCCGGGGTCCGAGATCCACGACGCGTTCTCGAAGTCGGAATAGGGCCGTTTCACGGCCTGGCCACCCGGACCTCGATCGGGTTCAGACCATCCGATAATCGAACGAGGAAGGTGCCGCCCGAAGGCACATCCGTGAGGGACAGCGACGCGCTTCCGCCCGTTAGCCTGATCGCCAACGCGGTGGTCGCGCCGCCCATGTGGAGCACCGTGGCATAAGGGTTGGCTGCGGCGTCCCACGTGAGCTTCAGGCGGCCTCCGGATTCCTCGGCCACCAGGGCGCCGGAGGCGACTTCGGAGGCCAGGGCCGTGCGGCGCGCCGCGGCGGCTTCCCGGGGGACCCTGCGCAGGGCGGCGCCGGAGGGGGGGCGAAGTTCCAGGTTCCTGATCTCGTCGGTGCCGTCCAGCGTGAACGCGAAGTGGCGGAAGCCCTCCGGGAGGTCCTGGATGCGGCTTGCTCCGAACCGGACGGTGCTGGAGCCGGAGGCGCGCGTGACCGTGAGTTCGTGGGTGCCGGCCCTGGGGACGATGGCGGGACCGGAGACGAGTTCCGTGGGGGACAGGTGGATCTCCCCGCCGGGGCTGATCCAGCCCGACACCAGGGTGCGGGTGGCCGCGGTGGCGGCGGCGGACACCACGGCGCCGCCCCTGGCGCCGATGGAATCGATGAAGGTCATGGCGGCCAGGTAGTTCCAGTCCGACACCCAGACCGTGTCGAGGTAGCTCATGAGATCGGCGTACGTGGCGGGCGCGTAGGACCTGGACGTGGCGGGATCGTAGCCCCAGGTGCCGATGCCCCCGCCGGCGTAGGGGTAGTTCAGCTGCGGCGTGCCGGCGCCGCCGCCGGGGGTGTGGGAGAGGTTGAAGCCGTGGCCGATCTCGTGGACCATGGAGGCCACGGCCTGACCCGCGCCGAACCGCGCCCCGGTGGTCGTGTCGATGCCGAGCCCCACGCCCTGGCCCTGCAGGTGGAGGCCGACGATGCTGGACCCGGTCCAGCTGGACGGAAGCCCCAGGTCGATGAAGCCGAAGTAGCTGGCGGCGCTCCCGTCCACGGCCCTGAGCGCCACGAGCTCGTCCAGGATACCGGCCCAGCCGTAGTAGCTGTTGTCGGTGGCGGTGGAGCCCTTGGCGGGGGGCGTGGCGATGACGGTGGAGGTGGTGTAGGCGGCGCGCAAGGACGTGGCCACGGCCTTCACGGGCCACACCGCCTTGATGGCCGAGGCGATCCCTGCGGCCGCCGGCAGCACCGGCGCGGCGCCCTGGTGGACGACGGGCACCAGCACCAGGTCCAGCTGGTAGCCGGTGCCGTCCACCACGGGCGTGAGCGTCTGGGAGAGCGCGCCGCCGGAGATCACCACCGTCATCCCGGCCACCAGGTCCGCGGCCGGGACCTCGGCGGTGTAGGCGCTGGCGAGGTCGCCCTCGGCCACGGCCGTGGGGAGGGCCGCCGGACCCGCGAGGGTGAGCGTGTCGAGAGTGGAGCCGGCCGCGTTCTTCAGGGTGGCGGTGAAGGCGGGGGCGCCTATGCCGGCGCGGTCCGCCAGGATGCGGGCCGCCAGCAGCGCCGGCTTGCCGGGAACCAGGGGCAGGCCGGACCTGAGCACGGTCTGGCCCCATTCCAGATCCTCGAGCCAGTAGGAGGCGGGACCCACCGGGTCGGTGACGGTGACCTGGAGGGTGGCCGTGCTGGTGACCGCGGTGCCCTGGGTGCGGGTGGCCACGAGCGGCAGCGCGTAGGTGCCCAGGGCGGCGGCGGTGGCGTCGATGGTCAGGTTGGCGCTGGCCAGGGCGGTGGAGGAGGGCGTGTCGAAGGACGCCGGCAGGCCGGCGACGGGCCCCGCGGAAAGGGCGGTGGTGCCCAGGTAGACCGGATCGCCGCCGCCGGCGTCCTGGAAGTAGGTGCCGTTGTGCCCCAGCGAAACCGGCACCTTCAGCGTCCCGCCCTTCACCACGCTCACCGCGGCCGGAGCCTGGATCCAGAAGGTCGTGGACGATACGTACACCTCCACCGGCAGGTACGTCACGGAGGTGCCCACGGTGCCGGTGAGGTAGAAGGCGTAGGTCCCGTCCGCCAGGGTGGATGCCGCGGTGAGGGTGACCGTCGTGACATAGTCCAGCTCCGCCGGGTTGTCCGCGAAGGCTACGGCCAGGCCCGCGGGAAGCCCCGTGGCGGCGAGGGCCGCCTTGGTTCCTCCGGCGTAGGAGACCAGGGTGTTGGTGTTGTACGGGGCGAAGTTGAGGGTGACGCTGGAGCCCCTGGCCAGCGAGATGACCTCCCTGTCGTCGAGCGTGTCGGAGCTGTCCACCCAGCTCAAGGCGAAGGCCCTCGTGGGGCTCGTGAGGGTGAGGTGCAGGGTGGCGCTGGCGGTGGCGGAACCGCTGACGCCCTGGAGGGTGATCGCGTAGGTGCCCGCCGTGGGCAGGACCCGGGTCTTGCCGGTGACGTCCGCGGGATCGGGGTAGCCGGCCTGCACCGTCAGTTCAGCCGTCGTGCCGGTGGTGGAGCCCGGGGCGAAGGCCGCCTTCACGCCGGCGGGCAGCGTGCTGGCCACCACCGAGCACGCCACCGCGTCCGTGAAACCGGACGCGCGGGTGAGGGTGACGGTCTCCGTTCCGTCCTGGCCGACCTCCATGGAAAGGGAGGGACTGGCCATTGAGAGGGGCACCACGGCTTCGGTGGCCGCGCGGGGCGAACCGCCGCCGCCGCACGCGAGCACGGCCAACAGAATAACGCCGGAAACCGCGGCCCGGAAGCGTGTTGCGGGATAGCTGAAACGGATCATGCAGGGCATGGGCACCCCCAATAAAACATTCAGAATCCATCGTTATACAGGGAATTCATGGGAAACCCGGTTCCCTCCGCCGAATGGACATGGGCGGGGGCTCAATAGTTGAGACCCGCTCGCTCCGGATTTCAAGCCCACCTTGCGCCCGGTTTTTCCGGGCCCCAGCTTTTTGGTTGCCTTTGGGCCGCCGTGACGAAAAGATGGCATCAACCATTTCCTTCAAAAGCCAAACCAAGGAGATACCCGTGCCAAAGCCCCAATCAGCCCCTCGTGTTGCGGCCATCGTCGGGCCGTACATGTCCGGGAAGACCACCCTTCTCGAAAGCCTCCTCTTCGCGGCCAACGCCATCCCCAGAAAGGGGACCGTCAAGGAGGGCAACACCGTCGGCGATGCATCGGTCGAGGCCAAGGCGCGCCAGATGAGCGTCGAGGCCTCGGTCGCCACCGCCACCTACCTGGGCGAGACCTGGACCTTCATCGACTGCCCGGGATCGGTCGAGTTCAGCCAGGAGAGCATCAACGCCCTGATGGTGGCCGACGCCGCCGTGGTGGTGTGCGAGGCCGACCCCACCCGCGCGCCCATGGCCGCCCCCATCCTCAAGCTGCTCGACGACCACAACATCCCCCACACCATCTTCCTCAACAAGGTGGACAGCCTCACGGACCCGGGCAAGATCGCCGAGACCCTGCGCGCCCTGCAGCCCATGAGCCCCCACCCCCTCGTCCTGCGCGAGTATCCCATCCACGCGGGCAGCTTCATCACGGGGTACGAGGAACTGAGCATGGAGCGGGCCTTCAAGGCCAACCCCGGACATCCCTCCGACGAGATCCCCATCCCCGACTCCATCAAGGAGGAGGCCATGCTGGCCCGCCAGGAGATGCTGGAAGCCATCAGCACCCTGGACGACGCCCTCATGGAAAAGCTCCTGGACGAGCAGGTGCCCACCCGCGAGGAGGTGTTCGCCACCCTCACCCGCGGCTTCCGGGGGGACCAGATCGTGCCCGTGCTCCTGGGTTCGGCCGACAAGGACCTGGGCGTGCGCCGGCTTCTCAAGCTCCTGCGCCACGAGGGCCCCGAGCCCGCCGACACCGCCGCGCGCCTGGGCATCCCCGCCGGCAAGGACGTCCTCGTCCAGGTGTGGAAGACCCTCAACGCCCAGCACGTTGGCAAGCTGTCCCTGGCCCGCGTGTGGCACGGGGAGGTCACGGAAGGCATGGCCTTCGCCGCCGGCCGCCCCAGTTCCCTCACCCGGCCCTTCGGCGCCAAGCAGGAGAAGGTGGTCAAGGTCGGACCCGGCGAGATCGTGGCCCTGGGCCGCATGGAGACCGTCAGGACCGGCGACTGCCTCACCCTCAACGCCCCGGTCGAGCTGCCCTGGCCCGACCCCATCCAGCCCATGACCGCCCTGGCCGTGCGCTGCGCCAAGAGCGGCGACGAGGTCAAGCTCTCCACCGCCATCCAGAAGCTCGTGGACGAGGATCCCTCCTTCACCATCGAGCAGAACGCCGAGACCCAGGAGCGCGTGATCTGGGGCCAGGGCGAGATCCACCTGAAGGTGGCCCTGGACCGCATCAGGCGCTGGGGCGTCGAGGTGACCTTCGCCCAGCCCACCATCCCCTACCGCGAGACCATCCGCAAGCCGGTCAAGCAGCACGGGCGCTACAAGCACCAGTCCGG
This sequence comes from Geothrix sp. 21YS21S-2, assembly GCF_030846775.1. Classification (NCBI taxonomy): domain Bacteria; kingdom Pseudomonadati; phylum Acidobacteriota; class Holophagae; order Holophagales; family Holophagaceae; genus Geothrix; species Geothrix sp. 21YS21S-2. Next base: position 1,261,483 of record NZ_CP132910.1, read on the forward strand.
CGGCCACGGCGCCTTCGGCGACGTGCACATCGAGTTCAAGCCCCGGCAGCGCGGCGAGGGCCTGAAGTTCTCCGACACCATCGTCGGCGGCGTCATCCCCAAGAACTACATCCCCGCCGTGGAGAACGGGTTCCACGAGTTCGCCAAGCAGGGCCCCCTGGGCTTCCCCATGGTGGACGTGGAGGCCGTGCTCTTCTTCGGGTCCTTCCACACCGTGGACTCCAGCGAAATGGCCTTCAAGGCCGCCACCCGCGTGGCCATGAACGAGGGCCTGCCCCAGTGCAACCCCGTGCTGCTCGAGCCCATCCTGGAGATCCACATCTCGGTGCCCTCCGAGCACACCTCCAAGGCCCAGAAGATCATCACCAGCCACCGCGCCGGCCAGATCCTGGGCTTCGACGCCAAGCCGGGCTGGGAAGGCTGGGACATCGTGGACGGCTACCTGCCCCAGAGCGAGCTCCAGGGCATCATCGTCGAGCTGCGCAGCCAGACCCAGGGCGTGGGCTCCTTCACCTGGGCCTTCCACCACCTGCAGGAGCTGGAAGGCCGCGACGCCGACAAGGTGGTCGAGGCCCGGAAGAAGGCGCTGGCCGAAGCCTAGGCTCAATGCGTTTCCGGAACGGGAGGGACCTCGCGGTCCCTCCCGTTTTGGCTTAGGCTGGAGGCATGCTGCGCATCGAATGCATCGCCATCGGCTCGGAACTCCTCACCACCTCCCGGCTGGACACCAATTCCGTCTGGCTGGCCGAGCGCCTAGGGGAACTGGGCCTGGCCTTCCACCGCAAGACGGCCGTGGGCGATTCCCGCCACGACCTCCTGCAGCTCTTCCGGGAGGCCCTGGACCGGTCGGACCTGATCCTCTGCACCGGCGGACTGGGACCCACCTTCGACGACTTCACCAAGGAGGTGTGGGCCGAGGCGCTGGACGCGCCCCTGGTGGAGGACCTCGCCTCCCGGCAGGCCATCCTGGACTTCTACGCGAGCCGCAACCGCACCCCCGCCGCCTCCAACTTCAAGCAGGCCCTCATCCCCCTGGGCGCCGAGGCCCTGCACAACCCCGCGGGCACGGCGCCCGGGGTGCGCTGGGAGAACCCGCCCGGCTACCCGGGCCGGACCATCATCCTCTTCCCCGGGGTGCCCCGCGAGATGAAGCTCATGTGGCACAACCACGTCGCGGCGGGCCTGGAGGCCTTCAGGGGCCCTTCCACCTCCACGCTGCGCATGGTCTTCGGGTCGGTGCCGGAGAGCACCCTGGAGGAGCGCGTGCGGCCCCTGAGGGTCAAGCACGCCGGACTCGACTGGACCATCCTCGCCGGCCTCCACCATGTGGAGCTGCTGGCCCGCGGCGGCGATCCCGCGGCCCTGGCGGCGGCGGAGGCCGACTTCCGGCGGGACCATCCACTGGACCTGGCCTTCGTCGGCGCCGAGGGAGGCATCGAGGACGCCCTGCTGGCCCTCCTGGAGGCCCGCGGCGAGACCCTGGCGCTGGCCGAGAGCATGACCGGCGGCAACATGGCGGCCCGCATCACCTCCGTGCCCGGCTCCAGCCGCGTGTTCCAGGGCGGCGGCGTGGTCTATTCCGTGGCCGCCAAGGCCGCCCTGGCGGGCCTGGACCCGGCCTTCATCCGCGCCGCGGGCACCGTCAGCGAACCCGTCACCCGGGCCCTTGCGGAGGGCATCCGCGCGCGCCTGGGGACCACCTGGGGCCTGGCCGTCACCGGCAACGCGGGTCCCACCGAGGACAAGGACGGTCCGGCGCCCGTAGGCACCTGCCTGGTCGCCGCCGCGGGCCCGGACGGGACCTTCTACAAGGCCTTCACGATGTTCGGGACCCGCATGGAGATGCAGGCGCGGGGAGCCTCCTGGGCGCTGGACTACCTTCGCAGGACGATCCTGGAAAAAAGGGACTAGTATCCTGGTAGTCCAACTCCACCCTGGAGGGGTGCCCGTGAATCCCCTCAACCAGCGCGTCATCCTGCGCAATCCCCGCATCGTCACCCTCGTCCTCGTCCTGGGCCTCGCCGCGTCCCTGGTGGGGGCCCTGGCGGCGCGGCGGTTCCAGGTGAAGGCGACCCGCGCGCGCGTCGAGCAGGAAGCCGTCATCGCCCAGGAGAACCTCCACTACACCATCCAGGCCTACCGCGACATCCTCATGGGCTTCCGGGGCCACTCCACCGCGGCGCTGGGCCTCAACCGGGACCGTTTCCACCAGTACTTCGCCTCCCTCGACCTCAGGACCCACCATCCGGGGCTCCTGTCCGTGAGCTACGGCGTGGATATCCCGGGAGCCGACCGGGACCGTGCCGAGCGGGACCTGCGCAGGGAGATGGGCGACCCCGCCTTCGCCATCCACCCGCCGGGCGTGCGCCCCAGGTACTTCGTGCTCCTCTTCGCGGAACCGCGGGAGTCCAACCGGACCTCCATCGGGCGGGACACCCGCACCATCCCCGGCCAGGGCCTCGACATCGACCGCGCCCGGGACACCGGAGCCCTCGTGCTCACCGGTCCCATGAAGGTGCTCCAGTATGACGGTCCGGATCCGGGCCTCCTCATGCGGCTGCCGCTGTACCACGGCGCCCCGGCCACCCTGGAGGAGCGCAGGAGCACATTCCTGGGCTGCATCAACGGGGCCTTCCGGGTGCAGGACCTCATCGCCGAGGCCCTGGGCAAGGAGACCCTCCGGAAGCTGGACGTGGCGATCACGGACGCCGGCCCCTGGGGGGACCCGGGTCCGGCCCGGCAGCTCTACGGCGCGCCCCTGGCGGAGGGACGCAAGCTGGAGCGCACCGTGGAGGTCTTCGGCCGCATCTGGAACTTCGAATTCCGGGCGCGCCCCGAATTCGCCGGCACCGCCGAGTGGTCCCTGCCGGTGGGCATCGGCGCCTGCGGCTGCCTGATCACCCTCCTCCTCTGGGGCCTCATGACGTCCCTGGTCCAGACCGGCCAGCGGGCCCGCCTCATGGCCCTGCACATGACCGGGCAGCTGCGGGAGGAGGAATCCCGCACCGAGGCCATGGCGCTGGCCGTGCCCGACCCCATGGCCGTGCTGGACGAGGACGGGCGCTTCCTGCGCATCTACGGCCAGCATCCCAGGGTCCTGGGCGCGGCCCCCGCGGCGCTCCTGGGCGCCACCATCCCCCAGGTCCTGCCCCGGGACGCCGCCGACAGCCTCCTGGGCGCCGTGCGCAAGGCCCTGGACACGCACCGCCTGCAGACCGCCGTCTTCGAGCTGTCCACCCCCGAGGGCCGGTGCGATTTCGAGGGCCGCATCCTGCGCATGGGCCAGCCCCTGGACGGGAAGGCCTGCGTGGTCCTCTCCATCCGGGACATCACCGAGCGCACCCGCGCCGAGGAGATCGCTCGCACCAAGCAGAAGCTGGAGAGCCTGGGGGTCCTGGCCGGGGGCATCGCCCATGACTTCAACAACTTCCTCACGGCCATCCTGGGCCACGTGAACATGGCGCAGGACCTGATCGAGCCGGACTCCGTGGCCGCGCCCATGCTCAGGCGCGCCGAGGCCTCGGTGCTGCGGGCCGCGGAGCTGGCCCACCAGATGCTGGCCTATTCGGGCCGGGGCAGCCTGAAGGTGGACCTCCTGGACCTCAACCTCATGGTGATGGAGATGACCGAGCTCCTCTCCGTCTCCATCGCCAAGAAGGCCGACCTCGAGTTCCACCTGGAGCCCGGCCTCCCCATGATCATGGCCGACGCGGTGCAGGTCCAGCAGGTGGTCATGAACCTGGTCACCAACGCCTCCGACGCCATCGCCGACCGCACCGGCTCCATCGCCATCGAGACCCGCCTGCTGGTTGCCGACCGGGCCTTCCTGGAGGCGCGCTTCCCGGGCCAGGGCCTCGAGCCCGGCACCTACGCCATGCTCCTGGTCTCCGACACCGGCTGCGGCATGGACGCGGAGACCCGCAAGCGCATCTTCGACCCCTTCTACACCACCAAGGCCACCGGGCGCGGCCTGGGCCTTTCGGCGCTGCTGGGGATCCTCCGGGGCCACAAGGCCGGCATCTACATCACCAGCGCGCCCGGGCAGGGCTCCCGCTTCGAGATCCTGTTCCCCTCCGCCGGCCCCGCCCCCGGCCGGGACCTCTCCGGCGCCTCCGCGGCCGCGGGCGCGACCCCCCTCACGGGCCTCGCCCTGGTGGCCGACGACGAGCCCATGGTCCGCAGCATCGTGGCGGACTTCCTGGAGCACCGCGGCATGGAGGTCCTGGCCGCCGCCGACGGCCAGGAGGCCCTGGAGCTGTTCACCCTGCACCGGGGCCGCGTCGACGTGGTCCTCCTGGACATCACCATGCCCCGCATGGACGGCAACGAGGCCTTCCGGGCCATCCGCGCCCTGGACCCCCAGGTGCCCGTGATCCTCCTCAGCGGCTTCTCGGCCAGGGACGTGGCCACGCCCCCGCCGGGGACGGCACCGGCGCTGTTCGTGCAGAAGCCGTTCCGGACGGTGGATCTGGAGGAGGCGGTGCGCAAGGTCCGGAGGGCCTGAATCAGTTGACGGTCACCGTCGCCGTCCGCGTGGCGCTGCCGTAGGGACCCTCCGCCAGGAGGGTGTAGGTCGTGGTGGCGGCGGGCTTCACGACGGCGCTGGTGCCCCTCGCGGGGCCCGGTTCGGGGGTCAGGAAGAACCGGGTCGCGCCGGTGGCGGTCCAGGACAGGGTGACGCTGGCCCCGGCCGCCACGGTCGACGGGGAGGCGGCGAAGGCCTGGATCACGGGGGCCGCGCCGGTGGGCACGGTGGTGTGGACCGTGTCCATCTGCACCACCTCCAGGTCCGCGCCGGTGATGCCTCCCAGGGCGTGGAGGTCGGCGTTGTCCCAGCGGGGGTCGGGGCTGCCGGAGATGAACCACGCGGAGCCGTTGTCGGCCAGGATCATGCCGTAGGTCTTCAGGGCCTGCAGGATCACCCGGGACTGGGGCGGGAAGCCGGAGATGTCCTTGCCGGCCTTGAGGCGGATGCGGGCGCCCATCGGCGGGGCGCTGGCGCTGGTGTTGGAGGAGGCCCAGTGGGTGGCGGGGGCCACGAAGGCCCTGCGGGTCGTGGGCACGGTAAGGCGCAGCGCGTGGCGGAGGTTGTCCGAGGCCACCTCGCCGTACTTGGCCAGGCCCGGGAAGAGCGGGAGCCCGGCGGCGTCGGCGCTGGTCCAGCCCCAGGGGCGCAGGGCGTTGGAGGTGGCGTCCCAGATGGCGCCGCTGTCGGCCTTCCAGGAGCCGCCGGTCTGCAGCTGGGAGCCGTAGAGCTCGTAGATGAAGTTGTTGTCCCGGTCCAGCACGATGACGTGGCGGTCGCCGGAGGTGCCCGTGGGATCGGCGCCCTCGAAGGGGGGCGGCACGGGGATGGGCATGGGGCCGGGGTCGCTCTCGTCGCCGTAGGCCTGGTAGGCCACGGCCACCCGGGGCTGGGTGGCGGCCACCACGGCGTAGGGGATGCCGATGGGCGCGCCGTCGTACGTGCCCGAGCCGAAGTCCGCGTGGAGTCCGGCGCCCGCGCCCACGAAGGCGATGATGGCGGCGGAGGCCGGGTCCGCGGGCAGGCCCGAGACGTCCTGGTTCCAGGGGCTGTCCGCGGGGAACGGCAGCCAGCCGTTGAGGGACGCGCCAAGCCCCAGGTCGGGCGTTCCCGGCGGCGCCGCCGGCACCACGGTGACCGCCGCCCGGGCCGTGCGGGACGGGTCGGAGGCGAGGGCCGCCTGCACGTGGCAGGTCACGGGCGCCAGGGGGGCCGTGTAGACGCCGGCGGCGGAGATGGTCCCTGAGGCGGCCTCGACCACGCTCCAGGTGACGGCCACTCCGGAGACCCCGCCCAGCGAGGCGGAGAACGCCACGGTGCTGCCGGTCAGCACGGTCACGGCGGCCGGCTGGACCGCGAGCGCCGCCGGAGCGGCAGGGGAGGACCCGCCGCCGCAGCCCGGCGCAAGGAGGACGGGAAGACAGATCAGGGCATGGACTGCGCGCATGGCGACCTCCCCACGGGGCCATGCTATCCCGAATCCGGCCCGGATCGGGTACCCTGCTGGGATGACCATGCCTGCCATCAAACTCTACCTGATCTGGTGCCTCGGAGCCTTCCTGGCCGGGAGCATCCCCTTCGGCCTCCTGCTGGTCAAGCTCGCGGGCAAGGGCGACGTGCGCGCCCAGGGCTCGGGCAACATCGGCGCCACCAACGTCATGCGGGCCGGGGGCAAGGCCCTGGGCATCGCCACCCTGCTGCTGGACGCGGCCAAGGGGTTCCTGCCGGTCCTCCTCGCGAAGAAATTCGGCTTCGCCCCGGAATTCATGGCCTTCGTGGCCCTTGCGGCCGTGCTCGGCCACGTGTTCACGCCCTGGCTGAAGTTCCAGGGCGGCAAGGGCGTCGCCACCGCCCTGGGGTGCGTGCTGGCCTACCACGCGCCCATGGTCGTGCCGGCCCTGGGCGCCTTCGTGCTGTGCCTGCTCGTCTTCCGCTACGTGAGCCTGGGCAGCGTCGTGGCCGCCCTGGTGCTCCTGCTCACCGCCATGGGCTTCATGGGGGCCTGGGCGCGGCTCCCGGTGCAGGAGGGCATGGCCCAGTGGCCGATCCTGGCCTGGGCGCTCCTGGTGGGCCTGGTCATCCGCAAGCACGCCGCCAACATCAACCGGCTTGTGCAGGGCACGGAGTCGAAGTTCTGGGGAGCCGGCAGGAATGTCTAAGAAACCCGATATCACGATTTTCGGTTCCGGCGCCTGGGGCACCGCCCTGGCCATCGCCTGGGCCCGCCAGGGGGCCCGGGTGGACCTGTGGGGCCACCCCCCCTCCCTGGTCACCGCCCTCGCCACCACCCGGCGCCACCCGTCCCTGGCCGACGTGGAGATCCCCCAGGGCGTCCGCCCCATCCTCGACCCCGAGGACGGCTTCCGGGCGGGACTCTGGGTGACCGCCCTGCCCACCCAGGTGAACCCCAAGGTGTGGACGGACCTGGCCTCCCGCACGGCCTCCCGCCCCGAGCTCCTGGTGTCGGTGAGCAAGGGCATCCTGCAGGGCAGCTTCAAGCGCGTCTCCGAGACCCTGGAGGGCATCCTGGGCGTTCCGGTGGGGGTCTTCAGCGGGCCGACCTTCGCCGACGAGGTGAGCCGGGCCCAGCCCTCCGCCATCGTCCTGGCGCTGCCGGCGGCCATCCCCGACGACCGCGCCGCGGAGCTGCAGGCCCTCCTGGCCACGCCGGCCCTGCGCGTCTACCTTAGCCGGGACGTGGCCGGCGTGGAGCTGTGCGGCGCCTTCAAGAACGTCCTGGCCATCGCCGCGGGCCTGGTGGAGTCCCTGGGCCTGGGCAACAACGCCCGCGCCGCCCTGATCACCCGGGGCCTGGCCGAGATGAGCCGCCTGGTGGAGGCCCTGGGGGGCACCCGGGACACCCTCATGGGCCTGGCGGGCCTGGGCGACCTGGTGCTCACCGCCACCGGCCCCCAGAGCCGCAACCGCACCTTCGGGGCCCTGGTGGGCAAGGGCATGACCCCCGAGGCCGCGGCGGCCTCCCTGGGCAACCAGGTGGTGGAGGGCGCCTTCACCGCCGAGGCCGCCCTCGGCCTCGCCCGGAGCCTGGGCGTGGAGCTGCCCATCACCCAGGAGGTGGTGCGCCTGCTCGAGGGCGCCGATCCCAGGGAATCCGTCAACCGGTTGATGCAAAGGTCGCTGAAGCCGGAGGCAAGTTAATCCCCCGGCCCTTTCCGGCCGATGGAGTCTCCATGCAGCCGGAACCCCCAGCCTCCAGGATCCTCGTCATCGAGGACGACCGCGCATGGCTGGCCCTGGTGGCCCACCTCTTCCGCACCCGGGAGCCCGGCAGCGAGTGCCTGACGGCCGCGGACCTGGCCTCGGCGCTCCCGATGCTGGCCGCCCCGGGCCTGGACCTGGTGCTCCTGGACCTGAACCTCCCCGATTCCCGGGGCCTGGAGACCCTCCGGCGGGTGCGCCGGGCCAATCCGTCGGCCTCCGTGGTGGTGATGACGGCCGACACCGACGAGGACCTGGCCATGGAGTGCCTGCGCAACGGGGCCCAGGACCACTTCGTGAAGGGCGCCTGGGACGCCCCCACCCTCCTGCGGGTGGCGCGCTACTCCCGGGAGCGCATGGCCACCGAGCGCCGGCTGCGCCGGAGCGAGGAGCTCTTCCAGGCGATCTCCGAGAACATGATGGATATCCTGGCCATCGTGGACGACCAGGGGCGAAGGACGTTCACCAGCCCTTCCTATGCGCGGGTCCTGGGCTACGGCCCCGGTGAGCGCTACCCCTTCCTGGAGGAGGCGGTCCACCCCGAGGACCTCCCGGGCGTGGCCGGCGCCCTGAAGGACCTGATCGCCCGGGGGACCCTCCCGGTCCTGGAGTTCCGCCTGCGCCACCGGGACGGCTCCTACCGGGTGCTGGAGGCCCGGGCGGCGCGGTTCGGGGACGCGGACGGCCACCAGGGCCTGGTGGTGGCCCGGGACGTGACCGAGCGCAGGCTCGCCGAACAGGAGCGCGCCGCCCTGGAGGTCAGCCTCCGGCACGCCCAGAAGCTGGAGTCCGTGGGCCAGCTGGCCTCGGGCATCGCCCACGAGATCAACACCCCCATCCAGTTCGTGAACCTCAACCTGACCCTCCTGAAGAAGGCCTTCATCCAGCTCACCGGCCTCCTGGACCTCTACCGGGAGGAGCTGGGTCCCAGCCCGCGGCTGAAGGCGGCGGAGGAGGACGCCGACCTCGCCTACCTGTGCGCGGAGCTCCCCAAGGTGCTCCAGGACTCCCTGGACGGGGTTCAGCGCGTGGCCCGCATCGTCCGGGCCATGAAGGAATTCACCCATCCGGGGGCCAAGGACCCCACCCTCCTGGACGTGAACCGCCTGGCCGGAAGTGCCGCCACCATCGCGGCCAACGAATGGAAGTACGTGGCGACCCTGGACCTGGATCTGGAGGAGGGGCTTCCCGCCGTGCGCGGGCACGCCGCCGAGCTCAGCCAGGTGTTCCTCAACCTCATCGTGAACGCCGCCCACGCCATCGGCGCCCGGGGGGGGATGGGGACCATCACCGTCTCCACCCGGAGCCGGGAGGGCCTCGTGGAGATCCGGGTGCGGGACACGGGCACCGGCATCCCCCCGGAGGTCCAGGCCAAGGTCTTCGAACCCTTCTTCACGACCAAGGGGGTCGGCAAGGGCACGGGCCAGGGCCTGACCATCTGCTACCAGAACATCGTCAACCTCCACGGGGGGAAGATCTTTTTCGAGACGGAGCCCGGCGTGGGGACCACCTTCGTCATCCAATTGCCTAGGGAGGCCTGATGCGGATCCTGCTGGTGGACGACGAGCCCATGCTCCTGGAGGCCTTCCGGCGCTCCATGCGCATGGAGCGGCCCGCGTGGCACGTGGCCCTGGCCGGCTCCGGGGAGGAGGCCCTGGCCCTCCTGGGGCGGGAAAACTTCGACATCGTGGTGACCGAGCTCCTCATGCCCGGCATGGACGGCGCGGCCCTCCTGCGCGACGTGCACGGCTCCAGCCCCTCCACCCTGCGGGTCGTCCTTTCCGGCCAGCCCCGGGTGGACCTCATGGAGGCCGCCGAGGGCCACTTCCACCGCTTCCTGGCCAAGCCCCTGGACCCGGAGATCCTGGTGGGCGTCCTGGAGGAGCTGGTGCTGGGCGAGACCGGCGGCCTGGACGAGAAGGCCCGGAAATTCGTCTCGGGCCTCAAGGCCATCCCCAGCCTGCCCGTCATCTACGGCCGGATCCGCACCCTGCTGTCGGGCGAGGATCCCTCCATGCCGGCCCTGGTGGCCCTGGTGCAGTCGGACCTGGGGATCGCCTCCAAGCTGCTCAAGCTGGTGAACTCGGCCTACTTCTCCCTGGAGCGCAAGGTCACGGACCTGGGGCAGGCCATCAGCATGCTGGGCCTGGAGACGGTGAAGACCGTGGTCCTGGTGCGGGGCGCCATGGAGGCCCTCCAGGCGCTCGAACCCGCCGGACTGGACATGAGCGCCCTGTGGCGCCACTCCCAGGGCGTGGCCAATGGCGCGCGGGCCATCGCCGCCGGGGAGGGGCAGCGCCCCGCCGTCATGGAGGACGCCTATTCCCTGGGCCTCCTCCACGACATCGGCCGGGTGATCCTGGCCCTGGACCCGGACGCGGACTACCGCCGGGTCGCCGAGGCCCCCGCCCAGGGCCTGGTGGCCGCCGAGCGCCAGCTTTACGGCACCGACCACCCCCACGTGGGCGCCCAGGTGCTGAGCCTGTGGGGCCTGCCCCAGGAGTTCTGCCAGCGCATCCGGGAGCACCACGCCCCCTCGCTTCCCTCCGGCAGCTTCCCTTCCGGACTGGCGCTCTACGCCGCCGACGGCTTCCTGGAGGGCGCGGCGGACCTCTTCCAGGACGGACGCTCCGATGAACGGATCCTGGCCTACGGCGACCCCCACCGCCCCGGGCGGTGGAAGACCTTCCTGACCACCCCGCTCCCCGAATGACCTCCGGAGTCCCCATGCTCGCCAGAATCCTCTTCGTGGACGACGATCCCCTCCTCACCGCCGCCTTCGGCCGGGCCTACCGCAAGCGGTTCGACTTCCACGCCGCCGCCTCCGGGGACGAGGGCCTGGAGCTCATCCGCACCTCCCTGCCCTTCGCGGCGGTGGTGGCCGACATGCGCATGCCGGGCATGGACGGCGTGGAGTTCCTCGCCGAGGTCAAGCGCATCTCCCCCGACACCTCCCGCATCATGCTCACCGGCCAGGCCGACCTGGAGACCGCCATGGAGGCCGTGAACAAGGGCCATGTGTTCCGGTTCCTGAACAAGCCCTGCGACGAGGAGAACCTGGCGGAGGTGCTGGAGGCCGGCATCCGCCAGTACGACCTGGTCACGGGCGAACGGATCCTCCTGGAACAGACCCTCACGGGCAGCGTCCAGACCCTGGTGGACCTGCTCTCCGTCTTCGACGCCAAGATCTTCGGCCGCAGCCAGCTCCTGCGCGAATACGCCATGAAGATGGCCGGCCGCATGGGCATCCGGAACCCCTGGGACCTGGGCCTGGCGGCCCTGCTGGCCCCCATCGGCCGGCTGGCCATCCCCGTGGACATCCAGGCCAAGGTGGCGCGGGGGGAGCGCCTCACCATCCAGGAGCAGGAGGCCTTCCGCACCGTGCCCGAGGTGGGCGCGCGCATGGTGGCCAACATCCCCAGGCTCAAGTCCGTCTCCCGGATCATCCTCTATTCGGCCAAGGACTTCGATGGCGAGGGCTACCCCATGGACGGCACCCGGGAGGACGCCCTCCCCCTGGAGTCCCGGATCCTGCGCGTGGCCACCGACTTCGTGGAGGGCCTGCGCCAGCGGCACTCCCGCAGCGTCGTCTTCGAGCAGCTGCGCCTGCGGAAGGGCGCCTACGACCCGGCCGTGCTGGCCGCCCTGGGCCAGGTGCTGGGCGCGGACCCCGCCGCCGAGCCCGAGGCCACCCACCGCCTGCTGGACATCGAGAGCCTGGCCCCCGGCATGCTCCTCATGGCCGACGTGCTCAACCCCGACGGCATGATCCTCATCCCCGCCGGGACCCGCCTCTCCATGATCCAACTGGAGCGCCTGCGCCACTTGAGCCGCCTGGGCCGCATCGAGGAGCCCATTCTGGTGGACGTTCCGGAAAACCTGTGAACAGGGCTGAAATTCTCATTTTCCTTTATCCCCTTTATAGTCGGGTAGGCCGGGGAGCTTGCGCCCCCGGCCCCCCTCAGATCCGGACGTGCGGGACTACCGCATCCGGCTCCTCGTCACGGTCGCTGAGGACGTAGTTTCGATGCGTAACTGATGGCTGGGGCCAGTGGGAACCGAGCCAGAAGCTTGTTCATGCGATCCCAGGTCATGCGGGCCCGCTGGGACCTCCGGTTGAGCCATCCACGCCACCTTCGCCCAACTTCATAGCGGAAGTGCGCCAGGGCCCTGGAGTTCCCCGTGATCCCGTAATACCTGAAGTGACCGACCAGTTTCTGGTTGATCGTCCGCCATTGCTCGCGCACCGGGAGGTGGCGGTGTTTGGCCATCCACTCCCCGATCTTCGTGAGCGCCCGACTCATCCGGCTCTTCGCGGTCTTCCGCTTCACCACCCACCGGCCGTTCTTGGCCGTGGCCCAGTAGTGGGTGAATCCCAGGAAGTCGAAGTGGCCTGGTCCCCCATTGGGGTCCCTGGGCTCCCTCGGCTTCCAGAACTCCACCAGCCGGGTCTTATCCGGGTGGATCGTCAGGCCATACCGCTCGAACCGCTTGGGCAGGACTTCCATAACCCGCTTGGCATCCTCCTCCTGGGCAAAGCCCATCACGAAGTCGTCCGCGTAGCGCACCAGGAAGGCCCGACCCCGGAGTCGGGGCTTGACCTCCCTTTCAAACCACACGTCCAGCACCTCGTGGAGGTAGATGTTGGCGAGCATCGGACTGACCACCCCGCCCTGGGGCGAGCCGGTTTCCGGGTGCGTGATGCATCCTTTCTCCAGCACGCCCGCGTTGAGCCATTTGCCGATCAGGCGCCTCAGAACGCCGTCCTTCATCCGCAGGTCAAGGATTTCCCGCAGCTTCCCGTGGTCCAAAGTATCGAAATACTTACGGATATCCACGTCAAGCACCCAGCCTCCCCCCATGTCCATCAACCCCTGCCAAATCGCCTCCAGCGCCATGTGCGCGGAGCGCCCGGGCCTGAACCCGTAGGAGCAGTCCAGGAAGTCCTGCTCATAGAGCGGTTCCATCACCATCACCACGGCCCTTTGCAGGACCTTGTCTTCGAAGGCGGGAATGCCCAGGGGGCGTTGGCTGCCATCCCCTTTCGGGATGTAGGTTCTCCGGACTGGAGGGGCCTTGTAGGTGTCGCCGTTCTTAGCCCGGTTCAGGAGGCTCTGGAGGTTGGACTCCAGGTTTTCCCCGTATTCCTTGCCCGTCACGCCGTCCACCCCGGTCGCCCCATCCTTGCGGGTGCGCCCGAAGGCTTCCTTCATCCAGTCCAGGTCCATGTGGTAGGCCAAGGAGGTGAAAGCCACCTCCGGGTGGATCCTGGCCAGTTCTGCGATCCGTTGTTGTTTCGTGGAGACGCTGTTGGATGTCATTGCACCCATTATCTTTCCCTTCAACGGTTCCGTGATCCGGCAGCTCCTTGGCTCCAGCGGGTCCCGGCGGCCCGGTTCCCCGCGATCATCGCTACTATGAGCTGCTCCGACTTCCGGCCACCCCTCCCGCGCTCCTTCGTTTCCTTCAGTTTGCGGTACCGCCCTGTGCCGGCTGTTCGCTCCCGCCGGGGGCGGCACCCCCCGGCGAGCCTGGGTTCGTTTTACGTGGCTTCCCTCACCACTGGGTTGTTGGCGGAGATGGCTGGATCTCCCAGGTTCCTGGGGAACCCCTGTGCACGTGCCCTGCTCTATGACCCCGGTGGGACCCTACGGTCAGGCCCTTGCGACCTTCGGGTGCTGTCTTCCGATCGGAGAACGGCGTCGACTCCCACGGTTGGATGCTTTCGGGGCTCCATCACACGGCCCATGCACTCCCTGTCTACGCTTCACGAGGTCGGTCGCCCTTCCCCACGCAAGACTCGGTTCCGGCTGCTGGCCAGCTTTGCCGGGCGGGGCTTGCTGCCTCCCCGCTGGGCTCCATTGCGAGGTTTCAGTCTGTCTTAGGTCATCCATCCTCCTCGCCCAGGCTTGGCCTGGCGCACTCCCCGTCCATCCCCGTTCATCGCCGGCAAATTCAGCGTTTAATTAGCCGGGCATGAACGGGGATGGACGGGGATGGGTGAGGATGAAAAAAATCTTTAGCCCCCTACTCCAGGTTCGCCCCCTGCTCCCGGATCTGATCCAGGACGCCCTTGGCCTCCATGACCGCCCGGGTCATGGCCAGGCGCTTGCACTTGGAGCCGCAGGTGTTGAGTTCCCTGAGCACCTCCTGGCTCCAAACGTCCAGGGCCTTGCCGCCCAGGTTGCCCTTGCGCAGCCGCTCCCGGAAATCCTCCAGGTGGGAGGCCAGGCGAACGAGCTCCTCCCGCACATCCTCCCGGACCGCCAGGGCGCCCGCCTCGGCGATGATCCGCTCGGCCGGTAGCTGACCCGACAGACGGGCGTCCTCCAGCACTTGCTCCAGGCGCTTGCGGTAGAGTTCCGGCAGTTCCCGGGCCTGGGCCTCGCTCTCGGCCTGCAAGGCGGCGCAGAGGGCCTCCAGGCGGGCCGCGCCGTCCTGGAAGGCGGGCAGGAGGCGCTCGCCTTCCTTCTCCCGCCCTTCATTCCAGAGCTTCAGCAGCGTGTCCAGGGCTTCCAGGATGGAACCCTCCAGCCGCTCCGCCAGGTCGGCGGAGGGGGGCAGCCAGGCGCCCGGCAGCCGGAAGAACGCCTCGGCGGACAAGGGCGGCAGGTTGAGCCACTCGGCGTCCTCCTGCCAGGTCTTGGCCATGGACCGCAGCAGCGAGCGGTTGATCTGGGGCTCCAGGGAGGGCTCGTCCTGCACCTCCACCGCCAGGTCCACCTTGCCCCTCAGGGCCGCCTCCCGCACGCGGGCCCGGATGCCGGCCTCCAGGGGAAAGAAGGAGGGGTGGATGCGCAGGGAGATGTCCAGGGCCTTGTGGTTCACCGAGCGCACGGTGAGGCGCAGCGCCCCCCGTTCCAGGGGAAGGACGGTCTCGGCGTAGGCGGTCATTGAGCGCATGGGAATCCCTCACTGCCCTGGATTCTAACCGCTGTGGCCGAGGCCGCCCCGGGAAGCGGGGCCCCTCAGGCGAGGTACGTGATCTTGCGCACCCTAGTCCTGCCCTTCGGTCCTGCCCAGCAGCCAGGCCTTGCCCTTCAGGCGCTCCATCCCCAGCTCCGGAAAGAGTTCCAAGGGGGAGGAAAGGGCGAGGTCCAGTCCCATGCGCGGCACCGCGGCGCTCTGGAAGCCCAGGCGGGCGCCCTCCTGCAGGCGCAGGGGCAGCTGGGACACCGGCCGCACTTCGCCGGTGAGCCCCACCTCGCCCAGGAACAGGCACCTGGGCGTGAGCACCCTTCCCGTCGCGCTGCTGGTGAGCGCGGCGATGACGGCCAGGTCCGCGGCGGGGTCCTCCACTTCCAGGCCCCCGGCCACGTTCAGGTAGACGTCCCGGTCGTGGAGCTGCACGCCGCCGCGGCGCTCGGCCACGGCGCAGAGCATGGAGAGGCGCTGGCCGTCGATGCCCAGCGCGGTGCGCCTCGGGATGCCCAGGCCCGCGGAAGCCACCAGGGCCTGGATCTCCACGATCACCGGGCGCGTGCCCGAGAGCACCACGGTGGCCGCGCAGCCCGGCCTGGGCTCGGCGTCGAGCCAGAAGGGGTTGCCCTCGGCGGGCACCAGGCCGCGCTCGGTCATGGCGAAGACGCCGAGCTCGAAGGCCGCGCCGAAGCGGTTCTTGAGGGCGCGCAGGAGGCGGTGGTGGTGGTGGCGGTCCCCCTCGAAGGCCAGCACCGTGTCCACGAGGTGCTCGAGCACCTTGGGACCGGCGAGGGTCCCGTCCTTGGTGACGTGGCCCACCAGCACGAGCGGCGTGCCGGTGGTCTTGGCCCAGCGGGCCAGGAGCGTGGCGCAGCCCCGCACCTGGCTCACCGAGCCCGCGGAGGACTCGAACTCCGGATCGAAGAGCGTCTGGATGGAGTCCACCAGGAGCAGCGCGGGCTTCATGCGGTCCGCGGCTTCCAGGATCCTGCGCACGTCGGTCTCCGCGAAGAGGTGGATGCCGGGGCTCTCGGCGCCCAGGCGCTGGGCGCGCAGCTTGATCTGGCGCTCGCTCTCCTCGCCGCTGGCGTAGAGCACGTCCCCGCCGCAGGTGGCGGCCCACTGGAGGACGAGCGTGGACTTGCCGATGCCGGGCTCGCCCCCCAGGAGCACCACCATCCCGGGCACCACGCCGCCGCCCAGCACGCGGTCCAGTTCCGGAAGGCCCGTGGCGGCGCGGGAGGTCTCGCTGATCTCCACGGACAGCAGGGACACGGGGTCCTGGTAGCTGCTCTGGGAAAAGGCGCTGCGGGCCCGGGAGAGATCCTTCCTCAGGCTGCCCCGGACCTCCTCGATGGTTCCAAAACTCCCGCAGGCCCCGCACTTGCCCATGGGCTGGGGGAACCGGGCGCCGCAGGCGGTGCATTCGTAGTGGGAGGAAACCTTGGCCATGTATTGACTGTAACCGGGGCGGCCCTTCCCGCGCCCGGGGACCCGTCAAGGCGAAAAATGCAGGGAATTGCAGCACCCTGGAAAAAAGGGCACAAAAAGGACTCCATGGACCCCGCAACAATCGTGTTTCCGCGCGTTTACGAAACGGTCACACGGGGGGTGCCCAGGCGCCTTGTGGAAAACCTTGTGGATTTCCGGCCTGGAGCCCAAGGAATCCAGTCCAGGTCATCGGGAACCGGGTAAGTCCAACCTTGGGGGTTCCATGGTTATGTCAAGTGTTATCAACGAATAGATATTAAGGATTCGCAGGTTTGAATAAATCAAACATCAATTAGTTTTCCACACTTTCAGGTTTCTTTCGCGTTGACAACCCGAACCCTCTCCAAACAGTTCATGACATTCCCATGACCGTTTCAAACCAGCTGCGCCGCCTCCCGCAGCTGCACGCTCACGAGCCTCGATACGCCCATCTCCTCCATGGTCACGCCGTACAACGTGTCCGCCGCGATCATGGTCGGCTTCTGGTGCGTGATGACGATGAACTGGGTGCCTTCCTTCATGCGCTGCACCATCGCCGCGAAGCGCCCCACGTTGGCCTCGTCCAGCGGCGCGTCCACTTCGTCCAGCACGCAGAAGGGGCTGGGCTTGTAGTGGAAGATGGCGAACAGGAGCGAGATGGCGGTCAGCGCCTTCTCCCCGCCGCTGAGCAGCGTGAGGGCCTTGGCGCTCTTGCCGGGGGGCTGCGCGGTGATCTCGATGCCGCACTCCAGCAGGTCCTTGGGATCCTGCAGGATGAGCGTGGCCGCGCCGCCGCCGAAGGCCTCGCGGAACACCTCGTGGAACCGGGTGTTGATGAACTCGAACGCCTCGCGGAAGCGCTCCTCGCTGGTGGCGTTGATCTCGCGGATGGTGGCCTCCAGGTTGCCGATGGCCTCCGTCACGTCGCGCCGCTGCTCGTTCATGAAGGCCAGGCGGTCCTCGGCCTCCTGCAGCTCCTGGATGGCCAGCGGGTTCACCCCGCCCAGGTCCAGGCGCTTGCTCTGCAGCTCCTGCATGCGCGTCTGGTGCACCAGCTCGCCCATGGCCCAGGCCTCCTTCTCCTCGTCCGAGATGGACGCCAGGAAGTCGGGCACCGTGAAGCCCAGCGCCAGCTCGATCTCCCGGGACATGGCCTCCATGCTCCCCTGCACCTGCGCGCCCTGCAGCAGGGACTCCTGGTGCAGCTGGCGGGCGTTCTCCAGGGCCTGGCCCAGCTCGCGCGCGTTGCGTTCCTGCACCCGCACGAACTCCTGGGCGCTCTCGATGCCGGGCAGGGCGGCGTTCTGCTCCTCCACCAGCTCCTGGCGCTCGACCAGGAGGCGGTTCGTCTCCAGCTCCAGCTCCTCCAGGCGCGCGGCGGCCTGGGCCGCCTTCTCGGAGCTCGCGGCGATATCGGCCTGCACGCGGCCCTTCTCGGCCTCCAGGTCGTAGACGCCCCGCTGGAGCTGCTGCAGGTGGCGCTGCACGGCGTCCCGCTCGGACCAGGCGGATCCGCGCATGCGCGAGGCCTCCACCAGCGTCTCGCGCCGGTCGTCCAGGGCCTTCTGCGCCTCGGCGCGCCGGGCCTCGGCGGCGTGCACCGCCTCCACGAGCTCGGCCTCCTCGGGGTTTTCCGCCGGGGCCTCCAGGTCGCGCAGCTGGGCCTGCAGGGTGGCGATCTCCGCCTCCAGCTGCTCCCACTGGGCGTCGGCGCGCTCCTGGGCCTCCTTGATCTCCCGCAGCTGGGCGGAGGCCGAGGCCCGCCGGCCCTTGAGATCCTCCAGCACGCGCCGGGCCGACATGTGGTCCTCGTCCATCTCCTTGAAGCGGTCGGCGGCCTCCCGCATGCGGTAGTCGGCGGTCTTCACCGCGGACTCCAGCGCCTCCACCCGGTCCAGCCCCTCCTCGCGGGCGGCCTTGGCGGCCTCGAACTCGTGGCGGAGCTTGAGGGGGGAGGCCGCGGGCGCGGCCACGCCGCCCTGCACCGGGCCGAAGGGCAGTTTCACCAGGGCGGGCGACACGAAGGCCAGGTCCGGATGGGCCTTCGCCAGCTCCGTCAGCGCGGCGTCTTCGCACGCGAACGCGCGGTTCAGGAGCCCCTCCAGGGGCCGGGGACGGCCCGGGCGCCACTTCACGGCGTCCCGCAGGGCCCAGGCGCCCTCCGGGGCCGGGACGGGGTCCGCGGGGCCGCCGGCGCTGAAGATGAGCTGTCCCGGGGCCTCCCAGGCCCCGCGGGCCTCGCCCAGGTCGACGGTCTGGATCCAGGCGCCCAGCAGGCGCTCCAGGTCGGGCAGGTGCTCGTCGTCCACGGAGACCGCGTCCACGAAGGCCGTGGGCAGCACCCCCCTGCCGCGCAGCCACTCCAGCGCCTTGCGCTGCTCGTCCGAGCCGGCGGCGTCGCGCAGGAGGTCGCCCAGCTGGCGCATGCGCAGCTCCTGGGCCTCCAGGGCGCCCTCGGCCTCGCGCAGGGCGGCGGCGGCGGCGCGGTGGGCCTCGGCCGTCTCCTGCCGGATGCGGCTCTGCACCTGGACGGCCTCCTCCATCTGCTCCAGGCGCCCGGCGGCGCCCTCCTCCTCGCGGCCCAGGCGCAGGGACTCGGCCTCCAGGGTCTCCAGGCGCGGGGCGCGGATGGCCTCCTCGTGGTTGAGCGAATCCAGGCGCCCCGAGCGCTGGGCGATCTCCTGGTGCACGGCCTGGCGCCGGCGCTGCGCGGCCAGGGCCTCCCGCTCGGCCTCCACGCGCCGGGCCCGCAGCTCCTTGAGCTCGCCCTCGATGTGGCGCAGGGCGCCCCCGGCCAGGGCCACGGCCTCCTCGGCGTCGGCCACCAGCGTGTCCCGCGCCTCCAGCGCGGTCTCGGCGGCCTTGAGGGCCTCCTGGAGCCGGGCCGTCTCGGCCTCGGTGTCGCCCGAGCGCGCGGAGAGCTCGTCCAGGCGCGCCTGGAGGAGGGCGGCGGTCTGCTCCGAGTCCTGGATGCGCTCCCCCTGGAAGCCGCGGTCCTGGTCCAGCAGGCCCAGGCGCTGGTCCAGGCCCATGACGGCCCGGGCGCGCTTGTCCTGCCTGTGGTTCATCTCGTCCAGGGCCAGGCGCAGGCCCTCCACCTCCGAGGACTTCTCCGAAGCCTGGGCCGTCAGCGCGGCGATGCGCCGCTCCAGGGCGTCCAGGTTCTCCAGGATGCGCTCCTTGGCCTCCTCCAGTTCCGAGGCCTTGCCGGCCAGCAGGATGCGCTGGGTGGCCTTGATGGCGACGTCCAGCTCCTGGGCGCGCCGGGCCTTGGCGGCCTGGCGCTTGAGGGACTCCTGCTGCTTGTTGAGCTCGAAGAGGATGTCGTCCAGGCGGAGCAGGTTGGCGCGGGTCTCCTCCAGGCGGCGCTCGGCGTCGGTGCGGCGCAGCTTGTAGCGGGTGATGCCCGCGGCCTCCTCCAGGAGGGAACGCCGGTCCTTGGGCTTGGAGGAGAGGATGAGGTCGATCTGGCCCTGCTGGATGAAGGAGTAGGCCCGGGTGCCCATGCCCGTGTCCATGAGCAGGTCCGACACGTCCTTGAGCCGGCACTCCCGGCCGTTGATGCGGTATTCGCTGCCCGTGTCCCGGTAGAGCCGGCGGCTGATGACGACCTCCCGCACGGAACCGGGGTGGCCGGGGTCGGGCATCTCCAGGGTGAGCTTGACCTCGGCCATGCCCATGGGCTTGCGCTGCCCGGTGCCGGCGAAGATCACGTCCGCCATCTCGGCCCCGCGCAGCAGGGTGGCCCGCTGTTCGCCCAGGACCCAGGCCAGGGCGTCCGAGATGTTGGATTTTCCACATCCGTTGGGTCCCACCACCGCCGTCATGCCCACCGGGAAGCTGAGCTTCTGGGGGTCGGCGAAGGACTTGAATCCATTAACTTCTAATGCAATTAAACGCAATCGAACCCTCTCAACCCGGGAACCACCTGCCGGTTCGCTCCATTCACTTCTCCGATACCAACGATCTTCAAGGGCCATTCCAGCGATGTTGACCGGCTCACGTTTCCCCTGGCTCAAATTATTTAAGGCTTATATTTGTTCGGAAAGAGGGGTGTCATGAGGCGGGGAGGTGGACAAGCTTCCATGGTATGGCTGGAACCGCATCGCGTCCACGCCGGAGGGCGGGAGCGGGCCATTTCGGGTCCCTTGACGGCGGACACCCTGGTCATGGCCCTGGGGGACCTCCCCCCGGGCCCGGCCCGGTGGGTGGTGGACGACGCCTGGATCCCCTCGGTCCTGCTGCGCGACATCGTGGAGCTCCCCGCCGGGATCGAGGCCCGGGAGGCGTTCTTCCGGTGGCGCTTCGGCCAGAGCCTGGCCCTGGAGGCCCCCCAGGCGGTGCAGGCCCTCTCCCTGGGGGACAACGCCTGGCTCCTGGCGGGCCTCCCCGAGGCCACCCGCGAAACCTGGATCCAGGCCTCCCTGACCCTCGGCCGGCCCATCCGGAGCCTCCTGCCCCGGTGGCTCTGGCTCTACAACCGCCTCGCGCCATCCCGGGAGGTGCCGGGGATGCTCCTGTCCCTGTGCCCGGCCCGGGAAGGCGCCTTCACCGGCACCCTCGCGGCCTGGGGCCGCCACCTGGCCCTCCTGCGCCAGTGGACCGACCCGGCCACCCCCGGGGCGTGGATCCAGGAGCGGGTGCTGCCCTCGGCGGCCTACCTCCACCGGGAGTCCCGGAGCCCCCACGAGCTCCTGGTGTGGGGCGCCCCGGACTGGCCCGGCTTGGGAATCCCCCGCCGCATCCTTCCCCCGGACCTCCCGGACCGGGAGGCCCTCTGATGGCCGTCCCCGCCCTCCGGCTCGACCTGGCCCCGCCCAGTTCCCCCTGGCGGCTCAACCACGCCGCCATTGGCTGGGCCCTCCTGGCCGCGGGGGCCCTGGTGCTGGCGGCAGCGGCCGGGGCCACCCTGAGGGCCCACCGGCAGGCCTCCCGGGCCGGTCAGCAGGCGGTGCAGACCCGCACCCGCACCCGCCAATCCGAGGAGGCCAAGCGCCGGGTCCTGGACGAGCTGCGCGGCGTGGACGTGGCCCGGGAGATGCCCCGGTGGCGCCTGGCGGAACGCATCCTCCTGGAGCGCAGCCTGCCCTGGTCCCGGCTCACCGCGGAGCTGGAGCGCAGCCTCGTGGAGGGGGTGCGGGTGCGGTCCCTGCAGCGCACCCGGGGAGCGGACCGGAAGGTCCAGGTGAAGGTCAGGGGCGAGGCCAGGACCCGGGAGGCCGAGGTGGGCTTCGTCGAGGCGCTCCGGGGAAACGCCTTCTTCGAACAGGTGATCCTGGAACGCGAAAGCGAGCGCCAGGGGGGCGGGGTCGACTTCGAGTGCACCCTCGCCGCCCACTCCGTGCCGCCCCCCTTCGTCCCCCTGCCCCGGAGGTGACCGTGCTCACGACGCTGCGTTCGAGCACCTTCAGGGCCGTCGCCGGCGGAGCCATGGCGCTCCTGGGGGCGGGGATCTTCATCTTCGCGCTGCCCAGCGCCGCAAGGCGCCGCGAAAGCAGCGAGAAGGCCGCGAAGGAGGCCTCCGCGGCCCTGAAGCGCCAGGAGGATGAGCTCAAGGGGTACCAGGCCGAGTCCGAGCGCATAAGGGTCGACCGGAAGGTCATGGACGAGCTCCTGGGCGCCATGCCCGCCGAGACCGTCGGCAACCTCCAGTGGAAGCTCAGCCGGCGCCTCTTCGAACTGGCCGGCAGGCACGGCGCCCACCTCGTCTTCGTGAAGTACGGCGCCCCCGCCAGGGAGGGCGCCAGGGATGCCCTCCTGGAGGCGGTGGACGTGGAGTTCACGGTGTTCGGAGTCTTCAGCGAGCTCAAGGCCTTCATGCTGGACCTGGAGGGCGGCAGGCTGCCCTTCGCGGTGGTGAGCGCCAAGCTGGACGAGGCCCCGGAAGGCGCGCACCTCACGGTGACGCTTCGGGCCTTCCGGCGAGCCCCGGGCGCGGGGGAGGAGGAACCATGAAACCGTACCTCAAGGGCGCCGACCCCGGTTCCATGCTCCAGGACCTCAAGACCAACCGGCGCGTCCAGGCGGCCCTGGCGGCCCTGTTCGTCATGGTCTGGCTCCTGTGGCCCTCCGCCCAGGCCCCGAAGCCGGCCGGTCCCGGGCGGCGCCCTGCGGCGCCCCTGGGCGACCGCCAGGCCCGGGAGCTCCAGAAGCTGCCCGACCTGTCGGCCCTTGCCCAGGCCGGGGAGCTGCCCCCGGACGCGCGGATGGCGCGGGACCTCTTCCTCTTCGAGGCGCCCCCGCCTCCGCCGCCGCCGCCCAGGCCCGAAAAGCCTCCGCCTCCGCCCACCCCGGAGGAGCTCGCGGCCCGGCAGCTCGCGGCGGACCGGGCCCGGGAGGCCGCGGGCAAGCCCCAGCTCCGCTTCCTGGGCTACCTGGGAACGGCGGGATCCGGGCGCCTGGGGGCCTTCATGAAAGGCGAAGAGCCCCTGGTCCTCGCCCAGGGCAGCCTCCTTGATCCCCGATGGCGCCTGGTGAAGGTCACGGACGCGACAGCCGAATTCCAGAACGTGAGGTTCGCCGACCTCAGGCACCGCATCGACGCCATCGAGGCCCGGGGCCCGGCGGCCCGCGTCCCCTCCAACGAATTCTGAGCCTCCCGGAAGGAAATGATGCCGACGACCCCTCCCCACCGCCTCCCCCTGGCCCTCGCGGCCGCCCTGGCGCTCACGCTGGCCCTGGGCTGCGCCATCCACAAGGCCCAGGCCACCTTCGACGAGGGCAGGTACGAGGAGGCCCTGGAGCAGTTCCGGGCGATCCTCGCCAAGGACCCCGGGAACATCCGGGCCCGGATCGGCTTCCGCAGGACGGCCCCCCTCGCCGCGGAGGCGCACCTGGTCAAGGCCCGGGAGGCCCGCAAGCAGGGCCGGGAGGAGGAGGTGCGCCGGGAAGTGGCCGCGGCCGTGGTGCTGGATCCCGCCAACGCGGTGGCCGTGGACTGGATGAACCGCCTGGAGGAGGCCGAGGCGCGGAAGCGGGAGAAGGCGGAGAGGGAGGGCGGCATCGAGGAGGCCCGTCAGCGCGCCGGGGCCCGGCCGGCCCTGCCCATCAATCCGCGGTCCCTGGAGGGCCTGGACCTGAACTTCTCGCGCAAGACCAGCCTGAAGGAGATCTTCCAGCAGCTGAGCAAGGCCTCGGGGGTGAACATCATCCTCCACAGCTCCGCCAGCGCCCAGGACCCGAGCGTCTCCCTGGACCTGCGGGGAATGCCCTTCCAGAAGGTCCTGGACACCCTGATGCTCCAGAGCGACCTCTTCTACAAGGTGCTCGACCCCAACACCATCATGGTGTTCAGGAAGACGCCCCAGAACCTCAACGATTTCGAGAACAGGCTCATCCAGACCTTTTTCCTCTCCAACGCCGAGGTGGACAGCGTCCGGCAGATCTTCAACGCGATCATGCCCCAGATGCGCGTGTTCATGGACAAGCGGCTCAACGCCCTCACCGTGCAGGCCCGCGCCTCGGACCTGCCCATCGCCCAGCGCATCGTCAGCCAGCTGGACAAGGCCAAGGCCGAGGTCGTCGTCTATCTCGAGCTGGTGGAGGTGAGCGAGACCGCCAAGGAGCAGGTGGGCCTCCTGCCCACCCTGAGCCTTGCGGATACCGGCGCGGGCGCGGGCATCTACCGCCTGGCCGCCACCACCTCCTCCATGAACGGCGGCCTCAACACCAACGCCGGCGGCCTGCGCATCACGAAGTCCAGCCTCAACTTCCTCTTCGCGCCCCTGGCCCTGGACGCCCTCAAGGCCAGCGGCCAGGGCAAGCTCCTGGCCAGCCCCAACGTGCGGGTGGTCTCGGGTGAGACCGGCGAGGTGAACATCGGGGAGAAGGTGAGCACCACCCAGTCCCAGCTGGGCGGCCTGGGCAGCGCCCCGGCCGCCGCGGGTTCCCAGGCGTCCAACGCCCTGGCCAGCCTCGGGGGCAACCTCACCACGCAGACCCAGTACAGCTACGAGGACGTGGGCGTGCAGATCAAGGTCAAGCCCCGCGTCCATTTCAACGGCGACATCACCATCGACCTGGAGTCCACGGTGAAGACCCTCAAGGCCGGTTCGGCCCAGGGCAGGCCCGACCTGGGCCAGCGCATCATCAAGACCTCGGCCCGGCTCCGGGACGGCGAGACGGCGATCTTCGGCGGACTCCTGAAGGAGGACGAGACCCGGAGCCTGCAGGGCGTCTGGGGCATCACCGACCTGCCCATCCTGGGCAGGCTCTTCGGGAACAACCGCAAGGACAAGAGCCGCACCGACGTGATCCTCACCCTGCGCGCCGTGATCGTGCGCAAGCCCGACCTGGGCGAATCGGACTTCGCCCCCTTCGACCCCGACCAGACCGCCACCGCCATCAAGCCCTTCGCGCCAAGGCCCGAACCCGGGCCCCTTCCGTCCGGCCTGCGGGACGAGCCCGTCCCCGCACGGCCCGAGCCCCCCGCGCCGGAGGCGGCTCCGTGACCCGCCGCGGCTTCACCCTCCTGGAGATGGCCCTGGCGGCCACGGTGCTCGCCGTGTTCGCATCGGGCATCCTGCCCCTGGCCATGAACAAGGTGCGCCGGGACCGGGAGCTGCAGCTCCGCCGGGCGCTCCTGGAGCTGCGCGCGGCCATCGACGGCTACAGGGCGGCCGCTCTCCAGAACGCGGCCAAGGGCCCTCCGCCGGCCAACGACGGCTACCCGGCCTCCCTGGAGGCCCTGGTGGAGGGGGTGACGGTGCCGGGCAAGGAGAAGAAGGTCCGGCTCCTCCGCCGCATCCCCACGGATCCCTTCACCGGCAAGGCCGAGTGGGGCCTTCGCTCCATGGCCGACGATCCGGACAGCGCCACCTGGGGCGGCGGGGACGTCTTCGACGTCCACAGCCTGGCCCCGGGGGAGGGCGCCAACGGGATCGCCTACCGCCACTGGTAGAAAAAAAGGCAGGAATCCGTCCACGCCCTTGGGAATCACCAACCCCGGCGATACTATGGGGGGTCGATTCGCCTGAGCCGGAGTTCCCTTGCCGATGAACCGTGGAACCATTCCCCCTATTGCAAACCCTGCCCATGGGGGACCTAGCAGATGACCGCCATGACCCTGGGGACCAAAACAGCATCCGTGGTCTGGCTGGAGCCCCACCGCATCCACGCCGGCGGCCAGTCCCGGAACCTGTCGGGCCCCATCACCCAGGATGTGCTGGTCATGGCGCTTGAGGGCCTTCCCCCCGGCCCCACCCATTGGGTGGTGGACGACGCCTGGATCCCGTCGCTGCTGATCCGGGACATCGTGGAGGTCCCCGCGGGTTCCGAGGCACGGGAGGCCTTCTTCAAGTGGCGGTTCAACCAGAGCCTGGCCCTGGAGGCCCCGCAGTCCGTGCAGGCCCTGGACCTGGGAGAGAACGCGTGGCTCCTGGCCGGCATCGCCGAGACGACCCGGGAAGCCTGGCTGCAGGCCTCCCTCACCCTGGGCCGGCCCATCCGCAGCCTCATCCCCCGCTGGCTCTGGCTCTACAATCGACTGGCCGCCAGCCGTGAGGTTCCCGGCATGCTGCTGTCCCTTTGTCCGGCCGGTCCCGACACCTTCACCGGCACCCTGGCCTCCTGGGGGCGCAACCTGGCCCTCCTGAGGCAGTGGACGGAGCCCGCCACCGCGGAGGCCTGGATCCAGGAGCGGGTGCTCCCCTCCTCCGCCTACCTCCAGCGGGATTCCCGCTCGCCGCAGGAGGTCCTGGTGTGGGGGGCCGCCACGTGGCCCGACTGCTCGATCGCCACCCGGATCCTCCAGCCCGAAATCCCGGCCCAGGAGGCCCTCTGATGGCCGTTCCCGCACTCAAGCTCGACCTCGCCCCCCCCAGCACCCTCTGGCGCCTCAACCACGCCCTCATCGGGTGGGCGGCCCTGGCCGCGGGCGGCCTGGTCCTGGCCGGCGCCCTGGGCTTCACCTTGAGGGCCTACCAGCAGGCCTCCCGGGCAGGCAAGCTAACCGTGGCCACCAACGCCCGCACCCGGCTCATCGAGGACTCCCAGCGCAAGGTCATGGACGAGCTCCGCTCCGTGGATGTGGCCAAGGAGCTGCCCCGGTGGCGCCTGGCCGAGCGCATCTTCACCGAGCGCAGCCTGCCCTGGTCCCGCCTCACCGCGGAACTGGAGCGGAGCATGGTGCCCGACGTGCGCCTCAAGTCCCTGCAGCGCACCCGCGGATCCGACCAGAAGGTGCAGGTGAAGGTCCGGGGCGAGGCCCGCACCCGGGAGGCCGAGGCCGCCCTCGTGGAGTCCATCCAGAAGAACCCCTTCTTCGAGCAGGTGATCCTGGAGCGGGAATCGGACCGCCAGGGCGGAGGGGTCGACTTCGAGTACACCCTGGCCGTCTTCTCCGTCCCGCCGCCCTACAAGCCCCTGCCCAAGTACGGCCCGCAGGCCAAGGCGTCCAAGGCGGCCCCCAAGGCCGAGGCGCCAAGGCCCGCCGCGCCCGCCCCCGCCGCGCCCCGCCCCGTCGCGCCGCGCCCCGCCGCCGTCGAGCCCCCGGCGCGGGATCCCTACGTCCCCACCCTCATGAACCCGGCCGTCCCGCAGAACCCCTTCCCCGCCAGGACCCCGAGGCCCCCGAGGTCCCGGCCCCGGCCTTCCGGCGGAGGTGAGGAATGATCGCGCCGCTTCGCTCCAGCACCCTCCGGCTCGTCGGCGGCGGCGTCATGGCCGTCCTGGGCCTCGCCATCCTCCTGTTCGTGCTGCCCGACGCGTCCCAGCGCCGCGGCCGCAGCCTCAAGGCCGCCCAGGACGCCTCCCGGGACCTGGAGCGCAAGAATGCCGACCTCAAGGCGTACCAGGCCGAGGCCGAGCGCATCCGGACCGACCGCAAGGCCCTGGACGAACTCCTTCGCAACATGCCCGCCGAGAGCATCGGAAAGCTGCACTGGAAGCTCAGCCAGAAGCTCTTCGAGCTCGCGCAGAAGCACGGGGTCCGCCTCGTCTCCGTGAAGTACGGCGCGCCCAGCAAGGAGGGCGCCAAGGGCAGCCTCCTGGAGGCCGTGGACGTGGAGTTCACCCTCACGGGCGTGTTCAAGAGCCTGAAGACCTACATGCTCGCCCTGGAGGGCAGCAGGCTGCCCTTCGCGGTGGTCAGCGCCAAGCTGGACGAGAGCCCCGAAGGGGCCCATCTGACGGTGGTCCTGAGGGCCTTCCGCCAGGCCCCCGGCGCCGCCCTCGAACCCGGGGAGGGAGCATGAGCGCACCCCTTAAAGGCATCAAGGGCACCGACGCCAAGGCCATGCTCCAGGACCTGAAGTCCAACCGCCGGGTGCAGGTCGCCCTGGCGGCCCTCGCGGTGATGGTCTGGTACCTGTGGCCCTCGTCCACTCCGGCCGCCGTCCCCAAGGGCGCCGAGGCCCGCCGCGCGGCCGCCGTGGCCCTGGGCGACCGCCAGGCCCGGGAGCTCCAGAAGCTGCCGGATCTGGCCAGGCTGGACAAGGCCGGGGAACTGCCCACGGAGGACCGGATGCTGCGGGACCTCTTCCTCTTCGAAGGCCCCCCGCCCCCGCCGCCGCCGCCCCCGCCTCCGCCGCCCCCTCCGCCCCCGCCCACCGCCGAACAGCTCGCGGCCCAGGCCCTGGCCGCGGACCGGGCCCAGCAGGCCGCGAGCAAGCCCCAGGGGCTCCGCTTCCTGGGCTACCTGGGCACGAAGAAGTCCGGGCGCCTGGGCGCGTTCATGAAGGGCGACGAGCCGGTCACCTACAAGCAGGGCGATCTCTTCAACCCCCAGTGGCGCCTCGTCAAGGTCACGGAGGCCTCCGCCGAATTCCAGAACGTGAAGTTCGCCGACATCAAGTTCCGGATCGACGCCGTGGAACCCCGCGGCCACTCCGGGTCGGGACCGGCCAATGAATTCTGAAACCCACCGGAAGGATAAGATGCGAACCCTGCGACCCACCATCGATCACCTGGCCAAGACCCTCGCGGTCACGCTGTCCCTGGTCTTCGCCCTGGGCTGCGCCCTCCACAAGGCCCAGGCGTCCTTCGACGAGGGCAAGTACGAGGAGGCGCTCGCGCAGTACCGCCAGATCCTGAACAAGGATCCGGGCAACATCCAGGCCAAGATCGGCTTCCGCAAGACCGCGCCGCTGGCCGCCGAGGCCCACCTGATCAAGGCCAGGGACGCCAAGAAGCGGGGCCGGGAGGACGAGGTGCGCCGCGAGGTGGCCTCGGCCGTGGTGCTGGACCCCTCCAACCAGGTGGCGGTGGACTGGATGACGCGGCTGGAGGAGGCCGCGGCCCGCCAGCGCGCCGCGGAGGAGAAGGAGAACAGCGTCGAGGAGGCCCGCCAGCGCGCCGAAGCCCGGCCCGCCCTGCCCATCAATCCCCGCTCCCTGGAGGGCATGGACCTCAACTTCACCCGCAAGACGAGCCTGCGCGAGATCTTCATGCAGCTCAGCAAGACCTCCGGCGTGAACATCATCCTCCACAGCTCCGCCAGCGCCCAGGACCCGACCGTCTCCGTGGACCTGCGTGGGCTCTCCTTCCAGCGCGTGCTCGACACCCTGATGCTCCAGAGCGACCTGTTCTACAAGGTGCTCGACCCCAACACCATCATGGTCTTCAAGAAGAGCCCCCAGAACCTCACGGACTACGAGAACAAGCTCATCCAGACCTTCTACCTCTCCAACGCCGAGGTGGACGCGGTGCGCCAGATCTTCAACGCCATCCTGCCCACCATGCGCGTGTTCATCGACAAGCGGCTCAACGCCATCACCGTGCAGGCCAAGGCCACGGACCTGTCCATCGCCCAGCACATCGTCGCCCAGCTGGACAAGGCCAAGGCCGAAGTGGTGGTGTACCTCGAACTGGTGGAAGTGAGCGAGACCGCCAAGGAGCAGGTGGGCCTGCTGCCCACCGCCAACCTCACCGACACCAGCGCCACCTCGGGCATCTACCGCATCGGCGCCATCACCAGCAACACCACCTCCGGCTTCAACTCCAACACCGGCGGCATCCGCATCTCGAAATCCAGCCTCAACTTCCTCTTCGCGCCCCTGGCGCTGGACGCCCTCAAGAGCAGCGGAGAGGGCAAGCTGCTTGCGAGCCCCAACGTGCGGGTGATCTCCGGCGAGACGGGCATGGTCAACATCGGTGAGAAGATCAGCACCACCCAGTCCAGCCTGGGCGGAACCTCCACCGCGGGCACCACCGGCACCACCGCGGCCTCGGCCCTGGCGAGCCTGGGCGGCACCCTGGCCACCCAGACCCAGTACAGCTACGAGGACGTGGGCGTGAAGATCACCGTCAAGCCCCGGGTCCACTTCAACGGCGACATCACCATCGACCTGAAATCGGAGGTCAAGACCCTCAAGGCCGGCTCCACCCAGGGCCGGCCCGACCTGGGCCAGCGCATCATCGAGACCTCGGCCCGGCTCAGGGACGGCGAGACCGCGGTGTTCGGCGGACTCCTGAAGGAGGACGAGACCAAGAGCCTCCAGGGCATCTGGGGCATCACCGACATCCCCATCCTGGGCAAGCTCCTGGGCAGCAACCAGAAGAACAAGAGCCGCACCGACGTCCTGCTCACCCTGCGCGCCGTCATCGTGCGCAAGCCGGACCTGGGGGAGGAGGACTTCGGCCCCTTCGACCCGGACCAGGCCCCCGGCGCCTCCAAGCCCTTCGCGCCCAAGCCCGAGCGCAAGCCCCTGCCTTCGGGGCTGCAGGACGAGACGTCCGCGGTTCCGCCCAAGGCCGCCCCCAGGGCGCCCGAAGCCCCCGCAGCGGCTCCGGCTCCCGTGCCCGCGCCCGTCCCCGCCAAGCCCGCCGCCGCCGAGCCCCCCAAGGAGGCGGCCCCGGCCCCGGCCCCCATGGCCGACGCCTCCTCCTCCCTGGTGTTCTTCATGTCGCCCCTGTCCACCGAGGCCGCCAAGGGCCAGCGCCTCTCGCTGAACCTCTTCGCCAGCGGGGCCCAGGGGCTCACCTCCGGCACCATGACCCTGCAGGTGGATCCCCGCCTCAAGGTGCTCTCGGTGAACGCCGGCGACTTCCTCACCTCCGAGGGCGGCGCCCTCTCCCAGGCCCCGGCCAAGGACGGCCTCGTCCTGCTCACCTTCAACCGGTCCACGGGCGCCTCGGACAGCGGCACCTTCGCCGTGATCGAGCTGGAGGCCGTGGAACCCGGCAAGGCCACGGTGATGATCCAGGACGGCAAGTACCTGGTGGGCGCCAACCCCATCCCGGCGCGCTACGTGAACTCCCTGGTGACCATCCAATGACCCTGCGCCAGCGCGGCTTCACGCTCCTGGAGATGCTGGTGACCGCCACGGTCCTGGTGATCCTCGCCTCGGCGGTGATCCCCATGGCCCGCAACGGCGTGCGCCGGCAGCGGGAGCTGGAGCTGCGCCGGGACCTGCGCGAGATGCGCATGGCCATCGACGCCTACAAGGCCGCCGCCGACGGCAACAAGATCAAGTCCCCGCCCCCCGAGAACAACGGCTATCCCGAGACCCTGGAGAGCCTGGTGGAAGGGGTCCCCGTCACCGGCAAGATCGGCAAGACCCGCTTCCTGCGCCGCATCCCGGTGGATCCATTCACCAACAAGCCCGAGTGGGGCATGCGCTCCATGGCCGACGACGCCACCAGCTCCAGCTGGGGGGGCGGCAACGTGTTCGACGTGTACAGCCTGGCCCCCGGGACCGGCTCGAACGGGATTCCGTACCGCCAGTGGTGAAATTGGCGCTTGATCCCGGCACTGACCCAGGCTACGATTATGTTTCGCGCACAAATGGACTCTCGAGGGGGGACAGCGCAAAAATGCGGATATGGCGGAATTGGTAGACGCGCTAGCTTCAGGTGCTAGTGACTGCAAGGTCGTGGGGGTTCGAGTCCCTTTATCCGCACCATTCTTGACACCGTCCGGAGCCTCCGGACTTGACCTTGGAGCCGGCTCGGGGCTGGTCCAAAGGTGACGGGAACTCACCCCAAAAGGAGCCGACCATGGCCCTGAACGTCGAACAGAAGAAGATCATCATCGAGGACTACAAGCAGCACGACACCGACACCGGTTCGCCCGAGGTCCAGGTCGCGATCCTCACCAAGCGCATCAACGACCTCACCGAGCACTTCAAGGTGCACGCAAAGGACTACCACAGCCGCCGCGGCCTCATGATCATGGTCGGCCAGCGCCGCCGCCTGCTGGACTACCTCCGCCGCAAGGACAAGGCCCGCTACACCACGCTCATCGAGCGCCTGGGCCTGCGCCGCTAGTCCGGACCCAACCGACGAAGTACCAGCGCCCGCTCCCGCAGCGGGCGCTTGTTTTTTTCAGGGAACCACGTGAGCCTCCCGCCCCTGCCCGTCCCAGCCGATCCCAACCCCTACCGCGTGACGGACCGGAAGGTCCTCTACGACTCCCCCTGGATCCGGCTGCGGGAGGACCACGCCGAGCACCGCGCCGGGGGCCGCTGCCGCTACGCCGTGTGCGGCTTCCGGCGCACCGCCTGCGGCGTGCTGGCCCTGGACGGCCAGGACCGGGTCGTGCTGGTGGGCCAGTGGCGCTACCCCCTGGAGGCCTACACCTGGGAGATCCCCGAAGGCGGCGGCGAGGCCCACGAGAGCCCCTTCGAGTCCATCCGGCGCGAGTTCGCGGAGGAGGCCGGCCTGGAGGCCGCCACCTGGGAGCCCCTGGCCTTCTTCCACACCAGCAACTCCAGCACGGACGAGGAGACCTTCCTCTTCCTGGCCCGGGACCTGACACCTTCCGACGGCGCGCACGGGCCTGAGGACACCGAGGAGCTCACCTGCCACCGGGAGCCCTTCGACCAGTGCGTCGAGCGCGTCCTCGCCGGCGAGATCACCGACAGCCTCACCGTGGTGGCCCTGCTCGCCCTGAAGGCCCGCCGCGCCGGCTCCGCGGGGGTGCTGGACCCGGCCCTGGCCGAGCGCTTCTTCCAGCGCCCCGATCGCCACCCCAGCGCGGGACGGGCCCGTTGGGATAACCTGGAACCGTCATGATCCTCTCCCTCCACCCCCTGAACCCCCAGCAGCGCCACCTCGACCAGGTGGCCGAAATCCTCTCCCGCGACGGCGTGATCGCCTATCCCACGGACACGCTGTACGGCCTGGGCTGCCTCGTCTCGCGCAAGAAGGCCGTGGACCGCATCCAGGCCATGAAGGGCCGCGACCCCAAGAAGCCCATGTCCATCCTCTGCGCGGACATGGAGATGCTCTGCCGGTACACCCGCCACCTGGACACGCCCACCTTCCGCATCCTCAAGCAGATGTTCCCGGGCCCCTACACCGCGGTGCTGCCCTGCAGCCGCGAGGTGCCGCGCTACCTCCAGAGCAAGCGCACCGTGGGCCTGCGCATCCCCGACCACACCTTCTGCCGCGCCATCACGCGCCTGGTGGGCGAACCCATCATCACGACGAGCTGCAACGTCTCCGGCGAGGAGCCGCTGACGACCTCCTGGGAGATCCAGGAGGCCCTGGGCTACCTGCTGGACCTGGTGGTGGACTGCGGGGAGCCCGCGGGCCTGGCCTCCACGGTCGTCGACCTCACCGGGGACGAGCCCGTCCTCCTGCGCCAAGGAGCGGGCCCCTGGCCCCTGTGACCATGCGAAACCCCCTGCCCGCCCTTCTGGCGTTCGCCATGCTCCAGGGGGGCACCCCGAAGGTGCAGGAGGCCCCCATCCGCGCCCATCTGGCCTTCCTCGCCGACGACCTCCTGGAGGGCCGCGGCACGGGGCAGCGCGGCGGCGACCTGGCCGTGGCCTACCTGGAGGCGCAGGTGCGCGCGCTGGGCCTGGCCCCCGCCAACGGCGCCGGCTACCGCCAGCGCATCGACGTGCTGGGCGCGCGCACGCTCCTGGCGAAGAGCTCCATCACCTTCCGCGGCCCCGGAGGCGCCCTCTCCCCGGCATTCCTCGAGGACGTGGTGGCCACCAGCGGGCAGGGCGTCCCCGAGACCGCCTTCGAGGCCCCCGTGCTCTTCGTGGGCTTCGGCATCGACGCCCCCGAGGAGCGGTGGGACGACTACAAGGGCGCGGACTGCCGCGGAAAGCTCCTGCTCATGCTCGTGAACGAGCCGCCGCCCACCGCCGCCGAACCGGGCCTCTTCGAGGGCGGAAGCCTCAGCCGCCACGGCCGCTGGACGACGAAGTTCGAGGAGGCCGCGCGCAAGGGCGCCGCCGGCGTCCTCCTGGTGCACACCGACGCCTCGGCCACCTACGGCTGGTCCGTGGTCACCGCCGGCTTCCAGGGCGAGAAGTTCATGGTGGCCTCCGGCCCCCGCCTGGCGCCCCTGGAGGGCTGGATCACCGAGGCCTTCGCCCGCCGCCTGGCCAAGGCCGGGGGCCGCGACCTGGACGCCCTGCGCCGTCTCGCCGCCACCCGCGACTTCCGCCCCGTGCCCCTGGAGCTCACCGCCAAGGCCCGCCTGGAAAGCGCCGTGCGCACCTTCCCCCAGTACAACGTCGCCGCCCTCCTCCCCGGCACGGACCTCAAGGACGAGGCCGTGGTCTTCTCCGCCCACTGGGACCACCTGGGCATCCAGGACGGCCGCATCTACAACGGCGCCGTGGACAACGCCTCCGCCGTGGCATCCCTGCTGGCCCTGGCCCAGGCTTCCGCGGGCCACCCCGCGAGGCGCACCCAGCTCTTCCTGTTCACCTGCGGCGAGGAGCAGGGCCTCCTGGGCGCCGAGGGCTACGTGCGCCAGCCCCTGTGGCCCCTGGCGAAGACCGTGGCGGACCTGAACCTGGAGAGCCTCAACTGGGTGGGCCCCAGCCGCGACATCGAGTTCCTGGGCGGCGAGCGCAGCACCCTCCTCGACCTGGGCCGCACCGTCGCGGCCTCCCTGGGCATGACCCTTCGCAAGCCCGAGCCCGACACCCAGGGCCTCTACTTCCGCAGCGACCACTACCCCTTCGCCAAGGCCGGCATCCCCGCCCTGAGCCCCGGCTTCAGCCTGCTGGGCCAGCGGGACTACCTGGAGAACCCGGAGGCCTCCCGGGCCAAGGGCGCCTCCTACCAGGGCATCTACCACCGCCCCTCGGACCGGTACGACCCCGCCTGGGACCTGCGGGGCATGGTGCAGCAGGCGCAGTTCATCCTGGAGCTGGGGCGGGCGGTGGCGGACGCCGACGCGCGGCCGGCATGGAAGAGGAACAGGTGACGCGCCGCCAGCCTCCTAGTTGTCGGTCTTGAGCCGGTCCCGGTGCGCCCGGTAGTCGGGCACCAGCCGCATGTATTCCTCGGTCATCAGGGGCGAGGAGATGATGAAGTCCGCCGAGCACCGGTTGCAGGCCACGGGGATGTTCCACACCGCCGCGATGCGCAGCAGGGCCTTGACGTCGGGGTCGTGGGGCGCGGGCTCCAGGGGATCCCAGAAGAAGATCAGCAGGTCGATCTCCCCCTCGGCGATCTTGGCGCCGATCTGGAGGTCGCCGCCCAGGGGGCCGCTGAAGAGCTTGGTGATGTCAGGGCCCAGAATCTGCTCCAGGAGCGTCCCGGTGGTGCCCGTGGCGAAGATCTCGTGCTCGAGCAGCAGGGCCTTGTTGAACTGCACCCACTCGAGGAGCTCGGGCTTCTTGTGGTCGTGGGCGACCAGGGCGATCTTCTTGCGGCTGGAAAGCGGGATCTCGATCTGGGCCATGCGGTCCTCCGGGAGGTGCAGGTCCAGACTCCCATGGTGGGGAGCATCCGTCCAATCCGACGCGGGAAACGCCCTGTGAATTCCTATCGCCGGCCCCCGGGAGCCGGCGCGTCCTGCAGGTTGGCCAGGAAATCGTCGTTGTTTTTGGATTTGCCGAGCCGGTCCAGCAGCAGCTCCATGCTCTCCACGGGTCCGCTGGAGCTGAGGATCTTGCGCAGCACCCAGATCTTGGCAAGCCTGGCGGCCTCGATGAGGAGGTCCTCCTTGCGGGTGCCCGACTTCTGGATGTCCATGGCGGGGAAGATCCGCTTGTCGCTGAGCTTGCGGTCCAGGCAGATCTCGGAGTTGCCGGTGCCCTTGAACTCCTCGAAGATCACGTCGTCCATGCGGGAGCCGGTCTCGATCAGCGCCGTGGCGATGATCGTGAGCGAGCCGCCCCCCTCGATGTTGCGGGCCGCGCCGAAAAAGCGCTTGGGCCGCTGCAGGGCGTTGGAGTCCACGCCGCCGGAGAGGACCTTGCCGCTCAGCGGCACCACCGTGTTGTAGGCACGCGCCAGGCGCGTGATGGAGTCCAGCAGGATCACCACGTCCTTCTTGTGCTCCACGAGGCGCTTGGCCTTCTCGATGACCATCTCGGCCACCTGGACGTGGCGCGTGGCAGGCTCGTCGAAGGTGCTGGAGACCACCTCGCCCTTCACGTTGCGCTCCATGTCCGTCACTTCCTCGGGGCGCTCGTCGATGAGGAGCACGATGAGGAACACCTCCGGGTGGTTCAGGGTGATGCTGTTGGCGATGTTCTGCATGAGCACCGTCTTGCCGGTGCGGGGCGGCGCGACGATGAGGGCGCGCTGGCCCTTGCCCAGGGGCGTCATGAGGTCCATGACGCGCGTGCTCAGCTCCTGCGGGTCCCGCTCCATCTTGAGCATCTGGGTGGGGTACAGGGGGATCAGGTTGTCGAAATGGACGCGCTCCTTCGCCGATCCGGGCGGATCGAAGTTGATGGCGTCGATGCGCATGATCGCGAAGAACTTCTCGTCGCCGCGCGGAGGCCGGATCATGCCCGAGAGGGTGTCGCCCGAGCGCAGGCCGAACTTGCGGATCTGGCTGGGGGAGACGTAGATGTCGTCGGAGCCGGCCAGGTAGTTGTGCTCGGGGGCGCGCAGGAAGCCGAAGCCCTCGGGGAGGACCTCCAGGACGCCTTCCGCGAAGAACAGGCCCTCGCGCTGGGCCTGCGCTTCCAGGAGCCGGAAGATCAGCTCCTGCTTGCGCATGCCCAGCGGGTTCTCGATCTCGTAGGCTTTGCCCATCTCGGCCAGGCGGCCGATGGACTGCTCCTTCAGATCCTGAAGACTCAGGACTGCCGGGGCTTGGGTTTCAATGGGCATGGATTCCCCCCTTGGGGATGCGGGTAACGGTAACGAGGTTGGGATTGAGAATCATAACCCATCGGAAGAGAATGACAAAAAAATCTTGCCGGAATTGTTAATAAGAAGATATGAAGGTCGTCATTTTTTCACAATAACGATGGGGGTCCTCCACGGGGAAAGCGTGCCCGATGCCTGGCACCAGTTCGAAGCGGCTGAACGGAAGGGCCTGGGCGACTTCCAGGCACTTCCAGGGGGGGGTTAGCAGATCCTCGGCGCCGGCCAGACACAGGACCGGTTCCTGGATGGCCATCAGCCGCGACCGAATGTCCCATTGGAGAGCACCTGTTATCTGGTGTCGTGAACCGTGGAAAGGTTTGCCGTCTTCCTTTTTTGATTCATGGTAGGCCTTCAGGACCTGGTACCTGGCCTCCAGGAACCGGTCCCCCCACAGGTAGGGGGCCACGGCGTCGAACTGCAGCCCGGGCCCGCCCAGGTCGAGGCAGTGCAGCCAGTGCTCGAGCCGCAGGCGCATGGTGAAGTCCGTGCGGGCCATGGCGCTGGTGAGCACGGCCCCGGGGAAGGCTCCCGGATGGGCGGCCAGGAGCTCCAGGGCGACCGAACTTCCGTTGGAGAGCCCGGCCAGCCACGGCCTCCGGATATCCAGGTGTTCCAGGAGCTCCCAGGCATCCTGGGCCATCTGCGCCGCGGTGTAGGGCCCCTCGAGGGGAGCATCCGAGCGCCCCTGCCCCCGGCAGTCGAAGGTGAGCACCCGGAACCGCGGGGTGAGCCCGGGCAGCACCCCGGCCCACATCGTGGTGTCCGACAGCAGGCCGTTGACGAGCACGATCCAGGGCGCCCCGGGCCGGCCCTGGACGCGGTAGTGGAGGGTCACGCCGCCGGGGAGGGCGGCGAACTGTCCGGCCGTCCTCAAGCGTCTCCCCGCAGTTCCGCAGGGGTGAAGTGCGCCGCCAGGGAGAAGCGGACGCCGTCCCAGTGCAGGACGGCGCAGCTGGCCTTCTTGAAGTCGATGCTCTTGCGGGTGAGGTGCAGCACCAGGTCCGAGCACAGGGGCTGGTGGCTCACCAGGGCGATGATCTCGAAGGGGCGCGCCTGGCCCACGATCAGGTCCAGCCACTCCCTTACGGCGCCCGCCGAACCCGACGGCTCCAGCCCGTCCCAGCAGCCCACGGGGAAGCCCTCGGGGGTGGCCTCCTTGAGGCAGACCATGGTCTCGGCGGCGCGGCGGAAGGGGCTCGAGATGCCCCGCGCCGGCGCGTAGCCGCGGCGCACGAGGCCCTTCATGGCGGACCGCGTCTTCTCCCAGCCCTCCGTCGTGAGGCCCCGGTCGGAGTCCCTGAGGCCGTGTCTGGGATCTTCGGCGATCCCATGACGAATGAGCAGGATTGTGATCATGGCGGCATTATCCCATGGTACGCCTCCCGACAATACTCCTGGCGTTCAAGGGGTTTTCGTGGGAGACTAGCTGTTTGGGCCAGGTCCGGCAGGCGCAGTTCAGCTCCGATGTATCCGGCGACGCCCCGGGAGACAACTTGACCACCGAGACCTTCGCAGCCCTGGGCTGCTCCGAGCCTTTTCTGTCGGCGTTGAGCCGCAGGGGCTTCACCACCCCAACCCTCGTCCAGCAGGAGACCTTCCAGCCCGGACTCGAGGGACGCGACCTGCTGGTGCAGAGCCGCACGGGATCGGGCAAGACGCTGGCCTTCGGCCTGCCCCTGCTCCACCGCCTCAAGGACGAGCGCAGGCCCCAGGCCATCGTCCTCTGCCCCACCCGCGAACTGGCCCAGCAGGTGGCCGAGGAGCTCCAGAGCGTCATGCCGCGCCTGGACGTCGCCCTCCTGGTCGGCGGCCTCAGCTACGTGCCCCAGCTCAAGGCCCTGAAGTACGGCGCCCAGGTCGTGGTGGGCACCCCCGGCCGCGTGCAGGACCACCTCACGCGCCAGACCCTCGATCTCTCCGGCATCTCCATGGTGGTGCTGGACGAGTGCGACGAGATGCTGAACATGGGCTTCCTGGAGGACGTGGAGAAGATCCTCTCCGGCGTGCCCGCGGACCCCCAGACCTTCCTCTTCTCGGCCACCCTGCCCGCCCCCATCGCGAGCCTGGCCAAGCGGTTCCTCAAGAATCCCTTCCGCATCAACCACGCCCAGGCCGAAGGCAACAGCCAGCACGCCGACATCGACCACACCCCCTGCATCATGGCCGAGCACCTGCAGACCAAGGCCCTGGTGAACTTCCTCCTGGCCGACGAACCCACCGCGGCGCTGATCTTCACCAAGATGAAGGTGCAGACCGAGGAAGTGGCCCAGTCCCTCCGGGACGCCGGCCTCATCGCCGACTGCCTCCACGGGGACCTGGGCCAGCAGGCCCGCAACCGCATCATGTCGAACTTCAAGGAAGGCAAGCTGCGCTACCTGGTGGCCACCGACGTGGCCGCCCGCGGCATCGACGTGGAAGGAATGCCCCTGGTGGTCCACATGGGCATTCCCACCCAGATGGAGAGCTACATCCACCGCTCGGGACGCACGGGCCGGGCCGGCTCCAAGGGCGCGTCGCTGGCCCTGGTGAGCTTCAAGGAATCCCGCATCCTGCTCGCCTGGGCCCGCCGCGGCGGCCTCAAGCTGGACTGGCGCGGGGTGCCCACCCAGGCCGAGATCAAGGAGCTGCGCACGCGCCGGCTCGTGGACAAGCTCAAGGAGAAGGAGTCCCCCGCCCTGCTGGACGTGGCCCGGCGCATGCTCGAGGGCCGCGACCCGGCCTCCCTGGTGGCCGCGCTCCTCTCCATGGTGGAAGGCCCCGAGCACGACGGCTTCGACATCCCCGACGCGCCCCAGAAGGACTACTCGTCCGAGAAGCGCCCCTTCAAGCCCCGGCCCGGCGAGAAGCCCGGCTGGACTCCCGGCCAGAAGCCCGCCTACGCCGCCAAGAAGCCCTACGTGAAGCCCGCGTGGAAGACCAGCAAGCCCGGCGACTTCCCCAAGAAGCGCCGCGACTAGTAAGCTGGAGGCACGGAGGAACCGCGTGCCCGATCGACCAGCCCTTCTCTTCGACCTCGGCGGGGTCCTCATCGACTGGGATCCGAGGCACCTCTACCGGCAGGTCTACGGGAACGCGGAAACCGAGTTCTTCCTCAAGAACGTCTGCACCCCCCAGTGGAACCTCGCCCTGGACGGGGGCAGGCCCTTCGCCGAGGCCATCCGGGAAAAGCAGGCTTCCTGGCCCGAGTACCGGGAGGCCATCGGGTGGTGGTGGAGCCGCTGGGAGGAGATGCTCAACGGCACCGTCCCCGGCGCCGTTGAGCTCCTCACGGAGCTGAAGGACCTCGGCCAGCCCCTCTACGCACTCACCAACTGGTCCGCGGAGACCTTCCCCATGGCCCGGAAGCACTACCCGTTCCTGGACTGGTTCCAGGAGATCGTCGTGTCCGGGCGGGAGGGGCTGGTCAAGCCCGACCCCGCCATCTTCAAGGTGGCCGCGGAGCGCTGCGGCATCCCCATCGCGGGCACGGTCTTCATCGACGACTCCACGGCCAACGTGAACGCCGCCAAGGCGCTGGGCTTCGACGCCATCCGGTTCACCGGGGCGGAGGCGCTGCGGCGGGAGCTGGTGGCGCGGGGCTACCTGCCGAGGCGGATGGAGCCTGTTCCAGCATGGTCCTGATCGCCGCGGCCTCGGGCAGGCCCGCCGCCGCGGCCCGGTCCAGCCAGAGGCCGGAGGCGGCCCGGTCCGCGGCCACGCCCAGGCCGTGGTGGAGGCGCACGCCGATGTTCAGCATCGCCGTGGGATCGCCCAGGTCCGCGGCCTTCCTGAACCAGCCGTAGGCCTCGGCTTCGGCCGCCTCGCCCATGCCGCTGAGGCGCCGGCCCACCGCGAGGATCTCCGGGATGCCGCCGGCCGCGGCCCTGCTTCGCAGGCCGGCCAGTTCCTCCTGGAAGGCCGCGGACCGGAATTCCCGCTCCACGGACGCGCGGAAGGCCTCTAGGCTGCCGGGCGCCGCGTGGGCGGAACCTGGCCGCACCTCGATGATGCCCCCGGAGGCCAGGTCGATGGACAGGGCCTGGCCGCCCCGGGTCTGGGCCCAGAGCACGTCCCCGGCGAAGGCGGCCCACGCGGGCGGGGCCGGATCGCTCCAGGGGCGCCAGCCCCGCCGCGGGGGGAACCCAGCCTCGGCCAGGCTCCAGGCCAGCAGGCCCGGCGCCCAGCGGAGGTCCACCGACCGGGACCCCGAGGCGAGCGTCAGCCGCTCCTCCCAGGGGCTCCAGTCCGCGGGCGGAGCCGGTTTCGCCATGGGGCGCACGAGGCCCTGCCCGACTGCGCCCAGGGCCCAGTCGAAGCCCTGCACCTGCCCGCGGGCGAAGTCCCCGCCGCCGGCCACCGAAACCACCAGGAGGCCCGTGTCCGGGTCCAGGTCGGCCAGGGGCCGGGGGGTCTCCAGGCCCTCGGGGGCCGGCCCC
This sequence comes from Geothrix sp. 21YS21S-2, assembly GCF_030846775.1. Taxonomy (NCBI): domain Bacteria; kingdom Pseudomonadati; phylum Acidobacteriota; class Holophagae; order Holophagales; family Holophagaceae; genus Geothrix; species Geothrix sp. 21YS21S-2. Next base: position 1,302,049 of record NZ_CP132910.1, read on the forward strand.
AGCAGGCGCGGCGGGGGCGCGGGCCGGTCCAGCACGGGGCGGAAGGGCCGGATTCCCGACTTCAGGGCCTCGTGCACCATGTCGGCGCCGTTGCGAAAGCCCGCCTCGAAGTCCCGGCCTCCGGAGACCGGAGGCAGGGCGGCGCGGACCTGCTCGGGCCAGGCCTTGGGCCGGGCGCAGGCGCACAGCAGGAGGAGGCAGGCCGCGATCGCGCGCACGCGGCCTACCGCAGCCGGAACGGCATGGTGATCGTGAAGCGCGCCTTGACGGCCTTGCCGCCCCGCACCACGGGGGCGAACGTCCAGGAGCCGGCGTAGTCGATGGCGGTGGCGCGCAGCTCCTGGGGGCCGGAGACGGCCTCCACGGCCACGGGGACGCCCTGCTCGTCGACGGTCACGCGGACCTCCACCGTGCCCTGGATGCGGGCGATCTTGGCCAGGGGCGGGTAGGCGGGGGCGTCGGGCTGGTGCGCGACCTTCACCTGGCTGAAGTCCAGCTCGGCCACGGGCCGGGTGCGGGGCGCCTGGCACGCGAGGACGGCGGCCCCCGCGAGGACGGCGGCGCCCAGGAGGAGCGCGAGGCCGCGGAAGGAGGGGACGCTGGCGTCCCGGGGCGTGAAGAGGCGGGTGATGCGTGGCATGAGGTCTCCTTTGGCCGCGCCGAGGGCGAACGGCGGTTCGGATTCGAAGGGAAGGGTCCGCCGCAGGCGCTCCAGGGCCGAAAGCCCCTGGGCCAGCAGGAAGGGATCCCCGCAGACGGCGGCCGCGGCGTCGTCGCAGCAGTGCTCGCGGAGCTCCCGCACGTGGCCGGACAGCCACCATGCGGCGGGATGGAAGAACAGGAGCGCCTCCGCGGCGGACTGCAGGAGGTTGGCGAGGTAGTCCCCCCGGCCCACGTGGGCGAGCTCGTGGGCCAGGACGGCCTCCAGGGCCGCGGGGTCGAGGTTCAGGAAGGCCGCGGCCGGAACGAGGAGGACGGGGCGGCGCCACCCGATGACCAGGGGGGAGTCCGCCTTCTCCGTGACGCGCAGGTCCAGCGGACGCCGGACCCCCATGCGGGAAGCGAGCCTCGCGGCCGCGGCCCGCCAGGCCTCGGGGGCCGGGACGGAGGGCCGGACGTAGGCCCGGTCCAGCCACCACAGGCCGCCCCCCAGGCGCAGCGTCATGAGCGACGCGCCCAGGATCCAGGCCAGGGCGAGCCACGGCGTCGCCGCCGGGACCCCCTGGCCTTCCTGCGCCAGCACCCGCACCGCCCCCTCCAGCGCCCGGGAAGGCTCCCCGGGAGCGGAGATGAGGAAGGTGGCCGCCGGCACCGCGACCATGGCGCCCAGCATCGCGCAGGCGAAGCCGTACCGCGTCCGGGCGGACCTGCGGCGCAGCAGGAGGAGCCCGCCCCAGGCCGCGAGGCCCAGGAGCGAAACCTCCCAAAGCGCGTGGAACAGCACGAGCCCCAGGCGGGTCAGGAACGGGATCATCTCCGGTCCTCCTTGAGCCGGGCCAGGAGAGCCTGGATCTCGTCCAGCTCCCCGTCGGTGGCCCTGCGGCTGCCCAGGGCCCGCACCACGAGGGAGGCGGCGCTGCCCTGGAAGGCCTTCTGCAGAAGGTCGTCCAGGAGGCAGGCCTGGGTGGGCTCCTCGCCCTGGGCGGCCTGGTACACGTGGGTGCGCGTCGTCTCGTCCCGCGTCACCAGGCCCTTTTCCACCATGATCTGCATGAGCTTGAGCACGGTGGTGTAGCCCATGTCCCGGCTCCTCGAAAGTTCGGAGTGCACGTCGCGAACCGTCGCGGAGCCGCGGTCCCAGAGCACCCGCAGGATGGCGAGCTCGCCATCGGATGGGCGGATCGGAGATCGGGTCATGGGGGCTCCAGGGGGGGGATGACCCTAGAATACGAACCGGTTCGTATTTGTCAACGAACCCATTCGTACTTTTACGTCGCCATGACAAATGCCCCGGTCAGGCCAGGAAATCCGTCCATTCGACCTGATAGGAGGTGCTCCGCCCTCCCCCCGACGCGGCCAGGCATCCCATGGCGGCGAGATCCGAAAGGTCCCTCGATGCCGTTATGAGGCTGCAGCGGTTGAGCGACGCGTACTTCCGCGTCGTCATCCCGCCCTGGAATCCGCCGGGTCCGGCTTCCAGCATGCGGTTGAGAGCCTTGCGCTGCCGTTCGTTGATGTCGTCCTCCCGGTGCCTTGCCCAGAACGCCCCTTTGGCCAGCGTGCGCCGCACGATCTGTTCGCACTGAAGGCAGGCTTCGGCCACCTGGTCGAGGAACCACTCCAGCCAGGGCGTGATCTCCATTCCGCTCCCGAAGGCCTGGGCACGCTCCAGCGCCGCGTAGTACTCCGGGCGGACCTGGAGGATCCGGTTCGACATGCGGGCCAGGGGAACGCCTGCGCGGTCCTGGGCGAGCGCCAGATCGGTCAGGGCCCTTCCTATGCGTCCATTGCCGTCATCGAAGGGGTGGATCGTCACGAACCAGAGATGTGTCAGCCCTGCCCGGACCAGACCGTCCAATCCGGCCTTCACCGATCCTTCGTTGAACCAGTCCAGGAAACGCTCCAGTTCAGGTTCCAGCACCTCCCTGGGCACCGCCATCAGGTGGACGATCGTCTCCTCCTCGGAAACCGGGGTCTCGACGCTGATCCGTCCGGGGCGCAGGATCCCGACGGCGATGTCAGGCCTGCTTTCCGGGAACAGGGCCCGGTGCCAACGGCACAGGCGCTCCAGGGACAACGGCGCCGCATGGTTCTGAAGGGCGTCCCAGAGCACGGCCGCGATGCCCTCCGCGTTCCGGTCGATGGGGGCGCCCGGGTCCACCGGCAACTCCAGATGGCGGGCCACGGAGGTGGCCATGGAGGCCGGATTGATCCGTTCGCCCTCGATGGCGCTGCTGCTGACACCTTCAAGTGCCAGGATCTCCGAAAGAACCTCACGCGAGGACTGCGGGGCCAGCACCTTCCCTGCCATCTGGAGCCGGCCCAGCGCTTGGCGCGCCTTTCCCAGGGGTTCCACCAGCCGGTCCCACTTCCAGGTGAACGCGGGCCAATCCGGGTGCTGCCAGATCCATCGGTCCTGGATCCGGTCGACGGGAGGGACCAGACCCCTGGCCAGGCGGAGGGGCTTGGCGGAGGAAAGGGCTGGTTTGGGGCGGCTCACGGCTAATCGCATCCTGTGGAGATGCGAATATACGATCTATTCACATCATGCGCAAGCTCACGGCAGCTCGATGGGCACCTGCACCGGCGGGCCGGGCACCGCGAGGTTGGCGCCCCAGGCGCGGTTCTCCACGGGCTGGGTGTTGGCCTTCTGCCGGGCCTCGCGCACCTTCTGGATGGCCTCGCCGGTGCTGGCGGACTTGGGGGCGGTGCCGGGCTTGAAGGCCAGGCGCACCAGGTCCGTGGCCTGGGTGGCGCTGGTGGCGGTCAGGCCGGTGTAGCGGTCGATGTCGGCCCACTCCATGCCCTCGGGCACCGGGAAGTCCTCCCTGGGGGTGGACGGCAGGGCGGCCTTCATGAAGTCCACCCAGATGGGCAGGGCCGCCTTGGCGCCGTCGGCGCCCCTGAAGATGGTCTTCTTGGCGTCCAGGCCCACCCACACGCCGCACGTGATGCGGGTGGAGAAGCCCAGGAACCAGGCGTCGGTGTGGTCGTTGGTGGTGCCGGTCTTCCCGGCCACGGGCCAGTTCAGCTCGTTGGCCCTGGCGCCGGTGCCGCGCTGGGCGACGCCCTGCAGGCACTGGATGAGCTGGAAGTTGCTCATGGGGTCCACCACCTGGTCGCCGGGGGACTGCTCGTAGTTCTCCAGCACGCGCCCGGAACGGTCGACGATCTTCTTGATGAGGAAGGGCACCGGGGCCTGCTTCCCGCCCAGCGCGAAGGTGCTGTAGCCCCGCACCATCTCCTTGAGGGTGAGGTCCGAGGCGCCCAGCGCGAGGCTGGGGTAGGGGTTCAGGTGGCCGCTGATGCCCGCGGCGCGGGCGAAGGCGATGACGCTGTCGATGCCGGTGAGCTCAAGGGTGCGCACGGCGGCCATGTTCCGCGAGTCGCGGATCGCCTCCCAGATGGGGATGGGCCCCCAGTAGTCCCGCTCGTAGTTCTTGGGCTCGTAGACCGTCGCGTCGTAGGTGAAGCGGGTGGGAACGTCCTCGACCATGGTTGCGGGGTTGAGGCCCTTGGCGAACGCCGCGCCGTACACGAAGGCCTTCATGGAGGACCCCACCTGGCGTTCCGCCTGCCAGGACCGGTTGAACATGGACCGCTTGAAGTCGTAGCCGCCCACCATGGCCCGGATCTCCCCGGTGCCGGGGTCCACGGCCAGCAGGGCCCCTTCCACGTCGGGCTCCTGGTCCAGCTCGAGCTTGACCGGCGCGCCGTCCTCGTTGGCCTGCTTGACGATGAACAGCGGGGCCGCGCCTCGCAGGAGGATCGACCGGATGGTCTTGGAGCCCGCCCAGGCGAAGGCGGAATCGGGCACCTCGACGGTGCGCTTGCCGATGCGCACCTCGGCGCCCCCGGCCTTCCAGGCAAGGATCACGCCCCGCACCGAATCCCCCGCCTCGAAGTAGCGGTTCCACCCCGGCAGGTTGACCTTCTCCGGGTCGCCCACGAACTGCACGCCGTCCTTGCGGTAGCCCCGGCGCCGGTCCACGGCCCGCAGCCCGGCGCGCACGGCGTCGTTGGCCGCGGACTGCCAGACCGAGTCGATGGTGGTGGTGACTTCGAGGCCGCCCTCCAGGACCTTGTCCTTGCCGTACTTCCGGTAGAGGTACTGGCGCACCTCCTCCACGGGATAGGGAGCCACCTGCTCCTCCCGGGCGTTCTCCCGGGCCAGCCGCACCGGGCGCTCCGAGAGCGTCTGGGCGTCGGCGTCCTTGATGTAGCCTTCGGCGGCCATGCGCCGGAGCACGTGGTTGCGCCGGGCCCGGGCCGCGGCCCTGGCCTTGGGATCGGGATTGTAGGGGTTGTACCAGTTCGGGTTCTGCACCAGGCCCGCCAGGAGGGCGCACTCCTCCACGCCCAGCTGCGGCGCGCTCTTGCCGAAGTAGAACTGGGAGGCGGCCTCGATGCCGTAGCGCCCGCCGCCGAAGTACACCTCGTTGGCGTACTGCTCGAAGATCTGCTTCTTGGTGTAGGCCTTCTCCAGCTTCAGGGCGAGGATGACCTCCTTGAGCTTGCGGTCCAGGCGCTTCTGGCGCTTGGCGGTGACGGTGCGGATCAGCTGCATGGTGAGGGTGGAGGCCCCTTCCCTTCGCCGGCCGAAGCTGGTGAAGAAATTGAAGCCGGCCCGCAGGAAGCCCCGGGCCGAGACGCCGCCGTGGCTCATGAAGTCGGAGTCCTCGGTGGCGATGACCGCGCCCACGAAGGCCCTGGGGATGTCCCCGAAGGGGATCACCACCCGGTTCTCCTCCGCGAAGACGCCGATGACGTCCCCGTTGCGGTCCAGGACCTTGGTGATGGTCTTGGGCACCCTAAGGGCGAAGAACGTGAGGAAGCTGTCCACGTCCCGGCTCATGACGGACCACGCCACGGCCAGGACGATGGCCGCGGTTCCGGTCAAGGCGGCCGTGACCCACCCGATCCATTTCCACGGGATCCGCCGCCCCGCCTTTCGAGGTTTCCGAGAGTTCTCCGCTTTCGTCGCCATGCTCCCAGGGTAACCTAAGGTCATGGTCCGACCCACCCTCGTTATCGTCGCGAAGAGCAGGTCCCCCTGGCTCGCCAAGGGCCTCGCGGATGTGGTCCCCACGTTCCTGGCCAGGGGCTGGGACGTCTGGGCCCATCCCAAGATCCAGGGCGCCTGGAACGCGGCGGGCCTGCCCCCGGAGGCCTTCCGCGGGGACCCCCGCTACGGCGAGAGCCTCCCGGTGCCCGACCTGTGCCTGGCCCTGGGCGGGGACGGCACCCTCCTGACCGCGGCCCGCCACGTGGGGATGAGGGGCACCCCCCTCCTGGGCATCAACCTGGGCTCCCTGGGCTTCCTCACCTGCCATCCCTCCGAGGAGGCCCGTGAGGTGGTCGAGGGCTACTTCCTGGGGGCCTTCCGCAAGGAGACCCGGACCATGCTGCACGCCCAGGTGGTCCGCGGCGACGACGTCCTGGGCGGCCGCCCCGCCCTCAACGACGCCGTGGTGAACAAGGGCGTGGTGGCCCGCATCATGGAATTCCGCATCCAGGTGGACGGCCACGACGCCGCCAGCATCAAGGCCGACGGCCTCATCGTGGCCACCCCCACCGGCTCCACCGCCTACTCCCTTTCCGCCGGCGGCCCGATCCTGTATCCCGCCCTGGACGCCTGGGTCATCTCCGGCATCTGCCCGCATTCCCTTACCTTGCGTCCCATCGTGGTCCCGGCCCACCTGCCCGTCTCCATCACCATGGACCGGGCCGAGGACGCCCACCTGACCCTGGACGGGCAGCTTGAGATGGAAATCCATGCCGGGGACCGGCTGGAACTGAGGAAATCGGAACGGGCGATCACGCTGATCCAGGATCCGGAGTCGAGCTTCTTCCACCTGCTCGGGGAAAAGCTGCACTGGTCGGACCGCTAGATATCATGTATTGGCCTGACACGAATCAGGCGGGCCGTTAGAACGAGATCCCCGGGGGCTCTGCCCCCAGACCCCCGGGATTTATCGCCTGAAGCCCAGAAACTGGGCCGGTTGGAAAGGCGGTTGCCAAGGACGGGGCCGGATGACTCCGGCCCACCCTGTTTCCGGGCCCGGGTCGGCGCTCGGGTCTCATCCCTGCGGTAGCCCTAACCTCCGCCCGGCTGTCTAAAGGGTGGTGCGCAAGGCCCACCGAGGCAAGGCCCCAGGCTCCTCAAAGGGGCCTGTCCGTCCTTAAATGACGCGGGTTAAGCTCAGTGCGCATTACACAACCGGCTCAGAGCCGTAATTGAGGAGGACAGGCCGTGAACGATTCTAGCAAGGTGAGCAAGTACGTCGGGCTGGATGTCCACAAGGAGACGATTGCGGTCTCGGTGGCTGAAGCCCACGAAGGGGAAGTTCGGTACGTGGGTGAGATCGCCAATACACCGGAGGCCGTGGTGAAACTTGTGAGGCAACTCCGGAAGGATGGCGCGACGCTTTCGTTCTGCTACGAAGCGGGCCCCTGCGGTTACATCCTTTATCGGCAACTACTCGCTTTACGGCTGGAGTGCCAGGTTGTGGCGCCGTCCCTCATTCCCAGGAAACCTGGGGACCGGGTCAAAACCGACCGCCGCGATAGTCTGACCTTGGCCAGGCTCCACCGGGCCGGGGAACTAACGGCAATATGGGTGCCCGACGAAGCCCAGGAGGCCCTGCGGGATCTGACCCGGGCTCGGGAGGACCTGAAGCATTTGCAGCACGTCGCCAAGCAGCGACTGTTGGCCTTCCTGCTGCGGCACGGGCGGACCTATTCCGGAAAAACCCGGTGGACCCAGGCCCATCTCCGCTGGCTGGAAACCATGAAGTTCGACCAGCCGGTCCAACAAATCGTCTTTCAGGAATATGTCGATACGGTCCAGGCCATGACCAGACGGGTTGCGGCCTTCGACGAGCAGATCGAAACCGCCGGATCGAGTTCGGCCTTCTCCAGGCTGATCGAAGGCTACATGGCCCTGCGCGGGATCAACCGCCTCACTGCGACCACGATCGTGGCTGAGATCGGCGATTTGAGGCGATTCGCCAATGCACCCCAGTTGATGAAGTATCTGGGGGTGGTTCCCAGCGAGCATTCCAGTGGCGAGACCCGGTCCCGCGGGGGGATCACCAAGACCGGCAATGGCCATGTGCGCAGGGTCCTGGTGGAGGCAGCATGGACCTACCGGCATCCCGCGAGGAAAACCCCGAGCCTGCAAAGACGGGCCGAACGTGCTCCAGAAGCAGTGCAGACCATCGCCTGGGCTGCACAGAAGCGCCTTTGCGCACGCTACCGGCAGTTCGAGGCCAGGGGCAAGAAGAAGGTCCAGACCTGCACGGCCATCGCCCGCGAGCTGACCGGCTTCCTCTGGGCCATTGGCCAGGCCCTGCCACCGCCTACCACCAAGCCTTAGCTGGCTGAAGTGCAGCCGCAGTGTGTCGGCAGCAGAACGGACAACGGTGGGAGAATCCTCGAACCCTCTAAGAGGCATTCGCTTCTGGAATGACCCTCGCCACTAGATCGAGGCAGCTCCTCGACGAACCCGTTGTCATGCGGTACCCAACCCGCGCATATCAGACTGATCAACCGTCGGCATGCCGTCCGTTCTGCTCCCTACACACTGCCGGAAAAGAGAAATAGTTGGCTGCCAGCCTTGACAGGCCAATACATATCAGAGGGTGTTTTAGAAATAGAAGGCCCCGCGATGATGGCACCGTGCCCGGCAAATCAAGGAAGGCGAGGAAAACCGATGCGGGACATCGGTCGACGAGCCTGACGCAGAGTTGGCGGGCACGCTGCCATCACCCGGAGGGCGGTGCCCAGAAGCGCGCTTATCGTGCGCAATGCCCTTGAATGGATTCCCAATCCATCCTGCGGGCATTGCGCACGATAATCACGCTTCTGGACACCGTCGCGGGGCCTTCTATTTCTAAAACACCCTCTAGATTCCGCCCCGCAGATTCGCGCAGGTCCAATAGGCGCCTTCCTTTTCCCGCAGGAGCGCCACGGTCCTCCCCTGGTGCACGCCCGCCACCGGCGCGCCGGGATCGGGGAAGCCCGAAGGCAGCGCCCACGCGGGCGCTTCCAGGCCGCCCAGGGGCACCGGGCGCCCGTGCAGGAGGTGGTCGGCCTCCAGGTCGTCCAGGACCCGGACGGAGCACCAGGGCAGCACGTCCCGCCCCTCCAGGACCACCCGGTTCCCGCTGCCGGGATCCTCCCAGGGGCCGATGGCGGTGCGCACGAGGCCCTTCAGGTGCGCGGGGCGCCCCAGGAGGCGCCCGATGTCCCGGGCCAGGCTCCGCACGTAGTAGCCGCCTTTGCAGGTGATGCGCAGGAGGGACTCCCCGGGCAGGTCGTGGGAGATCCACTCGGCCTCGTGCAGGTAGACCCGGGAGGGCCTCATCTCGAAGACCTCGCCGCGGTGGGCCTTCTTGTAGGCGGCCTCGCCGTCGATCTTCTTGGCGCTGGTGGCGGGGGGGATCTGGTCGGTCCAGCCCAGGAAGCCCGCCAGGACGCCCTGGAGGGCCTCCAGGGAGGGCGCGGGGCCTTCGGCGGTCACCAGGCCCATGTGGTCGCCGGAATCGGTCTCCGAGCCCCAGGCGACCCGGGCCAGGTAGGTCTTGGGCAGGGGGTGGAGCAGCTCCATGAGGCGCGTGGCCTGGCCCGCCAGCACCAGCAGGAGCCCCTCCGCGAAGGGGTCCAGGGTGCCGCCGTGGCCCAGGGCGAACTTCTTGAGCCCGGCCTCCCAGGCCTCGTGCTTGAAGGTCCGGACCACGTCGAAGCTGCTCTGGCCGACCTCCTTGTGGACGAGGTGGACGCCGGGGATCAAGCCTCTTCCCCGGCCGCGGGAGAAGGCACGGACTCATCCTCGGGCACGGGAGGACGCGCCGCCTCCTCCTCCTTGATCTTCTGGAAGATGGCCTCGATCTTGTTGCCCTCCTCCAGGGTGGCGTCCGGGAAGAACTGCAGCTCGGGCACGCGGCGCATCTTGAGGTGCTTGGCCAGGTGGGTGCGCAGGAAGCCCGCGGCGCGGCCCAGGGCCTTGCGCGAGCGGTCCAGCTGGGCGTCGTCGCCCAGGACGGTGTAGTAGACCCGGGCGATGCTGCGGTCCCCGGTGATGCGCACGGCCGTGAGGGTCAGGAACCCCAGGTCGGGATCCCGGAGTTCCCGCTGGATGAGGGTGGAGAGCATGAACTGGAGTTGGTCTTCGATCTGTTGGGGGCGGAGCATGACGGTTCCTCGAAGGGATAGTGTAACCGCGCAGCCGTGAGAGGATGGTCACGGGAGGGTCGCGCGTGCCGGAATGGTTCAAGGACTGGTTCGACCAGGATTATGCGGCCATCTACGCCGGGCGCGGCCCCGAGGAGGCCGAGACGGCGGTGGCCATGGCCCTGGCGCGGGCCCCAGGCCTCGCCTCCGGGCCCGTCCTGGATCTGGCCTGCGGCTCGGGCCGGCACCTGGCGGCCCTGCGCCGCACCAATGACCTGGCCTTCGGCCTGGACCTCTCCAGGGACCTCCTGGCGATGGCGCCCGCAGAGCTCCGCCCCTGGCTCCTGCGGGGCGACATGCGGCGCCTGCCGGTGCGCGGGGGAAGCCTGGCGGGGATCTGCATGTGGTTCACGCCCTTCGGCTACTTCTCCGACGAGCAGAACCGGGCGCTGCTCCAGGACCTCCGCCGCCTCCTCCGCCCCGGAGGCGTGCTCCTGCTGGACTACCTCAACGCGTTCCAGGTGCGGGCCAACCTGGTGAAGGAGGACGAGGCCATGCACCACGGCCTGCGGGTGGTGAGCCGGCGGTCCCTGGAGGGCGGGCGCATCATCAAGCGCATGGACCTCACCCGCATCGACACCGGCGCCACGCGCCGGGTCACGGAATCCGTGCGCCTCTACGATCCGGGCGAGCTGGTGGCCATGGCCCGGGAATGCGGCCTGGAGCTGGTTTCCGAAGCAGGGGACTACCACGGCGGCGCGTTCGAGGCCGCCTCGTCGCCCCGCTGGATCGGCTTCCTCGGCCGGAATGGGGTAGACTGGGGTCAATAACGCCAATTCCGGGAGACCGCCATGTCGTTCAGAACCCTCAGGGACATTGATGTCAAAGGCCACCGGGTCTTCCTCCGCGCGGACCTGAACGTCCCCATCAAGGAGGGCGTGATCAAGGACGCCACCCGCATCACCGAGACCCTGGCCACCCTCCGCCACCTCCTGGACGGCGGCGCCTCCGTGGTGCTCTGCTCCCACCTGGGCCGCCCCGCGGGCACCGGGTTCGAGGCGGAGTTCAGCATGGCGCCCGTGGCCGCGCACCTCAAGGGCCTGGGCCTGGACGTGCGCCTGGCCAGCGGCGTCGCGGGGGAGGCCGTGGAGGCCGAGGCCGCCGCGCTGAAGCCCGGCCAGGTGCTGCTCCTGGAGAACCTGCGCTTCGACAAGGGCGAGACCAAGAACAAGCCCGAGTTCGCCCAGGCTCTCGCCAGGCTGGCCGACACCTACGTGGACGACGCCTTCGGGGCCTCCCACCGCGCCCACGCCTCCGTGAGCGGCATGGTGCCCTTCATGCCCGCGGGCCGCGCCGTTGCGGGCTTCCTCATGGAGAAGGAGCTCAAGGCCCTGGGCAAGGTCATGACCGACCCGGACAAGCCCCTGCTGGCCGTCATGGGCGGCAGCAAGGTCTCCGACAAGATCGACATCATCCGCCACTTCTTCGGCAAGGCCGACGCCATCCTCATCGGCGGCGCCATGAGCTTCACCTTCCTCAAGGCCCAGGGCATCCCCATCGGGAAGAGCCTCTGCGAGGACGACAAGCTGGATCTGGCCAAGGCCCTCCTGGCCGAGGCCGCGGCCGCCGGCACCCGGCTCCTGATCCCCTCCGACCACGTGGTCGCCGACGCCATCTCCGCCGATGCCGAGTGCGACATCACCCAGGACGCCGCGGTGCCCGACGGGAAGCTGGGCCTGGACATCGGCCCCGAGACCGTCGCCACCTATGCCGGCGAGATCCGCAAGGCCCGCACCCTCCTGTGGAACGGCCCCATGGGCGTGTTCGAGATCGACGCCTTCGCCAGCGGCACGCTGACCATCGCCGAGGAGATGGCCGACGCCGCCGACCGGGGCGCCTTCGTGGTGGTGGGCGGCGGCGACAGCGTCTCCGCGGCCAACAAGGCCGGCGTCACGAAGCGCCTGAGCCACGTCTCCACCGGCGGGGGCGCGAGCCTCGAATTCCTCAGCGGCATGGAACTCCCGGGCGTCGTCGCCCTCCAATAGATCGGATCACATGATGAGAATGGTCGTCGCAAACTGGAAGATGAACCACCTGCGCAGGGACGCCGAGGCCTTCTGCGCCGCGCTCCTGGCCTCCTACAAGCCCGTGGACGGCGTCGTCGCCGCCATCGCCCCGCCCTTCCCCCTCCTCCCCGTGGTGAGCCGGCTCGTGGCCGGGAGCGCGGTGCGGGTCTACGCCCAGAACGCCCACGCCGAGGCCAAGGGCGCCTACACCGGCGAGGTCTCCATGGCCATGGTCATGGACGCCGGCTGCACCGGCGTGCTCCTGGGCCACAGCGAGCGCCGCCAGTACAACGGCGAGACCGAGGCCACCCTCCTGCCCAAGCTCAAGGCCGCCGCGGCCCAGGGCCTCCTGCCCATGCTCTGCGTGGGCGAGACCCTCGCCCAGCGGGACGCGGACCAGACCCTCGACGTCCTGCGCGGCCAGCTGTCCATCCTGGCCCAGGCCCCCGAAGGCCCCCTCGCCGTGGCCTACGAGCCCGTGTGGGCCATCGGCACCGGCCGCGTGGCCACGGTGGAGCAGATCGCCGAGGTGCACGCCTTCATCCGCAAGGAGCTGGTCACCCTCATGGGCGGGGCCGGCGGGGACGTGCCCATCCTCTACGGCGGCAGCGTCACCCCCGACAACTTCCCGGAGATCCTCAAGGTCCCCCACGTGGCCGGCGGCCTGGTGGGCGGCGCCAGCCTTGACCCTGCCAAGTTCCTCAAGCTGCTGGAGATCGCGGCCCTATAACCAGCGGGAGAGGCCGAACAGGCCCCGGACGACCGCCTCCAGCCCCGGGCTGCTGAAGCCGTGGGCCTCGCCGGCGTCGGCCATGAGGATGCTCCTGGGGGCCTCGGGGGCGCTGTTCCGGCGCTTCTCCTCCAGGTCCCGGATCTCGCGCTCCCGGTTCTTGTCCAGGCCGCCGGCCTCGATGAACGCCAGCACCCGGCGCAGCTCGTCCCGGTCGAACCAGAGGCCGTGGTCCTTGCACGCGTCCAGGATCACCCCGGAGTTGCGGGCGTAGTTGACCCGGTTCATGAACTTCCCGCACAGGGCGCAGGGGCGGTAGCGGATCTCCTCGGCCTGGATGGGCCCCCGGGGCCCCTCCCCGGGCAGGGCGCCCAGCACGCCGCCCCGCTCCTCCCGGCCTCCGGCGATGCGCTCGAACTCCTTCTGGGCCACCCAGACCCCGCCGCAGGCGTTGCAGGAGTCCAGGTGCGCGTCCCCTACGGAAGTATGGACAAGCTTGGCCTTGCAGGCCGGGCAGGCCAGGTCGGTGAGGGCGGCCTCGTGGCGAGTGACCTGGGCGCCGCACCGGGAGCAGTGCGCGGCGTGCACCGAGACCATGCCCAGGCACCGGGGGCAGGCGACGGTGGCCAGCTGGCTCCGGCAGTAGGGGCACTGGACGTCGTTCTCCCCCACGGCGGCCCCGCAGGATCGGCAGTTCAGGGTCGCTGCTTCCATGATCAGTCCTCGTGGTTCCAGGATGCCCCGTGCCGCCATGCGCATCAAGACAGGTTATATCCGACCCGTTAAGATGGGATTGGAGGCAACGATGCTCATCCTCATGGAGCAGGGCGCGACGGCGGAACAGGTGCGGATCGTCATGGCCGTCCTGGAAGGGGCCGGGGTGCGGGCCTACGTCCAGGACTCGCCCGCGGCCACCAGCATCCTGGCCCCCAACGCCTCCCGGGTCCTCAAGACCGACCGCATCGAGCCCCTGGAGGGGGTGAGCCGGGTGGTGCCCATCACCTCCCCCTTCAAGCTGGCCTCGGCCGACGCCGCCCCGGGCCGCACCATCGTGGACGTGCGGGGCGTCAAGGTGGGCGGCCGCGGACTGGCCCTCATGGCCGGCCCCTGCGGCGTGGAGAGCCGCGAGCAACTGTTCACCGTGGCGCGCTACGTCGCCGAGAGCGGCACGCGGCTCCTGCGCGCCGGGGCCCACAAGCCGCGCACCAGCCCCTACGCCTTCCAGGGCCTGGGCCAGGAGGGCCTGGAGCTGCTGATCGAGGCCCGGCGGGAGTTCGACCTGGGCATCGTCACCGAGGCCACGGAAGTGGAGACCTTCGACGCCGTGGAACGCGTGGCCGACCTGGTGCAGATCGGCGCCCGAAACATGCAGAACTTCGCCCTCCTCAAGCGCGCCGGCCGTTCCGGAAAGCCGGTCCTCCTCAAGCGCGGCCCGGCCGCGACCCTGGAGGAGTGGCTCTTCGCAGCCGAGTACGTCCTGAGCGAAGGCAACCGCAACGTCATCCTCTGCGAGCGCGGCATCCGCACCTGGAGCGCCCACGCCCGCAACACCCTGGACGTCTCGGTCATCCCCGCCGCCAAGGCCCTCACCCACCTCCCCGTCATCGCCGACCCCAGCCACGCCACGGGCCGCCGGGACCTGGTGATCCCCTGCGCCCGGGCCGCCGTGGCCGCCGGCGCCGACGGGATCATCGTGGAGACCCACTGCCAGCCCTCCCAGGCCCTCAGCGACGGCCCCCAGGCGCTGCTGCCGCTGGATTTCATGCAGATGGCCGTGCAGGTCACGGCCATCCGGGAGCTGCTGGTGAAGGATACGGCCGGAGCCACCTTCTGCTTCTAGGGAAAAAACCGCATAAACCACTCAAAGCCCCCTTCCGTAGACAAGCGACTTGGCGACCTGTCTGCGAAGGAGGCAATGAATGCATGACCTGAATATCAGAAAATACTTCAGCCTCAGGCTCGCGACGGCATGGGGACTGGTCCTGCTGGCCGGGTGCGGCGGAGGGGGCGCGGGCGGCGCCCAGGCCCAGCCTGGGCCGCCGGTCTACGACCTCCTGTTCGACGGCCAGAATCCCGACGGCTCCCGCCTGCTCTACCGGGTGGGCCTGGACGGCGGCGCGCCGCAGGTGCTCGGCGCGGGGTACGAGGGCAACCGCCCCCATGCGCGGGCGGACGGGAAGAGCCTGGTCTACACCAGCTTCGGAACCGCGGAAATGCCGTCCCAGATCATGCTCGTCGAGGATTTGGCCAAACCCGCGGTACGGCTCTCGACCAACGGATCGGTGGTCGAACGGGAGGCCGTATGGTCTCCGGACGGCTCGCGCATCGCCTTCCACTCCCGGTTCGATGACGACGCCGGCGACATCTTCACCGCCCGAGTCGTCGGCCGGACCCTGGAGGACCCGCGCAACCTCACGCCCCATCAGCCCGGGAACGCCCTGGTGGACGGGGACGTCACCCCGGCCTGGTCCCCGGACGGCACCCGCATCGCCTTCACGTCCTACCGGGCGGGCAGCCCCGCCCTCTGGGTGATGAACGCCGACGGCACCCAGGCGCGGCAGCTCACGCCCACCGACACCAGCCACAGCGACTACTTCCCCACCTGGTCGCCGGACGGGACCCTGATCGCCTTCCAGCGCAGCGACCCCACCCGCTCCCGCATCGGGATCGTGCCGGTCAGCGGCGGGAGCCCGGGCTTCTGGGACTTCGAGGGCAGGGCCTATTCGCCTTCCTGGTCGCCCGACGGGAAATGGATCGCCTTCAGCGGGCTGGTGGACGGGGAATACGACATCCACCTGGTCAACCCGGAGGGCACCGGCCTGAGGCGGCTGGCCAGGGCGGGCGCGGACCTGGGACCAGCCTGGATCCGGCGCTAGACGAAGGGGCGCGGCCCCCACCGCCCGGGTGGGCGATGGCACGATGGACGTGGTCATGGCCAACTGGGCCCTGGGATTTGAGGAAGGCCAACGACCTGGCATTCCGTCCGATTTCCAGCACCCGCGGGCTGGCCGGCGGGACTTTTGCGGTCGGCGTCCCGGCTGCGGGATGACGATCCAGGACCTGCCCTTCATATGAGGCAACCTCGCGGGTGAAATCTGCCGGTGCGGAGTCGATGGTCCTGCCCGGTTCGGCCTTGGGGACCAGGGCGGCATGGCAGGGCTTGGGCAGGAATGCGAGCCATCGATTCCCAGGTTCCCCGGAGCCCTTGACAGAATGCCTGGGCAGGCCATTTTCACTAATTATTTATTGCCGTGCCCTGGGTCATCACGTTTTGGAGGAACCATGAAATTCAGACCATTAAGTCACCTATTCCTGGACATAGGGTTATTGAGCGCACCATTCGTTGCATTTTGTGGAGATGTCGTTGTGCTTAGGCCTGGCCAAAAGACATGGGGTTTCGATGTGCATAACGGCAAAAATGATGTTCATTTTCATAATTCAAAAGTTCATGTAGATGAAGGAATAGACCTGATTGCAAGGAGTGCAAATATCAGAAGCCGCAAATTTTATACCTTAGCCGTCATTTTCAGGTTGGAACATAGTAATGTCAGGAAATTCGGCGTCAGGAGGGTCAGGATGAATGAAGAATGTTTTATGGTAATGCAAACTGATGGCAATTTATGTATTTATGCCAAAAATAATGGGTTTGTCTGGAACTCGGGCAGCCAAGGGAGAGACTGCAGTTTGGTCCTGGAAGACAATGGCAATCTCTCAATTAAAGATGGTAATGGCATACGTGTGTGGATGGACAGGCGGAGATTTGACGAGCAGAGTATTCCAAGTATTGGAGACAGATATTAAGCCCCACCTCGATCCCTGAACCTGAAATGAACGGGTGCGCCGTTGGGCTTGGCCATTGGCACCCAAGGCGTGGCTCCGGGGTGTCCCGCTGCGCCTTGGGCAGGTCGATGCCGGCACCGTAGGCGCCGGAAGCAGTCCAAGGTCCTCCACCCCCCGCGTTCGGATCGCCTCGAAGCCGTTCCTGCCCGGGGAAAGCCCTGCCAGGCAGGCCGCCATCCCATTCCCAATCGGGATCCCATCCGGGCGCTTGGGAGGTGCCCGCCCAAGTCCTGGCTGAGCCGGGTGTGCATGGCAGGAATCTTGCTGCCGCATACCTGAAGGCAGGGTTTGCCCAGGAGTTCCCATGACCATCACCTCCGTCGGTTCCAGCGACTCCCAGAGCCTGGGCAGCATCATCCTCCAGTCCCTCGTGGCGGGCAGCTCCAGCAGCCACAACTCCAACACGTCCTCCGGCGGCCTCTACGACCTGCTGAACCTGTCCTCCGCCTCCCAGAGCCTGGCCAAGGCGCCGGCGGCGGTGACCCAGGCCATGAACGACCTTTTCAGCACCCAGAAGGACGTCGCCGGCGACATGGCGACCCTCAAGGGCTACTTCAAGGACAACCCCGGCAGCCTCACCACCCTCCTGGGCGCCCTCCAGGGCGGCACCAGCACCTACGGATCCTCCGGACTCACGTCCGATTCGGCCCTCATGGCGGCCCTGGCCAAGGCCAAGGCGGGCGGGACCGACACCTCCTCGGTCATCAGCGCCCTCATGGGCGCCCGGCAGGATTCGCTCCTGGACTACATCGGCGGCACTTCCAGTGCCTCGGACTCGAACCTGATGTCCGTTCTGGGCTGACCGCCCCCCATGCCTGACGCCGCCCGGGGGGACGGCGGAGGGCATGGGCCTCTATACTCGGGAAGGAAACGATCCCGAGGCTGCCCATGAATGACAGGAAAAAGGGCCCGGCGGCCCAGTACCGCCACGATCACCCCCCGGTGCGCAACATCAACGAGGTGGCCGCCCAGTCCATGACCCTGGGCCAGCGGGTCGCCGACAGGGTCGCGACGGCGGTGGGGAGCTGGCCGTTCATCATCGTGCAGAGCCTCCTGCTCTGCGTCTGGATGGCGGTCAACATCTACCTGGCGTACATGATGCGCACCCACCCGGGCTTCCTGAAGGCCTGGGACCCCTACCCCTTCATCCTCCTGAACCTGGTGCTCAGCTTCCAGGCCGCGTACACGGGGCCGGTGGTGATGATGAGCCAGAACCGCCAGAACGAGAAGGACCGCCTGGCGGCGCAGAACGACTACGAGATCAACAAGAAGGCGGAGGAGGAGATCGAGGTGATCCTCAAGCACCTGGTGCACCAGGACAACCTCATCCTCGAAGCCACGAACCGCATCGAGGAGCTGCAGAAGGCGCTGCTTTCGAAGTGAGCTACTTCGCGTTCTTCACGTGGCGGTCGAACCAGTCCACGGTCTCCCAGAGCGTGTGCTCCACGGACTCCCGGGCCTGGTAGCCGTGGCTCTCGAAGGGGAGCATGACGACCCGCGCGGTGGCGCCCAGGCCCCGCAGCGCCTCGAAGAGCCGCTCGGTCTGGTAGGGCACCGTGCCGGGGTTCTGGTCCATCTCGCCGTGGATGAGGAGGAGGGGCTTCTTGACCTTGTCGGCGTTCCACAGGGGGCTGATCTTCAGGTAGGTGTCCCTGGCCTGCCACAGGGTGCGGCGCTCGTTCTGGAACCCGAAGGGGCGGATGGTGTGGTTGTAGGCGCCGCTGCGCGCCACGCCGGCCCGGAACAGCTCCGAGTGCGCCATGAAGTTGGCGGTCATGAGCGCGCCGTGGCTGTGGCCGGCGACGCCCACGCGGTTCCGGTCCGTCCAGCCCAGCTCCACGGCCTTGTCGATGGCGGCCTTGGCGCTGGCCTCGTCCTGCTCCAGGAAGGTGTCGTAGGCGGTCTTCGGGTCGCCCACCACGGGCATGGCGGCGTCCATGAGGACGGCGTAGCCCTGCAGGGCCAGGAAGACGGCGGAGGCGCCCGAGATCCAGGTGAAGCGCTGGTCGCTGCCCGAGACCTGGCCGGCGGCGCCGGCGGCCGCGTAGTCCAGGGGGTAGGCCCAGAGGATGGTGGGCAGAGGGGTGCCGGGCTTCGCGCCGGGCGGGAGGTAGAGGGTGAAGGAGAGATCGACCCCGTCGGCGCGCTTGTACTTCACGAGACGCTTCCGGATCGCCGCGAGCTCGGGCACCGGGTTCGCGAAGCGGGTGCAGGGCGCGCTCGCGGAGGCGAAGGCCGCCTCGCCCTCGGCGGCCTTCACGCGCCTGCCCAGGGTGCGCACCTGGAGGTTGGGGTAGTCCGTGGGGGACTCCCGCTGGGTGAGGAACCGCCCGGCCTTGACGTCCAGCCAGGTCAGGAACCGCTCGAAGGAAACCCGGTCGCAGCGGAAGAGCCGCTCCGTGCGCAGGGTGGCCAGGTCCAGCCGGTCCAGGAAGGGCCGGTCCCCGTCCGGGGAGGCGCCCGCGCCCTGGAGATGGATGGCGCCGTCCACCACCTGGATGACGGGATGGCCGCTGGGCAGGGCCCGGTACACGGGGGAGCCGGGGGCGCGGTAGCGCTCGTCGGAGCTCAGGTCCCACAGCAGCTTCGTGCCGCCCCGGCGCTCCAGGATCCAGGTGCGGGTCCAGTGGAGGTCCTCGTCGTAGTCGGAGAGGAGGGCGCGGCGCCCGTCCACCAACCAGGCCAGGCCGGCGAACCGGGCCCGGGTGCGGGCCAGCTCCACGGGCGCGGCGCCGGGGGCCTCCGCCAGGACCCGGTCCCGGAATTCGGCCTTGGCGGCGGGATTGCCCCCGTCCAGGGCCTCCACCCAGGTCAGGGTGGCGGGTTCAGTGGGAATCCAGGCGAAGTGGCGCCGGCCCACGGGGACGCCGTGGATGGGCACCTGCTCGGCCAGGGGCAGGCTGGCGACGGTCTCCAGCACCCTGCCCTGCAGGTCCCACACCTCCACGTCCCGGGGGAACCGGGAGCAGTCGCGGATGACGGAGTAGGGCCGGTGGAGGCGGCTCACCAGGAGCCGCGCGCCGTCCGGGGAAGGCCCGGCGAGTTCGATGACGCCGGGGCGCCCCACGGGACGGGCCGGGCCGCCCGCGGCGGGGACCACCTGGAGCTGGCTGGTGGTGTAGTGGTCGAAGAGGTCCATGTCCACGGGCGTCTTCAGCACGTCGCGGGTCTCGTAGGTGCTGGATGCCACCACGAGCCCCGTGGTGCTCTGGATGCGGGGCTCGGGGGCCTTGGCTCCGGGGTCGGGCGCGGGACCGCGGTTTTCCGGCACGGCCTTCACCAGGAGGGCCTCCCCGCCGGGCATCCAGGTGAAGGCGCCGCCCAGGGCGGGGTTGAGCCGGAGCCCGTCCACGCGGCGCACCGCGCCGGTGGCGGCCTCGCCCAGCCACAGTTCCACGGCGGTGGCCGTCTCCCGCGTGAACGCGAAGCGGGTGCCGGAGGGATTCCAGCTGGGCATGCCGGCCCGGGCCCCGGGGGGCAGGTCGACCTTCACTTCGGTTCCGGTCCCCAGGTCCTTGAGGGTGTAGGCCACGTAGTAGAACGTGTAGCTGCGCTCGGCGTTGGAGCGCGGGTTCACGCGCACGCCGGCGAGCTTGACCAAGGGTTCGGAGATGACGGCGATGGACGGATAGGCCTCCCGGTTCACCAGGAGGACCTTGTCCCTGGCCGGACTCACCAGGGCCGACGGCGGCAGGGGCGCGTCGAGGACCTTGCGGATCGCCGGGGGCGCGGCGTGGTAGCCCTCCGCCAGGAGCGGAAGGGCCAGGAGGAGGGCTGCCAGTCGCATGGGTGCTCCGCTACTTCACCACTTCGGGGTTGCCGTCGGCGTCCAGCACCTTCACCTCGCCGAGCTTCAGGTCGCGCAGGGGCTGCTCGACCTTGGTCCGGTCGCCCACGATGATGTAGGTGCGGCCCTGGGCGGGGATGATCTTGCGGGCGGCCTTCATCAGGTCCTCGGCCTTGAGCTGGTTGACCCGGCCCACGTAGGACTGGAAGTAGTCGTCCTTCAGGTTCCAGGCGACGATCTCCTGCATGCCGCCCACCAGCGCGCGCACGGTCTCGTACTGGCCGGGGAGGCTCAGGGTGAGGTTGTCCTTGGCCATGGCCAGTTCGGCCTCGGTGACCGGGACGGCGCCCAGGATCCCCTTCATCTCCTTCTCCAGCTCCGCCACGGATTCGGCGGTCCTGTCGGTCTGCACCGAGGCGCCGGCGTAGAAGGTGCGCACGGTGCGGGTGTCCATGACGCCGGCGAAGGCGCCGTAGGTCCAGTGCTTGTCCTCGCGCAGGTTCATGTTCACGCGGGAGGTGAACATCCCGCCCAGCACCGCCTGCATGGCGCCCACGGCGGGCTCGTCCGCCTCGCTCCGGGGCGCGGCGGTGGCCACCAGGTTGATGGCGGACTGGATGGCGCCGGGCTTGTGCACCAGGTAGAGCGTCGTGGCCGCGGGGTTGGGGGCCGGGGGCACGACGACCTTGGGCGCGGCGCCCTTGGGCCAGACGCCCAGGTTCTTCTCGAGCCGCGGCAGGAGCTCGGCCATGGTGATGTCGCCGCCCACCAGGAGGGTGGCGCCGCCGGGCTTGAACCAGGCCTGGTGATACGCCTTCAGGTCGTCCTGCTTGAGGGCCGCCACGCGCGCCTCGGTGCCCGAGGAGGGGCTCCCGTAGGGGTGCCTGGAGCCGTACAGCACCGGGCCCAGGAGGCGGGAACGAAGGCCCTCGGGGCTGTTCTTCTGCTGCGCGATGGCCGCGAGGCGCTCCTTCTTGACCCGCTCAAGCGTGGTGGCCGGGAAGACGGGGTTCATCACCACGTCGGACCACACCGCCAGGGACGCGTCGAGGTTGGCCTTGAGGGCGCCCAGGAAGACGAAGGCCTGGTTGGTGCCCGCGCCCGCGCCGTAGGTGGCGCCCAGGAGCTCGAACTGTTCGCGGATCTCCTTTACGGTGCGGGTCTTCGTGCCCTCGTCCAGCATCGCCAGGGTGGTGGAGACGGTGCCGGGCCCGCTGGGGAGCTGGGCGTCGGCGGCGGAGCCGCCTTCCAGCATCAGCTCGAGCTGCACCACGGGCGCCTCGTGGCGCTCGGCGAGCACGACCTTGAGGCCGTTGGAGAGGGTGGCCCGCTGGAAGGCGGGGAGCTTCAGGGCCGGCACGGCGCCGGGCGCGGGCACCTTGGAGCGGTCCGCGTCCTTGGCGGCGGCCTTCGGTTCCACATAGGGGTGCACTTCCAGGATGAAGACGCCGTCGCCGAGCCACTTCCGGCCCGCGGCCTGGATGTCGGCGGCGGTGTAGCCCAGCATGCGGGTGGCGGACTTGTACCGCAGCTCGGGGTCGTCGGCCAGGGCGAGGCCGGAGGCGAGCATGTCGGACTTGCCGCCGAACCCGCCGATGCGCTCCAGGCTCTGGATGTAGCTGGACTGCTGCCGCGCCCGCAGGCGGGCCAGCTCGTCGGGGGCGGGGCCCTCGGCCACCAGGCGCGCCAACTCCTCCTTGGCGATGCGCTCGATCTTCCCCAGGTCCGCGCCGGGCCGGGCGATGATGCGCAGGCTTACCTGGCCGCTGATCTCCTGGGCGTTGGCATAGGCGAAGACGTTGGTGGCCAGCTGCTCCTTCTCCACCAGCCGGCGGTACAGGCGGGAGGTGCGCCCGCCGCCCAGCACGCCGGTGAGGAGGCTCAGCTGCTCGCCTTCCACGTTCCCCAGCTCGGGGGTGTTCCAGACCATGGCCAGCATGGCCTGGGGCACGCGGTCCTGCATCACCTGGCGCCGCTCGCCGGTCATGCGGGGGACCCAGACCTTCGGGCGGTCGATGGGCGGATTGGCCTTGAAGGAGCCGAAGTACAGCTCGGCCTTTTCCTTGGCCGTCTTCAGGTCGATGTCCCCCGCCAGGACCAGCACGGCATTGTTGGGGCCGTAGTAGGCCTGGAACCAAGCCTTCACGTCGTCCAGGCTGGCGGCATTGAGGTCGTCCATGGAGCCGATCACCGTCCAGCTGTAGGGGTGGCCCACCGGGTAGGTGCCCTTGGTGAGGGCCTCATAGGTCTTGCCGTAGGGCTGGTTCTCGCCCTGCCGCTTCTCGTTCTGCACGACGCCCCGCTGCTCGTCCAGGCGGGCCTTGTCGATGGCGCCCAGGAGGTGGCCCATGCGGTCCGACTCCATCCACAGCACCGTGTCCAGCGCGCTGGTGGGGACGTTCTGGAAGTAGTTGGTGCGGTCCGAGTTGGTGGTGCCGTTCATGTCGGTGGCGCCGAGCTTCTCCAGCACCTTGAAGTAGTCGGTGTTCTGGTTCTCGCTGCCGTTGAACATCAGGTGCTCGAACAGGTGGGCGAAGCCGGTCTTGCCGGGCTTCTCGTTCTTGGAACCCACGTGGTACCAGATGTTCACGGCGACGATGGGGGCCTTGTGGTCTTCGTGGACCACCACCCGGAGGCCGTTGGCCAGCGTGAAGGTCTCGAAGGGGATCCGGGGGAGCTGGGGAACCTGCGCCACCAGGGCGCCGGCGGCGAGCAGCAGGGTGGAACGTCCTAGGGCGCGCAGGGCGTACGTCATAGCTTCTCCATGAGAATTGGATGGGATAATAACGATCCTAGTCCGGTTGGCTCCGGATTGCTTCCTGGAATCACTTGCCGGTCAGTTCCTTGGCCACCCACCCGGCGTCCATGATCTTCACCAGGGCCTCCCGGATGGCCCGGGCATCCACGGCGATGGAGCGCTTGCTGGTGCCGTCGTACACGTAGTAGCCGGCCTGGGCCTCGATGTTGCTGTCGAAGTTGAGGCCCACCAGCTCGCCCTTGGCGTTCAGGACCGGGGAGCCCGAGTTGCCGCCCACGGTGTCGCAGGCGTAGGCGAAGTTGAAGGGGGTCGCCAGGTCCAGCCTGTCCTTGAGGTCCCACCAGCGCCTGGGCAGGGACCACACGCCGTGCTCGGCCTCGGGGCCCCAGCCGATGGCCCGGTCGAAGAGCCCGTAGAAGGTCGTGAAGGGCTGGATGAGGGTGCCGTTGGCGGGATAGGTGGCCACGGGGCCGTAGGTGAGGCGCAGGGTGAAGGTGGCGTCGGGGTAGATGGCCTTGCCGTACACCTTGAAGCGCGCCAGGGCGATGCGGCCGCTGTGCTCGTCCAGGACGCTCTGCACCTCCTCCTGCTGCCGCGCCTGGGCGGCGCGGACGATGGGGTCCAGGACCCGCGCGAAGGCGATGAGGGGGTCCTTGCACGCGGCCAGGGCCGGCGCGCCGCCTTCCAGCAGGGCCTTGCGGGCGGCGGGGTCCGCCAGGGCGGTGCCGGCCAGCGCGGCCTGCGCCGCGGCCTCGGGGGTGCGCCCGGCCAGGAGCGCCTTCACGGAGGGATGCCCCTCGCCCAGCTGGAGGAGGGCCTCGCGCAGGCCCGCGGCGATGCGCACCTGCTCCAGGTCCAGGCGCACGGGGGCCGGGTTGAGGAGCTTGTCCCGGGTGGCCTTCAGGGCGCCGTCGGTGTACTCGGGCAGGCGCTTGTCGGTGGGCAGCGCGGCCTCGGCCGGCATGCGCACGAGGGTGAGGGCCTTGAGGAGGAAATCGGAACCCAGCACGTCCCGCACCGCCAGCAGCGAGGTTTCCCCGAGGAGCTCCTTCTGGCGCTTGACGGCCTGGGCGATGCGGTCCCAGCTGGGGGCCACGGCGGCCTTGAGGGCGGGATCCCGCTCCACCTGGGCCTTGAGGTCCAGTTCGGCCTTCTCCACCTTCTCGAGGTTGCCCGGCTTGCGCAGGCCCAGGAGCATGCCCTCCATGCGCTTGACGCCGTTGTCGATGCCGTAGATGGCGTCGGCGGTGATGCGCCGGGGTTCGTCCCCGGTGGCGGCGAAGGCCGCCAGGGCGGCGCGCCGGCGCAGCTGGGCGGCGATGCGGGCCGGGATGGAGACGTCCCGGGCATAGCTCATCTGGGCGAAGGTCTCCTGCCGGTACGTGGTGCCCGGGTGGCCGGAGACCAGCGTGAGGTCGCCGTTGCGCAGGGGGGACGTGGCCCAGGGCAGGAAGGCCTCGGGGCGGTAGGGCGCGCCGTTCTCGTACACCCGGAAGAGGGCGAAGTCCAGGTTGTGCCGGGGGAAGGTGTAGTTGTCCGGGTCCCCGCCGAAGGAGGCCAGCTGCAGCTCGGGGGCCGCCACCAGGCGCACGTCGGTGAACTTGCGGTAGCCGTAGAGCCAGTGCTCGCCGCCGTGGTAGAGGTTCACGGCCTGCCAGGTGAGGCCCGTCTTCGCCTCCTCGGCCTTGACGAGGGCGGAGATGGCGTTGCGCCGGGCCTTGAGGGCCTCGGCCTCCGGCAGGCCCTTGGCGGCCTCCTGCACCCTGGCGGTGATGTCCTGGGTGGAGACCAGCATCATGAGCTCCAGGCCGGGGACCTTGAGCTCATGGGCGCGGTCGGCGGCGGTGAAGCCGCCCCGGATGAAGTCCTTGTCCGCCGTGGCCACCTGCTGGATGGAACCGCGGCCCACGTGGTGGTTGGTGATGACGAGGCCCTCCGCGCTCACGAAGGCGCCGGTGCCGCCGGGAAAGCGCACCGTGGCCAGCTGGAGGTGCCGGAGCCACGCGGCGTCCGGAGCGAACCCGTAGGCGGCCTTCATGCGCGCCGCGGGCACGTTGTCGAAGGTCCACATCCCCTCGTCGGAACGCAGGGCCGGGGCGGCCAGCAGCACGGCCAGCGCGGTCAGGACGGAAGATCGCAGACGCATGGGGACTCCAGATGACAGGGATATACCTCGCAATATGCTACACGAAATCAAGAAAGGAATTCATCCTTCTTCATCCCCGTGCAGTCGGGTAGGCCGGGGAGCTTGCGCCCCCGGCCCCCCTCAGATCCGGACGTGCGGGACTACCGCATCCGGCTCCTCGTCACGGTCGCTGAGGACGTAGTTTCGATGCGTAACTGATGGCTGGGGCCAGTGGGAACCGAGCCAGAAGCTTGTTCATGCGATCCCAGGTCATGCGGGCCCGCTGGGACCTCCGGTTGAGCCATCCACGCCACCTTCGCCCAACTTCATAGCGGAAGTGCGCCAGGGCCCTGGAGTTCCCCGTGATCCCGTAATACCTGAAGTGACCGACCAGTTTCTGGTTGATCGTCCGCCATTGCTCGCGCACCGGGAGGTGGCGGTGTTTGGCCATCCACTCCCCGATCTTCGTGAGCGCCCGACTCATCCGGCTCTTCGCGGTCTTCCGCTTCACCACCCACCGGCCGTTCTTGGCCGTGGCCCAGTAGTGGGTGAATCCCAGGAAGTCGAAGTGGCCTGGTCCCCCATTGGGGTCCCTGGGCTCCCTCGGCTTCCAGAACTCCACCAGCCGGGTCTTATCCGGGTGGATCGTCAGGCCATACCGCTCGAACCGCTTGGGCAGGACTTCCATAACCCGCTTGGCATCCTCCTCCTGGGCAAAGCCCATCACGAAGTCGTCCGCGTAGCGCACCAGGAAGGCCCGACCCCGGAGTCGGGGCTTGACCTCCCTTTCAAACCACACGTCCAGCACCTCGTGGAGGTAGATGTTGGCGAGCATCGGACTGACCACCCCGCCCTGGGGCGAGCCGGTTTCCGGGTGCGTGATGCATCCTTTCTCCAGCACGCCCGCGTTGAGCCATTTGCCGATCAGGCGCCTCAGAACGCCGTCCTTCATCCGCAGGTCAAGGATTTCCCGCAGCTTCCCGTGGTCCAAAGTATCGAAATACTTACGGATATCCACGTCAAGCACCCAGCCTCCCCCCATGTCCATCAACCCCTGCCAAATCGCCTCCAGCGCCATGTGCGCGGAGCGCCCGGGCCTGAACCCGTAGGAGCAGTCCAGGAAGTCCTGCTCATAGAGCGGTTCCATCACCATCACCACGGCCCTTTGCAGGACCTTGTCTTCGAAGGCGGGAATGCCCAGGGGGCGTTGGCTGCCATCCCCTTTCGGGATGTAGGTTCTCCGGACTGGAGGGGCCTTGTAGGTGTCGCCGTTCTTAGCCCGGTTCAGGAGGCTCTGGAGGTTGGACTCCAGGTTTTCCCCGTATTCCTTGCCCGTCACGCCGTCCACCCCGGTCGCCCCATCCTTGCGGGTGCGCCCGAAGGCTTCCTTCATCCAGTCCAGGTCCATGTGGTAGGCCAAGGAGGTGAAAGCCACCTCCGGGTGGATCCTGGCCAGTTCTGCGATCCGTTGTTGTTTCGTGGAGACGCTGTTGGATGTCATTGCACCCATTATCTTTCCCTTCAACGGTTCCGTGATCCGGCAGCTCCTTGGCTCCAGCGGGTCCCGGCGGCCCGGTTCCCCGCGATCATCGCTACTATGAGCTGCTCCGACTTCCGGCCACCCCTCCCGCGCTCCTTCGTTTCCTTCAGTTTGCGGTACCGCCCTGTGCCGGCTGTTCGCTCCCGCCGGGGGCGGCACCCCCCGGCGAGCCTGGGTTCGTTTTACGTGGCTTCCCTCACCACTGGGTTGTTGGCGGAGATGGCTGGATCTCCCAGGTTCCTGGGGAACCCCTGTGCACGTGCCCTGCTCTATGACCCCGGTGGGACCCTACGGTCAGGCCCTTGCGACCTTCGGGTGCTGTCTTCCGATCGGAGAACGGCGTCGACTCCCACGGTTGGATGCTTTCGGGGCTCCATCACACGGCCCATGCACTCCCTGTCTACGCTTCACGAGGTCGGTCGCCCTTCCCCACGCAAGACTCGGTTCCGGCTGCTGGCCAGCTTTGCCGGGCGGGGCTTGCTGCCTCCCCGCTGGGCTCCATTGCGAGGTTTCAGTCTGTCTTAGGTCATCCATCCTCCTCGCCCAGGCTTGGCCTGGCGCACTCCCCGTTCATCCCCGGCTAATTCAACGCTTACATCGCCCGGGCGCCTGGAGTGGGCAGCCATGCGCCGCCAATCCATGCGAGAAAATCGCCTGGGATGAACGGGGATGCGCCGGGATAAAAAATGATAAAAAAAGACTTAATTAATTCCCTTGGCCTGTTCCCGGCTCTTCAGCGCGGCAACGATCAGGGTCCATCCCAGCAGGATCCCCCCGCAGACGATGAAGCTGTCGGCGAGGTTGAACGTCCAGTAGTGCCAGCCCCAGAACTCGAAGTCCAGGAAGTCCACCACGGCGCCGTGGCGGAGGCGGTCCAGGCCGTTGCCCAGGGCGCCGCCCAGGATCAGGCCCAGGGCCACGCGCTGGATCGTGGGAGTGGCCTCCCTCATGAACTCCCAGCCGAAGTAGGCCACGGCGGCGATGCCGGCGAGGAGGAAGACCGCGCTGCGCACCCCGGCCGGGGCCCCGCCCAGGGTGCCGAAGATGGCGCCGGGGTTGTAGCCCAGGGTGAGGCTGAAGAAGCCGGGGACGACCACCTGGGTGCCCCGGTGCGCGAGCAGGCCCACGATCCAGGCCTTGGAGGCGTAGTCGGCGGCCAGGGCCGCGGCGGGGAGGAGGAGCCAGGGAAGGCGGCGGATCATGCCTGGGCCCGCACCACGTCCCAGCACCGGGGGCACAGGTCCGCGTCCTCGCCCTGGCCCGCGCCGCCCTTGTGGTTCCAGCAGCGGGGGCACTTGACGCCTCCGTGGGCCGTGACCACCACGTCCAGGTCGGGGGCGGCCTGCAGCTCCAGGCCGCTGATCACCAGGAGGTCCTGGGGATCCTCGCCCAGGCGCCCCAGCATGGCCAGGTCGGCGTCGGGGACCAGCAGGGTGACCTGGGCGTCCAGGCTGGTGCCGATGGTCTTGGCGGCCCGGTGGGGCTCCATGGCGGCCTGCACGGCCTGGCGGATCTCCCAGAAGCGGTTCCACTCGGCGGACGCCGCGTGGGGCGTGCCCGCGGGGAAGCGCTGCTCGAAGATGGAGTCCGTGGTGCCCGGGATGTTCTCCCACACCTCGTCGGCGGTGAACGTGAGGATGGGCGCCAGGAGGGCCGACAGGCCCTGGGCGAGCTTCCAGCACAGGGTGCGGCAGCTCCTGCGGCGGGCGGATGCGGGTTCGTCGCAGTAGAGGCGGTCCTTGATGATCTCGAAGTACTGGCCGGAGAGCTCCAGCTGGCAGAAGGAGTGCAGGGCCTGGGCGGCTTCCATGAACTGGTAGTTGCGGTAGGCGGCGGTGACCTGGTTGGCCATGTCGCCGAAGGCGCCCCACACCCAGGCGTCCAGGGGCGAGAACTCGCCCTCGGGCACCACGTCCGAAGCGGGATCGAAGTCGGCCACCGCGCCCAGGAGGAAGCGCAGGGTGTTGCGGATCTTCCGGTAGGCGTCCGCGGAGCGCTCCAGGATCTCCTTGGAGATGCGGACGTCCTCGTTGTAGTCCACGGAGGCCGTCCACCAGCGGAGGATGTCGGCGCCCAGGGTCTTCATGATCTCCTCGGGGGTGACCACGTTGCCCAGGCTCTTGCTCATCTTCTGGCCCTTGCCGTCCAGCACGAAACCGTGGGTGACGACGGTGTCGTAGGGCTTGTCGCCCGTGGCCGCGAGGTTGAAGAGCAGCGAGGAGTGGAACCACCCCCGGTGCTGGTCCGAGCCCTCCAGGTAGATGAACTTGCCGTAGTCCGCGCGGCTCAGTTCCGGATGGGTGTCGCACACGACGGCGGCGCTCACGCCGGAGTCGATCCACACGTCCAGGATGTCGGTCTCCTTGGCGAAGGCGTCGGCGCCGCACTTGGCGCACACGGATCCTTCGGGCTTGAGCTGCTCCAGGGGGAGCTCGGCCCAGGCCTCCACCCCGCCCTCCTCGATGGCGGCGGCGGCCTTGGCGAAGATGTCGGCGGTGGCCAGGGGCTCGCCGCACTCCATGCAGCGAAGCACGGTCAGGGGCGTGCCCCAGGCGCGCTGCCGGGAGATGCACCAGTCCGGGCGGCCCGCGATCATGGCATGGATGCGGTTGCGTCCCTGGGCCGGGACCCAGCGGGTGCTCTCGACCCCCTCCAGGCCCAGCTCGCGCAGGGTCTTGCCCTTGCCGGTGAGCTCGTCGTCCATGGTGATGAACCACTGCTCCGTCGCCCGGAAGAAGATGGGCGTCTTGGTGCGCCAGCAGTGCGGGTAGCTGTGCGTCAGCATCTCGTCGTGGAGCAGCGCGCCGGACGCCCGCAGGCGCTCCACCACCAGGACGTTGGTGTCGAAGATGTTCTTTCCTTCCAGCTCGGGGTCGTTCACGTCGGCCGTGAAGCGCCCGTCGGGGCCCACCAGCTGCAGGAGGCCCAGGTGGTGGGCGAGGTTGAAGTCGTCCACGCCGTGGTCGGGGGCCGTGTGGACCAGGCCCGTGCCGGTGTCGGCGGTGACGTAGTCGGCCAGCAGCACGGGGCTCTCCCGGTCCAGCCAGGCGTGGCGGGCCGTGAGGCTCTGGAACGCCTTGCCCTTGCGGATCTCCTTCACGTGGAAGGGGACGCCGAGGCGGCGCTGGAAGTCCTCCTGGAGGGGCACGGCCACCAGGTAGTGGCGGTCCACGGCCTGCACCACGGCGTACTCCATGTCGGGGTGCATGGCGATGGCGAGGTTGCTGGGCAGGGTCCAGGGCGTGGTGGTCCAGATGGGGAGGTAGAGGGGCGTGGGCAGGTGCATGCGCCGGGCCTCCTCGTCGGGCACCGGGAAGGCCACCGTGATCGCGGGGCTGGTCTTGTCTGCGTACTCCACCTCGGCCTCGGCCAGGGCGGTGCGGGCGCCGTAGCTCCAGTGCACGACCTTGAGCTTGCGGGTGACGGCCCCGCACTCGAAGAGCCTGGCCAGGAGCCGCACGACGTCGGCCTCGTAGCGGGGCTGCATGGTGATGTAGGGGTCCTCCCAGGCGCCCAGCACGCCCAGGCGCTGGAACCCGGAGCGCTGCGAATCGATCCACTTCTGGGCGTACACCCGGCACTTGGCCAGGAACTCGCTGCGGCTCATCTCCCGGCGCTTGGGGCCCAGGTCGCGCTCCACGGCGTGCTCGATGGGGAGGCCGTGGCAGTCCCAGCCGGGGATGTACGGGGACTCGTGCCCGTCCAGCCACAGGGACTTGACCACCATGTCCTTGAGGATCTTGTTCAGGGCGTGGCCGATGTGGATGGCCCCGTTGGCGTACGGGGGGCCGTCATGGAGGATCCTGCGCCCGCTGCCCAGGCCCGCGGCGTTGTCGGCCTTCTTGCGGGCCTCGACCCTGGCGTAGAGGCCTTCGGCCTTCCATCGCTCGAGCCGCTTGGGTTCCCTCTGGGGCAGGTCCGCCTTCATGGGGAAATCGGTGCGGGGCAGGAAAACGGTATAGCGTTTCCGGGTCGAGTCGGCCATGGCGCCCTCGTGCGCTGAGGGGATCCGCACAAGGATCCCGGGGGTTGATCCTCCAGTTAACCAAGGAATCCCGGTTCAGTCCAGCCGGTAGTGGCAGCCCCGGGACACCGGGTTCTGCAGCGCGGCCTTGAAGATGAGCCGGGCGCAGATGATGCCGTTGCGCAGTTCCAGCAGGCTGCGCGACAGGGGCGCCGCGCGGTAGAAGGCCTCGATGCGGTGGTAGAGGTAGCCCATGTCGCCCCGGCCCCGCGTGAGCCGGTCCCGGGTGCGCACGATGCCCGCGTAGTTCCACAGGGTGGTGCGGATGCTCGTCCAGTCCTGCTCGATGAGCAGCGGGTCGGGTTCCGGGCCGGGGGGCACGGGCCTCCAGGGTTCCAGGGAGTCCGGGTCCGGCAGCGCCGTGGTCCGGCTCTCGGCCGCGCAGCTCTCGCCGGCGCGGTAGCCCCACACCAGGCCCTCCAGGAGGGAGGACGAGGCCAGGCGGTTGGCCCCGTGGACCCCGGTGCAGCTCACCTCGCCCACGGCGAAGAGCCCCGGGAGGCTGGCCCTGCCGTCCAGGTCCACGGCCACGCCGCCGCAGAAGTAGTGGGCCGCGGGCACGACGGGGATGGGCTGGGAGAGGGGCTCCAGGCCGGCCTTGCGGCACGTGGCCAGGACCGTGGGGAACCTCGCCTCCAGGTCCAGCCGGGCCTTGAGGGGCTCCAGGTCGAGGTACATGCAGGGCTCCCCCGTGGCCGCCATCTCCTGGAAGATGGCCCGGCTCACCACGTCCCGGGGGGCCAGTTCCAGGCCTTCGGGGGCGTACCTCCGCATGAAGCGCTCCCCCCTGCCGTTCACCAGGTGCGCGCCCTCGCCGCGCAGGGCCTCGGTGAGCAGCGTCCGCGGCCTGCCGGGGACATAGAGGGTGGTGGGATGGAACTGGACGTACTCGCAGTTCACGATGCGGGCCGAGGCCCGGTAGGCCGCGGCCAGGCCGTCCCCGGTGGCCGAGGCCGGGTTGCTCGTGTGGAGGTAGAGGTAGCCCAGGCCGCCGGTGGCCAGGATGGTGCGCTTGGCCAGGCACATGCGCACCACGCCGTCCGGGCTCAGGCCGTAGGCGCCCCACACCTGGATGGGATCGTAGACGGCCCTCGGGTCCCGGCTGTGGTGGGGGACCGTGAGGAGGTCCACCAGGGAGTGGTTCTCGAAGATCCGGATCCGCGGGTGGGAACGCACCTTGGCGGTGAGCGCGGTCTGGATGGCCCGGCCCGTGGCGTCCTTCACGTGCCAGATGCGGCGGGCGCTGTGGGCGGCCTCGGCGGTGGGCTCGGGCTCCAGGGCGCCGGTGTGGTCGAAGTCGACCCCCACCTGCTTCCAGAGGAACTCCTTGCAGAGGATGGGCCCCTGTTCGGCCAGGAGGGCCACGGCCTCGGGCTTGCAGAGCCCGGCCCCGGCGGCCTCGACGTCCGAGGCCAGGAGTTCGGCGGAGTCGTGGGCGTCCGGGGGCGGCAGGCCGATGATGCCCCCCTGGGCGTACGCGGTGTTGGATTCCCCCAGGGTGTCCTTGGCCACCACCACCACGTCGGCGCCCAGTTCCGCGGCCCGGAGCGCCGCCGAACAGCCCGCGATGCCGCCGCCGAGCACGAGTACGTCGCAAGTGATCACATCAGCTCCCATTCGGGCCGGTCGAGGCTCCAGAGGCGTTCCCAGGGGGGTTCCTCGGCCCGCAGGCCGAATTCGTCCTCCAGGGCCGAAAGGCGTTCCCGCACCAGGTCGAGGGCGGCGCCGTAGGCCACGGTCCCCCAGGGGGTGGCAAGCTCGCCGCTCCCGCCCAGGGCCTCCACGGCGTCCTCGAAGAGCCCGGCCATGCCGGGCGCGTTCTGGAGCTGGTGGTGGTGGAAGCCGCCCGCCATGAGGATGAGGCCCTGGAGCCCGGCCTTGAGGGGACCTTCGGCCTCCAGCCAGAGGGGCTCCAGGGCGTCGTGGCATTCGTGGAACAGCGCGGCGTTGAACAGGGACACGCCCGCCGCCAGGGGATACGCCTCCCCCTCCGGCAGGCCCAGCAGGGCCAGGAGGGTCACGCCGCTGCGCAGGCTCACCAGGGAGGAGAGCGGGTCCCAGATGCGCTGGGGGACCCATCCCCCGGGGCCCCGGTCGGCGGTGTCGGGGAACCTCGCCAGGGCGTCCCGCCAGGCCCGCCCGGGGTCCTCCTGGGGGAGCATGGCGCCGGCCCGCGCAAGCAGCTCGGCCTCGGGCAGGCCCCCGGGGAACTCCGCCCGCACCCGGGGGGCGCCCAGGACGGTGGGCCACACGAGGAGCGCCCGGTCCGCGGGGTCGGCCAGGGCCGCCTCCAGGCGGGAGCGCAGGAAGCCCAATACCGGCCTCGGCAGCCCGGGCTGACGCTGCCAGAAGACGGGGGTGCGCGGACCGCAGGCCATCAGGTGAAGTTTCGTTCGGAGACGCCGATGAACTCGAGGGAGAAGTCGTCCAGCTCGGTCTGCCAGTGCTTGAGCTGGCCCTGGAAGAAGTTGTAGGCCATCAGGGCGGGGATGGCGGCCACCAGGCCCAGGGCCGTGGCAACCAGGGCCTCGGAGATGCCGGGGGCCACCGTGGCGAGGCTGGCGTTGCCCGCCGTGCCGATGCCGTGGAAGGCGTCGATGATGCCCCACACCGTCCCGAACAGGCCCACGAAGGGGCTCACGGCCGCGATGGTGGCCAGGATGCCCAGGTAGTTCTCCATGCGCCCCATCTCCACGACCGAGGCGCGCTGGAGGCAGCGTTCCACGGCCTCCATGCTCTTGATCTGGGCCTTCTGCCCCGCGGGGCCCGGGGCGGGACGGAGCTGGTAGTTGACTTCGGAGAAGCCGGCGGTGAACAGGCCCACGAGGGGGCTCATGGTGTAGTCCGCGGCCCGGCCCTTGAGCTCGCCCCAGTTGGTGGTCTTGCGGAAGACGGCGCGGAACCGCTCGGTGACGCCCTTGCTGCGGCTGAGCAGGATCGCCTTCTGCACGATGATGACCCAGCTGGTGATGGAGAAGGCTCCCAGGATCAGCAGCACCACCCGGGCCACGGTGCCCGCGTGGAGCACCACTTCCCAAAGGTTGACGCCCTGCCCCGCGATCAGGCCCAAGTAAGCCATGATTCCTCCTAGGGAAGTGATTCTACCAAGGCTCGCGGTCCGGTAGGGCAACGGATACACTTGCAGGAGCGCTCCCGTGCGCAAGACTGTCATCAGCGAGAGGTAGGATATGCAAGTTCTGGTCATCGGCACTGGATATGTGGGCCTTGTGGCCGCGGCTGGCTTCGCCGAAGCCGGGCACCGCGTGCTGGGCATCGACACCGACGCGGGGAAGATCGCGAAGATCCGCCAGGGCGTCTCGCCCATCTACGAGCCCGGGCTGGACGAGCTGCTGGCGAAGCACCAGGCCTCCGGGGCCCTGTCGTTCAGCCTCGACCTCAGGGACGGCATCGCCGCCGCCGACGCCGCCTTCATCTGCGTGGGCACGCCCCAGAGCGAGGACGGCAGCGCCGACCTGCAATACGTCCTCTCCGTGGCCGGCGCCATCGGCTCCGCCATGGGCCTGCGGCCCGCGGACGCCCCGCCCCTGGTCGTGGTGGACAAGAGCACCGTGCCCGTGGGCACCGCCGCCCGGGTCCACGCGGCCATCGCGGCCCGCACGGACCGCGCCTTCGAGGTGGTCTCCAACCCCGAATTCCTTCGCGAGGGCTGCGCCATCGACGACTTCATCCGGCCCGACCGCGTCGTGGTGGGCTGCAGGACGGACCACGCCGCCGGGATCATGAAGGGGCTCTACGCGAAGTTCCTCGAGGCGAGCTCCG
Source organism: Geothrix sp. 21YS21S-2 (assembly GCF_030846775.1). Taxonomy (NCBI): domain Bacteria; kingdom Pseudomonadati; phylum Acidobacteriota; class Holophagae; order Holophagales; family Holophagaceae; genus Geothrix; species Geothrix sp. 21YS21S-2. The sequence continues at coordinate 1,336,533 of NZ_CP132910.1, forward strand.
GCCAGTGGCTCCGCATGGATCCGCCCAGCGCCGAGCTCACCAAGTACGCCGCCAACGCCATGCTCGCCCTGCGCATCAGCTTCATCAACGAGATCGCCGGCCTGTGCGAGAAGGTGGGCGCCGACGTCGATTTCGTCAAGCAGGGCATCGGCAGCGACCACCGCATCGGCAAGTACTTCCTGAATCCCGGGCCCGGTTTCGGCGGCAGCTGCTTCCCCAAGGACCTCCAGGCCCTGCTCAAGGTGGGCCGGGAGAACGCCCACCCCCTGCGTGCCCTGGAGGCCACGGTGGAAGCCAACCGCCACCAGAAGCAGGTGCTGGCCCTGAAGGTGCGCGCCCACTTCGGGTGCGCCTCGGGCAGCCCCGCGCCGCTGGCGGGCCGGAAATTCGCCCTGTGGGGCCTGGCCTTCAAGGCCCACACCGACGACATCCGGGAGGCCATGTCCATGGAGCTCATCGACAGCCTCACGGCCCTGGGCGCCCGGGTCGTGGTGCACGACTTCGAGGCCATGGACAACGTGAGGGCGAAACTGGGGGACCGGGTGGAGTACGCCGCGGACTTCATGGAAGCCTGCGCCGGGGCCGACGCCCTCCTCATCGCCACCGAGTGGCCCCAGTACGCGGCGGCCGACCTCCCGAAGGTCGCGGGCCTCCTCAAGGGAAAGGTGATGTTCGACGGACGCAACCTCTTCCGCCCGGAAGCCATGAAGGCCGCCGGCTGGACGTACCACTCCATCGGCCGGGTAACTGTCTACCCTGTATAAACTTACCCCCACGGTTCCATTTCATGCCAACCTGACATCGGCGTCAGGTTCCCGGTGGGGCCTCGAAGCCACTTACCAGACCAAGGAGAAGGAAGCATGGGCAATCTCGGTTTGACTGAAATGCTGCTGATCGGCATCCTGCTGCTGATATTTTTCGGCCCCTCCAAGCTCCCCGAACTCGGCAAGGCACTGGGCAAGGGCATCCAGGAATTCAAGAAGGCCAGCCGCGAGATCACCGACTCGGTCAAGGACGACGTGAACAGCAACACGTCCGAGAAGAAATAGGGCGGGGCGCCCGACCTCGCCTCCATGACGACACCCGACACGCCTCCCAATCAGATGTCCTTCTGGGAGCACCTGCATGAACTGCGGGTGCGGCTCATCCGCAGCATTCTGATCGTCGCGGGGGCCTTCGCCCTCACCTACTTCTTCCGTTTCCGGCTGATGACCTGGGCCCAGAAGCCCTTCATGGAGACGTTCAAGAGCCACGCCATCGCCCAGGCCCAGGCCGCCCACCAGCCGATCCCCACGGTCTTCGACCCCTTCGCCTACACCAGCCTCACCGAGCCCTTCTTCTCCCTCATGAGGCTTTCCATCTGGGCGGCCATCTTCGTGGCGGCGCCCTTCCTCTTCGGCCAGCTCTGGGGCTTCATCAAGCCCGGGCTCTACAGCCGCGAGCGGCGCTTCGCCATCCCCTTCGTGCTGGTGACCACGGGCTGCTTCCTGGGCGGCGCCGCCTTCGCCTACTGGAACGCCTTCGCCTTCCTGGGCGACATCCTCTTCAAGGAGGCCATGCAGGCCGGGCTGCGCACCAACCTCCACCTGGAGGACTACCTGGACCTGTTCATCTACACGGTGGTGGGCACCGGCCTCATGTTCGAACTGCCCGTGCTGGTCTTCTTCCTGACCCGCTTCCGCCTGGTCACCGCCACCTGGCTGCTCAAGTTCTGGCGCCACGCCACGGTCGCCATCTTCACCATCAGCGCCTTCCTGACCCCCGGCGACGTCATCGTCACGACCATCTTCTTCGGGGTCGTCCTGGAGGGGCTCTACTTCATCTCCGTCCTGGTCGCCTGGGCCGCGCGCCCCCGGAAACCGAGGTTGATCGACATCGAGCCCGGGGAAACCGAGTCGTAGCCATTCCCCGTCGGCAGTTCCCAGCCACTCGGCGCAACCCCGGAGCCCTTCCGGACAAGGATGAAACGGGAACTCCCAGGTGAACCTATCCCCTTTTATCCCATATATCTGCGTTTATGAATTGGATTTTGGGGAAAAAGCAGGATAAGGAATGGCTGGTCAAAGCCTGAGCCGGATGGCAAGACTCGCGATCGCACCAGGCCATTATCTGAATCCCTGGGCATCATCGCCTGAGTTCATGCATGCTCTTGTCCGAACGGAAAATATAGGTTGGCATCGAGTCATGGTTCTTTATGACGGTCAACTTGATATACCTATCCAACAAATCATGTTCAATCTCCCGAAAGTCCACGGCGCCCCATCCCCCTCCCGGCTTGCGCACCCGGACTTCCCACTTGGGAAGTTCGGTTGCGAGGACTTGAACGGTGTGGCTCCTGTGCGGATTCTCCACGCCACTCAAATCACACTCATTGAATTTGAACTCGATTCCCAGCTTCGGTAGGCCGGTCACGGATTTGATGCGGCCAAGGTAGTGAACCGGCGGAAGCGCCACCGCCGAGACCGCGCCCATGGACAGGATGAAAGAACAAATCACGGGTCTCAACACGTTCATGGCCGATTCCTCCCTGCGCGGGGTCCGGACATAAACATGTATAATTTATATTTCTTGTCAAGGCTATGGGTGCCTGCCTACTGCGGTTCCTGGCCGCGTTCCAGCGGCGTCGGGGGCAACGGATTGGGCTGCCGTGAGAAGTCCGGGACGACCATGTGGGGATCCAGGGTGATGCCCAGGGATTCCGCCAGCTTCCTGCCGCCGTCGGCGGGGGAGGCCATGCGGAAGGCCCAGACCTGCCGCGCCATGGTGGCGGGGTCCGTGGAGACCTGCACGTCGGCGCGCTGGAGGCTCGCGAGACCCTGGTTGGCGGAGGCCCTGGAATGGGGCACGTAGAAGGCCAGCGGGAACGCCAGGAAGACGGCGACGGCGGGCCAGAAGAGCCAGGACGGGCCCTGCGGAGGGGCGGCCTCCCTGCCCATCATGGCGGGGGGGAGGACCCACACGGAGGGCTTGCGCTCCTCGGCCTCGGTGGAGACCTCCAGGACGCCGGCCTCCAGGAGCTGGGCGATGATCTTGCAGGTGTCCAGTTCGTCATAGCGGCTGATCTGGAGCACGTTCTGGATGCTGGTGGAGCTGGAGAAGTAGGTGAGGACCGTCTCCTGCTCGTGGGTGAGGCCGGAGCCCTCCACGTTCATGGAGCCGCCGTCCAGGACCGTCGACAGGTCCTTGTCGATGTCCAGGTTCAGCGCCGCGCCGTAGGGGGTCTTGCGCAGGGGGAGGCCGTTGTCCGGGAGGCGCCGCTGCACCTCGGGCCACTCGTCCATGATCCGCGCCGCCTCCATGAGGACGGTGTCCACGGGGATGGCCGGGAAGTTCTCGCGGTCCAGCTCCTGGGGCAGGATGGAGTCGAAGCGGTAGTCCCCCTCCACCCACCGGAAGGTACGGTAGATGATCGACATGGCCTGGTTGAACAGGGCGTCCTGGAGGTCCTGGGGCGAGACCCGGCCCGATTCCAGGAGCAGGGTGCCCATGCGCTTGAGGGTCTGGCGCTGGCGGTGGATCATGCCCATGAGCTCTTCGCCCGAGAGCCTGCCCAGGCGCACCAGCATGGCGCCGACGCGGTCCTCCATGCGCACCTGGTTGGAGTCGCAGCCGACGATCTCCCCCTGGTCGAAGAAGATCTTCACGAACTCCTGGGCGCGGGAGAGCACGAGGGTCCCGCTCTTCCCCTGGGTCTTGATCATGTTGAACAGGGAGAAGAGATCGAAATCTCGGAGGGAGCCTTCCAGAGCCATTCGCCTATCCCCTTCTCGGCAGGAGCTTCAACCAGGAACGAAGAAAGAGCACCGCCAGCAGCATAAGCCCGAGGGGCATCCAGATGGAAGCCGGATCCGGAAGCACTTCCCCGGGGTAGCGCACGGAGCGGCCCGTGGCGAGCACGATCCCCAGGGCGAAGCAGAAGAAGGAATACTCCAGCAGACCTTCCCGCGTCTCCCCGATGAGCACCAGGTCGGCTCCCGGCAGCAGCACGATGAGGCAGCGGTGGAGCCAGCGCTGGGCGGACTGGAAGGCCCCCACCTCCTCCACCTTCTTCTTCCGGCTCTCCCCGTGGAGGCCGTCCTTGAGCACGAAGAGGTGGTGGCACTTGGAGCACACGAACGAATCCGGGCTGTCGGTGGTGTGGAAGGGATCCCCGCAGCGCGTGCACTGGGACGGGTGCGCCTCGCTGATGCTCTTCTTGAGCCGGAAGTAGAAGGCCACCGCCGCCGCGAGCGGGAGGAGGAAGTTGAAAATCAGCAGCAGGTTCTTGGTGCGGCCGGGACCGTGCTCCGCGGGCGTCTCCTGGAACCTGGCCAGCGCCGCCACCCGTTCCGGACTGTCCGGCAGGGGGAGCGCGAAGGTTCGCTGGTCGTTCCGGGCCTGGTTGGCGGCCAGGATCCGGTTGAAGGTGTCCGGCGCGACCCGCCTGGCGTCCTCCTGCTTGGAGAAGCCCAGGGGGCCGTCCATCTGGCGGAAGGCCACCACGCTCTGGTTGAGGAGGATCTCGCCCCGGTCGGGGCCGAGGAGGGCCGCCTCGTCGAAGCAGGCCTGGGCCCCGGCGAGATCGCCCAGCTGGTACCGGGCCACGCCCAGGTTGTTGAGGACCTCCGCGCGGTCGGGGTGGTTCCTGCGCAGGGACTCGAAGGTGGCCAGGGCCTTGGACCATTCCTGGAATTCGAGCTGCCGCCAGCCCTCCAGGAAGGTGCGGTCACCCTGGGGCAGCATGGCCAGGGAACGCTCCATCCCCGCCAGGGGCTGGGGGCGCAGCTGGAGGGTCACGATGCTGGGGCTGGGCCTCACGGCGGCCATGGGCTCCAGGAGGGAGAGCGCCGGATGGACCAGCTGCAGGAGGAGGATGAAGAGGGTCGCCCGGATCTCCAGGGGCAGGAGGAAGGGGGCCAGGAGCCAGAGCCAGACCATGGCCACGATGCCGGGATCCAGGCCGAAGATCACCGGCAGGGTGATCAGGAACGCCCCCAGGAGGGCCATCACATGGGGATTCATGGCGCCGCGGCGCAGCGGCTCCTCCCAGATGTTGCGGAACACGCGGCGGTAGCGGATGCCGAGGGTGAGCGCGAATCCCCAGAGGAGCAGCGTGGCCAGGAGGCGGAGCCACGCCATGTGCTGGACGGTCCACAGCCACCGGTGGTAGGGGTTGGCCAGCCGCAGGCGGGTGAGTTCCAGGACCTCCCCGATGCTCCAGAGGTACCCCTGGGGGCCCTGCTGGCGCATGAGGATCACCCGGGCGCCCATGAGCGTCGGGTTCCGGGGGGCCCAGCGTTCCACGGTGTCGATGACCTTCAGCCCCAGGGCCGGTTCGCCCTGGGCGCCCAGGTCCCTGGCGTAGATGGCCATGGACTCCACCAGGGGCAGCACGTCCAGGGTGCCGTAGGTCCTGCGGAGCAGTTCCACATCCTGGACCGCGGCCTGGATGGCCCCGGGATCGCCGGAGCGGAAGGCCGGCTTGAGCCGCTCGGCGCAGTGGCTCATGGCCACGGCCGGCATCAGGTCCTGATGGGCGCGGGACGAAGGATCGGGCGGAGCCGCGCCCAGACTGCCGGCAAGCACGAGGAGGAGCGCCCCAAGCAGCAGACTAAACCTCATTTTTGAAGCGTTTATCACTGCGTTGACGAATCTGGCGGTCACGGATTCCAACTCAGGGATGGACGACCGTGTAACCGTTGCAATCATGGTCACTCCGTGGGTTGAAGGCAGCGTATCACAGTTCACCTCCAGGCCACTTCTCAAACCCTTGCATAAATGGGACCATGGGGTTATTCGGAGGCAATATGCGAAACCTCATTACGGCCATCATGATCCCTGCGGTCTGCCTGACGCTGGCGGCCGAAAGCACCGGTCGGATCGGCGGCAAGATCACCAACAAGGAAGGCAAGCCCGTGGCCGGGGCCGTCATCACGCTCAGCCGTTCCGACATCAACTGGACCAAGGAACTCAAGGCCGACGAAAAGGGCAGCTACCTGCAGGTGGGCCTCGAGCCCAAGGACTTCACCTTCTCCGTTTCCGCCCCCGGGTACCAGACCCAGAAGCAGACCCTCAAGGTCAAGCTCGCCGACATCACCACCGTCAACGTCGTCCTGCTCACCCCCCAGCAGGCCTCGGAGGAGGCCCTCAAGGCCAACCTCGCGAACCTGCCCGCCGGCGAAGGCAAGTCCATGTCCGCATCCGCCTCCTTCAACGCGGCCGTCGAGCTCTACAACGCCCAGAAGTTCGCCGAGGCCGTGCCCCTGGTCACGTCCGCCCTGGCCGACTTCAAGGAGGCCATGACGGCCCTGAAGGACGAGGAAGCCCGAGCCGGGATCGAGAAGAACCTCCCCACCGTCGAGCGCGTGCTGGGCATCTCCCTCTACGAGGCCGGCAAGGCCGACCCCGCCCAGAAGGACCAGATGCTCAAGGCCGAGCCCTACCTCGCCAACGCCTACAAGCGCAACCCCAAGGATCAGCGCGTGCTCGTGGCCCTCCTCGAGATCGCCAAGGTCAAGAACGACGCCGAGGGCATCAAGACCTACCAGGCCGCCATCGACGCCGTCATGGGCCCCCGGCCCGAGCTGGCCTACAACGACGGCGTCGCCGCCTTCAACGCCGGCAAGTTCAAGGAAGCCAAGACCTTCGTCACCAAGGCCATCTCCCTGGACCCCAAGTTCGCCGACAGCTACTGGCTGCTGGGCGTGGTCGAGTTCAGCCTCGAGAACGTCAAGGGCGCCAAGGAGGCCTTCAAGAAGTACATGGAGATCGCCCCCACCGGGAAGAAGGCCGGCGAGGTCAAGGAATTCCTCAAGGAACTCAAGTAGTACCGGCGCCGGCCCCGGCCTCCCCCCCGGGGGGAGCCGGGGCCGTCCCCTATCTGAGCGGGACCTTCAGGGTGAGGGACGTGCCGTCGCCCAGGTTGACCAGGTCCACTTCGCCTTCGTAGGCGGCCAGGAGCTGCCTGCACACGGCCAGGCCCTCGCCGGGGCTCCTCACGCCCATCACGACCTGCTGGTGCAGGCCCGAGAAGGGCTCGAAGGCCGTGTCCAGCTCCATGGGGGGGATGGCCCCGCCCTCGTCGGTGACCTGGAGGAGGAAGGCGTCCTCCGTGCGGGTGGAACGGATGGCCAGCGAGGGCGACGGCGTCGGCCCGCCCAGGGCGTGGTGCACCACGTTGAGCAGGGTGGTGGCGAAGTCCCCGTAGACGCCGTAGATCAGGGGCACCCGGGCCTTCAGCTCCTGGGTGACCGCCACCTCGGCGGGAATGACGCCCTCGGCCTGGAGCAGTTCCAGTTCCTGCTGGATGAGGTCGTGGAGGTCCAGCCACTCCGGCTTACTGGGAGCCTCCCGGCCCACCCGCCGCAGCAGGGCCTTCAGGAGGCCGTCGATCTTCGAGACGGCCTCGCGGATCTCGGCCAGGGCCCGGGGGTGCGCCTCGGGCAGGCCGTTGCCGTCCGGGGCGGGCATGTGGTCCAGCACCTGGCTCTGCTGGTGCAGGCTCTGCACGGGGGCTTCCAGGCGCTGGGCGATCTTGGTGAACAGGTCGCCCAGGAGGGCCTGCCGGTCCCGGCGGTTCAGGTCGGCCCGCGCGTTCTGGAGGTCCTGGTAGGCGCCCTCGATGCGCTCGTAGCTCGAGGCAAGCGCGCGGGTGCTGTTGTTGAGGTCCTCGATGAGCTCGGCGTTCTCCAGGCTGACCAGGGCGATGCTGGCGTGGAGGGTGGCCATCTCCAGCTCCTGGGCCAGGAAGGGCCGCTCCGCGGGGCGGCTGAGGATCCAGAAGCCGGCGATCTCCTCACCCTCCTGGTGGGTGCGGAGCACCACCACGGCCACGTTGCCCATGGGCGGCCAGAGGCCCAGGTCCAGCCCCTCCTCCCAGAGGCGGCTGCTCCGGAGGGCCTCGCCGTGGAGGACCCCGGAGGCACCCATGGACCAGGCCCGGGCCACGAAGCTGTGGCCCAGGGGCAGGACCGGCATGCCGTCGAAGGTGGCCCCGTTCCAGCGCACGCCGTCGTAGTAGCTGCCGCTGCCGTGCAGGCGGTAGGCGGTGAGGCCCGTGGCCCCCACCTCCACCCGCACCTCGGAGAGGATGCGCAGGAGCAGCGTCCTGGGATCGTGCTCGGTGAGGATCTCCCGGCTCAGGGCCAGGAGGCGCGCCAGGCTGCCGCTGCGCTGCTCCAGGGCGGCCTGGGCCTCCATGAGCTTGCGGTTGGCCTCCTGCGCCTCCTTGAGCTGGATCTCCAGGTGCTCGAGCATCTGGACGTTGAACTGGCGCAGGGCCGGGGCTTCCAGGGCCTTTTCCAGCTCCTCCCGGCGGCCCAGGAGGAAGGCCCCCACCTGGTCCACGAAGGTGAAGGGGTCCAGGGGCTTGGGAATGAAGCCGTCGCAGCCCGCCACCAGCGCCGTCTCGCGCTCGGCCTTCTGGGTCTTGGCGGTCAGGGCCACCAGGGGCGTGGCCTTGAGTTCGGGGTCGTGCTTGAACTTGGTGGCCACCTCGAAGCCCGACAGGCCCGGAAGGTTGATGTCCAGGAGCACGAGGGCGGGCTTGAGCTGGAGGGCCATCTCGTAGCCCTTGAGGCCCTCCTCGGCCCAGTGCATGTCGTAGCCGGCCTGGGAAAGCAGGCGCTGCACGAGCCTCCAGTTCACGAAATTGTCCTCGATGCAGAGGATCTTCGGCGCAGTCATGATTCGGCCTCCGGCAGGAGCGGGAGGTCCACCGTGAAGGTGCTCCCCCTGCCCTTCTCGCTTTCAACGGTGATCTTCCCGTCCATGGCCATCACCAGGCGCTGGGAGAGGGCCAGGCCCAGCCCGGTGCCGCCGAAGCGGCGCGTGATGCTGCCGTCGACCTGCTGGAAGGGCCTGAAGAGCCTCTGCATCTCGTTCCCGCTCATGCCGATGCCGGTGTCCCTGATGGCGATGCGCAGGCGATCCCCGGCGCGCTCCATGCGCACGGAGACGCTGCCCTGCTCGGTGAACTTGATGGCGTTGCCCACCAGGTTGGTGAGCACCTGCCTGAAGCGCACGGTGTCCCCCAGGATCCGGCACGGCCCGCCCAGGACCTCGACGGTGAAGCGGATGGGGCGGTTCGCGATGAGGCCCGTGGCCAGGGCGGCCACCTCCTCCAGGGCGGGCCCGGGGTCCATGGGGACCAGGTCCAGCTCGAACCGGCCCGCCTCGATCTTGGAGAGGTCCAGGATGGAGTCGATCATGCCCAGGAGGTTCCGGCCGTTCTGGTGGATGATGGACAGGTCCATCTTCACGTCGGAGGGGACCCGCCCCTCCCGCTCCTGCATGAGCAGGCCCGAAAATCCGATGACGGCGTTAAGCGGCGTGCGCAGTTCGTGGCTCATGTTGGCGAGGAACTCGCTCTTGATGCGGTCCAGCTCCTGCAGCCTCTGGAGGCTCATCAGCAGGCTGTCGTTGACCTCCGTGAGCTCCTGCGTCTTCTCCTGGACCTTCTCCTCCAGGGTGCCGGCCCAGGCCTTGAGCTCGGCCCGGGACTGCTCCAGGCCCCGGGTGCGCTCCTGCACGAGCTTTTCCAGGTTGGCCCGGATCTCCTCCAGCTCCCAGATGGTCTCAAGCAGCTGCCCGGTGCGCTCGTGGACCCGGGACTCCAGGAGCTTGTTCTGGAGCTCGATCTCGTCCCGGGAAATCCTCAGCTTGTTGGTCATCACCTCGAAGCTCCGGCCAAGCACCCCGAGCTCGTCGTGCGAGGTCGCGCCCACCGCCATGCCCTGGAGGTTGCCGCTGGCCACCTGCTGCACGGCCTCGGTCAGCGTCACCAGGGGCCGGATGTAGAGCCTGGCCAGGTAGATGCCCAGGAGCAGGGCGACGGCCACGGCGGTGCCGCCCACCCAGAGGGCCTGCCGGATGTTCACGCGCACCACCTGCCGGATCTCGTCGGTGGTGAAGCCCAGCACCAGGGTCCCCACGTGGTCCCCGGACGCGTTGCGGAAGAAGATGGGCGCCGTGGCCACCAGGATCTCGTCCGAGGGGCGCAGGAACGTGCTGGTCCTGCCGTCGGTGCGCCCATAGGCGCCCACCCAGCCGGGAGCGGCGGGGGACTCGTCCACCGCCTTCCCGTTCTCGTCGAAGACCACCGAGAAGCTGAAGGAGGGGATGTTCTTGACGCCCTCCAGGATCCGGGCGACCTCCCGGCGGTCCCGGTCCTCCATGGCCGACGCCAGGGCGTAACTGGCGGTCTCGGCCACCTGGTGCATGCTGGCTTCCGCCTGGGCCTGGAACTGGCGCTTTACGGTCAGGGGGAAGAACACCAGGTTGAACAGCCCGAAGGCCAGCACCAGGATGCTGATGACGGCGCTCAGCTTGGTCTTGATGGAAAACCGTGGCATCCGAGAAGTTTAACCAGACCTCAGACTGCCGAGCGGAAGATATGGAACTCCGCGGCCCCGTACCGTCGGGTCTCCACCTCCTCCAGGCCCGCCACCGGCGGGAGCGCCGTGCCCGCGGCGGCCTCGAAGACCAGGATGCCGCCCTGCCCCAGCCACCCCGCCACCCGGGGTCCCAGGCCGGCCCAGGCCTCCAGGGAGGCCTCGTAGGGCGGATCGGCGAAGGCCACCGCAAGATCCCGGAAGGCGTCCGGGGCCAGGCGCCTGACATCCTGGGCCAGGACCCGCACCTCGGCCCCCCGTGCGTTGGTGCGCAGGCAGGCGAGGGCCTCGGGGGCCTTCTCCACCAGGGTCACGGGGGCGTAGCCCCGGGAGAGGGCCTCCAGGCCCACCGCGCCGGTGCCGGCGTAGAGGTCCAGGAAGGGGCCCGCGGGCCACTTCTGGAGGATGGAGAAGAGGGCCTCCCGGGCCCGGTCGGCAGTCGGACGAACCGCCAGGGACCCCTCCGGGGCCGCGAGGCGGCGGCCCTTGAGGGTGCCGGCGATGATCCTCACACGGCCCAGCGCATGAGTGAACCGCCCCAGGTGAACCCGGCGCCGAAGGCGGCGAACACGATCAGGTCGCCCTTCTTGACCTTTCCGGCTTCCAGGGACTGGTGCAGCGCGGTGGGCAGGGTGGCCGAGGTCGTGTTGGCGTACTCGGCGATGTTGTTGGCCATGCGCTCGTAGGGGAGCTCCAGGCGCTTGGCGGCGGCGTCCATGATGCGCAGGTTGGCCTGGTGGGGCACGAACAGGGCCAGGTCCGCGGGGCTGATCTGGTTGCGGTCCAGCATGAGGCGGCTCACCTCGGCCATCTCGCGCACGGCGTTCTTGTAGACCTCCTTGCCGTTCTGGTAGATGAAGTGCTCGCGGTTGGCCACGGTCTCGGCGGTGGCCGGGCGCAGGGACCCGCCGGCCTTCATGCAGAGGAAGGGGGCGCCGAAGCCGGCGATCTTGTGCTCGTAGTCCAGGAGGCCGTAGCCCTCCTCGACCTGCTCCAGGATGACCGCCCCGGCGCCGTCCCCGAAGAGCACGGCGGTGTTGCGGTCCGTGGGGTCCATGATCGAGGTCATCACGTCGCAGCCCACCACGGCGACCTTCTTCACCGTGCCGCCCGCGATGAGGCTGGCGCCGGTGGTCATGCCGAACAGGAAGCTCGAGCAGGCCGCGTTCATGTCGAACCCGAAGCAGTTGGAGGCCCCGATCTTGTCCTGGATTAGGGCGGCGGTGCACGGGAAGAACATGTCGGGCGTCACCGTGCAGCAGATGATCGCGTCCAGCTCGTCGGCACGCATGCCGCGGCGCTCCAGGGCCATGCGCAGCGCGCCCACGCCGAGGTCGGACGAGCCGGTGCCGGGCTCCACCCAGCGGCGGTGCCGGATGCCCGTGCGGGACATGATCCACTCGTTGCTGGTGTCGACCATCTGGGAGAGCTCATCGTTGGTGACGATGCGATCCGGGTAGTGCTGACCCGTCGCCGTGATGCCTACGGGGATGGCGAACCTTCGTGTCAATGGAACCTCCGGTGTTGAATCCTGAAAGCCAAACCCTTGATTGTGCGTGATCGGCCTTCATATTTCCACGCAGGAGTTCATGGGTTCCGGCCCCTGCCCCCGGGAGGCCCATGGGGCCTCGGCCTTGCTATGATCAAACCGTCAATGAAAGGCTCTCCCATGCGCACCCTCGCCGTACTCCCGTCCAGATTCCAGGCCTCCCGGTTCCCCGGCAAGCCCCTGGCCCCCATTTCCGGGCGGCCCATGATCCAGTGGGTGTGGGAGGCGGCCCGGGACGCCCCGGGCGTGGACGAGGTGGTGGTGGCCACCGACGACGCGCGCATCGCCGCGGCCGTGGAAGGCTTCGGGGGCCGGGTGGTCATGACGGACCCCGGCCTGCCCTCGGGCACGGACCGGGTGGCCGCGGCCTATGCCGCGCTGGGGGAATCCTTCGACGTGGTGCTCAACATCCAGGGAGATGAACCGGCAATGCATCCCGACACCATCGCTGGAGTCGTGAGCCTCCTGGAGCACAACCCGCGCCTGCCCATGGCCACGGCCGCCTGCCCCTTCACCAATGCGGAGGAGCTCTTCAACCCCAACAACGTCAAGGTCGTGCTGGACGATTCCTGCCGCGCGCTGTACTTCAGCCGCAGCCCCATCCCCTACCTCCGCAACAGCACCCTGTTCCTGGCGGACTTCCGCCCCTGGCTGAGCCCCCAGCACCTGGAGGTGTACCTTCGCCACCTGGGCATCTACGGCTACCGGCCCGAGGCCCTGCGCGCCTTCACCGCCCTGCCCCCCCACCCCCTGGAGAAGCTCGAGATGCTCGAGCAGCTGCGGGCCCTGGCCGCAGGCATGGCCATCGGAGTGGCCCGCACGCCGCACCTGAGCCTGGGCGTGGACGTGCCCGCGGACATCCCCGCCGTGGAAGGCCTCCTGCTCATGCGATCCCGGTGACGGACACCGCCGGCAAACGCACGGGCGGCATCCTCCTGGTCGTCCTGGCGGGGTGCAGTTTCGCATCCATCGGCATCTTCAATCGCCTGGCCGCGGCCCGGGGCGTCGGCGTCCCCACCGCCCTGGCGCTGCGCTTCGCCCTGGCGGCCCTGCTCCTGTGGGCCCTGGTGCCCAGGCGCAACAGCGTCCGTCTTCCGCGGGCCCGGCTCGGGGGCCTGGCGCTCATGGGGGCCCTGTTCGTGCTGGAGGCGGGGCTGTTCTTCGTGTCCAGCCGCCGGATCCCCGTGGCGCTGACCGCGCTGCTCCTCTACCTCTACCCGGCGCACGTGATGATCCTGAGCTGGGCCTTCCGGGGGGAGCGCCCGGGCCGGGGCGGCCTCCTGGCCCTGGCGCTCGCCCTCGCCGGGATCACCCTGGCCATCGGCTTTCCCGCCCAGCGCCTGGATCTCCTGGGCGTCGTCCTGGGCCTGGCCAGCTCCCTGGGCTACGCGGCGTACATGTTCCTGGGCGCCCGCATGCAGCGGGGGGTGCCCGCCCTGGTGGCCACGCTCTGGATCAGCACCTTCGCCGCCCTGATCTTCCTGGCGCTGGCGCCCTTCCTGGGCGGGATCCATCCGTGGATGCCCCCGGGCGCCTGGGCCAGCGTGGCCGGCCTGGCGATCCTGGGCACGGTCCTGCCCACGGTGCTGGTCATGGAGGGCCTGTCGCGCATCACCGCGACCCAGGCCTCCATCGCCTGCACCGTCGAACCCGTGGCCACGGCCCTGATGGGCGCGCTGCTCCTGGGCGAGCGCCTCCAGGCGCTCCAGCTCGCCGGCGGCGCGCTGGTCATCGCCGCCGTGCTGGTGCTTTCCCTTGGGGACAGGAGCTGAAGGCCGCGGCAGGCGCGCAGTCCCAGGCGTCCCCCGAGCCGTCCCGGCCCCGGCCCTTCACCAGAGGCGGATCCGGCGGATCAGGAATGGTCCAGCCGGGCGCCACCTGGGGTTCGGGGGCCCGTTCCACGCGGAAATCGACGAGGCTGCGGGGGGAACCGGGAGGGCAGGGGGACAGGAGAAGGAGGGCGGGGAGGCAGAGGGTCAGGATCATGGCAGAAACGATAAATAAATTATTTAATGTGGCAAGACTGGCAAAATGAATCAAGGTGCATAGAGTTAATTCGTTGTGTCAGGTTCCACCAATTATCAATTAAGATCTACCGACCAACCCCTCCCCGCGCCACGTGCTGAAAGAATCCCGGCATGCCTCCGCCCAACCCTCCCCTGACCCGGGAACCCTTCCCCCCCTCCCTTCTCGGAGCGGGCCTCGACCTTGCCCCGGACGCCGTGCTGGTCGCGGCCCCCGACGGCCGGATCCGCTACGCCAACGCCTCGGCCTGCGCGATGCTGGGGTACGGCGCGGAGGAGATCCTCGCCCTGGACCTTCGGGCCCTGACGGCGGACACGACCCTGGACCTCGACAAGACGACGGCCGTGGAAACGGTGCTTTCGGGCCGGGACGGCGCCCGGATCCACGTGGAGATGACGCGGGCCCGGGTCTCCCACCAGGGGGCCGAGGTCCTGTTCCTCTACATCCGCGACATCACGTCCCGCAAGGCCGCCGAGGCCGCCCTGCGCAAGAGCGAGGCCCGCTTCGCCCTGGCCTTCAACGCCAGCCCCGACGCGATCAACATCACGCGCCTCGACGACGGCACCTACATCGAAGTGAGCACGGGCTTCGAGCGCCTCACGGGGTGGAAGCGGGACGAAGTGCTGGGCCGGACCGCGGTGGAGCTCGACATCTGGGGCGACCCCGCCGATCGCCAGAAGATGGTGGCCCTGCTCAAGGAGAAGGGCGAGTTCGACGCCAGCCTGTTCACCTTCCGCCGCAAGAACGGAACCTTCATCAAGGGGCTCATGTCGGGCCGGCTGGTCTCCCTGGACGGCCTCCCCTGCCTCCTGACCATCACCCGGGACGTGACCCTCCAGGAGGACGCCCAGAAGGCCCTGGGCAACCTCACGGACCTCATCGCGGCCATCACCGCCAACGTTCCCGCCTTCATCACCCTCCTGGACCGGGACGGGCGCATCCGGTACCTCAACAAGCTCGCCCCCGGCTTCAGCATGGCCGACGTCATCGGCATGGATTTCCTGGACGGCATGGCCGGGGACGCCAAGACCCTGGGCGCCCGGGCCCTGGCGCGCATCCTGGAAGGATCCGGGCACGAGGTCTTCGAGGGCCAGGGTTGGGGGCCGAACCAGGAGCTCCGCTGGTACCGCAGCATCATGGGGCCGATGACCGAGAAGGGCCAGGTGGTCGGCGCCGTCCTCATCGCCATGGACGAGACCGGGCGCCGGCTCCAGGAGGAGCGCCTGCGCGAAAGCGAGGATCGCTTCCAGGCCCTGCAGAGCCACACCCCCGACGCGCTCTTCTGGTTCAAGGCCGGCGATGCGGGCGAACTGCTCCTGGAGGGCATGAACCCGGCCGCGGAAGCCCTCCTGGGGCGGCAGTCCCAGGAGGTCGCGGGCCTGCCCCTGGAGGCCTTCTGCCCACCCCGGATCGCGGAATTCTTCATCTCCCACAACCGGGAGTGCATCGCCGCCCGCAGGCCGGTGACCTTCGAGGAGGAGGTCCCGGGCTCCGCCGGCGCCCGCTTCCTCTCCACGACCCTCGTGCCCATCGGGGACGACACGGGCCGCATCCACCGCATCGTGGGCAGCTCCAGGGACATCACCCAGGAGCGCCACATGGAGGAGGCCCTGCGGCAGTCCCAGAAGCTGGAGAGCCTGGGCGTCCTGGCGGGAGGCATCGCCCACGACTTCAACAACCTCCTCACCGCCATCATGGGCAACCTCAACCTGGCCCAGCTCAAGCTGCCGGAGGTCTCCCCCGCCCTCGGGCACCTGGAGGCCGTGGAGAACACCGTCCTCAAGGCCTCGGAGCTGACCCGGCAGATGCTGGCGTATTCGGGCAAGGGGCGGTTCTCGGTCAAACCCCAGGACCTGGATTCCGTGGTGAACGAGATGGTCCACCTCCTCAAGGTGACGGTCACCAAGAGGGCCTCCCTCAACATCCACCTGGCCGGGAACCTCCCCGCCATCGAAGGGGACGCGGCCCAGATCCAGCAGGTGATCATGAACCTGGTGACCAACGCCTCGGACGCCCTGGGCGACCGGGAGGGCGTCATCCGCGTGGGCACCCGGTCCGAGGACCTGGACCAGGCGCGGATCCGCGCGGACTTCCCCGCCCAGGCCCTGGAACCCGGCCCCTTCGTGGTGCTGGAGGTGGAGGACACCGGCTGCGGAATGAGCCCCGGCGTGCTGGCGCGGATCTTCGACCCCTTCTTCACCACCAAGGTCAAGGGCCGGGGCCTGGGCCTCTCGGCCATGCTGGGGATCCTGAGGGGCCACAAGGCCGGCATCCGCATCCGGAGCCGCGAGGGTGCCGGGTCCCTGTTCCAGATCTTTTTCCCCGCCTCCCCCAGGACAGCCGCGCCCCGGCCCGCCGCCCCCGCCGAGCACGTGGGCGAGTTCTCCGGGAAGCTCCTGCTGGTGGACGACGAGGTCATCATCCTGGATTCCATCGGCCTTGCCCTGGAAACCCTTGGCTTCGAGGTGATCCAGGCCCGGGACGGCGTCGAGGCCCTGGAGCGCTTCGAAGCGGAGAAGCCCGGCCTGGTGCTCATGGACCTGACCATGCCCCGCATGGACGGCGCCACCGCCTTCGCGAGGATGCAGGCCTCGAGGCCGGAGGTGCCGGTGATCCTGAGTTCGGGCTACGACCGGCAGGCGCTGGAGGGGGTCAAGCCCGCGGCGTTCGTTCAGAAGCCGTACCGGCTGAAGGAGCTGAAGAAACTCCTGGCGGAGGTGCTGGGGCACTAGCACTACTGTGTCATAACATTGGCGCCTTGGTTTTTCCCACATGTCGGACAGTAGGCGAGAGAACCCACGAGAATCCGCTCCAGCCTTCGACGTAGCGTCGTTATGGAATAGGGCGAATGCCGCTCAGGGCGGAAGGGCGCGGTGTCCTCTGGGAAGGGGGGCGGGCTGGGGTGGTGCGTGAATGAAGCCAAAGATGGATTGGATCGTAGGGGGGGAAAGGCGGCTTCGTTCCGCCACAATGAAGGCATACGTGGCGGCGCATAGACTCAAGTGATGGTGGAATCCCCGCCATCCACGGCCCTCATAGTGGTCCAGGCCGAGTTCGTCTTTCATCTCCTGGTAGTCCCGCTCGATCCGCCAGCGCAGTTTCGTGACCCGGACCAATTGCCGGAGTGGCGTGGCCTCTGGCAGGGTCGAAAACCAATACTTGGTGGGCTCCTGCTCGGATTCGGGCCACTCAATCAACAACCACTCCTCCGGGTGCATTTCCGCTCGAGTGTTGTCTCGATGAGCGGGACGAACGCGCAGCGCCGCGAACCGGGATTCCATGATGCCCCGGGTTCCCTCTCCCCACGGCACCTTCGCCCAGGCGGCCTTGGGCAGGGCCTCCGCCAGGGCTTTGACCGTCTCGGGCTGATGCTCATCATCCCTCCTCAGTCTCTTGGCCGGATGTCCCTTTCCGCCGGGTTTTCTGGGGGGCAGCGGCCCATTGCCGTTCGCCCAGACGGTCGTGGTTTTGCTGACCCCCACTGCGTAGACGAGGTGCCGTTCCGTCAACCCTTCCCTGAAACCGAAAATGTCGCCGTAGCCCGCATCAGCCAGCACGGGCAGGTCAGGTTCCTTGTCCGTGCGCTGACCATCAATGAGGGCGAGCGCAATTTGCCATTTGGGCTGAAAGACAACCGCCTCGGGAACACCGGCCTCGGCACGGCGTTCCATGTCCTTGGCCCAGGCCTCCGGAAGATACAACCGGAACGCCACGGGCACACTGCTCCAGCGGGAGGCCATGGACAAGCTCACGGCGCATTGGCAATTGGAGGTCTTTCCGAATGGCCCGCAATACTGATGGGCCACGCCAACCGAGTGCGTCCCCTTTTTGGGGAAACCTGTGTCATCGACAATCCAGGCTTCAATCGGCCCCTGGATCTCCATGGCTTCGCGAGCATAGTCCCGGGCCACCCGGAGAACCGCGTCATCACTCCAACCCGCTTGAGCCACCAGGTGGTGCAAGGATTGGTGCCGGGCCTGGACGTGCACCGGGTCCAACCGCGCTGCCATCGGCTCAACGCTTTTTCGATCCCCGGGCAGGATCAAACCCTGGCAATAGAGCGCCATTGGCTCACGGCGATCGGCATGGCCGGCCGCCTTCGCCAGTAATCCGGCGTAGGCATCGAAACGCGCACGGCTTTCGGCAGTCTCAACCATAGGTAGCCCTAGCCTATAGGATAGGCAGGGCGGGGAGGCTGTCAATACTTATGACACAGTAGTGCTAGAGCCGCGCAAGGATGGCCTTGGCCAGGTCCGTGAGCGAGGGGTCCCTTGCGCCCATGACGAGCACCAGGTCGCCAGGCCGGGCCGTGGCGGCGAGGGTCTCCACCAGCCACTCCCTCGAAGGCGCGTGGAAGGCCCGGGCACCCTGCGCGCTGATCTCGGCCACCACTTCCGCGGAGGAGATGTCCCGGTTCACGGTGCCGCCGGCGTAGAAGACGTCCAGCATCCAGAGGCAGTCTCCGGGCCGGAGGCCGGCGGCGAAGGCCTGGACGAACTCCCGGCGAAGGAAGCGAAGGGGGCCGAAGCCGTGGGGCTGGAACACGGCCAGCACCCGCCCGGCGCGGTTCCGGGCGGTGCGCAGGGAGGCGCCGATCTTGGCGGGGTTGTGCCCGAAGTCGTCCACCACCTCCACGCCCCGGGCCGAGCCCAGGCTCTGGAAGCGCCGGGCGACGCCCAGGAAGCCCGCCAGGGGCTCCGCCATCGCCTCCAGCGGCACGCCCAGGGAGAGGCACCCGGCGATGGCGGCCATGGCGTTCTCGACGTTGTGGACCCCGGGCACGGGCAGGCGGAACCGCAGGCCCCGCACCGTGAAGGCGCAGCCGTCGGGGCCCTCCTCCACGTCCTCGCACCGCAGCTCCGCCAGGGGGCCCGCGCCGAAGACCAGGGCCCCGGGGGCGAACTCCGCCAGGTTCGGGGCGTCCCCCACGCAGAAGGCCTCGCGGGTCCGGTCGCGGAAGGTGCGGAACATCTCCGCCACCTCCTCCATGGCCTTGTGGTCCTTCTGGAGGTTCAGCACGACGCCCACGGCGGGGCTGTAGCGCACCAGGGAACCGTCACTCTCGTCGGCCTCGATCACCAGGAGGTCCGACCCCCCGGCCCAGGCGTTGCCCCAGAGGCCCTCGGCCTGCAGGGCGCGCAGGTCGCCGCCGGTGATGACCGAGGGATCCCGGCCCGCCCCGCGCAGGATCTCGAAGGCCATGGCCACGGACGTGGACTTGCCGCTGGTGCCGGTGAAGGCCAGGGTCCGGCCTTCCCCGACGTAGTGGGCCAGCAGCTCGGACCGGTGCAGGAGGGGGATCCCCAGGCGGCGCGCCTCCCGGATGTCGGGCACGTCGTCCTCCACGGCGGTGGAGTAGACCACGGCCGCGGCGCCCGGGACCCCGGAGCCGTCCTGGGGGACCACGCGCACCCCGGCCTTCTCCAGCAGGGCCCGGCCTCCGGGATTGCGCCCCTGGTCGAAGCCGCGGTCGCTGCCGCTCACGGCCCCTTCGCGCACGGCGAACTGGGCGAGGGCGCTCATGCCGCTGCCGCCGGCCCCGGTGAAGTGGAGCCGGCCCATGGGCCCCTGCGCGATCATCACGCGGTCCCCCTCCCGCACCCGGTCGAAGAGGTCCAGGACGTCCCGGCAGGCCATGCGCACGCAGCCGTGGGAGGCCGGCGTCCCCAGGAGGCCGGGCTGGTTGGTGCCGTGGATGTAGATGTACCGGTCCAGGGAATCCACGCCGGGCCCGGCGTTCACCCCCGGCTCCAGGCCGTCCAGGGTGAGGATGCGGCCGAGGATGAGGTCCTCCTCGCGGGGTTCGCCCTCCCAGAGCTCGCCCGTGGGGACGCGCCCCTTGAAGACGGTCCCCGCCGGGGCCCCCGCCCCGATGCGGGCGTGGATGCGGTGCCAGCCCGGAGGGGTGCGGAAGGAGCCCTCCTCGCCGCCGATCCCCGCCGAGGCGGTGGAGACGGGGTACTCGGCGAGCACCCGCCCGTCCTCCAGGAGCGCGAGGCGCTGGCGGCCGGCGTCGACCACGAGGATCCGCCCGGGGTGCGGGCCGGGGCCCGCCAGGGAGAGGTACCGGATCGCGGCGAGGGGGTCCATGCTAGCCCCGGGCCCAGTCCCGGATGAGGGCCTCGAAGTGCTCGCCCCGCTCCTCGAAGTTCCGGAACTGGTCGAAGCTCGCGCAGGCGGGGCTCAGGAGCACCTGGTCGCCCTCCCGGGCCAGGCCCAGGGCCGCGGCCACGGCGTCGTCGAAGGGCTGGACGGCGATGTGGGGGAGGTCCCCCAGGTCCCGCTCCAGCTGGGGGATGGCCTCGCCCAGGAAGACGAGGCTGCTCAGCTTGCCCGCGAGCGCCTCGCGCAGGGGGGCGTAGCTGGTCCCCTTGTCCTGGCCCCCCAGGAGGAGCACGAGGGGCCCCGGCAGCGCCCGCACGGCGATGAGGGTGGCGTCCACGTTGGTGCCCTTGGAGTCGTTGTAGGCCTTGATGCCGCAGTGCTCCCCGCAGAGGGCGATGCGGTGGGCGAGGCCGGGGTAGGTGCGCAGCCCCTCCCGGATGGCGTCCAGGTCCGCGCCGCCGTGGCCCGCCAGCACCGACGCGGCCAGGGCGTTCTCCACGTTGTGGTCGCCGGGGATCAGCAGGCGCGTCCGGTGCACCAGGGGGTGCTCGCCGTGGTCGTCGATGAGCCAGAGGGTGCCGTGCTCGTCGCACCAGGCGCCGGGGCCTTCCGGGGCCTCCCAGCCGAACCGCGCGGCCTGCCCCCGGCCCGGGGCCAGCGCCTCGAAGGCCGGGTCGGCCAGGGGCGTCAGGCGCAGGTCCAGGGGGGTCTGGTGGGAGAAGATCCGCACCTTGGCCGCGCGGTAGGCCTCCATGGTGCCGTGGCGCGCCAGGTGGTCCGGGGTCAGGTTGAGGGCGGCGGCGGCCTCGGCGTGGAAGTCCCGGACGGTCTCCAGCTGGTAGCTGGAGCACTCCAGGGCGAAGCGGGTGCCCTCCTCGGCGCCCTCCAGCGCCTCCACCAGGGGCGTGCCCAGGTTGCCGCAGGCCCGGGAGGGGAGGCCGGCCTGCCGCAGGAGGTGGGCCGTGAGGTCGGTGGTGGTGCTCTTGCCGTTGGTGCCGGTGACGGCCAGGATCATGGAACCGTCGCCGCGGGCCCGCAGGGCCCGGTGGGCCAGTTCCAGCTCGCCGATGACCGGGATCCCGCGCCGGGCGGCCTCGGCGGCGAAGGGGATGGCCGGGCTGACCCCCGGGCTCAGCACCACCTCCTCGCAGTCGTCCAGCAGCGTCAGGGGATGGGAGCCCCAGACGGCGGGAATCCCCTGGGCCGACAGCCTCGCGGCCGCGGCCGCGTCGGGCCCGGGCCTCCCTTCGGTCACCACGACGTCCCTGCCCGCCTTCGCCAGGTGCTCAGCCGCCCCCATCCCCGAACGTCCCGCGCCCACCACCACGACCCTTCCCATGCCCGCTCCTTTCTTCCAGTTTGGCACCAGCGGCAAAAGAAGTGAAAATGGAGGTTGGCAAGGCGGAGCTGGATGAACCAATCCCTACTCGAGAGCATTCTGGATTTCCGTCGCCCCGCGGTCACCTATACGCATTCCATCGTCAACCTCAAGGACGGGACGACGGTGGCGCGGGAAGTGCTCACCCGTTTCGAGACCCAGCCCGGCCTGATGCGCACGGTGGGCGATCTCCTGGTGGACGTGTCCCTCTCCGCCGAATCCCGGGTGCGCCTGGATCTCCTCTGCCTCGGGGCCATCTTCACCACCCTGGAGATGCACCCCATCACCGAGCACCTCCTGTTCGTGAACCTGGACCCCCTGACGCTGGAGCACCCCGAGTTCTGGTACCAGATCGAGCCCTGGCTCTGGAACCTCTCCATCCCGCCCCACCGCATCGTCTTCGAGATCACCGAAAGCTATTCCCGCCACAGCCTCGACCAGCTCGAGTTCTTCTCCAAGCGGCTCCGGGCCCTGGGGGTGCGCATCGCCGTGGACGACCTGGGCTCGGGCATCGCCTCCCTGGCCCACATGGGCCGGCTCTCCCCGGACTTCTTCAAGGTGGACAAGAGCCTCGTCCGCGGCGTCCAGCGGCGCCCCTACCAGGCCGCCCTGCTCAACGCCCTGTCCGTGTTCGCCGAACGCATGCGCGTGGGCTACATCGTCGAGGGCATCGAGACCACCGAGGAGCTCCAGGCCGTCATCGATGCCGATGTGCCGTGGGGACAAGGATTCATCTTCGGGGAGCCGGAACCCCTGGTCTTCTAGATTCCAATCAAAATGCAATCTTTTCTCGGCGAACCTCGGCCCCTCGGCCGCCTCGGCGATGCCATTCTGTTTCAAGACGCTGCGGCGCGTTGAATCCATGCGCCGAAAGGTTCAAGAACAGAAAGGCATCGCCGAGGGGCCGAGGTTCGCCGGGAAGAGATCAAGGAGAGGCTTTCCACTCTCCCTGTCGGG
The DNA here is from genome assembly GCF_030846775.1 of Geothrix sp. 21YS21S-2. Lineage (NCBI taxonomy): Bacteria > Pseudomonadati > Acidobacteriota > Holophagae > Holophagales > Holophagaceae > Geothrix > Geothrix sp. 21YS21S-2. The sequence continues at coordinate 1,358,917 of NZ_CP132910.1, forward strand.
ATCACCGCCTGGCCGCCAGCACCCGCACCTCGGCCGTCCCGGGGAACCGCAGGCCGCTGGTCCTGCGCCCCCAGACGACTCCGTTCGGCAGGCTGACGCCCACGGTCCCGATGAGGGTATCCGTGACCAGCAGCTGCCCGCCGGTGCCTTCGCCCATGGCGAAGGCGGCGCCCTGCACCAGGGCCGCGCGGGTGGTGCCCAGGCTGGGAACGCCCTCGAACGCGACCCTGCGCACCACCTGCGTGCCCGTCACGCCGCCGTCGCGCACCAGGGGGTCGTGCAGGAGCAGCACCAGGCAGTCCACCTTCAGGTCCCGCACGTTCCTCGCGGTGGCCAGCGCCTCGCCCGGATTACGGACGTCCACCACCGTGATCGTCCGGTCGGCCCCCGCGGAGGCGGCCAGCACCGCCACCTCCCCGGCGCTGAAGCGGTAGTCGCAGATCACGCCCAGGTGGTTCCTGTCGGGCCAGGCCGACCTCGTCGCCTCCATGAGGCCGGCGTAATCCTCCCCGTGCAGGGCGGCGGCGAGGAGCAGCGCGATCGTGGTTGCGATTCCTTTGTGCATGGGATTCTCCGGGGAAGCTGAGGCACGGGAACCCCCCGCCGTCCAAAACGGACGACCCAAGAGACGGGTGGCTTGGAGACCCACCTGCATCCGAGGAAAACCCCGCAGGGCAGACGGAAGGGTGACGGTCGAAAAGTTACGCATTCAGTTTCGATTGTCAACATTGACAAACGAAAACGATCCCCTATCGTGCCGCTTTTCCCCGGGCTACCGCAGCTTCAGCGAGCTCAGCGCCAGCATGCAGCAGACGATGGCCGTGATCCAGAGCCGGATCACCACCTTGGTCTCCTTCAGCCCGCCCAGCTCCATGTGGTGGTGGAAGGGGGCCATGCGGAAGATGCGCTTGCCGCCGCGCAACTTGAAGCTGCCCACCTGGAGGATCACGCTGAAGGCCTCCAGCACGAACAGGCCGCCGGCGATGACCAGGAGCAGCTCCTGCTTGATCATGATCGCCACGGTGCCCAGCGCCCCGCCCAGGGCCAGGGAGCCGGTGTCGCCCATGAAGACCTCGGCCGGGTGCGCGTTGAACCACAGGAAGCCCAGGGAGGCGCCGCTCATGGCCCCCAGGAACACCGCCAGCTCGCCGCCGCCGGGGACGAAGGGGACGATGAGGTACTGGGCCATCTTCGCGTTTCCGGCCACGTAGGCGAGGATCGCGAAGGTCGCGGCGACGATGAGGGTGCCGCCGATGGCCAGCCCGTCCAGGCCGTCCGTGAGGTTCACCGCATTGCTCGTGCCCACCACCACCAGGCAGATCCAGGGCACCAGGAACATGCCCACGTCGGGCCGGAACTTCTTGAAGAACGGCACGGAGAGCTGGCTGGTGTTGGTGCCCCGGAGGTTGAAGTGAAGGATGAGCCAGGACACCACGAGGGTGATGGCCACCAGCAGCAGCATCTTCTGCCAGCTGCGCAGGCCCAGGTTCTGCTTGCGCAGGAGCTTCTTCGTGTCGTCGATGGCGCCCACCGCGCAGAAGCCGACCAGGGACACCAGGGCCACCCAGATGACCCCGCTGCGCAATTCGCACCACAGGAGCGTCGACACCAGGATGGCGCCCACGATGAGCAGGCCGCCCATGGTGGGCGTGCCGGCCTTGGCCTGGTGCGTGTCCGGGCTGTCCTCGAGAATGTGCTGGCCCATCTTCAGGCGGGTCAGGGTGCGGATCACCCAGGGGCCGACGAGGATGGAGAGGAGCATGGCCGTGCCCGCGGCCATGGCGGCCCGGAACGTGATGTAGCGGAAGACGGAGAAGCCGGGGACGGCGTCGCGGAAGGGGAAGAGGAGCCAGTGGATCATGGTTTTCCGGGAGAGAAGGTTTCGAGAAGCCAGTCGACGGCCCGTTCCGAACGCCAGAACCGGCTGCCTTTGACGAGGATGCGCGCGCCTGCCGGGATGGAGGCGAGGCCTCCGGCGTCGTCGCGCAGGGTTTCGAAGTCGGGGAAGGCCCGCGCGCCGGGCCCGAAGCCCGCGGCCAGGGCCGCGGCGTGGTCGCCGTAGACGAGCACCCGGCTGAAGCCCAGGGCCCGCAGGCCCTCGCCGGTGTCCCGGTGCACGGCCGCGGCCCCCTGCCCCAGCTCGCGCATGCAGCCCAGCACCGCGACGGCGTCCCCCCCGTCCAGGGTCAGTAGGGCCTCGCCGCAGGCAAGGACGGATTCCTGGATGGCGTTGTAGCTCTCGTCGAGAAGCCAGCCGCCGCCCTTCAGGGCGTGGAGCCGGCCCCGGCCGGGACCCGCGTCCACCTCGCCCATGGCCGAGGCCACGGCCTCGGGAGCGTACCCTGCCAGGATGGCCAGGGACCCGGCCAGAGCTGCGTTGCGCACGTGATGGGAGCCCCGCAGGCGCAGGCGCACCGGCACGGTCCCCCCGGGGAAGCGCAGCACGAACCGTTCCCCCTGGAGGCCCAGCGACGCCTCGTCCTGCCACCCGAAGGCGCTGCCGCGGCCCACGGGCACGGCCTTGGCGCGGGCCCAGGGCTGCATGGCCACCCAGCGGCACCAGCTGTCGCCGGCCAGGTGCACCCACTGGCCGCCGGGCCTGAGCCCCGCCACCAGCTCGCCCTTGGCGCGGGCGATGCCCTCCTGGCCGTCCACGAAGTTCTCCATGTGCACCTGGCCGATGTTGGTGACCAGCCCCAGGTCGGGGGGCGCGATCTCGGTGAGGCGGCGGATCTCGCCGGGCGTGCTCATGCCCATCTCCAGGACCACGGCGGAGGTGTCCTCGGGCAGGGTGGCCAGGGCCTCGGGCAGGCCCAGGGTGTTGTTGCGGTTGCCGGGGGTCTTCCAGGCGCCGGTGGCCGCGGCCAGGAGCTCCTTGGTGCCGGTCTTGCCCACGGAGCCGGTGATGCCGAACACGTGCGGGGGGCGGAAGGCCTCGAGGCGCGCCTGGCCCCACCGCTGCAGGGCGGCCAGGGTGTCGGTTACCAGGAGCTGGGGCACGTCGACAGCCAGCTCGTGGTCGGCCATGACCGAGCCCGCCCCCGCTTCCACGGCCTGCTGGGCGAAATCGTGGCCGTCCCGCTGGCCCCGGATGGCCACGAAGCAGCTGCCGGGCGCGAGGGTGCGGGTGTCCATGGAGAGGGCCACGGGCGTGGCCTCCCCGTCGCCCAGGAGGGTGCCGCCCACGCGGGCGCTCACTTCGGAGAGGTTCCAGAGGCCGCTCATGCCGTCACCGCCCAGGGGCGGGGCACCGTCCCGCCGCGGAGGACGGTCTCGACGGCGCCGCGGTCGCTGTAGGGGTGCTTGGTGCCGCGGATGTCCTGGTAGGGCTCGTGGCCCTTGCCGGCCAGGAGCAGCAGGTCCCCGGGGCGGCAGGCCGCGAGGGCCTGGGTGACCGCCAGGGCCCGGTCCGCCACGCGGTGGTAGCGTTCGGGGTTGGCGCGAAGCGCCTCGGGGATGCCCAGGGCCGCGTCGTCCAGGATCCGCTCGGGGTCCTCCCCGCGGGTGTTGTCGGAGGTGTGCCACAGGACGTCGGCGACCCCCGCCACGGCCGCGGCCATAAGGGGGCGCTTGGTGCGGTCCCGGTCCCCGCCGCAGCCGAAGAGCACGTGGAGGCGGCCGCCTTCGGGCAGGAGCCGGCGGCCTTCCGTGAGGAGCTTTTCCAGCGCGTCGGGCGTGTGGGCGTAGTCCACCATGACCCCGAAGGGCTGGCCGCAGTCCACCCGGTCCAGGCGCCCGGGGGCGCCGGTGAGGCCGGCCACCGCGGGCAGCAGGGCCCCGGGGGCGAAGCCCGCCTCCGCCAGCGCCGCCAGGGCCGCCAGCAGGTTGTAGGCGTTGAACCGCCCCAGGAGCGGGCTGCGCACGTCGAAGGCGCCCCGGGGGGTGGCGAGCCGGAACGAGGTGCCCGTTGGGGTGAGGACGAGGTCCTCGGCGCGGTAGCTGCCGGGACCCTCGATGGCGTAGCCCAGGACCCCGGGCCGCTCCAGGAGCCGCCTTCCGTAGGGGTCGTCGGCGTTGGCCAGGCCGGCGCCGCACTGCGCGAAGAGCCGGGCCTTGGCCTCGAAGTAGGTCTCCATGTCCCCGTGGAAGTCCAGGTGGTCCTGGGTGAGGTTGGTGAACAGGCCCACCTTGAACCGCGCGCCCTCCACCCGGTCCAGCATGAGGCTGTGGCTGGAGACCTCCACCGCCGACGCGGCGTCCCCGGCCTCCACGGAGCGCCGCAGCCACCGGTAGAAGGCGGGGCTCTCGGGCGTGGTGCGGGTGGCCTCCTCCTCCAGGGCGCCGGCGGCGTTGAGCACCGTTCCCACCAGGCCGCAGCCCAGGCCCGAGCCCAGGAGCAGCTGGCGGATGAGGGTGGTGGTGGTGGTCTTGCCGTTGGTGCCGGTGACGCCGATGAGGGCCAGGGCCAGGTCGGGCCGGCCGTAGAGGCGCCGGGCCAGGTGGGCCATGGTGCGCCGGCCCTGCCCGAGGCGCGCGAAGGGCACGGGAACGTCCAGGTCACGGTCCGCGAGGATGGCGCAGGCGCCCTGGGCGAGGGCCGCGGGCACGAAGTCCGCGCCGTCCCGCACGCCGCCCTTCAGGGCGACGAAGGCCCACCCCGGGGCGGCCTCGCGGCTGTCGCAGGTGACGTGGGCCACCTCGGCGTCGAGCGCACCGCTTGCGAATACGTCCTGGTCCCGCATCCAATCGCTGAACTTCATGGGCTCCTCGGCTTGATCTTCACTGCGCCGCCGGGTTCCAGGGCCGTCCCCGGGGCGGGATCCTGGCCCTCCACGCGGAAGGCCCTGCCGCCGCTGTCGCCCAGGCCTTCCAGTTTCGGAACGCCCCCGGCCATGACCACCCGGTGGATGGCGGACTTGAGGGTGAGGCCCTTGAGGTCGGGCACCTTGCCGATCTCCACGTGGACCACCGCCTCGTCGTTCTCGCTCACGGGCCAGTCCCGCAGGCCCAGCTTGAGGTCGGCCTCCTGCCCCGAGTCGGGCAGGGAGAGGCGGTAGCGCATCACGGCGTCGCCGATCTTCTTGAAGAGCGGCGCGGCCACGTCGCCGCCGGTGGTGTCCCCGGCGGGGTCGTCCAGCATGAAGAGCATGCCGTACTGGGGCTTGTCGGCCGGGAAGAACCCCAGGAAGGACGCGTAGTGGCGGCGCATGTCGTACTGCCCGTTGACGAGCTTGCGGGAGGTGCCGGTCTTGCCGAAGGCCTCGACGTTCCCGTCGAGCCGGGCCAGCTTGCCGGTGCCGCTGGTGATGACGCCCTTGAGGGCCTCGCGCATCATCGCCGAGGTCTCCTCGCTGAGCACCTGCTCCTTGACCTTGGGCTTGAACTCCTGGAGGAGGTTGCCCTGGTCGTTGAAGATCTTCTGGATGAGGAACGGCTGCATGAGCTTGCCGCCGTTGGCCAGCACGCACCCCGCCATGAGCACCTGGAGGGGCGAGGCCGACAGGCCGTAGCCGTAGCTCATGGTGAGCTGGGTGGTGCGGCTCCAGCGGTCAGGGGCCTGGAGGCGCCCGGCGGTCTCCCCCGGGAAGTTGAGGCCGGTGGTCTCGCCGAAGCCGAACTTGCGGAGGTACTGGAAGTGGACGGTGGGGTCCAGGCGCAGGCCGATCTTGGCCGCGCCGATGTTGGAGCTCTGCCAGAGCACCGCCTCGAAGGGGATGGTGCCGTGGCTGTGGGTGTCGGTGACGACCTTGTCGGCGTACTTCCACTTCCCCGCCTCGCAGGCGATCATCTCGCCCAGGTGCACCTTGTGCTCCTCCAGGGCCATGGCCGCGGTGAAGATCTTCATGGTGGAGCCGGGCTCGTAGCTGTCCTCCACCGGGTGCACCTTGCGCGCGGCCTTCTGGCGGTCCATCTCGCGCCGGTACTCCTCCTTCTCCGCCGCGCTCCACTCCGATTCGGAGCGGTTCAGGAACCTCTTGGGCATGATGTGGTTGGGATCGAAGGTGGGCGTGCCGGCCATGGCCAGGATCTCGCCGGTCTGGGGGTCCACCACCACGGCGTAGGCGGTGGCGGGGTGGCTGCGCCTGACGCCCTCCTCCAGGGCCTCCTCCACGATGTGCTGGATGGTGGAGTCGATGGTGAGCTGGAGGGTGGACCCGTTCACGGGGATCTTGGCGTAGTTCTCCTGCATGATGAGGAGCCGGCCCTTGGCGTCCCTGGGCGCGATGAGCTCGCCGGGCTTGCCCGCGAGCTGCTCGTCGAAGGTGCGCTCGATGCCCAGCTGGCCCACGCCGTCGATGTTGATGAACCCGACGATCTGGCACGCCAGGCTCCCCCGGGGGTAGTGGCGCTTGCTCTCGGGGAGGAAATCCACGCCGTCGATCTTCAGGGCCTTGATGGCCGCGACCTTGCCCGCGGGAAGCTGGCGCTCGATCCACACGAAGGGCTTCTTGCGCAGGAGCCGCTCCAGGACGGCGGCGCGGGACATCTCCAGGATGGGCGCCAGCTGGGCGGCGGCCTTCTGGGCGCTCTGCCGGTCAGGTTCCCCCCAGTTCCGCTCGGTGTCCCCCTTCCCGGCCCGGAAGTCGGGGTAGAACGATGGCGGGTTGGCGAAAAGGCTCTCCACCTTCAGGGAGATGGCCAGGGACCCGCCCCGGCGGTCCCGCAGTTCGCCCCGGATGGGCGCGATGGGCACCACCGTGGTGTGCTGGCGCTCGGCCCGGAGCCGGTAGTAGGTGTGCTGGACGGCCTGCAGCCAGATGAGGCGCAGGGTGATCATCACGATCCACAGGAGGGACCCCCCCAGGATCCAGGGCAGCCTGGCGGCCACGAGATCCGAGGCCTCGGGCCTCCCCAGGAGGCGCCGGGGCGAGGGAGAGCCGCTGAGGATGCCGCCGATCGCCAATGAGAACCACTTTCACGCCCCGGATGGGCGAATTCCAATCTTACTAGAGTCCAACCTGCCCCGGTGGCAGCAGCTTGGCCAGCCTCTGGTCCTCCTTGGTGAAGACCGTGGGGATCAGGTGGCTCTGTTTGTGGGGCACGAGGCCGGTCTTGGCGGCGAAGGCCTGGACCTCCTCGTCCCGCTGGAAGCGGCTCCGCTCCAGGAGCAGGGTCCGCCGGGCCTCCTCCTCCCTGTGGATCTTCTCCCGGATCTCGCTCATCTCGTAGCTCATGCGGGTGTGCTGGATCTTGAGGTAGGCCATGGACGCCAGGGGCATGGCCAGGGCGAACACCAGGAGGAGCATGCGGAGCACGCCCTCGCCCTCCACCTGGCGGGGGGCATGGGAAAGGGTCTGGCGCGGGTCGAACCGTTTTCCGTTCATCGCGGGTTCCTCGTGGATTCGGAATCGGAGAGCCGTTCCCCGATCCGCAGGCGCGCGGAGCGGGAAGGTGGGTTGGCGGCGCATTCGGCCTCGGTGGGCTTGAGGCCGCCGGCGTGCACCAGCTTGATGAGCCTGGGGAGGACGACGGGGGAGGTGCGCCCCGGGCCGTCGTAGACGCCCGCGAGGCGCCGCAGGGTCTGCTTGGCGATGCGGTCCTCGAGGCTGTGGAAGGAGATGACGCCGATGCGGCCCCCGGGCTTCAGGAAGGACACGGCCTTCTCGAGCGTCGCCGCCAGGCGCCCCAGCTCGCCGTTGACGGCGATGCGGATGGCCTGGAAGGTGCGGGTGGCGGGGTCGATCTGCTTCTTCTTGCGGGCCACGTCCCGGGGCAGGACCTTGTAGATGGCCTGGGCCAGGTCGAAGGTCGAGTGGAGCCGGCCGTCGTGGAAGGCCCGGAGGATGTTCCGGGCGATGGGCCGCGAGGCCCGCTCCTCGCCGTAGGTGTAGAGCGCGTCGGCCAGGGACTCGTCCGTCTGCTCGGCGAGCCACTGGAGGGCGGTCTCCCCGGATTCCGGGTCCATGCGCATGTCCAGGGGGCCTTCCTCCATGAAGCTGAAGCCCCGCCGGGGGTCCCGCAGCTGGAGGGTGGACACGCCCAGGTCCAGGAGGACGGCGTCGAGGCCGCCGGGGGCCTGGAGGTGCTGCCAGGCCTGGAAGGACGGGTGGTCCCACACGTCCTCGTGGGTGTCGGCGAGGATGGTGAGCCGGGCGTCGGAACCCAGGCGGGCCCTGGCCCGCTCCCGGGCCTCGGGGTCGCGGTCCACGCCCAGGTAGCGGGTGTCGGCGTCGCACCTGGCCAGGATGGCCTCGGCGTGGCCGCCCAGGCCCAGGGTGAGGTCGAGCACGCGGCCGCCGGCCGGGACCGGGAGGTTCTCCAGCACTTCGGCAAGCAGGACGGGGACGTGGACGACGGGTTCCATGGTCAGATCCCCAGGTCCGCGAGGGCCGCGAGGTCCTCGGTGGTGAGGGGGTCGGCCACGAGCCGGCCGGCAAAGGCCTCCTTGTTCCAGATGGCCAGGTGGTCCATCTGGCCGAGGATGGCCACTTCGCCCACGAGGCTCGCGGCCTCGCGGAGGGTGGGCGGGATGACGAAGCGCCCCTGGGCGTCGGGCTCCACTTCGGAGCCGTAGTACGCCGTCACTTCCAGGAACCGCCGCTTGGCGGGGTTGGTGCCGGGCACCGACGCCAGCCTGGCTTCGATGGCCTCCCACACGGGCAGGGGGTAGAGCCGGGCCCCCTTGCCGTCCAGGGAGGTGAGGTACGCGCGCAGGCCGGGCTCGCCTTCGCTCTTGGCGAAGACGTCCAGGTCGGCCTTGAAGGTGGTGGGCAGCTTGAGACGGCCCTTTTCGTCCACGGTGGCCGGTGCATTTCCGCGAAGTCGCAGCACCGGTGTCGCCTTTCAACAACATTCAAAGATTGCAGGGGAGAGGGATGGAATGCCACAAATTGCCACTTCAACCCAATTTGTTCCGTTTAATTCCACTCCCAAGTTTAGAAATGGTTTGTTATGGAACAAGCCGGAAGTAAAACGAAAATACCGGGGCGACTCTCGTGGAATCCGAAAGAAACCCCCTGTTTATTACGCTTTTTGGGCAAAGGGCCCCAGGCCCCGGCGAAAATTCGGCGAGCAGACCTAGCCTGGCCCTGAATAATTTCCTTCGGGAATGCGAAATGCGGCTCGAAAAACAGACGGTCGCTCTGCCAAGCGACCATGGACCTCCGGGTCCTCCGGCAGACCGGGAGGGAGGCGCCTGAAGGAGGAAGCCCTCAGGCGCGGCCCACCCTGCCACGGCCCGACCCATTGGGTTGCCGGGGCGCGGCCCCTCCGCCTGGATCGCTCCTTGAGAGGGGTGACGCCTTCGACGAGTCTGCCGGGTCGAGGTGCGGGGATGCTGTGACCCAGCGCCTCTGCGGGATCCCTGCGGCCCGGCGTCTGATCCATTCCCGAGAGGATTCCGGACGGATGGGCAGTGGACCCCATTGCCGGATTCCCTTGAAAAAGCTGAAACGCTGGGGCGCTGAGGTCTCGCAGAGGCGCCGGGAACGGACAAGGAGGGGAGGTCGAGGCCGGGGGTTTTCCACAAGGGCCTGGCCTTCCTCCCCTTCGCATGGACGGAGGGTCACCGCGCAGGGGGCCGGTTCAAACGATGCGCGCGGGCGCCCCCACCGCCGTCCTGCCCGGGGGCACGGAGGTGAGGACCACGGCCTGGGCCCCGATCCGGGCCCCGTCACCGAGGGTCACGGGGCCGAGCACCTTCGCCCCCGCCCCCACCATGACCCCATTCCCCAGCCGGGGATGGCGGCGGCCGGGCCTGGCATCCACACCTCCCAGGGTCACGCCGTGGTACAGCAGGACATCCTCTCCGACGATGGCCGTCTCGCCGATGACGACGCCCATGCCGTGGTCGATGAACAGCCCGCGCCCGATCACGGCGCCGGGGTGGATCTCGATGCCCGTCAGGAAGCGCGCCGCCTGGCTCAGGAGCCGGGGCACGAAGGGCAGTCCCAGCCGGTGCAGGGGGTGGGCGACGCGGTGGAGCAGCATGGCCCAGAAGGAGGCGTAGAGGACGATCTCCAGGGCCTTCAGGGCGCCGCCCCGCAGCGCGGGGTCCCGGCGCCAGATGGCCGCGGCGTCGGAGAAGAAGTACGGCAGCCTGCGCAGGGCCGTTGCTTCGGCCCGGGACGGGAGTTCACAGCATGCGGCGGCGTGGGTCATGGCAAGCTCCTTATTCGATTTTCATTCCCTTGCGGGCCCCCACGGCCCAGATGGCCAGAGCGACGGACGCCGTGGAGAAGGCCGCGCCCAGCAGCAAGGTGACGGGCTCCGGCCCGCCGGTCCCCAGGAAGAGCCCCCTGCCCTGCCCCACCAGGGCGGCCAGCGGGTTGTACCGGGCGATAAGGTCCAGCCAGGGGGAGGTGCCGGCGGCCTGGAACACGCCCGCCAGGAACATGGCCGGCGTCAGGACGAGGGCAACGAGGAAGTTGGTCTTCTCGAAGGAATCCAGGAAAAGGCCTGCCACGATGCCGCCGGAGGCGGCCACGAAGGCGGTGGAGGCCAGGAAGGCCCAGAAGAGGGCCGCGTGCTGCAGGTGGTAGCCCGCGAACAGGCCCGCCGCGGCGAAGGTCATGACGCCCACCAGGAAGCCCCGCAGGGCTCCGGCCAGGGCGAAGGAGGCGAACTTCGAAGCGGTGGAAAGCGGGTACTGGCTCAGGTCCTGGAGGGTGTTCTGGTACTTCATGGCCACCAGGGAGAACAGGGGATTCTGGAAGGCCGACAGGAAGGTCCCCATGAGCACGAGCCCCGGCACCAGGAACCGGAGGTAGGGCCCGCCCCCGGGGCCGCTGCTCCGCGAGGCCATGAGTCCGCCGAAGATGCTGAGGAACAGCAGGTTGGAAAGGAACGGGGCGAAAAGGGTCTGCACGGCCAGCTTCAGGTAGCGCATCACCTCCCGCAGGAAGAGGGTCCGGAACGCGATCCAGGGGCTAAACAAGGGCGGCCTCCTTCCGGGTGAGCTTCATGAAGACGTCCTCCAGCCGGGGCCGCAGGATCTGGAAGGAGTCCACCAGCGGCGAGGCCTCCGCGAGGGCCGCCAGCACCGGCTCCCGGGCGGACCTGGGGAACACCACCCGCAGGCCGGCGCCGGCCTCGGCCGCCATGCCCCGGCCTTCGAACAGGCTCCGGACCTGGGACTCCGCCTCCGTGCGCATGTCGAGGGTGAGGAAGTCACCGGCCATGCCCAGGAAGGCCTCCCGGGCCTCGTCGGCCACGATCCGGCCCTCGTCCAGCACCACGATCCGGCCGCAGAGCTCCTCGGCCTCCTCCAGGTAGTGGGTGGTGAGCAGGATGGTCAGGCCTTCCGCGTTCAGTTCGCGCAGGAAGCCGTACAGGTCGTGCCGGAGGTTCAGGTCCACCCCGGCGGTGGGCTCGTCCAGGAGGAGGAGGCGCGGACGGTGCACCAGGGCCCGGGCGATCATGAGGCGCCGCTGCATGCCCCCCGAGAGGCTCCGCACCTTTTCCTTGCGTTTGGATGCCAGGGAAAGGCGCTCCAGCAGGAAATCCAGCCGGGCCGGGTCGGCCCGCAGGCCGTAGAAGCCCATTTCCATGCGCAGGATCTCCTCGACCGTGAAGACGTAGTCGAAGCGGATCTCCTGGGGCACGATGCCGATGAGGGTGCGCAGCGCGGGGTCGGAGGCGGCCAGGAGCCTGCCCGCGACCCGGACGGTGCCGCGGTCCTGCTCGCAGCGCCCGGAGAGGATGTTGATGAGCGTCGATTTGCCCGCGCCGTTGGGCCCCAGGAGGGCCAGGAAGGCGCCGGGCTCCACGCCCAGGTCCACGGCGTCCAGGGCAGGCCTGGGGGCGCCGCGGTAGGTCTTGGTGAGGCCTTCGAGGGTCAGCATGGTCACAGCTCCAGGAGGTCCAGGACGTGCCGCTCCACGCGGCGGTTCTCGCCCTCGAACGGGAAGTCGTGGATGTGCAGGGCCGGGTTGAAGTTCAGCTCGATGACGCCGTAGGTGGCGGCGGAAGGTTCGCGCTCCACGTCCTCGATCAGCATGTCCACCCCGCAGATGCGGGCCCCCACGGCCGCGGCCGCGGCCACGGCCAGTTCTGAGTAGCCGGGATGGATCCGGTCCGTGAAGTCCAGGCTGTCGCCGCCGGTGCTGATGTTGGAATTGGGCCGGAGCTCGACTTCGCGTCCCGCTTCCGGCACGGACGCGAACGTGAGCCCGGCGAGGCGCAGGTGCGCCGCCTCCTCGGGGCCCGTGCGGAGCTTCTCCAGGGGACTCCGGTAGCCCTTGCCGCGCAGGGGGTCCTCGTTCTTTTCCGCGATCAGTTCCGCGACGGAATGCCGGCCGTCGCCCAGGACCCGCGCCGGCACGCGGTGCAGGATGGCCCGCACCGCGTCCCCGATCACCAGGAAGCGGAATTCCCGCCCCGGGATCAGCTCCTCCACGAGGATCGTGCCGTCGGCCGCCAGGGCCGTCTCCACCGCCTTCAGGTATTCGGCTTCGGACACGGGCGCCGGCAGCATGGAGACGCCGATCCCGAAGTTGGTGGTGTTGGGCTTCACCACCGTGCCCCGGGACCGCCACCGCGGGAAGTCGGCCCCGGCGGCCTCCAGGCTGGCGTAGTCCCCGCCTTCCGGAACCCGGATCCCCGCCTCGGCGAGAAGGAGCTTGGTGACCTTCTTGTTCTCCATGATCAGCGGACTCACGTAGGTGTCCGCCGAGGTGCGGGTGGCCTGGCGGAGGTACTCCACCCGCCCCGCGCCCCGGATGCGGATGAAATTGGACGGCGCGTCCAGCACCTCCACCGCGTGGCCCCGCGCCTGGGCCTCCCTGATCACGAGCTGGGTGGAGAGTTCCAGTTCCTCATACCCCGGCGTAGTCCAGTGCATGGCTCACTCCTTTCGGAAATTGATTCGCGATGTGCAGGCCGAAGGCCGTCCAGTCCATCCCCGAGGCCTCGAACAGCGCCGCGAGCCGGGCCGAGGGCAGAAGGGAGGGCCTGGCCACCCGGGCCCGGTAGCCGTCCAGGGCCCGGAGGTGGCGGCCCCCGGGCTCCAGGCCGTCCAGCGCCAGGGCCCAGCGTTCGAGTTCATCCAGGCGGGTTCCCAGGCCCCCCGCGAGGGCCGGGTCCAGGGCGCGGGGATCCATGCGCGCAGCCCGGGCGGCCCGGTCCAGGTCCTCCCCCAGCACGGCCGTGGGCCGGGGCTCCGTGGGCCGCGCCAGGCCGTCCAGGATGAAGAGGTGCATCAGCCGGAGGCCGTCCTCCGAAACGCCCGTGGGCGTGAAGGGATCCACGTCCAGGAACCGCAGCTCCAGGTAGCCGGCCCCCCGGCGGGACAGGGCCTGGAGCCCCGACTCCCCGGCCCGGGCCGCCTGGCGCAGGCGGATGGGCGCGTAGAATTCCTTCTCCGTCTGGAAGACGTTGCCGTTGAGCTGCAGGACCCGCCCGTCCCGCACCAGGCCCAGGGCCGTGAATTCCGGGGAGACGGTCCCCAGGCCCCGGCGGATCCCGTCGAGGTAGGCCTTGGTGGACGTGAGGTCCAGGAACGGCAGGAACCCGGCCCGGGCGTAGCCGCGCGGTCCGTTGCGGTGGGAGACGGCCAGGGGTCCGCCCTCGGCCGTCACCGGGGAGGCCCCGAAGAGGATGGAGAACCAGGCCAGGTCCCCGTACAGGTTCCGGGCCAGCCGGAGCTGGAAGCTGTCCTCGCCTGCGCCCAGCGGGGTGTGCCCGGCGAGCCAGCCTTCCATGGCCGGACCGAAGGACGTGTTGAGATGCACCCCGCTGATCATCTGCCGCGCCTTGCCGTGGCGCAGGGCCAGCCCTTGGCGATACAGGACGGCCCGCCGGCCCAGGGCGGCCACGGGGATGCCGGCGTCCTCCGGGAGCCGCGGTGGCATGCTGAAGGGCCAGAGGCGCTCTGGATGGACCGCCGCCCGGGCCTCCCGGGTCAGGCCTTCCAGCTCCCCCATCACCCGGCCGATGGACGGGAGCGGGTCCGTGACGATCTCCAGCATGGTTTCGGCGAAGTCCCGGGTGAACGGGCCCGGCCGGAGGGCCGCGGGGTGGGGCTCCGGGCTGAGCTGGCCATCGGGAAGCATGCGGTGGGTCTCCCGTTCCACACCCCAGCGGAAGTCCAGGAAGGGCATTTCCTCGTGTCGGGTCATGGCGAAGGTCTCCACGGACAAATATGTCAACTTTTTTTGACATGTCAAGAAAAGTTGAAATGACCCCGTTCCGACCTATGATTCTAGGCATGGACGAACTCGTCACCATCGCGGCTGCCCTGGGGGACCCCCTCCGGCTCAAGGTCCTGGACCTGCTGGCCGCGGGCCGCTCCAGGCCCTGCTGCTCACCCGAGCACCCGGACGCCCCCGTGTGGGTGTGCGCCTGCGACCTCGCGGCCGAACTGGGCGGGCTGGCGCATTCCAAGCTGGCGTACCATCTCGGCCAGCTCCGGGCCGCCGGCCTTGTCCGGGAGCAGCGCAAGGGCAAGTGGGTCTATTACGCCATCAACGAGGACGCGCTCGCGGCCTTCACCCGGAACCTGTTCACCCGGTGGGGCGCGGACCGGGCCAAGGCCGGTCCGGGCGGGGAAGAAGGATGTCCGGCCGCGGGTTGCCGTCCGGCTCTGGAAACCTGATCAGGAACCTGTCGACACTGCCCAATTAAGCCGGGAAGACCCCGAGCGCATTAGTAATGGCCTAACCTGAATGAGTAATTGGGTTGTACAAATATTGGCAAGGTCGAAAACCAGAGTTTGCATCCTGGAGCAACCATACCGAGACGTTTCCTGACCGACACCATGTTGGAGAAACTCCCATCATCAGGATACGTACCGAAATATTCTGAAATACTTCCGTCACGACGAATGGTCGGGAACGGTAGGATCCAAAGGCGTTGTTCCAGGATAGTGCGCCAAAACCGTTCGATGCGGCGGTTTCCAGGGAACTTAAATGGGCTAGGTTGGCGGGCGGCTTGAACCCTTGCCCACAACCCACCATGCAATGGGTGTTTGTTGTCGTTATTTGTGAAAATACTAAACGCAAGGCGCAGATAAGCAGAAGGGCAGCCAACCCAGTCCACCTAATGCAAGGTTTGCGCTCGGGTCCGACTGGTAGTATTGGGATTCCTCTCCCTTGGGGTGGACCGTCAGGCAAGTGGAACCTTTCAAACAACTTATCAAACTCATCCAAGATGGCCCCGGGATCAAAGAGGGGGATCAATTACCCAAGCCTCCAGAGAGCCCAGTAGCATTCGGACATAAGGGATTCCAACAGAGCCGGCCAAGTGCCCACGGGGATCAATCGGGATCAATTGGGATCAATCGGGATCAATTGGGATCAATTGGGATCAATCGGGATCAATCGGAACCCCTTGGGGAGCATCCGCCTTGTACCTACGCCATCACCTAGGGCCGGCAAGCTGATAAGTGGCGCCCCGGGTTTTCCCATCCCTCTGCAGGCGGCCCGATTCAACCAGGCGCGCCAAAAGCTTTCGGGCTTGGTTCGGGCTGAGACCACATAGCTCCATCACATCGGCACGGCGAAGGATGCCCTGGGTCTCCACCAGCTTTAGTACCATCTCCTCATGCCGGATTGGCTCGATCCCCGACTGACGGACGTAGGCGGCGCTCTGCCCGGAATTCCTGTAGAGCCGCGAGCTCAGTGTGTAGATCCGGTGGGTGGTGCCATGGGCCTCGACCAGGCCGTTCTCCACCAGGCGCTCCAAAACCGGTCTGGCGCTCGCTTCTGCCCGCTGCATGGCCCTGGCCAAATCCGCCGTTCCACGCCTCCGGTCCCGTTTCAGGGTGGCCAGGACGATCAGCGCCTCCAGGGGCAGGAGCGCGCCCAGGCGCTTCTCCTCCGTCAAGACGTTCTCCAGGAAAGCCAGATCCGCCTTTCCGCCGAACAGTTTCACGACGACGGCTGTGGCCCCAGTGGCTGAGTAGTCCGGCGCCGGCCGCCCGAAGCGGAGCAGCCCCTCGAAGATCAGGTCCACCCCCCGGCCTGTCCGCTCAGCAATACCGATCCGCTTGATGGCATCAGCTAAGCAGGGGTTGCGCGGGGTGGGGCGGACGGTGAGGATGTTGTCCGGGTTCACACCCGCAGGAAACCCGCCCGGGTTGCTGATGGTGATGCCGTCGTTTTCCCAGACGAAATGGACGGTACCGAGGCGGGTGAAATCACGATGGATCAAGGCATTCACCAGGGCTTCCCGGAAGCCGCGCCGGTCGAAGTTGGGCACGGGCACCCGGAACAGGCCGGAATTCAATTCCTGCTCCTCATAGCGCAGGGCGAATTGTTCGTCCAGGTATTGGAAGGTCTTAAGTAGGGGCCAGCGCATGAATGCGTTCACCCGAACGTCGGTTCCATCGAGGACCTGGAAGGCCGCCTCATGGGTGGACAGGTGGGCCTTGAGGGCCCTCTCCCGGCCCAGGATCAGGAGGCCGGCCACCGTAGGGACCTGCCTTCCTCCTTGGGCCACCGTCAGGTTCAAGGCCTCGTCCAGGGCCTGGTCGTCCAGGTTGAGCAAGGCTGCGTCCCCCCGGAACAGCTCGATCATGTTGCGCAGGCGCACCCGTTCGAGGGGATCAAGGTCGTCCGCGGAGGCGGTCTCCACCGGCAGGGCGGAGAAGTCCAGGATCCCCAGGTCGCCCTGGCGGGTGAGGTAGTCGCCGGGGTACATAGGCGCATTCTCTGGCTTGCCGTCCGACCGGAGTTGCCGGCGAACGACGAGCCCGCCAGCGGTGGCGACGATGCGCATGGCCTTCGAGACGGTGATCCTGGCGACCTTCACCGGCCCCTGCTCGATAAGCTCGGTCTGGACCGCCAGTGGCGGCCGGGTCAGGCTGGCCACCATGCCTGGAAGTCCACCAAGCCCGAGGTGATTGGCGTGGAGGCCGGTGGGCGACCCGTCGTCCTCGACCCCCAGGAACACCTCGCCACCCTCGGCATTGGCCATGCCGACCAGGGCCTCCACCAGCTCGTGGTCGGGCAAACCCTTCCGGTCGGACTTGAACTCGACGGTCAGGGTTTCACTGGAGGGAATCAGGGTCACGGAATGCCTCAGTCCATTGTAGCCATTTGCACCCAAATGGTTCTGGGCCCCCGGAGAGATTCACCCCTTCAGAATTGTGGTAAAAACTGTCCGTTTATAATGTGCGCACGGAATAACTTCCGCCTGAGCGCGGCGGAATAGGTCGACCGAGGCTCTCACACCGCCTCAAGCAGCCAACTGGTTTTACAACCCGCTTTGAGAAAACGGCACGCAGCTTGGCGGCCAGGTTGCCATGGCCTGCATCTTGGTCTGGTTGAAGGTCTGATCGGCCTGTCCAGGGTGGGTCGGGCGACCCCTCGGAAGGAAGGAACAGAACGTTGGGCTTGCCCGGTGCCTCGGGGCCGCTCGCGGCCAGTCCCATAATTGAACCGAACAGCCTTGTCCTGACGGCACGGATTGGAAAGGCCCCGACCGCATAAACATGACAAACGCGTTCTAGTTCCGCGGCTTCAAGACACAGGGGCAGGCCCCGTAGAGGAGGGCCGCGGGATCGGTGGCCAGGGGCAGCCCCGCATCATCCCAGGCGAGCATGCCCCCGTTGAGGCAGGCGATGCGCTCGATCCCGGCCGCCCGCAGGGTGGCCGCCGCGGCCTTGGTGTAGACGCCCGAGGAATCCGCCAGGATCAGCAGGCGGTCCCGGGGGATCCCGGCGAGGTGGCCGGCCAGGTCGGAATGGCAGATGTGAATCTGCTCGGGGACGTCGAAGGCCTTCATGGCCACCAGCTCATCCATGCGCAGGTCCACCAGGAGGGCCCCCCGCCGGAGTGCCTCCAGGGCTTCCCCGGGCGCCAGGAACCGAAGGCCCTGGATGACCCTTCCCGCCTGGGCGGCTTCCTTCGGATCCGGGGTTTCCATACCTCGATTCTACCGTTACCCGATTCCGGCCACCCTACCCTATCCTGGGTCCATGCGCGAAGTTCCATCCTGGACGTGCCGGCGGGCTTTCAACGGCGCCCTGCTGCTGTTGACCCTGCTGTTCGCCGGGTGTCACCGCTCCAGGCCCGAGGAGCCCCCCACCATCGCCGCGGCGGCGGACCTCCAGTTCGCCCTGGAGGAGATCGCGGACCGGTTCCGGCGCGACACCGGGCGGACCGTCCGCTTGTCCTTCGGGAGCTCAGGCAATGCCGCCCGGCAGATCGAACAGGGAGCCCCGTTCCAGCTTTTCCTCTCCGCGGACGAGGCCTTCGTCCGGCTTCTGGCCCAGTCCGGCCGGACGCTCGACGAGGGCACGCTCTATGCGACCGGGCGGATCGGGATCTTCGTGCCGGCGGGCTCGCCCCTCAAGGCGGACGGGACCCTCCAGGACCTGCGGGCCGCGCTGGAGGGGGCCCGGGTTCAATCCTTCGCCATCGCCAATCCCCAGCACGCCCCCTACGGGAAACGGGCCCAGGAGGCGCTGGAGAAGGCCGGGCTCTGGACCGCCATCCGGCCCAGGCTCGTCCTGGGCGAGAATGTCGTCCAGGCGGCCCAGTTCGCCGTGTCCGGCAACGCCCAGGGCAGCATCATCGCGTACTCCCTGGCCAGCTCCCCGGCCTTCGCCGGCAAGGGCCGGTTCGACCTCATCCCTGAATCCTTCCACCAGCCCCTGCGACAGCGCATGGTGCTCCTCCGGGGGGCGGGGGCCACCGCGCGCGCCTTCCATGCGTACCTCCAGCAACCGGGGGCCCGCGCCATCCTGCGGCGCTACGGCTTCCTGCTGCCCGGCGAGCGGGGTTGACCATGGACTGGACCGCCCTGGGGCTCTCTCTGCGACTGGCGGCCTGGACCGTGGCCCTCCTGCTGCCCGTGGGCGTGCTCCTGGGGCGGTTCCTCGCCCGGGCCCGCTTCCGCGGCAGGAGCCTCGTGGAGGCGGCCGTGGCCCTGCCCCTGGTGCTGCCACCGACGGTGCTGGGCTACTACCTGCTGGTGTCCTTCGGCGCCAGGAGCCCCCTGGGCTCGCTCTACGCCTCGCTGGCCGGCAGGACCCTGGCGTTCTCCTTCGAGGGCCTCCTGCTGGCTTCGGTGCTCTTCAACCTGCCTTTCGCGATCCAGCCCATGCAGCGGGCCTTCGCGGCCATTCCAAGGTCGGTGTTGGAGGCCGCCGACTGCTGCGGCCTCTCGCCCTGGCGCAGGTTCCGGCGCATCGAACTGCCGCTGGCCTGGCCGGGGATCCTGAGCGCCCTGGTGGTGACCTTCGCCCACACCCTGGGCGAATTCGGGGTCGTGCTCATGGTCGGCGGCAACATCCCCGGGGAGACCCGGACCGTCGCGATCGCCATCTACGACCGTACGCAGGCCTTCGACCCGGCCGGCGCGGGGGCGATGGCGCTGGCGCTCCTGCTGATCTCCATGGGCGCCATCGCCCTCTCGTACGCCACCACCCGCGGCCGGGACACCCATGTCTGATCCGGGGCTGCACGTCCGGGCCGAGCAGGCCGGCCCCATCCCGCTGGCGGCGGAGTTCCATTGCGCCCCGGGTGAGATCCTCGCCCTGGTCGGGCCGTCCGGGGCGGGCAAGTCGACCCTGCTGCGTGCCGTGGCGGGCCTGGTCCGGCCGGCCCGCGGCCGCGTCTCGGTGGGCGCGGAGACCTGGTTCGACAGCGCCGAAGGTATCTGGGTGCCCACCCGCCGCCGGCGCGTGGGGTTCGTGTTCCAGGACTACGCGCTCTTTCCCCACCTCACGGCCCTGGAGAACGTCCTGGAGGCCACGGGCGGGGCCGACCGCGAGGCCCAGGCGCGGCACTGGCTGGACCGGGTCCATCTCCAGGGGCTGGAAGCCCGCAGGCCCAGCCGCATGTCCGGGGGCCAGCAGCAGCGGGTCGCCATGGCCCGGGCCCTGGCCCGGCAACCGGAAGTTCTCCTCATGGATGAGCCCTTCTCGGCGGTGGACCGCGTCACCCGCGAGAAGCTCTACCTGGAACTGGCCACCCTCCTGCGGGGCCTCGCCATTCCCATGGTCCTGGTGACCCACGACCTGGATGAGGCGGCGATGCTGGCCTCCCGCATGGTGGTGCTTTCCAAGGGGCGGACCCTGCAGGCAGGCGCCCCGGAGCAGATCATGGGAGCGCCCCGCTCCGTGGAGGTGGCCCGCCTGCTGGGCAACCGGAACATCCTGCCGGCGGTCGTGAAGGCGGTCAACCTTGAAAAGGGCAGCCTGGTCCTGGACTGGAACGGACTCGACCTGATGGCCGCGGCCGGACCCGGGTTTGTCGTGGGGCAGCCCGTCACGTGGGTCATCACCCCCGGGGACGTGGTGTTCCGCCGTCCCGGCTACCCGGAGGACCGCCCCGCCCATACCTATGTCAATGGCCGCATCGCCTCGCTGCTGCGCCATGGCGACCTGGTCCGGGCCGTCCTGGAGGTCCAGGCCCCCGCCGCCGGCCACCTGGAGTTCTCCACCTCCCGCCATCTGGCCGAACGGGGCGGCCTCGCGCCCGGAGCCGAGGCCCGGATTGCGCTCCCCGCCGGGCGAATCCGGGTATTTCCCGAGGACCCCGGTCCTATGCCTTGACCTTGGCCGCAACGGCCTCGTCGATGAGGGTGCTGCCCTTTTCGACCCCGAACCGGGTCAGCTCCAGGGGCGTGCAGGGAAGGTCGAACCGCTTGAACGGCTTTCGTCCGCAGGCGGCGGGCCAGCCGTCCAGCATCAGCCGGCGGCCTTCGCCTGCCAGGCCAGGACCAGGACCCAGACGGCGCAGCCCACCAGCAGGAGCCCCATGACCCTCGGGAGCCATCGCCCCATTACCTTGGAGAAATGGCTCTCGGCATACGTGCTGGCCCAGCCGGAGGATGCCCCGGCCAGGAAGAGCAGGAGCACGTGGCCCACCGCGTACACGAAGAGCAGGACGCCCCCCCACAGGATCCTCTTCTGGAGGGCGACGATGGTGAGCACCGCGGCGAGGGCGGGCGTGGCGCAGGGGGCGGAAAGGGTCCCGGTCAGGGCGCCCATGATGAAGGCTCCGACAAGCCCGGCCCCCTGGAAGCGGACCAGGAAGCCATGGGAGGGGGTGGGCAGGCTGAAGGCGCCCAGCAGGTGAAGGCCCACGACCAGGAGGATCAGGCCGAGTAAGGCTTTCCATCCCCATCCGATGTCGCCCAGGAGCGAGCCGGTCAGGGCCGCGACCAGGCCCAGGGCGGTGAAGGCCGCCGCCAGGCCGAGCACGAAGGCCCCTGAGAGGATCATGGGATGGTGCCGCCCCTCCTTCGTTCCTCCCGTGAAGCCCACCACGAGGGGGGCCGCCACGAGCACGCAGGGATTCATGGAGGTGAGCAACCCGCCGAGGAAGACGATCCCGAGCTGCTTGGCCGCAGAGGCCTGGGCCATCATCCCGGCGAGGTTCTGGAGCCACTCGGTCATTTCAGGCCGGCCTTGGCGAGCGCAGCCTGGAATTCGCCCTTCTCCCAGAAGCCGACGTGCCTGGCCACCTCCCGGCCCGAGGCATCGAAGATGACCTGGGTGGGCATGGCCATGATCTGGAAGGCCCGGGCTTCCTTGATGTGCTCGGTCACGTAGAAGTTCCGGATCTGGGCGCGGTTTCCATAGTGCTGCTGGAGCTCGGCGAGGATGGGCTGCATCTTCTTGCAGGGGATGCAGGTGGGCCCGCCGAACTCGACGACGGTCCAGGTGCCGGATTTGAGGACCTGGGTGAGGCCGGCCGGGTCCAGGGCGGGAACCTGGGCCGAAAGGGCTGCGGAGGCAGCGAAAACGAAGGCGCCGAGGCGCGAAAGGGACATGGTACCTCCAGTTGTCGGATCGTCAGGGGCGGTCAGACCTTGATCAGGTCAAGGATTTCATTTGAGCTGGCCACCTTGCCCTGGAACTTGAGCTGCCCGTCGATGGCCAGGGCAGGCGTGCTGAGGATGCCCCGGGCGGCCATGACCGCGTAGTCGGAGACCTTCACCACGGCGTGGTCCCCGCCGGACCGCTCCACGGCGGCCTTGGTGTTCTTGAGCAGGGTCTCGCACTTGGCGCAGCCGGGCCCGAAGACTTCGATGAGCATGGGATCTCCTTCAGAGAATGGCGTTGAACAGATAACCGACCAGGAGGATGCCCGCCGCGACCACCCCCACGAACGCACCGATGAGGCGGGGCCGCATGACCCGGCGCAGGATGACCGTTTCGGGCAGGGAAAGGCCGATGACGGCCATCATGAAGGCCAGGGTGGACCCCAGGGCCGCGCCCTTGCCCAGCAGGGCCTCCACGATGGGCATCACGCCCGCCGCGTTGGAATAGAGCGGCACCCCGATGGCCACGGCCAGGGGCACGCTGTACCACGACTTCCGCCCCAGGAGGCTCGCCATGAAGGCCTCGGGCACGAAGCCGTGGATGAAGGCCCCCACCAGGATGCCCACCAGGATGTACAGCCAGACCTTGCCGACGATGTCCTTGACGCCCTGCACGGCCTGGCCGATGCGCGCGGCAAGGGAGGGCCGCTCCTCCCCGGCATCCGCCAGGGCCGGCGCCTTGAGGGCTTCCTGCACCCACCCTTCCAGGTGGCGCTCCATGTTCATGCGCCCCAGCACGAGGCCCGCGAAGAAGGCGATGGCCACCCCCGTGCCGGCGTAGAGCAGGGCGATCTTCCAGCCGAACATCGCGAAGAGCATCCCCAGGGCCACCTCGTTGACCATGGGCGCGGCCACCAGGAAGCTGAACGTCACGCCCAGCGGGACGCCCGCCTTGAGGAAGCCGATGAACAGGGGCACCGCAGAGCAGGAGCAGAACGGGGTGACGATGCCGAACAGGGAGGCCATGGCGTTGCCGAGGCCCGGATTCCGCCGGGACAGCGCGTCGCGCACCCTCCCCGGGCTGATGAACGTCTGCAGGAAGGTGACGATGAAGACGATCAGGGTGAGCAGCAGCAGGACCTTCGGCGTGTCGTAGAAGAAGAACGCCACCGCCTCGCCCAGGTGGGACCTGGGCGCCAGGCCAAGCAGGGAGAAGGCGATCACCTCCGAAAGCCGGTGGATGACCGCGTAGAGCAGGATCCAGGCCGGAAGGGCCAGCAGGATCCAGCCTCCCCTGCGCAGGAACGACGGCGCCGGTTCCGGCCTGGCGCCCCCACAGCATTCAGACATGGGTCGCCTCGTCCATCCCGGCCAGCTGCTTGCGGCAGACGTCCTGGACCGGGATCCCCTTCACGGCCGCGACGCGGGCGCGGTCCAGGTTCGCCTCGGGCAACGACGACGCTTCACGAAGGAGGATTTCAAGAAGAGGTGGGGCCGGTTCCGGGCACGAGACGAAAACCCACCGCCCTTCCTTCCGCTCCGTCACGAACCCGGCCCTGCGCAGCTCCCGCAAGGCCTCGGAAACCGAGGACGCGGGCACCGAAAGCGTCTCCGCCACCTGGCACACGCACAACTCCCCCGCGCCCACCAGGGCCAGAACCCGCAGGCGCAAAGGGTGGGAAACGGCCTTCAGCCTGTCCACCAGCGAACGGAGATCCTCTGCCATGCCTTGCTTCCTTTCCGATGCCGCCCCTCCCGTCCGTCCGAAGGGGATGGGGTTAATATACACACATCGGAAATTATCGAAATATATATTTGCCTAGAAGGCGACCGTGGCCGCCGTCGTGGCGCCTGCCGTCACGGTGGCGGCGACGGGCACGGCGACGGCAACCGTCGTGGAACCGTCCCCGGCCGTGGTCGTCCGGTTACCCACCAGGCTGTAGGTGCCCGCCGGCAGGGACCCGAAGGTGAAAGTCTCGGTCGCACCCACGACGGCCATGTCCCGGTCCAGGATGAACGTGTGGGTGGCGCCGCCGGGGGTCGAGGCTAAGGTGGCCAGCAGGTCGATGCCGTCCGACTGGCTCGCGGTGGCCAGGGGCGTCACGGTGCCGTTCAGGGTGCCCACGCCGGCCGTGGCCGTGAAGGCGGCGCTGAAGGTGAAGGTGGGCGTGGCGCTGGTGAGGCTGAAGCCGTCGCTGGCCTTGGGCCCGTAGAACGTCCCGGGGGCGGGCAGGCTGACCACGTAGTAGGTGCCGCCCACCGGCAGGAGATCGAGGGTGTAGGCGCCGGTGGCGCCGGTCGTGGCGCTCCGGACGATGGACGGCTTCCCGGCTCCATCCAGGACCTCGGCGAAAACGGGCACGCCGGCCAGGGCCGACCCGTCCGCCTGGTCCGTGAGGATTCCGGTGATGGAACCCGTGACGGCCTTCTCGTAGGCGAAGCAGGTGGGGCGCAGCAGGTACTTGCCGGACGCCCCCGCGCCCACGACCTGGACGGAGTGGGCGGCGTCGAAATCGATCCAGATGTCGGCGGTGGTTCCGGCCTGGACGACGAACGGCCCGATCAGTTTGATGCCCGTCTGGGCACCGGAGGGGACGGTGAGGGCGTGGGTCGTGCCGTCCTTGAGCACTACCGAGTTCCCGGTGGAACCCAGGATGAGCCGCATCTGGCCGTAGGAGCCGGGGTCCAGGGCCACGCCCCTCAGCAGGCTCCGGCTCACCCCGCCCGTGAGGGTGAGGAGGTCGACCGGGGTGCCTCCCACCGTGCCCAGGGTCATCCAGGACCCGCCGTCCCGGCTGATCTCGACGGACTGGATGCTGAGGAGGATGGAGGTGTAGGCCGTTGTTGGGCCGTCGACCAGGGTGACGTTCATGGCGGAGGACCGGGGGGCCGGGGTGCCCGAACCGGACCCCCCGCAACCGAGCAGGCCTGCGAGGCCCAGGACGACGGGGAGAACATGGATGGATCGCATCGTGGATCTCCTGAAAAGCGCGTGGATTGGAAAGGAAACGCCAGGGGCGGCGGACGGGGTCCCCGGAGCCGATCCTCCGGGACCCGTTCGGCCCTCAAGATCCGTACCAATGCGTCCTTCGGGACTTTACGAAGGCATTCGCGTCATTTCGACCCGGCCGGACGAGCGCCGCGGGCCTGAATGGGCCCAGGGCCGAACAAGCCGGGAGGGGGCCGGGAACCCGGCATCCACACCGGGAGGTCGACCCGATCGGGCAAAGCCACGGCCACCTTGCGGTGGCCGTGGCGATGAATAGGTAGGTTCGAAAGGTCAGTCCTTCAGCCCAGCCGTCAGTTCCTTGCTGGCCTTCTTGAACTCCTGGATCCCCTTGCCCAGGGACTTGCCCAGTTCGGGCAGCTTGCTGGGCCCGAAGAAGATCAGCAGACAGGCGCCGATCAGGAGGATTTCAGTCATTCCGAGATTGCCCATGGTTCACTCCAGTCTGTTCGGATGGTCGTGCCACTCACTTGTCGAAAGGGATGACGAGGGTGGTCTTGGGGTGGCAGTCCTTGCAGAGGACCACCGATTTCTGGTGCCCGAAATGGCACGCGGTGCAGGAGATCTCCCCGTAGTGGGATTTGTGGGGATTCAGGCCGTGGGCTTCCCTGGGCTTGGTCTTCTCCGCAAGGGCCTCGTAGGAGCCGTGGCAGGCCAGGCACCGGTCGTTCGCAACTTCGTCCCCCTTGAGGGGGAAGGCAGGACCGTGGCACCCCGAGCAGGAGACCAGCTTGGCGGCATGCTGGCCCGAAAGGAACGCCGCGGCGCCCGGGACCGGCATGAGCTCCCGGGTCCGTGCGAAATCGCCCGCGTTCGGCTTGCCCAGGTTCCGCTTGCCGCCCTTGACGGTGAAGGACCGGCCCGGCTTGAAGTCGTGGCAGGCGGAACACGGCACGCCGCTTTCCGGGGCCGCGTGTCCGCGGTGGATCCTGACGCCGAACGCGTTCTTTCCCGCGGCCGGGGCGGGCTTGCCGTGACAGGGGAGGCACTCGGCGATCGCCTTGCCCTTGACGGCCGGGTGCGCCTCCCCCAGCAGGCTCTTGAAATCGGGGTGGCAGGCGGTGCAACCCGCAGGAGCCTTCGCCGGGGCCGCGCCCAGCCCCCCGGCGAACGCCAGGAGCAGGGCCATCACCCCGTATTCGAAAAATCGTCTCATCGGGTGGTTCCTCCGGGGCCGCGGCCCCCGGTTGAACGGGGACCGCGGCGGTGGCGTATCCGTCAGATCTTCTCGGCCGCGGCCTTGAGGCCCGCGATGCGTCCGAACACCGTCGCGTCGGGCGTCGCATTGCCGCCCAGCCGGTTGGCGCCGTGCAGGCCGCCGGTGATCTCGCCGGCCGCATAGAGATGCGGGATCGGCTTGCCCCAGATATCGAGCACCTGGGTCTCCTTGTTGACGCGCAGGCCGCCCATGGTGTGGTGGACGGCGGGCCACTGCGCGATCGCGTAGTACGGGCCCTGCTCCTGGGAGACCATCACGCTGGTGATGTTCTTGCCGAACTCGGGGTCCTTCTTGTCCTTGAGGTAGGAGTCGTGCTTGCGCATGGTCTCGGTGAGCACGGCCGGGTCGAGCCCGATCTTGGTTGCCAGCTCGGCGATGGTGGCGGCCCGGACGAAGCGGCCCGCGGCGACGGCCTTGTTGGCCTCCTCCATCGTGCCCATCTTGGGGATCATCGCCTCGTTGAAGATGGAGAAGGTCTTCTTGCCGCCGGTGGCCATCTCCGCCCGGGCGACCACGTCGCGGCGCTCCTGCTCGTTGACGAAGCGCACGCCCTTCTCGTTCACGTAGACGATGCCGTAGCCGGGCCCGCGGAAGGGGTACACGGCGGGGGCGTCCAGGATGCCCGTTTCGGGATCGGCGAAGGGATAGAGCTGGATGAAGGCCATGTGGAGGGTGTCGGCCCCGACGGCCTGGGCGTAGCGGATCATCTCGCCGGTGGCGCCCTTGTGGTTGGTGCAGTTGTACCCTGCGGTCAGGGTCGGGTTGTAGATCGTGCGCATCGGGACGTCGTGGCCGAAGCCGCCCGAGGCGAGCACCACGGCCTTGCGCGCGCGGATGTTGACGGGGCCGCGGCCGGTCTCGAGCTCGACGCCCAGCACGGGGCTGTCGACGTCCTTGCGCCAGAGCCAGCTCACCTTCGCCTTCAGGCGCATCTTGGCGCCGCGCTTCTCGGCGATCTTGCGCAGCGCCTCGGTGAAGCCCTTGCCGACGCCTTCGATGCAGGTGTGGGTGCGGTACTGGCTATGGCCACCGGTGCGGTTGAGGATCTGGCGGAGCTGCAGGCCGCCCTCGTCGATCATCCAGTCCAGGGCCTTGGGGGCCTCGGCCGCGAGGATCTCGACCAGCTCGGGGCTGCCGAAGAAGTCGCCGCCCTTGAGGGTGTCGGCCTTGTGGATCTCCTGGCTGTCGACGCCGAGCTTGAAGTTCTCCCGCATCTTCAGCTTGTCGGTCCAGGCGTTGTATTCGCCGCCGTTGATGATGGAGTTGCCCCCGTAGACGGGCATCTTCTCCAGGATGATGACGGTGCTGCCCTTGCCGGCGGCTTCGGCCGCGGCGGCGAGGCCCGCGAATCCGGAGCCGATGACGACCACGTCGTAGCTCTCGTCCCACTTGGTGGGCAGCTTCTTCTTGGCGGGGGGCGCGTCGGGCGCGGGCGCGGCGCCGAGGTTGAGCGCGAAGGTCCCCGCCGTGGCCGCCAGGCCCACCGCGAGCGAAGTCCTGAGGAAGCCTCTGCGATCGGAGCCCTGGGCTTCGCCCAGGCCGTCGTCCTGGTTCCCCCTGGCCTCGAGGTTGTCTGGGTTCTTCATGTCGTTCCCCTTTCCTGGTTATGGTGTTTGCCGTGCAGGGCGAGGCCCATGCGGCCAGGCCCCGCGGCAACCTCAGTGGTAGATGAATACCCTATGGATTAATTCCACAGTAGGCCCCCCGCACGAAACCCTCAAAGGTGAGAAAGCGGGGCAATTTCGGGTAGGGCCGCCTACCCGATTGGCAACGGAAAACCAAATCCGCATTGGCTTTACCTTCGCCCCGGAACCGTCCTGGAGCGGGTATACCCGACTCGCCGTTGACAAGACCTTGGCACAGGACAATGATCGGATCATCCCGAAACGAGAACGGCCGGCCCTTCCGGCCAAGCCATTCGAAGCGCCGCGGATGGGGGTTGCCATGGAGCAGCGATGGGCGTCCTTCGACGCCTCCATAGGTCAGGAGCTGTTCGAGGCGACGTCGGACCTGATCCTGGTGACCGATCCCCAGGGCGTCATCCTCCGGACCAACCGCAAGGCCGGGCGGGTCCTCGCCGACGCGCCCACCCTGGGGCTGCCCTTCTGGGTCAGGCTGGGCCTGCCCTGCGACACCCTGCAGGGGGCCCTGGAGGTCTGCTCCGCCCAGGTGCCGAAGTACGCCAGCACCGCCCTCCAGGCCGCCTTCGCCGTCCGGCTCGTCGCGCTGGGGGACGGCAGCGCCCCGGGCTTCCTGGTCCTGCTCAGCGAGATGACCGGCCCCTTCCTCCAGCGGGCGGAGCTCGAACGCCAGGTCCAGGAACGGGCCCAGGCCCTGGCCCGGTCCCAGAAGATGCTGCAGACCGTCTTCCAGGGGGTGGGCAAGGGCATCATCCTCGTCGACGAGGACCTGGAGGTCATCGGTTCGAACCAGAAGGCCTGCGAGACCTTCGGCATCCACCCCGAGAACATCCAGGGCGCCCACATCCGCTCGCTCTGCGACGAGCCGGGGCAGGCCGCCGTCCTGAGGATGCTGGACACCATCATCGAGAACCAGGTGCTGAGCGTCGAGGTGGGCGCCCTCTACTTCGACAAGCGCCGCTTCCCGGCCGTCTTCACCGTGAGCCTGATCACCGTCGAGGGGAGCAGGCTCTGGATCATCATCACCGAGGACATCTCCAGGCAGAAGGCGATGGAACAGGAGCTCAAGACCGGCAGGGTCCTCACGGAGGAGGCCAACATCGCCCTGCGCAGCGTCCTGAAGAGCATCCAGCTCGAGCAGGAGGAGCTCTCGGCCAAGCTCTCCCGCAGGATCACCAGCGACCTGATGCCGATCCTGCACAAGATCCGGTCCGCGCCCTCCGACGAGGTGCGCAACGGCTACATCGACTTCCTGGGCGAGCTCCTGGCCTCGCTGACCCGGAACACGGGGCCGCAGATGGATTTCGCGCTCCACCGGCTCAGCAAGACGGAGATGAAGATCTGCAATTTCATCCTGGCGGGGTTCAGCACCAAGGAGATCTGCGCCACGATGAACCTGGCCTTCGACACCGTCCAGACCCACCGGAAGAACATCCGGAGAAAGCTCGGCCTTTCGGGATCCGCCGGGATCAGCCTGCACGGGTACCTCAACAGCAAGAAGGCGGCGGTGCCCGCATGACCGCAGCCCGCACCGCAAGACTCCAGGGAGTTCCGATGTTCGACGAGACCTTTGACGTCCTGGTCGTCGGTTCCGGCTACGCCGGGCTCTCGGCGGCGATCGAGGCCAGGCTCGCGGGCCGGTCCGTGCTGGTCATCGAGAAGATGAAGCTGCCCGGAGGCAATTCCGCGCTCAGCGGCGGCCTGTTCGCGGTGGCCAACGCCCCCCTCCAGGCCGCTGAGGGGATCGAGGACTCGCCGGCCCTGCTGGCCGGGGACATGTTCAAGGCCGGCCACGGGCTGAACCACCCCGAGCTCGTGCGCACCGTGGCCGCCGGTTCCCTGGAGGCCTTCCTCTGGTGCCGGGACTACCTCGGCGTGGCCTTCGCCGACAGCCTGCACCATGGGGGCGGCCACTCCGTTCCGCGCACCTACAGTCCCGCCAACTGTTCCGGCTCCGTGATCCTGCAGGCCCTCCTGGTGAAGTGCCGGGAGCTGGGGATCCCCATCCGGCTGCAGACCGCGCTGGAGGGGTTCATCCTCGACGGGGACGGCCGGGTCACCGGGGCCGCCGTCCGCGCGGACTACATCTTCCCCCAGGAGGACAGCGGCGCCCCCCGCAGGATCGGGGCCGCCCAGGGCCTCGTCCTGGCCAGCGGCGGCTGGTGCCAGGACGTGGAATTCCGGAGGGTGCAGGACCCCGGCCTGGACGGCGCGCTGGAGACCACCAACCACCCCGGGGCCACGGCCGAGGGCCTGGTGAGCGCCCTCCGGATCGGCGCTACGCCCCTCCACCTCTCCTGGATCCAGCTGGGGCCCTGGACCTCCCGGGACGAGGAGGGCTGGGGGGTCAGCACCATGTTCTCGGTGCTGGTGGGCCTGCGCCACGGGGTCATGGTCGACGCGTCCACCGGAAGGCGCTTCGTGAACGAGCTCGCGGACCGGCTCTCCCGCGCCCGCGAAATGGTCGCCGCCGGGCGGGACCCCATGCTGATCGTGGGCGGAAGGGCGGCGCGGCAGTACCCGAACCTGGCGCAGTGCCTGAAGCGCGGAGCCGTGAAGCGCTACGGGACGCTCGAGGAGCTCGCCCAGGACCAGGCCATCGATCCGGCCGCGCTGTCGGAGACCCTGGAGCACTTCAACCGGTCGCTGGACGAAGGCGTCGACCTGGAATTCGGCAGGCCCCTGGGAACCCAGGAGCGGTACCGCGTCGAACCGCCCTACCACCTCGTGCGGCTCCGCCCCAAGCTCCACTACTGCAACGGCGGCATCCAGATCGACGCCGACGCCCGGGTCCTGGACCTCGGGCGCCACCAGCCGATCCCGGGCCTCCTGGCCGCCGGCGAGGTCACCGGCGGCGTGCACGGGGCCTGCAGGCTGGGCGGCATGGCCATCCCCGAGTGCATCGTGTTCGGCCGGATCGCGGGGAGGAACGCCTCCCGGGCCTGAAGGCGCTCACGCCAGCCGTGAGAACCTCCGGTTCGACTCCGGGAAGTCCGCCCCCAGGGCCAGCCACACGCAGAGCCCCGCGCCCAGGGCCGCGGCGAAGGCCGTCCCGTCCAGGCGCGCCCCGGGGGCCGGACCCGCGCCGCCCAGGCACGTGAGGAAGGCCCCCAGGGCCGCGACGGGGACCGCGACCCACTGGTAGAGCCGCAGCCCCCCGAGGACGGGGGTCTGGGGCTCGCCCCGGGTGCCTTCCTCCGCGAACCGGCCCAGGCTGTTGAGCACCAGGTAGACGCCGGCGATGAAGGGGAGGCCCGCGCCCACTCGCCAGAGGCGAAGGAGGACCAGCCAGGTCACGCCGTTCCAGAGGATCGAATAGAGGGGGGAGGGATGGAGGGGGAGGCCCCGGAGCCCGGAGAGCCGGGACACCCGGGACCGGGGATGGACGTAGCGGATGCCCACGGACGCCGGCGCCACCCGGCCGTGGCAGCAGCCCTGGACGAGGCACCGCACCCGGCCCAGGCCCTGGATCACGGGCCCCGCCACCGCTGCGGCGCCCAGCAGCAGCCAGCCCTGGCCAGAGAGGAGGTGCCCGGCCAGGACGCCGGCGAAGGTGCCCAGCACGCCGCCGTAATAGCCGTAGGGCCGGAGCAGCTCCGGGCCCCCCTCGACGAGCTGGGCCCACAGGCCCGCCCCGGCCAGGCCGCAGAGCACCACCAGCAGGATCTCCGGCGTGAGGGTTCCGCCCGTGAAGGCGCACATGAGGAGGACCCCCAGGCCCACCCCCAGGCCCGCCCAGAACCCGTGGTTGATGATGCGCAGGGGCCCCAGGCGCCACTCACGCCAGGAATTGGCCACCCTCTCGGCCCCGCGGCGCAGGAACTCCCATAGGGCGTCCGCGCGCAGGGCGCCCCAGCCCAGGAGGGCCCCGGCGGCCACGTCGGCCAGCGTGTGCATGCCCGTGGCCGCGCAGGCCCACACCACCAGTGCCGCCCAGAGCCGGGCGGCAGGCTTCCACCGGGGGGAGGCCGCCCCGGCCGCCAGGATCGCCCAGGCGGCGTGGAAGGACGGGAAGGCGCACATGGGGGTGTCGTGGAGGCGCTCCCACTGCAGGAGGCGCCCCAGGGGCCCGGCCGCCTCGAAGGGCCGGGGGGGCGCCATCACGGGCAGGACCGCGAAGCAGAGGGTGCCCGCAAGGGTGGCCACGAGCCCCGCGGTGCAGAACCGGCGCAGGTCCCGGCCGGACCGCGCCAGCCAGGGCACGGCGAGGACCCACAGGTAGAGGCTGGCGTAGGGGAGCTCGGCCTCCTCCACCACCGGCCAGCCCCGCTCGAAGGGAAGGCCGAGGTCGAGGGCGTCCCGGGGCGTGCCCAGGGCCGCCGCGAGCCCGTAGAGCAGAAGCCAGGGCAGGAGCACCAGGACGTAGGCGGAGGCCCGGTCCGCCGGGGTGGGCGGACCGTCCTGGGCCGCGGGAAGGCGCAGCAGGGGCCCGCGCCTTTCCCGGCCGAACCGCGCGTCCAGGGCCGGGCCCTCGTAGCCCAGCACGAGGGCCGCGCAGCCCAGGACCACCGCCGGGCCCACCAGCCAGAACCCGCTGCCCGAGCCCGTGGCCATGGCCGCGCCCAGGCACAGGACGCAGAATCCCGCGTAGATGGGATGCGGGGTGAGGGCGTAGAGGCCGCGGACCACGAGGCGCCGGGGCGGGTAGGCGTTCATGGGCAGGCCCTCCCCGTGGCGCGTGAGGGTCGCCATGGCCAGGAGCATCGCCAGGCCCCCCGCCGCCGCCAGGATCCGGCCGGCCCAGGCGGGGCCCGGCGGCGGGAGCCGGACCTGCCCGGCCGCGCCCCGCGCCCAGGCCCAGAGCAGGAGCGGCAGGAGGACCACGAAGAGGAGGGCGTAGAGGAGCTTGCCGAGGCGGGGGGACATGGGGGGCCTCATGGGGTGCCGACGGTTTCATGGATGACCCAGCCACGGACGTCCGGAGCGCCTTCCCTGTGCAGGACGCCGGAACTCCTCCATTTGCGCTCCCGCAGGGCGCCGAAGGAGGCCGGGACGAGGCCGGCGACGGCCGGGAACCGGAGGAGGCCCGGCGGCAGGACCGGCGCGTCCCGGATGACGAGGCGGTCCGGGACCTCGAGCTCCAAGGTGGCGCCGGGAAGGCTCACCCGGTCCTCCTCCACCCGCCCCCCGGCCACCTCCCGGCCGTCCAGGACGGTCCAGGTCCGCGGCGCGGCCCCGCGCCATCCGATCCACACCAGGGAGGCCCCCCCGCCCGCGAAGCGCCCCCAGCGCAGCTCCTCGAAGGGGAGGTGCCAGGGTCCGTACCCGAGGTCCAGGCGCTCGGCGTAGCCGTCGCCCCGGAGGCGCCGCCCGCCCAGGACGAGCTCCACCGCCGAGGCCGGCTGCAGGCAGGCCCAGGTGAGGTCCCGGCCCTGGCGCTCGTGCAGCCGCAGCGTGCATGGCGGGCAGCGCGCCTCCCACCGGCCCTCCAGGTCCAGGGGACGGCAGGACCAGC
The DNA here is from genome assembly GCF_030846775.1 of Geothrix sp. 21YS21S-2. NCBI lineage: Bacteria > Pseudomonadati > Acidobacteriota > Holophagae > Holophagales > Holophagaceae > Geothrix > Geothrix sp. 21YS21S-2. Next base: position 1,391,832 of record NZ_CP132910.1, read on the forward strand.
CGAGGTGGCCGTCCAGGACCCTGGGCTCGTCCGAAGGGCGGAAGGAGGACGCCGCCTCCCCTTCGGCCCCCAGGCGGCTGCAGTAGCTCAGGTCCAGCCCCCCCAGGCTCAGCCGGGCCCAATAGCCGATGAAGACCTCCCCGTGGGGGGTGACGCAGTCGAGGTACCACTTGCGAAGGCGGAAGGCGTCCATGGGTCTCTGGGGGCTTTCGCCCATCCTACTCCTGGATGGCGCGGAGGTCCTGGAGGTTCCAAAAAACAATCAATTCAACATATAGCCGGGAATTTCCGGAGAACCCTATCAGTCCCAGGGAATAGCCGGGACAATGGACCCAAGGAGCCCCAGACCATGCCCAACGCTCATCCGGACCTGTCGCAGCGGATGACCACGCCCCTCCTGCCCTGGGCCCTGGCCCTGGCGGGCGGCGCGCTCATGGCCAGCGACATCGAGCCGGTGCTGAGGGTCGCCGGGTTCCTGGCGGCGGCGGGGGGCGGGGCTTCCCTCCACCTGTCCATGAAGCGGCACCGGGAGACCATGGCCCGGCTCCTCGCGGCCATCCCCCTGCCGGAGAAGGGCGAGGAGCTGTTCCGCGCCCTGCCCCGGGCCTGGTCGGCCCTGGAGGCGGAGAACCACCGGCTGGCCAACGAGGTCGAGGCCGAGGACCAGGTGCGCCGCCAGATTCTCGCCAACCTGCGCACGGGGATCGTGCTCCTGGGCCTGGACCGCCAGATCCGGCTCTTCAACCCCAAGGCCCGGACCATCCTGGGCGCCTCCAGCCACCTGGGGGAGGGCGAGTCGCTGGTGTCGGCCTTCCGGGAGCCCGAGAGCCTGCGCAACCTCCAGGACGCCTACGGGGGCGCCTTCCGGGAGTGGACCCTCAAGCGCAACCCCAGGACCATCCGCCTGCGGGCCGTGCCCTTCCCCGCCCCCGCGGGGGAGGGGACCTGGGTGCTGGTCACCCTGGACGACATCACCCACTTCGAGGCCCTGGAGACCACCCGCCAGAAGTTCATCTCCAACGCCAGCCACGAGCTGAAGACGCCGGTGACGGGCATCCGGGTGGCGGTGGAGAACCTCCAGGACGGGGCCCTCGTCCTCCCCGAGGGCGACACCAGCCTGAAGATCATCCTGCGCAGCCTGGACCGCATGGTCATGCTCCTGGACGACATCTCGGAGCTGAGCCGCATCGAGACCGGCGCCCTGCGCCTGGATGCCAGGCCCCTGACGGTGGGGCCCTTCATGACCGAATTCCTGGAGAGCGTCCAGCCCCTGGCCCGGGTCCGGAACGTGCGCATCCTGTCCGACGTGGAACCCGGCGCCACGGGCCACGCCTTCCGGGCCGACCCCATGCGCCTGGGCCAGCTCCTGGAGAACCTGGTGTCCAACGCCGTGAAGTTCGGGCCCCCGGAATCCGAGGTGCGGGTCGCGGCGCGCCTGGAAGGCGACGCCCTGGCCTTTTCCGTGGCCGACCAGGGCCCGGGCATCGGCTCGCAGGACCTGCCCCGGATCTTCGAGCGCTTCTTCCGGGCCCCGGCCACCCGGGGCGTGCCGGGCACCGGCCTGGGCCTCTCCATCGTCAAGCACCTGGCCGTGCTCATGGGCGGCGAGGTGGACGTGCAAAGCGAACCGGGCCGGGGCGCCATATTCACCTTCCGCCTCCCGGCGGCCGAAATGAAACCGTAGCCCCTTCCCCGAGGTGCCCTTGTCCCAGCCCGTCATGACCCCCGCACCCGGCAGCCGCATCGTGCGGTATGTGGGCGACCGCGTGCGCTTCACGCTCGAGGGGCAGGGCCCGGCCTTCCTGCGCACCAACCTCACCCGGGGCGCCCAGGCCCGGCAGGAGGTCATCGCCCTATCCGGGGCCGTCACCAGCGGCACCCGCACCTTCGCCGGCGCCTCCTGGCGGGACATCCCCCTGACGCAGCGGGACGGCCTCTGGGAGCTGGACCTGCCGCTCACCGAGGTGGGCCACTTCCGGGCCAAGGCCTACCGCCTGGACGAGGCCGGCACCCAGCACTGGCCCGAGGGCGCCGACGTGGGCATCTCCGTCCACCCCGACCACCTGCGCACCGGCAACACCATCTACTGCGCCTTCCCCCGAATGTTCGGCCCTTCCCGCACCGGCCGCAGCACCCGGGAGCCCGTGCTGGACGAGCAGCTCAACAGCCTGGACCAGCGCGGCTTCACCGTGATCCCCCCCTCGGGCAAGCTGCGCGAGCTCACCGCCTGCGTGCCCCACATTCTCGGGACCCTGGGCTGCCGCATCCTGCACCTGCTGCCCCTGGGCCCCACCCCCACGACCTTCGCGCGCTTCGGGCGCTTCGGCAGCCCCTACGCCCAGCAGGACCTCACCGCCATCGACCCCGCCCTGGTGGAGTTCGACGAGCGCACCACGGGCGTCGAGCAGTTCCAGGAGCTGGCCCACGCGGTGCACCTGCGCTCGGGCCTGGTCTTCCTGGACATCGTGGTCAACCACACCGGCTGGGGCTCCCGGCTCATGGAGGGCCGGCCCCAGTGGTTCCACCGGAACCCCGACGGCACTTTCCACAGCCCCGGCGCCTGGGGCACCACCTGGGGCGACCTGGTGGAGCTGGACAACCGCGAGCCCCACCTCTGGGAAGTGGTGGCGGAATCCCTGCTCACCTGGTGCCGGCGCGGCGTGGACGGCTTCCGCTGCGACGCCGGGTACATGGTGCCGCTCCCGGCCTGGCAGTACATCGTGGCCCGGGTGCGCCAGGAGTTCCCCGACGCGGTCTTTCTCCTGGAGGGCCTGGGCGGCGCGTGGGAGCTCACGGAGACCCTGCTCACCGAGGGCGGCATGCAGTGGGCCTACTCGGAGCTCTTCCAGAACTACTCCCCCCGCGACGTGGCGGCCTACCTGGACCACGCCGCGCACCAGGGCGGCCGCATCGGCCCCCTGGTGCACTACAGCGAGACCCACGACAACGACCGCCTCGCCAAGCGCGGCGCCGACTGGTCCCTGCACCGGAACCGCCTGTGCGCCCTCACCAGCCTGTGCGGCGCCTTCGGCTTCACCGGCGGCGTGGAGTGGCTGGCCACCGAGAAGATCGAGGTGCACCAGTCCCGGGGCATGGCCTGGGGCGCGGCCGAGAACCTCGTGGAGGAGCTGGCGGCCCTCAACCACCTGCTGGGCTCCCACCCCTGCTTTTTCGACGGGGCGCGCCTGGAGCGCCTGAGCTCCGGGGAATCCCCGGTGCTGGCCCTGCGCCGCGCGTCCTGGGACGGCCGCGACCAGGTCCTGGTGCTCGTGAACCTCACCATGGAGCCCCAGGAGTGGCTGCTCACCGCCCCCGCCTGGGAGGAGCTGGGGCGCCCCTCCCTGGACCTCCTGGGCCAGGCCTTCCCCCGCCTCCGCCAGAACCCCGGCGGCTCGGTGACCTTCGTCCTGCGGCCCTGGGCCGCCCACTGCCTGGCTGCCTCCGCCACCCCCCGGGGCCTGGCGGGCCCCGAGTACCGGGCGCGTCGCGCCCAGGCCGCCTGGGCCTACCAGGCCCTGGCCACGGTCCTGCCCGCCGAGACCCTGGGACCCGCCGCCTGGCAGGAGGTGGCCGCCCTGGCCGGCTCCGACCCCGCCGCCTTCCTGGCCTCCCTGTCCTACCTCGACCCCGCGGCGGTCCGGGCCGATCTCCCCGCCGCCATCCGCGCCGCCCGGAACGGCTACCCGCGGGTCATCCGCTGGGGCCTGCAGGATCTGGGCCGGGTGACGCCCCTGCCCCCGGAGCACTGGCTGCTGGTGGAGGACGCCGCCCCCTTCGCCGTGTCGCTGCGGGTCCCCGGCCTGGGACCCATCCACCTGCGCAGCATCCCCTCGGACGCCGGGCACGTGGCGGCGGTCCCCCCGTCCCTCCTGGCCCGGGCCCCGCGTCCCCTTGAGGCCGAGATCCAGTTGGAGCGGTTCAAGGAGGCCCGCACCCCGCCCGCCGGCAAGGTGCGGCTCCTGTCCCCGGACCCCGCCTTCCCGCGCCACGCCAAGGAGGGCTCCTGCCTGCTCACCAACGGCCGGGGCGGCATGGCCCGCCTGCGGGCCGACCTGGGCACGGTGGCCTCCAAGTACGACTGCCTCCTGGGCGCCAACCTCCACCCCTCCGTCCCCTGCGACCGCCACGTCCTGGCCAAGCGCCTGCGGGCCTGGGTGAACGCCGACGGCTTCCTGACGCCCCTGGACAGCGGGAACCTGGTGCACTTCACGGCCGGGCCCCCGGCGCGCTGGGTCTTCGCGGCGCCCGCGGGCGACGGCCGCGTGGTGCAGGTGGAGCTGACCATCGACCTGCTGCCGGACCGCAACACCGTGGTGGCGAGGTTCCGCCGCCCCGACGGGCCCCCGCCCATCGGGACCGACCTGCCCGAGGGCCCCTCCGTGGTGCTCACCGTGCGCCTGGACCTGGAGGACCGCGGCTTCCACTCCGAGACCACCGCCAACGAAGGCGCCGACCACCACTTCCGCACGAGCACCAGGGACCGGGAGGGGGGCATGGGGTTCCTCTTCGAGCCCGGCCCGGACCGGCGCCTCGCGGCCTGGGCCGACCGCGGCCGCTGGCACGCGGATCCCGAGTGGTGCCTGGGGATCCCCCACCCCGTGGAGGCCTCCCGGGGCATGACCGCCCAGGGCGACGCCTGGAGCCCGGGCTGGTTCGAGCTGCCCCTGGACCGCCCCGGGGCGGTGACCCTCGCCCTCTGCGCGGACCCGACCGAACCGGCCCCGGCCGAGCTGCACCGGTTCACCCAGCTGCGCGCCGAGGCCCTGGGCCGCTCCGCCCTGCCCAAGGACAGCTTCGGCCTCCAGCTGTGGCTGGCCTCCCGGGCCTTCCTGGCCCGCCGGGGCGAAGGCCTCACCGTCATCGCCGGCTATCCCTGGTTCCTGGACTGGGGCCGGGACACCTTCATCGCCGCCCGGGGCCTCCTCGCCGGCGGAATGGCCGACGAGGTGCGCGGGATCCTGCGCACCTTCGCCGCCTTCGAGGACCGGGGCACCCTGCCCAACGCCCTCTCGGCGGACTCCACCTCCGACCGCGACACCTCGGACGCGCCGCTGTGGTTCGCCCTGGCCGCCGAGGAGGCCGGAGCCGAGGACCTCCTGCCCGTGCTGGAGGCCATCGCCCGGGGCTACCGCGACGGCACGCCCAACGGCATCAAGGTGGACCCGGACTCGGGCCTGGTGTGGAGCCCCTCCCACTTCACCTGGATGGACACCAACTACCCCGCCGGCACCCCCCGCCAGGGCTACCCGGTGGAGATCCAGGCCCTGTGGATCCGGCTCCTGCGCCGGCTGGGCCCCGACTGGGCCGGGCTGGAGGCGAGGGCCCGGGCCTCGCTGGACCTCTTCTGGGACGAGGAGCTGGGCTGGTTCCACGACCACCTGGAGGCCCGGGACGGCGTTCCCGCCGCCCTCGCCCGGGGCGACGGCCACCTGCGGCCCAACCAGCTCTTCCTGGTGAGCCTGGGCCTCGTGGAGGGCGCAAGGGCCCAGCGGGCCGTGGCGGCCTGCGCGAGGCACCTCCTCGTGCCCGGCGGCATGCGCACCCTGGCGCCCCTGCCGGTGCTCTCCCCCCTGCCCATCCTGGGCCCCTCGGGCCTCCTGAACGACCCCATGCACCCCTACTGGGGCCGCTACGAGGGGGACGAGGACACGCGGCGCAAGCCCGCCTACCACAACGGCACCGCCTGGGCGTGGCTCCTGCCCACCTTCTGCGAGGCCCTGGCCGCGGCCTACGGCTTCCAGCCCCAGGCCGTGGAGGCCGCCCGGGCCTGCCTGGGCTCCCTGGACGGGCTGCTGGCCTCGGGCTGCCTGGGCCAGCTCCCGGAGATCCTGGACGGCGACGCCCCCCATGCCCAGCGGGGTTGCGACGCCCAGGCCTGGAGCGTCACCGAAGCGTTGCGGGTTTGGCTTACACTGGACGGACACCCCCCGAGGAAACCGAATGGCTGATCAAGGTTTTGACCCGCAAGCCTTCCTGAACGGGGACTGCTCCAACCCCGCCTACGTCTTCGGGCTCCACCCCCTGCCCGGCTCGGGCCTGGAGGCGCGGGTCTTCGCACCCCGGGCCACCAGGGTCGAGCTGGTGAAGGAACCCGCCGGGGAGGTGGTGGCCGAGCTGCGCATGACGCACCCCGAGGGGATCTTCGAGACCGTGCTGCCGCGGCTGCGCAAGTGGTTCCCCTACCACTTCCGGGTCCACGGCTGGGGGCCGGAGCCCCTGGAGATGGACGACCCCTACCGGTTCAGCGCCGCCCTGGGCGACCTGGACGTCTACCTCATGGCCGAAGGCACCCACCTGCGCCTCTACGAGAAGCTGGGCGCCCACCCCTCGGAGCGCGACGGCGTGCCCGGCGTGGACTTCGCCGTGTGGGCCCCCAACGCCCGGCGCGTGAGCGTGGTGGGCACCTTCAACAACTGGGACGGGCGCCGGCACATCATGCGCCCCTTCGCGAGCTCCGGTGTCTGGGAGCTCTTCATCCCCGGCATGGCCCCCGGCGACCTCTACAAGTTCGAGATCAAGAGCGCGGCCGGCAAGGTCCTGCCCCTCAAGGCCGACCCCTTCGCCTTCCAGTGCGAGCACGCCCCCGGCACCGCCTCGGTGGTGCACGATCCCCGCGGCCACACGTGGCAGGACGGCGCGTTCATGGCCGAGCGCTGGAAGCGCAACCGCTTCGACGCCCCCATGAGCATCTACGAGGTGCACCTGGGCTCCTGGCGCCGCCGGGACGACGGCGGCTTCATGGGCTACCGGGAGCTGGCCGACACCCTCATCCCCTACGCCAAGGAGATGGGCTTCACCCACATCCAGATGCTCCCCGTCAGCGAGCACCCCTTCTACGCGTCCTGGGGCTACCAGCCCCTGGGCATGTTCGCCCCCACCTGCCGCTACGGCTCGCCCCAGGACTTCCAGGCGTTCGTGGACCGCTGCCACCAGGAGGGCCTGGGCGTGCTGCTGGACTGGGTCCCGGCGCACTTCCCCGGGGACGCCCACGGGCTGGGCGAATTCGACGGCACCCACCTCTACGAGCACGCCGACCCCCGCAAGGGCCGGCACATGGACTGGGGCACCCTCATCTACAACTACGGGCGCACCGAGGTGCAGAACTTCCTCATCGCCAACGCGCTGTTCTGGCTGGACCGCTTCCACATCGACGGACTGCGGGTGGACGCGGTGGCGTCCATGCTCTACCTGGACTACAGCCGGGCCCAGGGCCAGTGGCTGCCCAACCGGTACGGCGGCCGGGAGAACCTGGAGGCCGTCGCCTTCCTGCGCAGGCTGAACGAGGTGGTCTACTCCCACTTCCCCGACACCTGCACCGTGGCCGAGGAATCCACCGCCTGGCCCATGGTCTCGCGGCCCACCAGCGTGGGGGGCCTGGGCTTCGGGTTCAAGTGGAACATGGGCTGGATGCACGACACCCTGGCCTACTTCGGCCGGAACATGCTGCACCGCAAGCACCACCACGGCGAGATCACCTTCAGCATGCTCTACAACGACACCGAGAACTTCATGCTGCCGCTGTCCCACGACGAGGTGGTGCACGGCAAGAAGTCCCTGCTCTGGCGCATGCCCGGCACCCGGTGGGAGCAGTTCGCCAACCTGCGCCTGCTCTTCGCCTACCAGTTCCTGCACCCCGGAAAGAAGCTCCTCTTCATGGGCTGCGAGTTCGGGCAGGACCACGAGTGGGACCACAACAAGGCGCTGGACTGGGGCCTGCTGGAATTCCAGGAGCACCAGGGCGTCCGGCGCCTGGTGCGCGACCTCAACACCCTGTACCGGGGCCTGCCGGCCCTCTTCGACCGGGACTGCGCACCCGACGGCTTCCAGTGGATCGACTGCGAGGACCGCAGGAACAGCACCCTCGCCCTCATCCGCAAGGCCAACGACGGCTCCTTCGCCGTGGCCGTCCTGAACTTCACGGCCATGCCCCACACCGGCTACCGCGTGGGGGTCCCCGCCCCCGGCAGGTACCTGGAGGTCCTCAACTCCGATGCCTCTTTATACGGGGGCCAGAACTTCGGCAACGGCGGCGCCGTCGAAACGAAACCGCTGGCAGCGCATGGGTTCCCGCAGTCCGTGGAGCTCACCCTGCCCCCCCTGGGGGTGGTCGTGCTCAGACTCGGCTAAGATGGTCATTTCCTCAACCCGCCCCCCCCAGAAAGGCTTGAATACATGGATACGCTCCAACAGAAGCTCCAGAAGCTGACCCGCAACCTCTGGTGGACCTGGCGCCCGGAAGTGCGCGCCATCTTCCGGGACCTGGACCTGGACATCTACCACAAGGCCCACCGCAACCCCGTGCGGGTGATCAAGGAGATCACCCCCGAGCTGCTGGAGAAGCGCGCCGACCAGGTGGACATCGCCACCCGCACGGACCGCGCCCTTCGCCAGCTCAACGAGTACCTGAACCCCCTGACCACCTGGGGCATGATCCACGCCGGCAGCCTCCAGTCCCGCCCCGTGGCCTACTTCTGCGCCGAGTTCGGCATCCACGAGTCCCTGCCCATCTACTCGGGCGGCCTGGGCATCCTCGCCGGCGACCACCTCAAGGGCGCCAGCAACCTGGGCGTGCCCCTGGTGGGCGTGGGCCTCATGTACCACCGCGGCTACACCACCCAGATGCTGGACGGCACCTTCTGGCAGCAGGACGTGAGCGAACCCTTCGAGCTCGAGGACCTGCCCGTGTACCCGGCCATCGGCGCCGACGGCAAGCCCGCGCGCGTGAGCGTGGAACTCCCCGGGCGCCTGGTGTGGGCCAAGGTCCTGGAGTGCCACGTGGGGCGCATCCGCCTCATCCTGCTCGACACCCGGGACGACGCCAACAGCGAGGAGGACAAGGCCCTGGCCGCCAACCTCTACGGCGGCGACAACCGCATGCGCATCCAGCAGGAGCTCCTCCTGGGCGTGGGCGGGTCGCGGGCCCTGCGGGCTCTCGGAATCACCCCCAGCGTCATCCACCTCAACGAGGGCCACTCGGCCTTCGCCATCCTGGAATGGGCCCGCCACCGGGTCCAGCAGGACGACATGGAGCCCTGGGCCGCCATCGCCGAGGCGGCGTCGGGCACGGTGTTCACCACCCACACGCCGGTCGAGGCCGGCCACGACAAGTTCCCCGCCGACCTCGCCGAGGAGCACCTGCGCGCCCTGGCCGAGGGCCTCCGGCTCCCCCTGCACGACGTGCTGGGCCTGGGCCGCACCAACCCCGGCGACCTGGGGTCCGCCTTCCTCCCCACCGTCCTCGCCCTGAAGCACTGCCGGCGCGCCAACGGCGTCTCGGCCCTGCACGGCAAGGTGGCCCGTTCCATGTGGCAGCACCTCTGGCCCACCCGCAGCGAGCACGACGTGCCCATCGGGCACATCACCAACGGCGTGCACGTGCCCAGCTGGCTCTCCTCCGAGCTCAACACCCTCATGACCACCCACCTGGGCGTCAACTGGATGGAAGGCATCGTGCGCCCCGACCTGTGGACGAAGATCGCCGCCATCGACCCCGCCGAGATTTGGGAGATCAAGAAGGTCCTCAAGGGCCGCATGCTCAAGCTCGTGCGCGAGCGCCAGACCGCGATGCGCGCCCGCCAGGGCCTGCCGCCCCTCGAGCCCACCCCGCTGGAGCCCGACGCCCTCACCATCGGCTTCGCGCGGCGCTTCGTGCCCTACAAGCGCCCCGACCTGCTCTTCACGGACCTGGACCGCCTCGACGCCCTGGTGAACAACCCCCAGCGCCCCGTGAACCTCATCTTCGCCGGCCGGGCCCACCCCGCCGACGGCCCCGGCAAGGCGCTGATCCAGAAGGTGGGCCAGCTCACCGCCGACCCGCGCTTCCGCAACCGCATCCTGTTCGTGGAGAACTACAACATCCACATCGGACGCAACCTCTACCAGGGCGTGGACGCCTGGCTCAACAACCCCCGCAGGCCCCTGGAGGCCTGCGGCACCAGCGGCATGAAGGTGGTCATGAACGGCGGCCTCCACATCTCCGTGCTGGACGGGTGGTGGGCCGAGGCCTACGACGGCGAGAACGGCTTCGCCATCGGCAACGGCGAGATCCACGAGTCCACCGAGGTGCAGGACCGGCGCGACGCCGACGCCCTCTTCCGGCTCCTGGAGGAGAAGGTGGTGCCCATGTACTACCGGCAGGACGCCAACGGCGTGCCCCGCCAATGGATCCACGCCATCCAGCGCTCCATGCGCACCCTGGCCTGGCGCTTCAACGCCGACCGCATGGTCATGGACTACGTGCGGAACTGCTACCTGCCCGCCGCCGTGGCCTCCTCCTGCCAGATGCCCACCCCCTGAACTTGAATTCACCATCCGTCCCCGCCCCCCCTGGGGCGGGCGGCGGCGTGGCTTCCCGGGGCGGGATGCCTTACACTGCATCCATGGGCCTTCGCCATACAGCCAAAAGGAATCCGTTCATGGGCACCTCCCTGCGCGCCATCGTCAGCACCGCCGCGGCCCTCCTGGCCTGCGGCGCCCTCCACGCCGAAAGCGGCACCTGGGGCGCGCAGATCGGCATGGCCCAGCCCTCCGGGGGCGCCAAGCAGTGGGTGGGCTCCAGCGTCGGCGCCGCCCTGGACGTCACCGACACCTACAGCCTGGGCGGCCAGGACTCGGTGCGCATGCGCTTCGGGTACTTCACCTTCAAGGGCAGCAGCACCACCCCCGAGACGCTCACGGTGCCCGGCTGGGCCCAGGCCACCTACCCCGCCAACACCACCAACGAGACCTACGCCTTCACCTACGGGGCCGAATACGTCCGCAGCCTTCCCGCGCGGCTCTACGTGCTGGCCGGCCTGGGCGTCGCCTACGTTTCGGCCAACCGCACCGGCACCTTCGACCTGACCAGCGCCGCCGCCGGCCCGGTCAAGAGCAACTACGACGCCAACAACTTCGTCCCCTACTACTGCGCCGGCCTCGGCTTCCAGATCACCCGTTCCGTGGCCCTGGAGGCCCGCTACCAGTCGACCACCATGAAGGCCCAGACCCGCAAGCTGGACCTGAAGGCCCTGGGCTACACCACCCCCGCCCAGGTGGCCTTCGACAAGCTGACCGTCTCGACCCTGACCGTAGGATTGAGCCTCACGTTCTGACCGGGAGACCCCCCATGAGAATCCGCGGGGCCCTCTGGGCCGTTGCCTGTCTCGTCGCCATCGCCCCCCTGCGGGCCCAGCTCAAGGCGGGCCCCTGGGTCCCCGCCTACCAGGGCGTGGAGATCGCCACCGGCGACGCCCCCGAACCCCGCCGCCAGAAGGTCTTCGCCGTGCGGGTGGACCTGCGGGCACCCGGCATCGAGCTCTTCACGACCCCCCACGCCGGACCCATCGAGACCATAAGCGAGACCACGAGCGAATTCCTGGCCCACCACCGCCTCCAGGTGGCCATCAACGCCAACTTCTACGACCCCTGCTGCACCCCCGGCGACAAGGACCTCCTGGGCCTGGCCATGGCCCGCGGGGAGGTGGTCTCCCCCGCCGTGCCCAAGGGCATCGGCGCCTCCGCCCTCGTGGCCACCCGGGACAACTTCGCCGCCATCCTGAAGACCGGCCCCGGCTTCACCCCCGGCGGCCTCTGGACCGCCGTGGCGGGGTCCGAGGTGGTGCTGGCGAACGGCGTCCGCACGATCTCCGAAACCAAGTTCAACAAGGCCACCCACCCCCGCACCGCCGTGGGCCTCACCCGCGACGGCCGCCACCTGATCCTCCTGGTCATCGACGGCCGCCAGGAAGGCTACAGCGTCGGCGCCACCATGGAGGAGGTGGTGGACTGGCTGGTCCGCTTCGGCGCCACCGACGGCCTGAACCTGGACGGCGGCGGCTCCACCGCGCTGGTGCGGGACGTGGACGGCCATCCCAGGCTGGTGAACCACCCCAGCGGCGTGGCCATGGGCTCCAGCAGCAACGCCGGCGGGGAGCCCCAGCAGCGGTCCAACGGGAACAACTTCGGGGTCTTCGCGCGGCCGCTGCAGCCGGCTTCCTGAGGTTCTCCCCGAACTACCACAACACGGCTGGTCCCGGCACGACCGCCTCTGCTGCGTGGCGCCCAGCTACGACACCGCTTCGGAACGATTCGAGGTGAGCGACCTGGCCCACGAAGGACAACGCGTCTCCGACCACCGCCGGTTCCGGGTCCTGGGGAAAGGGCAAACCTCACCGTTTACCAGAACAAGCAGGGATGCGGCTTGACTGGATATTACCCAGGTTCATCTTGCAGCCCAATTGGTGTACCCACCCAGCGGGTGAATGAACTCGTTCGTGGAAAGCGCGGGGTTACGCCGGATACGGCATGGCTTCTCAGCAAGGCATTGAGCACTACCCCTGAATTTTGGCTGAATCTTCAGGCGGCCTATGATTTGGCACAAACCCGCCCCCAGCGGGTGGTTCGCCCGCTGGGAAAAGTGAGCTAGGAGGACGAGCAGCTGACCGCCGAAATAAAGGGCATTGGGGGCCCGAGGCGGTTCCACACGGGATGAGGAAATCCTATTCCCCCCTCGCCTTCCGCCTCATCCCTTCATACAGCTCCAGATAATCCTTAGCGCACGCCTTCCAGCTGAAATTCTGCGCCATGGCGTGCTTCTGGATCCTGGCCCACGTGCGGGGATCCTCCCGGTACAGCCTGCAGGCCCTGCCGATCGTCTCCCCTAGGATCCAGCTGCTTGCCTCCTTGAACACGAACCCCGTGGCGGTGGAATCCACCAGGGACTGGGCGTTGGTGTCCACCACGGTGTCCGCCAGGCCCCCGGCGCGGCGCACCAGGGGGAGCGTGCCGTAGCGCAAGGCGTAGAGCTGGGTGAGGCCGCAGGGTTCCTGGCGGCTGGGCACGAGCATCACGTCGCTTCCGGCCAGGATGCGGTGGGCCATGCCCTCGTCGTAGCTGAGCACGCACGCCACGCGGCCGGGGTGGGCCTTGGCGGCGGCCGCGAAACCCTGCTCCAGGACGGGGTCGCCGGTGCCCAGGATGACCAGCTGGGCGTTGAGCTGGAGCAGGTAGGCCACGTTCTCCAGCACCAGGTCCAGGCCCTTCTGCTCGGCCAGGCGGCTCACCACGCCGAAGAGCGGGTCGCCGGGGGACTCGTCCAGGCCTGTCTCCTGCTGCAGGAGGTTCTTGTTGAGCTTCTTGCCGGAGAGGTGGCGGGCGTCGAAGTGGTGCTCCAGGTGGGGGCTGGTGGCGGGGTTCCAGATGGCGTTGTCCACGCCGTTGAGGATGCCGGCGAGGTCCCGCCTGCGGTTGGCGAGGAGGCCGTCCAGGCCGCTGCCCGCCTCGGGCTGCTGGATCTCCTTGGCGTAGGTGGGGCTGACGGTGGTGATGCGGTCCGCGAAGGCCAGGCCCGCCTTCAGGAAGTTGAGCTTGCCGTAGAATTCGGCCCCTTCGGGGTGGAAGATGCTGGGCCCCAGCCACAGCTCGGGCAGGAGGGCGGCGGGATAGATCCCCTGGTAGGACAGGTTGTGGATGGTCATGACGGTGAGGGGGACGCGGCCCGGGTCCTGGGCGTAGTAGGCGGGGATGAGGGCGGTCTGCCAGTCGTGGGCCTGGAGGATGTCGGGGCGCCAGCCGGCCCAGTCGCCGTTCCGGCCCAGCTGGGAGGCCGCCCAGGCGAAGGCGGCGAAGCGCAGGTGGCTGTCGCCGTACTCCGCGTAGGGTCCGCCCGCGCGGTCGTAGAGGCCCGGATGGTCCAGCAGGTAAACGGGCACGCCGTCGGCGGTGGTGCCCCGCAGCAGGCGCGCCTCCCCCTGCCCCATGAGGTCCGGGAAGCCGCCCGCGGGTTCCAGGTCCCGGATCTGGTTCAGGAAGGCCCCGAACCCCGGAAGCAGCAGGCGGGCGTCGGCACCCAGGGCCCGCTGGGCGCCCGGGAGGGCGGCCATGACGTCGCCGAGGCCTCCCACCTTCACGTAGGGGAACAGTTCCGTGGCTGCGTGGAGAATCTTCATCGGCCGTCCTGCAGGTTGTCCAACATCCGCTGGGATATCAGGGTTACACCTCCCGGCGTGCGATGGAAGCGAGCAGCGTCCGCCGCCGCGTCCTCCCCCGCCACCAGCCCCTCGGGAACCCGGCAGTCCCGGTCCACCACGACCCGGTGCAGCCGGGCGTGCTCGCCGATGTCGGCCCCGGGGAGCACCACCGCCTCGTGGAGGTAGGCGTGGGAATGGACCCGCACCTTGCTGGAGAGCAGGGAACGGTGCACCGTGGCTCCGGAGATGATGCACCCCGCCGACACGAGGCTGCTGATGGCCACGCCGTTGCGGTGGGGGCCGCTGTGCACGAACTTGGCCGCCGGAAGCTGTTCCTGGTGGGTGAAGATGGGCCAGTCGTAGTCGTAGAGGTTCAGCTCGGGATCCACGTTGGTGAGGTCCATGTTGGCCTCCCAGTAGGCGTCCACCGTGCCCACGTCCCGCCAGTAGGGCGGCTTGTCCATGTTGCGGATGTGGCTGCGTTCGAAGCGGTGGGCGAACACCCGCGCCCGGGGCACCAGGTAGGGGATGACGTCCTTGCCGAAGTCGTGGGAGGAGGCCGGATCTGCCGCATCCCGGGCCAGTTGCTCGTATAGGAAGTCGGCCTTGAACAGGTAGATCCCCATGCTGGCGAAGGCGAGGTCCGCCCGGCCCGGCACGGGCGTGGGCTCCAGGGGCTTCTCCACCCAGGACACGATGCGGCCGGTGGCGTCCGTCTGGGCGACCCCGAACTCCCGGGCGTCCGCCAGCGGCACCTCCAGGCAGGCGATGGTCAGGTCCGCGTCCTTCTCCAGGTGGTCCTCCAGGAACCGGCGGTAGTCCATCTTGTAGATGTGGTCGCCCGCCAGCACCAGGACGTTCTCGGGCCGGCGGGCGGCAAGGGTCTCGACGTTCTGGTGCACCGCGTCGGCGGTGCCGCTGTACCAGGCGTCGCTCTCCAGGCTCTGCTGCGCGGGCAGCACGTGGATGAACTCGTTGAACTTGCCGTTCAGGAAGGTCCAGCCGAACTGCAGGTGCTCCAGGAGGCTGTGGGAGTTGTACTGGGTGACCACCAGGATCTTGCGGATGTTGGAGTTCACGCAGTTGCTCATGGTGAAGTCGATGATGCGGTACTTCCCGCCGAAGGCCAGGGCCGGCTTGGAGAGGCTGCGGGTCAGGTCCAGGAGCCGCTTGCCGCGGCCTCCCGCAAGCACCAACGCGATGGTTCGCTGGGCTGCCAGGAACACCTCGCGCTGCGACATCGGCACCCCTCGAGCATGCTTTTCCCCGGAAGGATGCTCCAAAACCCGCGAGGATTCAAGGCAAAACGGCCTGCAGCTCGTCCCAGAGGTAGTCGTCGGCCAGGGCCGTCATGCAGGGATTCCCTTCCACCGTGCAGATGACGCCCATGCATTCCAGGCAGGGGAGGCCCTCCTTGCGCGCGGTGCGCACCCGGGGGCCCCAGGGCGCGGAGTGGCGGGGGCGCGTGGGTCCGAAGATGGCGAGCGTCGGGGTCCCGCAGCCCGCGGCGATGTGGGCGAGGCCCGAGTCCATGCCCACCAGGGCCTTGGCCCCCGCGATCCACGCGGCGGAGAGGGCGAGCCCGCCCTGGTTCGTGAGGTCCACGGACCCGGGGACCCGCTCGACGATCTGCCCGGCCAGCGCCAGGTCCACCGGGCCCGCGCCCAGGATCACGGGCGTGATCCCCGCGGCCACCAGCCGGGTTCCCAGGGCCGCGAAGGAATCCACCGACAGGCGCTTGCAGGCGCAGTTGGCGCCCGGGGCCAGCACCACGTAAGCCTCCAGCCCCAGGGACGCCTTGCGCTCGGCCGCCTCGGCCAGGGCTTCGGCCCGGGGCCGGAAGGGCAGGAAGGACGCCGGTTCGGGGAGCTGGGGGAAGGCCTGGGCCACCACGGCCTGGTAGCGTTCCACGAAGGGCGTGTCCTGCTTGTAGAAGGCGATGCTGTGCGTGTAGAAGAGGGAGGCGCCCCGGTCCCCGCAGCCCAGGCGCAGGGGGACGCGGGCCAGCAGGCCCGCCACCGCGGGGCGGCTGCTCTTGGGGAAGTTGATGAGCGAAGCCGGGCGGTGGGCACGCAGGAGCTGCGCGGCCTTGAGGGGACTGTACTTGCGCTCGGGATCCGGCACGGCCGCGACGTAGTCGGGACTCCCGGCGAAGAGATCGACGATCCAGCCGGGGCCCCAGGCCACCAGCGGCAGGCCCGCCGCCCGCAGCCGGGCGATGGCGCCGTGGATCATCATCGCGTCCCCGAAGAAGCGCGGGAAACGCACCCAGTGGGCCCCCATGGGCGCAACGTCGTTCAAGTCAGCCTCCGGCCTTCATCCTCGCGTAAGATAAGTCCTACTCCAAGGATCAATTCATGCCTTTCCCGCACGCCCGCAGCTCCTTCCTCGCCCTGGTGGCCACCCTCTCCAGCCAGGCCGCGCCCCCGGCGATCCAGGCCGCCTTCACGCCCGTGGACGCGGTGAAGGCCGAGTGGGACCGGAAGCCCCCGGTGCTCGCCCCCGAGGTGATGGCTGCGCTGCCCCCCGCCGACCGCGCCCGCCTGGAGCTGACCCTGAAGCGCATCGGCGCCCCGGGCGCCCCCGCCCTGCTGCCCCCGTGGCTCGCCAACCCCACCGCGCCCGTCTGGGAAGCCAGGGCCCTGGAGGCCGTCACGCCCCAGGACCGCTTCACGGCCCTGCACTTCCTCAACCGCCTGAAGTCCCCCAAGGCCCTCAGCGCCCTGGAGAGCCTCACGGCCGCGGACGCCGCCACCTGGCCCGCCCACCTCCACCTGGAAGGGCCCCTGGCCACGGCGATCCTCAACGGCGCCGTGGTCCATCCCCCGGTGATCGCCTTCATGGAGGCGCTGTTCAAGGCCGGCAAGACCGACCCCGTCCGGGGCGGCGCGGCCCACCTCCGCCTGGTGCTCGCCGGGAAGGAGAAGGGCGAGGCGCGCATGAACGACCCCTTCCACCTCGCCTACCTGGACGCATGGAATCGCGGGCCCTGGGACAAACGGGCCCAGGAGCACCTCAACCTCCTCACCGGGGCCCTGGCCTCCACGTCCGGCCCCGGCCCCGCCCAGCGGCTCCTGGAGGGCCTCCCCGCCACGCCCGACCCCGCCGCCAGCGCCCTGGCCGTGAAGGCCCTCGGCTCCGACCGCATCCAGGTGCGCATGGCCGCCCTGGAATACTTCGGGAAGCTGCCCGCCCTCGAGCCCGACGCCCTGACCGAACTGAAACGGAACGCATTCCGCAACTACGGCGGCCCCCTGTCCAGCTGGTACCTGCAGGCCCTGCGCAAGCACGCGCCCCAGGATGCGGACCGCTACGATTCCGTCCTGCTCAGCTCCACCGATCCGTTGGCCCTGGCCGCCGCCCTGGAGGACCTGCCCCGGGCCCCCGGCAACCTGGAGGCCCTGGTCCAGCGCCTCTGGACCGTGCCCATGTACGATGCCGTCCAGGCCCTGCTGCCCGCCCTGGAACGCTGGAAACTGCCCGAACCCCAGCGCCGTGCCCTGCTGGCGCGGTTCCTGGAACACCCCTGCTGGACGGCCCGCCTCGACGCCTACACCCTCCTGGCCAAGGTGGACCCCTCCACCCCCTGGCCCGCCGCCCCGAAGACCCCCTTCCTGGAGGACCTCATCCGCGACGAGGCCCTGCGCCTGGCCCGCTCCGGCAAGCCCGTGCGCATGCGCATCACCTTCGAGCGCGGCCGCCGCGTCGTCCTGGCCCTCGACCCCGTCAACGCCCCCATCAACGTGGCCAACCTCGTGCTCCTGGCCCGGCGGGGCTTCTTCAACGACCGCCTCGTCCCGCGCGTCGTCCCGGACTTCGTGGTGCAGATGGGCAGCCCCGTGGACACCATGGACGGCGGCCCCGGCTACACCGTCCGCTGCGAGGACAGCCTGGCCTGGTACGGCCCCGGCAGCGTGGGCATGGCCCTGAGCGGCAAGGACACCGGCGGCAGCCAGTTCTTCATCACCACCAACGCCGCGCCGCACCTGACGGGGAGGTACACCCGGGTGGGCGAGGTGGAGGATCCCGCCACCGCCCTGCCGATCCTTGACGGCCTGGAACTGGGAACGAAGATCCTGTCCGTGGAGATCCTTTAGCAGAGGCAAAAAAAGGGTTCTTCACGGATTTGAGGGGTGGCGCCGACCCACACTCACTTTAGCTTGGTGCTGACGAGGAGGCCGGGTCCGGTCGATAGGGGCCGTTCTGAGCCCGTCATCCAGGTAAGTTGAAACGAAAAGCTTATCGCCGAGGCGCCGAGGGGCCGAGGTTCGCCGAGAAAAGATCTTCTTTTTATTCCTCGGCGATCCTCGGCTCCTCGGCGCCTCGGCGATAGGCCCTTCGATCGAGATTGCCGGATTCATCGGGTAACAGGTCGGCAGCAGTGGACTTCAGGCATCTTGGAGTTGTCGAGAAACCAGGATGAGAGGAGGCCGCTGCTGCCTACCAAGGAGCTTATTGCCCGTTTGGGCGGATGGAAAGGGCATCGCGTCGGAACCGTGGAAAGGTTCGAACCGGGGGAGAAGGGTACCCGCGCCCAGGTCTGGATCGAGTTGCTCGGCTTCGGTGTCCACCCTCGGACCTGCAGCGGCTGCCAGCGCAAGGTTTCAGCGGTGCACGACTGGTCCCAGCGAGAGATCCGGGACCTGCCCGTGTTCGACGCGGATACCGTGTTGGTGGTCTGGCGTGCCCGGGTGGCCTGCCCTGCCTGCGGACCCAAGCTGGAGGCCCTGGACTGGCTGGAACCCTATGCACGGGTCACCAACCGCATGGCCGAGAGTGTGGCCCGCATGTGCAAGGTCATGCCCATCAAGCGGGCTGCCGAGCGTTATGGCCTCCACTGGGGCACAGTGAAGGACATCGACAAGGCCTATCTGGAGCGCACGCTGGAGCCAGCCAGACCAGGCAAGGTCCGGCTGCTCATGATGGACGAGTTCGCCCTCCATAAGGGGCAGAGCTACGCCACGGTGTTCGCCGATACCGAAACCCGCCAAGTGCTTTGGGTGGGCAAAGGCCGGGGCAAGGCGGATATCAGGCCCTTCTTCGAATGGCTCGGCAAGCGGCGGTGCCGCAAGATCGCGGCGGTGGCCATGGACATGTCCCCCACTTTCGAAGCGGAAGTCCGCCAACACTGCCCCAATGCCGAGATCGTCCTGGACCAGTTCCATGTCCTGGCCAATTTCGGAAAGCAGGTGCTCGACCGAATCCGGGTCAACGAGGCCAATCGGTGCCGGGACGACAAGGCCGCCCGGGAACTCATCAAGGGGGCCAAGTGGCTCCTGCTGGGCAACTGGGAGAACCTGCCCAACCGGGAGAGCAAGACCAGGCTCAACGCGCTCCTGGAGGCGAACCAAGCCCTCATGACGGCCTACGTCATGAAGGACGCCCTTAAGGCCCTGTGGGGCTTTAAGCGAGAGGGCTGGGCCCGGAAGGCCTGGGAGAACTGGCTGGCCATGGCCACCTCAAGCGGCCTGCCGCCTTTGGTACGTTTTGCGAAAAACCTGGCCAAGCGGATCGAGGACATCCTCTCGCACTGCCGGTGGCACCTGAACACCAGCATCCTGGAGGGGATCAACAACAAGATCAAGGTCCTGAAGCGGATCGCCTATGGGTACCGGGATGAGGCCTACTTCTTCCTCAAGATCCGTGCGGCCTTCCCCGGAAATCCGTGAAGAACCAAAAAAAGGGTCAAAAAGCTATTCCTGCAGCCAGGCTTCCAGGATGGATCCCAGCTGTTCGGGTTCCTGGACGCAGCCCAGGTGGCCCCACATGGACGTGATGAGGGCTGTCGTGGCCTGCCCCGGCCGCGCGGCGTTCAGGATCGCGGCCAGTTCCCCGGCTTCACGCGGGGGGAATTCGTTGTCGGTGTCCACGCTCACCAGCAGGACCGGGCACTGGATGCGCCTCACGCCCTCCTCCAGGGACGCGAATCCCTCCCCCAGATCGTAGCTGTTGATCGCGTTCAGGGACGCGATGAAGCAGTTGGCGTCGTAGGGGGCGCTGCCGGCCTCCTGGCGGGCGGTGAGGAAGGCCTGGGCCCGGGCGGAGCGGCGGGACTGGGCGCCGGGGGCGTGGGGCTGGGTGCAGGTTTCCCGGAACAGCTGCTCGCTGGTGTAGTAGAGCTTCATGACCTGCCAGATGATGCGGGCGGCGGCCAGGGGGGTGCCGGGGGGATACCAGCCCTCCTTGAAGCCGGGATCGGCGCGGAAGGTGTTCATCATGAAGTGGTGCATGGCCATGCCCGACGCGGTCATGCGGGCGGCGGTGGCCACGGCCACGGCCCGGTCCACCCGGTGGGGGTAGGTTGCGGCGAAGGTCAGGGCGTGAAGGGAACCCATGGACGGGCCCGCGACGCAGGCCAGCCGGCCGACGCCCAGGGCGTCCAGGAAGGCCGCCTGGAAGCGCACCTGGTCCACCAGGGTGATGGCCGGGAAGGTGGGGCCGTAGTTCCGGCCGGTGGCGGGGTCGATGGACAGGGGACTGCAGCTGCCGTACATGCCGCCCAGGGCGTTGGGGCTGAGGATGCGGTACCGGTCCGTGTCGAAGGGCCTCCCGGGCCCGATGAGGCCGCCCCACCAGTCCGTGGCCCGCTGGGACGAGAGGCCGCCGTGGCCCAGCAGGATCACCGGGCCCAGGGGATTGCCGTAATCCTCGTAGGCCACCTCCGCTCCCGCCAGCACCGCCCCGCCCTCCGTGACGAAGGGGGCGGGCAGGGTCAGCGCGCGGGCCGTCATCAGCTGTGCACGCCGGGGGCCTCGCGGCCGGTGCTTGCGACGTACTCCTGGTAGGTGCCGGGGTACTTCAGGGGTCCCGCGTGCTCCTCGCCGCCGAGTTCCAGCACCCGGTTCGCCAGGCCGCGCAGGAAGGTGCGGTCGTGGGACACGAAGAGCATGGTGCCCTCGAAGTCCTTCAGGGCCTCGATGAGCATCTCCTTGGTGGCCAGGTCCAGGTGGTTGGTGGGCTCGTCCAGCACCAGGAAATTGGGCGGGTTGAAGAGCATGCGGGCCATGACCAGCCGGGACTTCTCCCCGCCGGACAGGTTCCGGATGCGCTTGTCCACGTCGTCGCCGCTGAACTGGAAGGCGCCCAGGATGTTGCGCAGGACGCCGAGGCCCTCCATGGGGAAGTCCTGCATGAGCTGTTCGATGACCGTCAGCTCCGGGTCCAGCAGGTCCAGGGACTGCTGGGCGAAGTAGCCCAGGCGCAGGCTGGCGCCCAGGCGCACCGAACCGGCGTCCGGCTCCAGGGCGCCGGCCACCATCTTGAGGAGGGTGGACTTGCCGGCGCCGTTCTTGCCCATGACGCACCACCTCTCGCCCCGGCGCACGTGGAAGTCGAAGTCGTTGTAGATCTTCTTGGCTCCGTACCCCTTGCAGACGCCTTCGAGCATGGCCACGTCCTCGCCGCTGCGCATGGGCAGGCGGAAGTCCCACTTCACCACCTTGCGGCGCTTGGGCAGCTCGATGCGCTCGATCTTGTCCAGGGCCTTGACCCGGCTCTGCACCTGGGCGGCCTTGGCGGCGTGGGTGGAGAAGCGCTCGATGAAGCGCTGCTCCTTGGCCAGCTTGGCCTGCTGGCGGGCGTAGGCCGCCTCCTGGTTGGTCTCCCGGGTCTCCCGCTCCTTGACGTAGAAGTCGTAGTCCCCGGAATAGGTGACGATGTCGCCGCCGTCGATCTCGATGACCTTGGTGACGATGCGGTTCATGAAGTCCTTGTCGTGGGAGGTCATGAGCAGGGTGGCCGACACCGACTTGAGGTAGCCCTCCAGCCAGAGGATGGATTCGATGTCCAGGTGGTTGGTGGGCTCGTCCAGCAGGAGCACGTCGAAGCGCCCCAGGAGCACCTTGGCCATGGACACGCGCATCTTCCAGCCGCCCGACAGCGCCCCCACGTCCCCGTCGATCTGCGCGGGCTCGAAGCCCAGGCCCTCCAGGGTGGTGCGGGCCCGGGTCTCCAGCTCGTAGCCGCCCAGGTGCTGGTATTCCTCCTGCACGTGGCCGAAGCGGTCGATGATCGCCTCAAGCTCGTCCGCGCGGTCCGGGTCGCCCATGGCGTGTTCCAGGTCCGTGAGCTCGTGGTGCAGATCCCCCAGGCGCCCGCTCCCGGCGATGGCCTCGTCGAGGACGGAACGCCCGGACATCTCGTCCACCTCCTGCCGGAAGTAGCCGATGGAGAGCTTCTTGGGAACGCTCACCACGCCGTCGTCGGGGTTCTCCTCCCCCAGGATCATGCGGAAGAGGGTGGACTTGCCGGCGCCGTTGGGCCCCACCAGCCCGGCCTTCTCGCCGGGGTTCAGCTGGAAGGACGCATCGATGAACAGGATCTGCTTGCCATACTGCTTGCTGACGTCGGAAAGGGCGATCAAGGGCTTGCTCCAAAGGAACAGCCTACCTCATCTTTCCAGCCGGAATGCCACGGTCAGGCGGAACGTGGCCGCCACGGGGGTCCCGTCCAGCAGGGCGGGCTGGAAGCGCCAGAGCCGGGCCACCCGCACCGCCTCGTTCACCAGCAGGGGGTGGGGGCCGGAGATGACCTGGATGTCCGTGGGGGCGCCGGAGGTGTCGATGGTCATGCGCAGCTCCACGGGCCCCTGCACCCTCACCAGGCGGGCCAGGGCCGGATACACGGGGGGGACCTGGTGCAGGACCCGGATGGCCTGGGTTTCCAGCTCCACCACCTGGGCGGCGCGGGGCGCGGCCTGGGGGGTGGGGGCGGGGCCCGGGGGGAGGCCCACGACCCGGGGGCCCACGGGTGCGTTGGGGTCGCCCGCGATCTCCCCGGACCGGTTGGTGGTGGGGAGGGACGCCGGCGTATAGTCGGGGAGGGTGTTGGTGTCCAGGGGCGGCTGGACGGCCCTGAATCCCGCGGGCACCGGGCCGCCGGAGGGGGGCGGGTCCACCTTGACCGAGGGCAGGACCGTGGGGGGTTCGGGGTCGAAGATGACCACGGGCGGAAGGGTGGAGATGGGGCCGCGGGTGGCCAGGTGCCGGGCCCCGCCCAGCACCGCCGCGCCCAGGGCCGCGTAGACGCCGCAGGCGAGCATCAGGCTCGCCAGGCGGTCCGTGGGGGGCGCCGCCTGGTGCACGGCGTTGAACAGCAGGGTGGGAGGCAGGATCTCGGCAGGCCGAGGGCAACGGTCGCGGGCGGACATGGTACCTCCTTGGGCTGGGGGTCTCCGGGTACGGGAAAGCGGCGCGGACCCTGGGGTTCCGCGCCGCTTCGTCATATCCAAAGATCGTGTTGCCAAGGTATCGGTTACGGCCGTTCGTTCGTCAAGGCGCGTCCGGGAATGTTACAGGACCGTGATGCCGGGGGCCTCGTTCGGCCACGATCGTGTCACCGATGGGCCGGATGTCACGGAAGTGTGCGGCCTACTGGTAGATTCCGCAGCCGATGATCATCTTGTCCTTCAGCTCGACGAAGGAGGCCTTGTGCATGACCTTGTTGCCGGCCGAGGGGTTCAGCTCCTTGTACTCGATCCAGCCGCTGCCCTTGGCCTGCACGAGCTTGGTCCAGTCCTGGATCCAGGGCTTGCCGTCGGGATCCTTGGAATCCCAGCGGTTCTTGCCCACGAGGTCCAGGCGCACGCCGTGGGCCACCACCACGCCCTTCTCGTCGTACACGAAGATGTACAGGTCCTTCTTCTGGCCCGCCTGGAAGTGGAAGGCGCCCTTGGGCGACTGCACTTCGTTGATGAACTTCTCGCGCCCGTTCTTGGTCAGGTAGGCGACGGCCTCCTTGACGAGGGCCTTGGCGTCCTCCCGGGTGGCGGTCTGGGCGAAGCCCGGCAGCGACAGGGCCACCAGGGCGATAGGGATGAGGAACGAGCGCATGGTTTGCCTCCTTGGCAAAGGGGTGGAAACGTCCCGGTTCAGCCCCGGAACCGGGAGACGAGGGTATTCAGTTTTTCGGCGAGATGGGCAAGGTCATTGACTGTCCTCGTCGTTTCACGAATGGTGGCGGCCATCTGCTCGGTGGCGCCGGCGTTGCCCTCGGCAATGCCGGCGAGAGCCCCAACGGCCTCCACAATCCGGGCGGTGTCCTGGCTCTGGGTGCGGCTCTCCGTGCCTACGGCCCGCATGTGGCCGTCGCTCTCCTGAATGGCCGCCCGGATGTCCCGAAGAGCCAGGTTCGCCGCATTCACCGTGGTGGTACCTTCCTCGATGGCCTTCTCGCTGGTAGTGATCAGGGTGGCGATTTCCTTGGCGGCCTGGGCGCTGCGTTCGGCCAGCTTCCGGACTTCTTCGGCCACCACGGCGAATCCGCGGCCGTGCTCGCCAGCCTTGGCGGCCTCGATGGCCGCGTTCAGGGAAAGGAGGTTCGTCTGGTTGGCAATCTCCGTGATGACCGTAAGAATGTTGCCGATCTGTACCGCATTCTCGTTGATGGCGCGCATGCCCCGCACGGAGGCCTCCAGGCAGGATTCCCCCTTGGCGGCGGCCGATTGGGCGTTGTCAAAGCCTTGCAGAGCGCCATCCACCTGCTGGGTGCTCAGGCGCAACGAATTGTTGATGGCGCTGACGCTCCCGTTGGTCTGGGCGACGCTGCCCTTCTGTTCCTCGGCGCTGCGGGCGATGGCGTCGGCGGCGTCGGCCATCTGGCTCATTCCAGCTGCGATCTCCATGGTCCCCGAGGCGATGCTGGCGGAAACGCTCATGGCCTCCAGGACCAGGGCCTGGATGTGGCCCACGAACTGGTTGAAGTGGGTGGCCAGATGGGCAAGTTCGTCATCCCCTGTCACCTCGAGGCGGGCGGTAAGGTCGCCGCCCCCGCTGGAGATGTCCTTCATCCGGTCCTGGAAGACCTCCAGGGGATGGATCAGCGCGCTTGCCACGGACCGCGCCCCCAGGAAGCCCAGGCCCAGGATCAAAGCTGCCACCAGGGACATCAGGCCGATGCCCGATAAGATCTGGGCGCGAACCCTCGCCTGGTGAAGGCCGATCACCATGAACGCCTTCTTGTTGGCGTCCTCCACCGGCACGGCCAGCCCTTCGCGTCCGAGGGCGGAGAAGAGCCGCTGTTCCCCCTTCCCTTCGGGGGGACGGCTGGCCAGTTCCCGAGTGAAGGCCAGGACGTCCACATCGGCCGAGGAGGCGTCCTTCTTCTGCGCCATCACGGTGATCGCCCCCGTGGAAGGGTCCTTCACCAGGATCGCCGCCAGGCTCAGGTCCTTGTCGGAGGCCAGCAGCTGGTCGAACTGCGTTTCCAGAAGGCTGACATCGGAGAACTGCACAGCGGCCTTGGAGGCCTCCGCCGAGAGGGCCGCCAGGGTTGCGCCCTTGAGGTGCAGGTCCTTCCGTCCCAGGTCGTTCAAGAGAATGGCGGCCACCGCCACCAGGACCACCGTGACGACCGCCGTCTGGAAGAAATTGCTGATGGTGAGTTTCTTTCGGATGCTTAACGTATTCCACCGGAGCATGGGGCACCTTGAAAGAAGGGAAATGGGAAAAGCGCAGCCCGCCATACCATTACCTGGAGTGGCCTAGCTGCGCCTTCAACTCGCAGGTCCGAACCTGCACGTTAAGACTTCTCCGCCTTCTGCAAACGGAAACCGAACAGGGGTAATTTATCCAGTAAGGGGAAAATGTCAACTGCCTTTCCCTGTGGACCCAGGGAATGCTACACGATGAGCTTCTCCAGCACCTCGTAGCTCTTCAGGCCGCCCAGCTCCCGCCGCAGGCGGTCCCGGAGGATCCAGGTTACGGCCCGGGCGGCTTCGGTGCCTTCGGGGTCGGGGGCCTCGGCGGCGGGCAGGGTGCGCAGGAGCTTCAGGTGCTCCCGGGCGCCCGGAGGCAGGGCCTCCCGCCGGTCCACGGGCGTGCAGGCCGCGCAGCACCAGCCGTGGTCCTGGGTGAAGAGCACCAGGGGGGCCTCCCCGTTTCCGCAGCGGCCGCAGAGCCGGGGGTGGGGCAGCAGGCCCATGAGGTGGAGCATCCAGTGCTCCGCGTAGGCGAGGACGGCCATGGACCGGGACGGAACGTCCTTCAGGGACCTCGCGCAGGCCGACAGGAGCCGGAAGAGGCGGTCGTCCTCCACGCCCTCCCGGGCCACCCGGTCGAAGACGTCCGCCAGGCAGGCCACCACCAGGCTGGACTCCAGATGCCCCAGGGTCATGGGCGAATGCACCAGCTCGCACCGCGTGACCCGCTTGAGCTCGGCGTGTTCCTTGCCGAAGAAGCTCACCTTCACCAGCCCCAGGGGCTCGAAGCTCGAGACCCACTTGGTGGTGGGCTTTTTCGCCCCCCGGGCCAGGCCCACCAGCCGTTCCCCGTGCTCGGTGAGGAACGACACCACCAGCCCCCCCTCCTCGAAGGGGGTGGGACGCAGGACGATGGCGGAATGGGTGCGGATCATCCTCTCCATTAAACCCTCCCGGCGCCCCGGGAGTCCCATATGCTGTGGAAGGAAATCCCACACCCATCAGGAGCAGGCCATGAGAACACTCGCAACCGCTGCGTTCGCCCTGGGAATCTGCCTGGCGCCGGCCCTGGCCCAGGACGCGCCCGCCCCCCGTCCCCGCATGGGGGACCGCCTGCCCAGGCTGGAGGAGCGCTTCGACCGCGCCCTGCGCCTCACCGAAGCCCAGAAGGCCTCCGTCAAGGAGATCAGGGCAAAGCACCGGCCCGCCCTCGAGGCCCTGCGCGCCAAGGCCGAGACCGCCCACAAGGCCTTCTCCGAAGCCATGAAGAACCCCGAGGCCAAGCCCGAGGACCTCAGGCCCCTCCACCGCGCCCAGGCCGACGCCAACCTAGACCTGCTGCTGGAGCACCGGGCCCAGCGCATGGAGATCCGCGCGCTCCTCACCCCCGAGCAGCGCGAGAAGGCCGCCAGGCTCCTGGGGAGGATGGAAGGCATGCGGATGCGCCACCCCGGCGGCGCCCCGAGGTAGGTTATCGTGGGGACGGAGCACCCCATGGCCGTCCCCTTCCGACCGATCCTCGCCCTGACCCTGGCAGCCGCCCTCCTGGCGGCCCCGCCTTCCACCGAGACGCACACGTTCCGGGAGTGGATCGCGGGCCAGGAGGCCGGCGGCTCGGTGCGCAAGCTCACCCGCGGCCCCGAGGGGGTCCGCATCGAGTCCCGGGAGTGGACGCGGCTGGAGCGCATGGGCGTGCCCATCGTCCAGGACCTCTCCGAGACCGCCCTGAAGCGTCCCGACGGTTCCATCACGTTCACCTTCCGGGTCTCCCTCTCCCAGGAGCCCCTGGAGGGCCAGGCCTCCTGGTCCCCCGCGGCGCCCGGGAAGCTCCAGCTGGCCTACCGGAACCTCCCCTCCCGCACCGTGGACCTGCCGCCGGGCACCGTCCTCTGGCCCGGGGACGTGGACGACCTCCTGAAGGCCGCGGCCGCGGACCGGCGCCCCATCCACGTGAAGAGCTTCAACGTCTCCACCCAGCAGCCCTCCGCCCTGGACCTGGAGCCGGTGGGACCCGATCCCCTGCCGGGGTACCCCGGGGCCGTGAGGTTCCGGGGCAAGGCCTCCGAGGGGCCGATGGCCCAGGACATGGAAATGTGGATCTCCCCCCAGGAGGGCGACCTCAAGTCGGTGGGATCCTTCGCCGGCATCGTCATGGTCTCCCAGCGGGAGGATCTGCCCGCCCAGCCCGCCACCAAGGGGGACAAGGCCTTCTTCGAGCCCACCCTCAAGGCGCTTCCCCCCCACCCGTTCCTCCCGTGGGTGCGGGAGGTGGCGGTGCGCTGGGAGGGCAAGGGGACCCTGGACCTCCCCGCGGACGCCCAGCAGCGGCCCCAGGGGGGCAACCGCTTCCTCCTGTCCCGCGCCGCGCCCCTGACGGGGGCGGAACTGGCCGAACCGCCCGTGAAGGGCGCCCCTGCGGAAGAGGACCGGCCCTTCCTCGCCGCGACCCCGCTGGCGCAGTTCGGGGATCCCGTCTTCGACGGCCTCCTGAAGCGCCTGGATCCGCCCCCCGGCGCCACCCGCGCCGAGCTGGTCAAGCGGGTGACCGCCTTCGTCTACGACTGGATCCGGGACAAGGACTACACCGTGGGCTTCGCATCCGCCCAGGAGGTGGCCCGCAATCCCCGCGGCGACTGCACCGAGCATGGCGTCCTGGAAGTGGCGCTCCTGCGCCGCCTGGGCGTGCCGGCCCGGGGCGTGGTGGGGTGGGTGGCCATGGGCGACGGCATGGGGCTGCATTTCTGGGTGGAGGCCCGCATCGGTGCGCGGTGGTTCCCGGTGGACCCCACCTTCGACATGGTCCCGGCCTCGGCCTTCCGCCTCAAGCTCGGCACCACCGACCTGGCCGACCTGGGCGCGGTGGGATGGGAGAACGCGGCCTCGACCTTCCAGGACGGCACCTGGGTTCCCGAGGCCCCCTGGGCGGACGCGGTGCGGGTGCAGGGCGACACCGCCTTCGGCCAGGGCCTCGCCCTGCGGGCGGAGGGGGCCTCCTGGACCTGGCGGGGCGGGCGCCTGGCACTGGACGGCCGCCACCGGGTGACGGCGGCGCCCCGGCCGGGCCCCGCGATCCCGGTGCGCCTGCTCCAGGGCAGGGGCGGCAGGCGGGGCTGGTTCGGCTCCGGCAGCCTGTGGGCGGACGCCGGCGCTGGCGAATGGCTCCTGGTGGAGCGGGTCACCGAGGCGGAGGCCTTCAGGCTCCTGGACGGACTGGAAGTCCGGCGCTGATCACTCGAGGTACCGTTCGGCGAGCTTGCGCGTGTAGTAGAGGCCCAGGCCGCTGCCCACGGAGCTGACCAGGACGGCCAGGGTGATGCCGTGGAGTCCGCCCAGCCACCACCCCAGGGCGCCCCCGAGGCTCATGCCGAAGAACCCCAGGAGGCCCTTCACAGCTCGATGACCTTGAGCGAATTGGTGGAGCCCTCCTGGTAGAGGGGCAGCCCGAGCGTGAAGACCACCTTCTCCCCGCGGGCGGCGCCGAAGGACTTCAGCAGCTCCTTCTCCACGGTGGCCATGGCGTCGTCGGCGGACTGGGCCTTGGGCAGCAGGAGGGACTGCACGCCGCGCATGACGCCCATGCGCCGGGCGTTGCCCAGGTCCATGGTGACGCCCACCACGGGGACGTCCCCCGCGAGCCGGCTCACCATGCGGGCGCTGCCGCCGCCCTCGGTGAAGACCACGATGAAGCTGGCGGCGATCTCCTGGGCGGTGCGGCACGCGGCGAACGCCACGGCCACGTCGGTGCGCGAGGAAAGGCGCTGCGCGAGGGCGTCCTCCGTCCGGCCCAGGCGGGGCCGGAAGTGGGCGTCGGCGTCCTCGGCGATGCGCGCCAGCCACTGGATGGCGTCCACGGGGAACTTCCCGACGGCGCTCTCGGCGCTCAGCATCACGGCGTCCGTGCCGTCCCAGATGGCGTTGGCCACGTCCGAGGCCTCGGCCCTCGTGGGCTGGGGATTCTCGATCATGCTCTCCAGCATCTGGGTGGCGGTGATCACGGGCTTGAGGGCGTGGCGCGCCGAGGCGATGATGTGCTTCTGCAGGTTGGGGACGCGCTCCACCCCCAGCTCCACGCCCAGGTCGCCCCGGGCCACCATCACGCCCCAGGACACGTCGAGGATCTCGTGCAGGTTGTCCAGGGCCGCGGGGTGCTCGATCTTGGCGATGATGGGCTGGGCGCCGCCCATGCCCTTGATGACGGCCTCCAGGGCCCGCACGTCCCCGGCGCGCCGGACGAAGCTCTGGGCGAACAGGTCGACGCCGTTGTCCACGCCCCAGCGGATGTCCACCAGATCCTTGGGAGTCAGGGGATCGAAGGCCACGTCCAGCCCGATGGGATGGACGCCCTTCCGGGGCTTGAGAAGCCCGCCCACCTTGACCCGGGCCACCACGAGCCGGGGCCGCACCTCGGTCACCTCCACTTCGAGGTTGCCGTCGTCCAGGATCCAGCGCTGGCCGGCCTTGGCGCCCAGGAACAGCTCGGGATGGGGCAGCGGAACCGCCCAGGCCGCGCCTCCGGGGCCGGTGCCCGGCCCCTCCCCTTCGGGGTGGAAGGCGCCGATGGTGCCCACCGCCAGCTCCACGGGGGCCGCCATGGCGCCCACGCGCCACTTGGGCCCCTGGAGATCCAGCAGGACCGGCACGCGCCGCCCGATCTCGCCCGAGATCCGCCGGATTTCGGCCAGCGCCTCCAGGCGCCCCGCCAGGTCGCCGTGGCTCGCGTTGAGACGGACCGCGTCGGCGACTTCGAGCGCCCCGCGCAGTCGTCCACTCTCCGCCAGGGCCGGTCCCATCGTGACCACAATCTTGGTTTTGCGCACGAAGACCTCCGGTGTTTCCACAAGTATTCCACAGGTTTTTCCGCAGCGCAGGCGCCATGATCGAAGTAAATTCGCCTGTCCACGCGCAATCCGAGGTGATATTTTTTTGGGCTACCCCTTGGAGCCGCCCCGATGCGCCACATGATGGAGGAACTGATCGCCGAGCTCGTTCGGATGGACATCCCCCTCGAGATCGCGAAGCGGGAAATGGAGCGCATCTACCTTGAGAGGGTCCTGGAGGCCCACAACGGCAACCAGAGCGCCGCCGCGCGCAAGCTGGGCATGCACCGGAACACGCTCTCCAAGAAGCTTGAACAACATCTGGGCGCATTGCGGTATCCTGCTGTCAACTGCTGAGCGGGATCCCACGGCTTGCAGGCTGGGTCCCCTTCGGCCAAACGCGGTCAGGAGGCCAGCATGACTAAGATCGGGATCAACGGGTTCGGGCGAATCGGCCGGATGGTGTTTCGCGCGGCCGTGAAACATTTTCCGGACCTGGAGATCGTGGGGATCAACGATCTCCTCGAGCCCGAGTACCTCGCCTACATGCTCCAGTACGACTCCGTGCATGGCCGCTTCCAGGGCGAAATCAAGGTCGACGGGAACACCCTCGTGGTCAACG
This sequence comes from Geothrix sp. 21YS21S-2, assembly GCF_030846775.1. Classification (NCBI taxonomy): domain Bacteria; kingdom Pseudomonadati; phylum Acidobacteriota; class Holophagae; order Holophagales; family Holophagaceae; genus Geothrix; species Geothrix sp. 21YS21S-2. Next base: position 1,422,633 of record NZ_CP132910.1, read on the forward strand.
GCAGGAAGATCCGCCTCACCCAGGAGAAGGATCCCGCGAACCTCAAGTGGAACGAGGTGGGGGCGGAGATCGTCATCGAGTCCACGGGCCTGTTCCTGGACAAGGAGACCGCCAGCGCGCACCTGAAGGCCGGCGCCAGCAAGGTCATCCTCAGCGCCCCCTCGAAGGACGACACCCCCATGTTCGTCTACGGCGTCAACCACGATTCCTACGACGGCCAGGCAATCATCTCCAACGCCAGCTGCACCACCAACTGCCTGGCCCCCGTGGCCAAGGTGCTGCACGATTCCTTCGGCATCAAGCGCGGCCTCATGACCACCGTGCACGCCGCCACCGCCACCCAGAAGACCGTCGACGGCCCCTCCAAGAAGGACTGGCGCGGGGGCCGCGGCATCCTGGAGAACATCATCCCCAGCTCCACCGGCGCCGCCAAGGCCGTGGGCAAGGTCATCCCCTCCCTCAACAAGAAGCTCACGGGCATGGCCTTCCGCGTGCCCACCTCCGACGTCTCGGTGGTGGACCTCACCTGCGAACTGGAAAAGCCCGCGAGCATGGAGGACATCTGCAAGGCCATGAAGGCCGCCGCCGACGGCCCCCTCAAGGGCGTCCTGGCCTACACCACCGACAAGGTCGTCTCCACGGACTTCCGGGGCGAGAGCTGCACCTCCACCTTCGACGCCGACGCGAGCATCGTGCTGGATCCCACCTTCGTGAAGGTGGTCGCCTGGTACGACAACGAGTGGGGCTATTCCTGCAAGGTGCTGGAGATGGCCAAGGTCGTCGCGAAGAAGTAGGCCGCTGACGGGACCGGATGAGAGCCGGCGGGAACCCCCTGCCGGCTCTCCCCATTCTGGGGAATCGAATGCGCATCGCCATCAACGGTCTGGGCCGCATCGGACGCCAGGTGCTGCGCCGGATCCACCTGGAACCGGGCCTTGAGCTCGTGGGGGTGAACGACCCCGCCGACGCCGCCACCCTGGCCCACCTGGTGACCTACGACTCCGTGCACGGGAAGGCGCCCTTCCCCGTCGCCGCCGGGGACGGGCACCTCCTCCTGGACGGCCTGCGGGTGCCCCTGTCCGCGGCCGTGGACCCCTCCCTGACCCCCTTCGGCGACCTGGGCGCCGAGGTGGTGCTGGAGTGCTCGGGGCGCTTCACCCGCCGCGCGCAGGCCGCGGGGCACCTGCGCGGCTCCGTCCGCCACGTGGTCATCAGCGCCCCGTCCCCGGATGCCGACGCCACGGTCGTCGTGGGCGTGAACAGGTCCCGGGAGGCGGTGCTCAGCGCGGCATGCCCCGCCACCCACGCCCTGGCCCACCTGGTGCGGGCCCTGGACGGCGCCTTCGGCGTGGAGGCCGGCCTTGCCACGGCCGTGGAGAGCTACGGAAACGACCAGCGCATCCTGGACCTGCCCCACCCCGATCTGCGCATGGCGCGGGCCGCGAGCATGAGCATGATCCCCGCGCCCTCGGAGGCCGCCCGGTGCCTGGGCGAGGTGCTGCCGTGGACCCTGGGCCGGTTCGACGCCCTGGCCGTGCGGGTCCCCACCCCGGACGTGAGCATCGTCGACCTGGGCGTGCGCCTGGGCAGGGATGCGGACCTGGAGTCCGTCCACGCCGCCATCCGTGGCGCCGCCGCCGCCCGCCCCGGCCTGGTGGAGATCCTGGAGGCCCCCCTGGTGAGCGTGGACCTGCGCGGCCGCGAGGCGAGCTGCATCCTGGACCCGTACCTCACCCGCGTCCACGCCCCCCGCTTCGTGAAGGTCTTCGCCTGGTACGACAACGAGACCGCCTACGCCGCGCGCCTGCGGGACCTCTGCCTGGAGCTGGCCCGATGATCGCCATCAACGGACTCGGACGCATCGGAAGGCTGGCCGCGCGCCGCCTGGCCCTGCAGCGCCCCCACCGCCTCTGCGCCCTGAACGACCCCGCCGACCTGGAGACCGTGGTGCATCTCCTGCGCTTCGACTCCATCCACGGGGACGACCATCCCGTGGTGCTCGGCCTTCGCAAGGGCGACCAGGACTTCCTCGTCATGGAGGGCAAGGAGTATCCCCTCTTCCACGAGACCGACCCCGCCCGGATCCCCTTCGGCGCCCACCGCGCGCGCGTGGTCGTGGAGGCCTCGGGCCGCTTCGCCACGCGGGAGGGCGCCGCCCGGCACCTGCAGGGCCCCGTGCGCCACGTGGTCATCTCGGCCCCGAGCCCCGACGCCGATTTCACCGTGATCCACCCCTTCAACGGCCACCTCCTGGATCCGGAGCGCCACCGGGTCATCTCCAACGCCAGCTGCACCGCCCACGCCACGGCCCCCATCCTGGACGTCCTGGAGAAGGCCTTCGGCCTGGAGAGCGCCAGCATGAGCACGGTCCACGTGGCCACCAACGACCAGCGCCTCCTGGACCTCCCCCACAAGGACCTGCGCCGCGCCCGGGCCGCCTTCATGAGCATCATCCCCACCACCAGCAGCGCCTTCGGCGCCCTGCGGGCCGCCCTGCCCCACCTGCCGGCGGGCTTCGACGGCTGGGCCCTGCGCGTGCCCTGCCTCAACGTCAACCTCGTCGACCTCACCGCCATCCTGTCCCGGGACGTCACTTCCGAAGAACTGAACGACGCCTTCGACGAGGCTTCCCGCGTGCGCCTCCGGGGCATCCTCGCCGTGAGCGAGGGCGGCCTGGTGAGCCGGGACTTCACCGGCCGGGAGGAGAGCGTGGTCATGGACCCGGACCTCACCCGCGTGGTGGGCGGGCGCATGGTGAAGGTCTGCGGCTGGCACGACAACGAGGTGGCCTACGCGGCGAGGCTCTGCGAGCTCGTGATCCGGCTCTAGGGCGCGATTTCCTTCAGGACGCGGACGGCTTCGGCGTTGCCCGGATCCAGCGCCAGGACGCGGCGGTAGTGAATCGCCGCCGAGGCATGGTCGCCGTTGACCCGGAAGGCCTGGGCCAGGCTGTCGTGGGCATTGGCGCTTCCCGGAAAACGGTCGGCGGTCAGCTTGAACACCGCCAGCGCCTGGGGGGCCCGGCCCATGCTGAGGAGGCGGTAGCCCCAGTCGTTCAATTCCGGTTCGGACCAGACGAGGGCCGGGTCCGCACGCTCGATCCCGGCCGCGATGGCGTTGATCTGGTCATAACCCTGCTCCTCCAGAAGGATCCGAAGGGCGGGCACGCCCGAAAGCCGCAGGCCTGGCGCAAAAATGGAGGCGACCTTGTCGACCATGTCCTCGGGATAGGCGCCCGCGAGGTTGGTCAGGATGACCACGGCCACGCCGTCCTCCGGATAGATGGAGAAGGCGGCGCGGCCTCCGCCGGTCATGCCCGCGGCCCGGTGCGTCCCGCGTCCGAGCACCTCCATGCCCAGGCCCCACTTGCCAGGCCGCCCATCCCTGAAGGCCACGGGTGTCCAGAGCGTTTCCAGGCTTTCCTCCTTCAGCAACCGGTGATCCTGGAGCGCGATCACCCAGCGCGCCAGGTCCTGGGCGGTGGCGTTCAGGCCGGACGAGGCCCTTCGGAAGGGAAGGAACCGCTCGGAGGTGGCGGCCAGGGTGGCGGGTGCCGGGGCGGAGGGGGCGCGGTAGCCCGCGATCATCGGACCGTTCGGGTTCCACCGGTACGTCGGCGCCCGGTTCGCGATGACGGAATAGGCATCGCCGTAGGCCGTATGCTCCATCCCCGCGATCCGGAACTGTTCTTCGGCCAGCGGCGCGTCCGGCGCCCGCCCCTCGAGCTGGTTCAGGATGCGCTGGATAAGGGTGTAGTTGGTCTGGCAATAGTGGAAGCGGTCGCCGGGCGTGAAAAGGACCGGGCGCGTCTGGACCCAGGCCCAAGCCGCCTGTGCGTCGGTCTCTACGGTTGGGGCGCGCATGATGTCGGGCAGGCCGGACATATGGCTGAGGAGTTGGCGGATCGTGACCTTGCGCCACGTTTCCGGCAGACCGGACAGGTACTGCCCGGCGGGGGCGGAGAGGTCGAGGCGGCCCCGTTCCACCAGCCGAAGGGCCGCGACGCCGGTGAAGGCCTTGGTCACCGAATTGATCGAGAAGACGGTCTCATCCGTGACGGGAACGTTGAACTCCACGCTGGCCTTCCCATAGTGCCGGAGCAGGACGATGCGCCCTCCCCGGACCACGGCGACCGCCATGCCCGGAATCCTGAGCCGTTCCATCTGCGAGCCGAGGTACCGGTCCACCTGGTCGGCTTCGTCCTGACGGGGGGCGGCGCCCAGGGGCGAGGCGGCAAGGATCGCCGCCATGCCGAGGCGCCGGAGAATGTCGAGGGCCTTCGTTCCGAGGTGACCGCGAGCCGGCATGGACAGTCCTTTCAAAGGTGGAAGGAATGTCTACTGACCCTCCCGGATCAGGAAGGTTGAAACCTGATGCTTCAGACGGGCGCGCCCCCCGCCCGGAGACGGTCCCCCAGGCCCCGCGCGTGAAGGGCCGACACCACCTCGGGGTATCGGCCCAGGAGTTCACGCGAAGCCTTGCGGAATGCGTGCGTTCCGGCTTCCTCGACCGATTCGAGGGTCCGGATGTCATCCAGCATCCGGAGGACCTTCGCCGCCAGGACCGGCGGGAATCCCGTCCGGGCGGAAGAACGCTGGAGACTGTTCATACAATTCCCGGTTGAGGGCTCGAGGCCCTCGAAGTGCAAGAGCATGACCCGCCCTTTCAGGAACGGAGATCCGCCATTCGCCCCATGGGACGCGACAGCCAATCGCTTTTGGATAAAGGTCTAATTAGGAATGTTCTAAGGTTCTTGCCGACGCGGAGTCAATCTAGGCCTCGGGTTCGCGCATGTCAACCCTCGCCCGACGACCGGCCGGGGGGAGGTATGCTGGTCCCAGGCCCTTCCAAAAACCGCGGACCCCCTGGAGTTCCCATGCTCATCCACCCCCGGCTTCTTCCGGCCCTCGCCTGGACCGTTCTCGCCTCCGCCCAGACGGTCCCGCCGGTCCGGGCGGACCTCGAGGGGATGCTGCCCCGGCTGGAGACCCTCTACCAGGATCTGCACCGCCATCCCGAGCTGTCCGGCCACGAGACCCGCACCGCGGCGCGCATGGGCGAACTCCTCCGGCAGGAGGGCTACGAGGTCGCGGCGGTGGGCGGCGGGGTCGTGGGCGTCCTGCGCAACGGCACGGGCCCCGTGGTGCTGCTGCGCACGGAGCTGGACGCGCTGCCGGTGGTGGAGAATACGGGCCTCCCCTACGCCAGCGAGGCCAAGGGCGTCATGCACGCCTGCGGCCACGACGCGCACATGGCGGTGTGGGCGGGCACGGCGTCGCTCCTGGCCCGGCACCGGGACCAGTGGCGGGGCACGGTCCTGATGGTGGGCCAGCCTTCGGAGGAGCTCGGCGAGGGCGCCAAGGCGATGCTCAGGGACGGCCTCCTGGCCCGGTTCCCCAGGCCGTCCTTCGCCATCGCCCTGCACGACTCGCCGGACCTGCCCACGGGCAGTGTGGGCTATGTGGCCGGCTACACCATGGCCGCGGTGAATTCCGGATCCCTGACCCTCTACGGCCGGGGCGGCCACGGCGCCAGGCCCGAGGCCGCGGTCGACCCCGTCGTCCTGGCGGCCCGCACCGTCCTGGCCCTGCAGACCCTGGTCTCGCGGGAGAAGGATCCCCTGGAGCCCGCGGTGCTCACCGTGGGCGCCATCAACGGCGGCACCAAGACCAACGTCATCCCCGACGAGGTCACCCTGCTCATGACGGTGCGGAGCTACGACCCGAAGGTGCAGGCCCGGCTCCTGGCGGGCATCGCGCGGGTGGCCAAGGGCGAGGCCCTGGCCGCCGGCGCCCCCCGCGAACCCCTGCTGGACCTGGGCGAGACCATGCCCGCCACCTGGAACGACCCCGACTTCACCCGCAGGCTCGCGGCCCGGCTCGCGGCGGAACTGGGCCCGGACGCCGTCGCACCGGGCCGGCCCGACATGGTCTCCGAGGACTTCGGGGAATTCGGGAAGGCCGCCGGGATCCCCTCGGCCCTGCTCCGCTTCGGCGCGGTGGACCCGGCCCGCTTCAAGGCCGCGAAGGAGGCGGGCACGCCCCTGCCTTCCCTGCACTCGGCCGGGTTCGCCCCCGCCATGCCGGGAACCCTGCGCACGGGCGTCCTGGCGCTGACGTTCTCCGCCCTGGAGGCCCTCGGGAAACCCTGAAGCCGCAAGGGGGTTGACAGACCATACTGTGTGACACACACTATGTGTCGAACGGCATATGCCGCACAGTGTGAGGCCATGAACCCAGACGTCTTCGAAAACCTGCGGCTCGAATTGCGCCGGGGCAGCCTCGTGCTGGCGGTCCTGGCGGAACTCCGCTCGGAGCGCTACGGCTACACGCTCCGCAAGTCCCTGGCCGACCACGGCCTGGAACTGGACGAAAGCACCCTCTACCCCCTCCTGCGCCGCCTGGAGACCCAGGGTCTCCTCCTCAGCGAGTGGCGGGAGGAGGAAAAACGCAACAAGCGCTTCTACCGCCTCTCCCCCGAGGGCGCGGCCACGCTGGCCCTGCTCATCGAGGAATGGCGCGGCATCGGCCTATCCCTTGAGCAGATCCTCTGAGGAGCATGGACATGGACTTGATCGAACGCTACGTGCAGGCCGTGCGGTTCTGGCTGCCCCGGGCCAGCCAGCAGGACATTGCCGCCGAACTGGCCGAGGACCTCCGCTGCCGGAAGGAGGACCGCGAAGCGGCGCTGGGGCGTCCCCTGGACGAGGCCGAGACGGCCGCGCTGCTGGCGAAGGTGGGCAACCCCCTCCAGGTGGCCGGCCAGTACCTGCAGGAGAAGCCCCTGCTGGACCCCGCCCTCTCCATGCTCTACCGGTTCGTGGTAAAGGTCGTCCTCGTATGGATCCTCCTGCCGCTCCACGCCGTCATCGCGGTGCCCTCGGCCTTCCTGTCGGCCCACCCCCTGGCTTCCATGGCGGAGGCCCTGGGTTCCTTCGCGTTCTCGGCCCTGTTCGCCCTGGGCTGCATAACGCTCGTATTCATCCTGGTGGGCGGCAAGGATTCCGCGCGGGCATGGGACCCCCTGAAGCTCCCGCCCCTGCTCAAGCAGGGCCCGAAGCCCGTCCCCAGGTCCGGGTCCTTCGCCGAGGTCGTCTTCGGGCTGCTCTTCGCGGCGTGGTGGGTGGAGGGCTTCCGGCGCCTGCCCATCGCCTGGTCCTCGCGCATGGGCGCGGTGCATGCGGCCGGCCCCCTCTGGACCGGGCTCCACGCCCAGCTGTTCTGGCCGGTGCTGGCGCTCACGCTCTCGGGCGTCGCGGTGGGGGCCCTGTGCCTGGCCAAGCCCCACCTGGTGAAGATACGGCTCATCTACGGCATCCTGGCCGACGCCTTCTCCGCGGGCCTCTGCCTGATGGCCATCCAGGAGCGCCGGCCTGAGATCGCCCGGGCCCTGGGCGCCCTGCGGGACCTGGGGCACACCCGGGACCTGGCCGGGGCCGCGGACGGCATCGTGGCCACGATCCTGATCATCATCGCGGTGGCCTCCACGATCTCCTGCCTCACCCGGGTCGGCCGGCTGGCGCTCACCGCAGGGTCCACCCCCGGACGGAGCTGATCCGCTCCAGGACCTGGGCCACCAGCTCCCCGGGGGCCTCCCCCCGCGTGCGCACCCGCACCCGGCCGGGGCCCAGGACCCTCGCCACGTGGACGGAGGCCCCGCCGTCAAAGGCGGGGTGCCGGGCCAGGGGTCCGGCCAGGGCCTCCAGGTCCAGATCCTCCAGCCACCTTTCCGGCAGCCCCGGGGGCCGGGCGCCCGGAACCAGGGCCCCCACCTCCCGGGGCTGCACCAGGATCAGGTGGTGCCCGCCCTGGACGCCGTGCCAGGCGAGAAAGGGGGGCAGGTCCCCGAAGGCGATGCCCCCTTTGCGGAATTCCGGCCAGGAATCCAGCCGCGCGAGGCCGGCCTCGTCGGCCGCCTCCATGGCCAGGCGGGCCAGGTCGGGCCCGGGGGGAGGCAGCCAGGGTTCAAGGAAAATTCCGTCCATGGGCCTATTATAGATAGGCTTGAGTCATGGAACCGTCCCCCTGTCCCCGCGTCGCCACCGGCCAGCAGATCGGTGCTGGTTGGACCCCCGCCCTTTCGGTAGTGAAGGCCCTTGCCGCGCTGGCCGAAGCCCGCAGGCTCGGCGGTGAGGCCGTCTACTGGCTGGCCGACGAGGACCATGACCGCCTGGAAGTGGCCACCACGGTCGGCTTCCAGGAGGACCGCATCCTCCCCCACCGCTTCCGGTTCGCGGCGCCCGACAACACCGCCGCAGGCTGGCTGCCCTGGACGGGGGAGCACCAGCTGGAGGCCGAAAGGCTCTGGGGCGAGGTGCCCCTGCCCGGGGAGCCGACGCTGAGGGGCCACGCCCTGGCCCTGGGCGCGCCTCTCTGGAAGCGCGGCCTGCGGCCCTTCTCCCCCACGGACCCGGCCCTGCGCCAGCCCATCCAGGAGGAACTGGAACGCTGGCGGAGCCTGGACCTGGAACAGGACCTGGTGCGCCAGGCGGGGCTGCTGGACGCCGAGGGCGTGCGCTACGGCCTGGATCCCCGCCAGCAGTCGGCCTGGTTCTCCCTGGATCCCCGCACCGGCAGGCGCATGCGCCTGGAGCCCGGCGAGCCCTGCCCGCGGGGGCGGTGGCTGAGTCCGGGGGCGGCGCTGCGCCCCCTCATGCAATCGCTCCTCCTGCCGGGCCTGGCGGCCGTGGTCCTGGGCCCCGGGGAGAGGGCCTACTGGCGCCTCACGGAGCCCTGCTGGGAGCGGGTGGGCCTCGTGAAGCCCCGCATCATCAGCCGGCCCTCGGTGTTCCTGGTGCCGCGGGGCGCCGCCCTGAACGCGGAACTGCTCGAGCCCCTCCGGAAGGGGCGCTGGGAGGACTTCCCCGGCGCCGCGGACGGGGCCGCCCCGCCCAGCGCGGCCCTCATCGCGAACCCCGACCCGGGCTGGGATGCGGCCACCTCCGGCCGGTTCGCCCAGGAGGTGGCCCGCGCCCGCCACCGGCTGGGGCGCCTGGACAGGCGCCTCCGGCGCAACCAGGCCGGCGCGGCCCTGGGCATGGATCCCGAGCGCCTGCGCCAGCGCCTCTTTCCGCTGGGCAGGCCCCAGGAGCGGGTCCTTCCCGGGCTCCTGTGGCTGCGTCAGGATGATCTTCTGGACCGCATGCTGGCCGCCCTCGGCGAAGCCGGCCCGGTGGTCCTGCTGGAGGAGCCATGAACGCGCTCGATCTGCTCGTAGTGGGCGCCCACCCCGACGACGGGGAAGTGCACGTGGGCGGCATCCTGGCCCTTGCGGCCCGCAGGGGGCTGTCGGCGGCCATCCTCGACCTCACCGCGGGGGAGCTGGGCACGCGCGGCGATGCGGCCACCCGCCACGCGGAAGCCATGGAGGCCGCGCGCATCCTGGGCGTGCGGCGCATCATCATGGACCTCCCCGACGCGCGGTTCGAGGAGACGGAGCCCCACCGCATCCAGGTCATGAAGATGCTCCGCTCCCTGCGCCCGACGGTGCTGATCCTGCCCGACCCCGACGACCGCCACCCCGACCACCGCCGCGCCTTCCGCCTGGTGAAGGAGGCCGCCTACTACTCGGGCCTGCGCAACTATCCCTGCCCCGGCGAGCCCTGGCGCCCGGCCGCACTGGCCTGGGTGGGCGGCGAGAACCCGGGCCGCCCCGACCTGGTGGTGGACGTGTCGGCGGTGTGGGAGCAGCGCATGGCGGCCTTCGACGCCTTCGGCAGCCAGTTCACGGCCGACCCTTCCCAGCCCCCGACGCGTATCTCCGACCCCGCCTTCCGGCGCGGCGTGGAAGGGCGGGCCATGCACTGGGGCTCCCTCATCCGGGTGGCCTGGGCCGAGGCGCTGTGGGCCGACAGCCCCGTGCCCCGGGAGCTCACCCAGCTCCTCGCCAGGCTCTCGTGAACAGGCAGGAGACAAAGTGGCTCGGCGAGGTGCTGGCCCGGGGCGACGGCGTACGGGACGGCAGGGTGCTCGTGGCCTGCTCCGGGGGCGGCGATTCCCTGGCCCTCCTGGCCTTCCTGTGGGCCGCACGCAAGTCCCTGGGGCTGGAGCTGGTGGTGGCCAACGCCGACCACGGGCTGCGCCCCGAGGCGCGCGAAGAGGCGGACCTGGTGCGGGGCCTATGCCGCTCCGCCGACCTGGACCTGGTGGAGGCCTCGCTCGACGTGCGGGCCCATGCCAAGGCCTCGGGCCAGGGCTTGGAGACCGCGGCCCGGGAGCTCCGCTGGAGCTGGCTGCGCGCCCAGGCCGCGAGCTGCTCGGCCATCGCCGTGGCCACCGGCCACACCCTGGACGACCACACCGAGACGGTCCTGGTGCGCCTGGCCCGGGGCGGAGGCGCGGGCTGCCTCACGCCGCTGCCGGCGCGCCAGGGCGCGCGCTGGTCGCCGCTGGTCCAGGCGCGCCGGTCCGACCTGCGGGCCTACCTCAAGGCCAAGGGCGTGACCTGGAAGGAGGACGCGAGCAACGCCGATCCCTTCACGCCCAGGAACCGCTGGCGCGCGCTCCTGGGGCCCATGCGCCAGGAAGCGCCCAGCCTGGATGCGCACCTCTGGGAGACCCACCTGCAGGTGGAGGAGCTCGCGGCTTTCAAGGACGCGCAGGTGGCGGGCTGGCGCGGCGCGCGCTGGGACGCGGGCCCCGGCGGGCTCCTGCTGGCCCGTGCCTGGGGAGGGCCGGAACTGCGCTGGGTCCTGGACGCGGCCTTCCTGGAGCTGGGCTGGCCGAGGGAGGCCGCCCTCCTGCGGGATCTGGCCGCCTGGATGCTGCCCCACCTGGCCAGGCGCCCCGGCGCCGCCAAGACCTGGGGCGGCTGGCGCCTTTCCGGAACGGGCGCGAGCCCGGCAAATACGGCCCAGGAAAGCTTATTTCCATGGACTTTGGAGCATTGTTGAGAACCTGGAGGCCCCCTGAGGCATCCAAAGTCAGGAACCGGTCGAGCCGATGCAGGTTAGACTGGATATCGGCGGGGAGTTCCCCCCTGGAGGCACCTTGAATTCCATGATGAAGAGCGCGCTGGTGTGGATCGGGATCATCGCCCTGGTCCTCCTGGCGTTAAAGCAGATCCCCACCAACACCCGCGTCAATGAGATCCCCTTCTCGACGTTCTACACCGAGGGGGTCGAGGGCAAATACCGCAGCGTCACGCTCACAGGCGTGGACATCGAGGGGACCTACAAGAACCCGGTCAAGTCCGCCAAGGGCGAGAGCATTGACAAGTTCAAGACCATCGCTCCCCCGATGCAGGACCTGGGCAAGGCCATCCTCGGCTGGAAGCAGGAAGGCCAGCTCGAGGAGTTCAAGGCCGCCAAGCCCAGCGAGAACAACTTCATGTACATGCTGGTTTTCTGGGGTCCGCTGCTGGTCTTCGTGGTGCTCTGGTTCGTCTTCATGCGCCAGGCCCAGATGGGCGGCAACAAGGCGCTGAGCTTCGGCAAGGCCCGGGCGCGCGGGCTCAACACCGCGGCGCGCCGCGTCACCTTCGCCGACGTGGCCGGATGCGACGAGGCCAAGGAGGAGCTGCAGGAGATCGTCGAGTTCCTGAAGGACCCCGCCAAGTTCGTGAAGCTGGGCGGCAAGATCCCCAAGGGCGTCCTGCTGATGGGCCCTCCGGGCACCGGCAAGACCCTCCTGGCCCGCGCCATCTCCGGCGAGGCCAAGGTGCAGTTCTTCTCCATCTCCGGTTCCGACTTCGTGGAGATGTTCGTGGGCGTGGGCGCCTCGCGCGTCCGCGACCTCTTCGAGCAGGGCAAGAAGAACGCCCCCTGCATCATCTTCATCGACGAGATCGACGCCGTGGGACGCCACCGGGGCGCGGGCCTGGGCGGCGGCCACGACGAGCGCGAGCAGACCCTGAACCAGCTCCTGGTGGAGATGGACGGCTTCGAGGGCAACGAGGGCGTCATCCTCATCGCCGCCACCAACCGCCCCGACGTGCTCGACCCCGCCCTGCTCCGCCCCGGCCGCTTCGACCGCCGCGTGGTGGTGGACCGCCCCGACCTCAAGGGCCGCTTCGAGATCCTCAAGGTGCACACCGCCGACAAGATCCCCCTCAGCCCCGACGTGGACCTGGAGGTCATCGCCCGCGGGACCCCCGGCTTCGCCGGCGCCGACCTGGCCAACCTCTGCAACGAGGCCGCGCTCTATGCGGCCCGCACCAGCAAGAAGTGGGTCGAGATGATCGACTTCGAGCAGGCCAAGGACAAGGTCTTCATGGGCTCCGAACGGAAGTCCATGGTCATGAGCGACGAGGACAAGCGCGACACCGCCTACCATGAGGCGGGCCACGCCGTCGTCGCCGCGACCATCCCCAACGCCGATCCCGTGCACAAGGTCACCATCATCCCCCGGGGCCGCGCCCTGGGCGTCACCTGGCAGCTGCCCGAACGGGACCGCTACTCCTCAACCCGGGAGCGCATGGAAGGCGAGATCGCCATCCTCATGGGCGGCCGCGTGGCCGAGGAGGCCTTCTTCGACCGGCTCTCCACCGGCGCCGCCAACGACATCGAGCGCGCCACCCAGATCGCCCGCCGCATGGTGTGCGACTACGGCATGAGCGAGAAGCTCGGGCCGCTGAGCTTCGGCCAGGGCGAGCACGAGATCTTCCTGGGCCGGGACTTCAGCCAGCGCAGGGACTTCTCCGAGGACACCGCGCGCCTCATCGATTCCGAGGTGCACGCCATCGTCATGCGCAACTTCGAACGGGCCAAGACCATCATCCGCGAGAAGCGCGAGATCCTGGTGGGCCTGGCCGAGGCCCTCCTGGTGCGCGAGACCCTGGACGCGGTCGACGTCACCCGCCTCATGAACGGCGAGGTCCTGCCTCCCAAGCCGCCCCCGTCCGCCTCCGAGTCCAGTTCCAGCAAGCCCATGGACAACCCGCCCGATCCGGGGCTCAAGCCCGCCCTCAGCCCGGCGTGACCTCCTGGCGGACCGCCGGCGGCGCCCTGGACCTTGAGGAGCCCCTCTGGCTGGGCATCCTCAATATCACTCCGGATTCCTTCAGCGACGGGGGCCGGTTCCTGGATCCCGCGAAGGCCCTCGGCCAGGCCAGGAACCTCGTGGCGCAGGGCGCGCGGGCGCTGGATCTGGGCGCGGAGAGCACCCGTCCCGGCGCCGCCGCCGTTTCCGCCGACGAGGAGTGGGCTAGGCTGGAGCCCGTCCTCGCGCTGCTGCGTTCCGCCCTGCCCGAGGTGCCCCTGAGCCTCGACACCCGCCACGGCGAGGTCGCGGCGCGGGGCCTGCGCCTGGGCGTGGCCGTCATCAACGACGTGACGGGCTTCCAGGACCCCGGCCTCCTGCACGTCGCCCGCAACAGCGACTGCGGCCTCGTCGCCATGCGCAGCCGCCTCGAGGACGGCGCGCTGGCGATGCCGCCCTACGGCGGCCCCGGCAACGAATCCGCCACCGACGCCGTGTTCGAGCTGGGCGCCGTGAAGGAGCGCCTTCTCCAGGCCGCCATCGATCCCGGGCGCATCCTCCTGGACCCCGGCTTCGGCTTCGGCACCACCTTCGTGGAGGACCGGGCCCTGTGGGAGGCCCTGCCGGCCCTGCCCTCGGCCCTGGACTGGCCCGCGGCGAGGTTCTGCATCGGGATCTCCCGGAAGCGGTTCCTGGCCTGGCGCTCGGGAAGCCCCGGGCTCCCGCCCCTGGAGCGGGACGCCCTGGGCGCCCGCGCCCACCACGAGGCCGGGCTCCTGGGGTACCGGGTCTTCCGCACCCACGCGGTGACCCTGCCGGTGATCCGGAGGGCGCTGCCGGAGGACGCGGCGGCCCTGGCCCGGGTCCAGGTGGACGCCTGGCGGGCCACCTACCCCGGCATCCTGCCCGAATCCCTCCTGGCGGGCCTGTCGGTCGAGTCCAGCGCCGCCGCCTTCGCCGAATCCCTGGCCGCCCCCAAGCCGCGCTGGGCCATGTGGGCCCTGGAAACCCGCGGCGCCCTGGCGGGCTTCGCCGTGGCGGGGCCCTGCCGGGACCGGGAATCGGACACGGCGGGGGAGATCCACGCCATCTACCTGGTGCGGGAGGCCTGGAGCCAGGGCCTCGGCGCCGCGCTCATGGCCCGGGCCCTCGAGGGCCTCCGGGAGGAGGGCTTCCGGGAGGCCGTGCTCTGGGTCATGGAACGCAACGCCAGGGGACGCAGGTTCTACGACCGGAACGGCTGGGAGCTCACCCCGGCCCGGCGCACCGAGTGGCAGGACGGAATCGCGCTCCGCCAGGTGCAATACAGGCTAGCCCTGGCACCGGAAGGCTCCGGGTTGTAGAATTCCTGGACAGTTTGAAATTCCTAAAGGACGACCATGGCTCTGAATTATTTCGGCACGGACGGGGTTCGCGGCAAGGCCTTCGAGTCCCCCTTGACCCTGGACGAGACGGCCCGCTGGGGGGCCGCATGGGCCCAGGTGGCCCTGGCCCGCGGCATCGGGGAGATGGTGATCGGCTGGGACCCCCGGCTCAGCTCGGAGCCCCTGGCCGAGGCCTTCGTCTCCGGCCTCGGGGGGCGCCTGCGCCTGTGCGTCCTGGGCCTCGTGCCCACGCCCGCGGTGGCCTACGCCGCCCTGCTCCGCCCCGGCGCCTGGGGCCTCATGATCTCGGCCAGCCACAATCCCCCCGAGGACAACGGCATCAAGGGGTTCGACGGCCTGGGCGAGAAGCTCGCCGAGGAGGACGAGGCCGCCGTCGAGGCCGCCTTCGAGGCCCTCGGCCCCATGAAGGCCGGGCCCGCGGCCCTGCCGCTGGAGACGGCCCTTCCGCTGCAGTACATCCGCCAATTGGAGCCCCTGGACCTGCCCGGCGGATTCTCCATGGTGGTGGACTGCGCCCACGGCTCCACCGCGCCCTGGGCCCCCCACGTCTTCCGGGGCGGGACGGTCCACTGGATGGGCGTGCCCGCCGACGGCGCGCGCATCAACGTCGGCGTGGGCTCCACCCACCTGGACGGCCTCGCCGCCCAGGTCCGGGAGCGCGGCGCCGCCCTCGGCATCGCCTTCGACGGCGACGGCGACCGGTGCCTGATGGTCGATCCCCAGGGCGAACTGGTGGACGGGGACCAGCTCCTTTGGCTCCTGGCCCAGGACCTTTCGGCGCGAGGCGAGACCATCCCGGGCGTCGTGGGCACCCTCATGAGCAACGCCGGCCTGGAGGAGGCCCTCGCGGGGCTCGCCATCCCCTTCGTGCGCACCCAGGTGGGCGACAAGTTCATGCTCCGGGAACTGGGCAGGCTCCAGTGGGACCTGGCCGCCGAGGCCTCCGGCCACGTCATCCAGAAGCACGTCGGGCCCAGCGGCGACGGCCTGGCCACGGCGCTTGCGGCCCTGCGGGCCCTCCTCCGGCGGCCGGAAGGGGACCGCTGGTCCTGGCGTTTCCAGGCCTGGCCCCTGCGCCTCGTGAACATCCTGGCCCGGGACCGCCGGCCCGTGGAGGCGTGCCCGCGCCTGACCTCGGCCATGGCCGCGCTCCAGGCGGACCACGGCGAGGACCTCCGCGTCGTCGTGCGCTGGTCGGGCACCGAGCCCAAGCTCCGCCTCATGGTGGAGGCGCGGAGCTCCGCCCTGATGGAGGAGGCCCTCCGGACCCTGGAAATCGCGGCCCGGGCGGACCTCGCCCTGGCCTGATTCTGCTAGGCTGGAAGCCTGACCTTGCCCTGACAACTTCCGCCTGGAGTCCGAATTGCCCGTACGCCTTGGTGTCAACATCGATCACGTGGCGACCATCCGCCAGGCCCGGGGCGGTCACGAGCCCGAACCCGTCGCGGCGGCCCTCATGGCCCAGAGCGCAGGCGCCCACGGCATCACCGTCCACCTCCGCGCCGACCGCAGGCACATCCAGGAACGGGACGTCAAGGTCCTGAAGGAGGTGCTGGCCGTGCCCCTCAACGTCGAGTGCGCCGCCACCTCCGAGGCCATGGAGGCGGTGGTTCCCATCAAGCCCGCGTGGGTCACCCTCGTGCCCGAGACCCGCGAGGAGCTCACCACGCAGGGCGGCCTGGACGCGCTCTTCCTCCACGCCCACCTCCGCCAGATCATCCGCGAGCTGCACGCCTCCGAGATCCGCGTGAGCCTGTTCATCGACCCCCAGCAGGAGCAGGTGAAGATGGCCGCCAAGCTGGAGGCCGAGGCGGTGGAGTTCAACACCGGCGTCTACGCCGACGTCACCCCCGGCGCCGATCCGGTCCCCGAGCTGAACAGGTTGCGCGAGGCCTCGCGCCTGGCCTCCAAGCTCGGCCTGAAGGTCCTGGCGGGGCACGGGCTCAGCCTCTTCAACGTCGGCCCCGTGGCCGCGATCCCGGAGCTCGAGGAGCTCAACATCGGGCACTCCATCATCGGCCGGGCCCTCCTCGTGGGCCTGGACAAGGCGGTCCGCGAGATGATCTCGACCATCAACGAAGGCGGTCAATGAAAAGGAACCGGGGCATCTCCAGGCGGCGGGAGGGCGACTGATGTCCACCCTCCGCGGCAACCTGCAGAGCATCTCCCTGATGGACGTGGTCCAGCTCCTGAACGTGAACCGCAAGACCGGCAAGCTCCTCGTCAACCAGGCCAAGCTCTCCGGGGTCCTCTACGTCCTCAACGGCGACGTGGTCCACGCGGAGATCGGCGGCACCCTCGGGGAATCCGGCGCCTTCGAGATCCTGGAGTGGGACCGGGGCGAATTCGAGTTCGTCTCCACCAAGTTCAAGGCGCCCACCACCATCCGGCGCTCCGTGCCGGACCTGCTCATGGAGGCCGCCCGCACCGCGGATTCCCGCAAGCACCTGCGCGGCATCTTCCCCAGCCTCCAGGTGGTGCCCTGGCCCCGCCTCCAGGAACCGGCCCTCACCCAGGGCCTGCGCATCTTCCAGGAGGACCGGAGGTGCCTGCCCTTCCTGGACGGGTACCGCACCTTCCTGGAGGTCATCGCGGCCACCGGCCTGAGCGAGGTGAGCGTGCTCCAGGCCTGCGCGCAGCTCAAGGAGGCCCACCGCCTCACGATCCTCGAGCCCGACGCCGTCCTCAAGGCCTCGGCCCTGAAGGGCACCCTCTTCCGGAAGGCCGAGCACGTGGAGCTGTCCAGGGCCGCCGAAGCCCGCTGGCAGGGCATGGGGCCCTACGGCCAGGTGACGAGCGTGCGCCTCGTCTGGCCCGACGGCGTCTCCGTGGAACCCGTGCGCTTCAACAAGGCCATGGACGACCACACCGTTGGTATTCCGAAGGAACTTATGCAATCGTGGGGACTAACCGAAGGAACGTCCATAACCGTCCGTCCCGCCCCTTGACCCGGACCTCTCACAGGGATATCCCATGGAAAACCAGGAAGCCCTCACCCCCACCGAGCCCAGCGAGCAGAACGGCCTGGAGGAGATCCACCCGGAAGGCCTCCTGAAGGAGTTCCGCGAGCGGGGCGAGGCCCTGGACCACCGCCTCGACGCCCTCCTGGACCTGGTGCAGGCCATCCGCACCGAGATCCACCAGGAGAGCCAGACCGAGCTCCAGCGCCTGGCCCGCGCCGCCGAGGACATGACCAACGGCAAGATCTTCCAGCAGATCGACATCCAGGCCAAGGGCGAGCTGGGGGCCCTGGTGGCCAGCATCAACTCCACCCTGATGAACCTCCAGCAGCTGGACAGCTCCGTGAAGCAGCAGAGCACCCAGGTGCCCGAACTCGCGGCCCAGCTGGACGCCATCACCGCCGACACCGAGAAGGCCACCCAGAACGTCATGAACCGCCTCGACGTGCTCATGGCGGCCAGCGACCAGGCCCAGTCCTCGGTCAAGGCCGCCGTGAAGGCCCTGCTGGCCACCCAGGAGGCCCAGGCGAAGTTCCACGCCCAGATGGACACCTACCTGGAGAAGGCCAGCCAGGGCGCCGATCCCGCGCAGCTGGCCCAGGAGATCCTGGAGTTCCTCTTCGAGCACCAGATGAATCCCCCGCCCCCGCCCGCGGACATGGAGGCCTGCCTGGCCCCCCTCACCACGGTCGCCGACGAGGCCTTCGAGATCCTGAACACCCTCCAGTTCCAGGACATCACGCGGCAGAAGGTGGAGAAGGTGGTGCTGCTCCTCAAGCAGTTCAAGGACGGCCTCAACCGCCTCCTGGCCATCTTCAACATCGAAGGCGCCCTGGTGGGCGGCGCCCCCAGGGAGGAGGCGATCTTCGACAACCGGGTCATCGCCACCCAGGAGCACATCTTCGACGCCACCCTGGAAGCCGACGACAAGAAGGAATCCGTGGACGACATCATCGCCCAGTTCAAGAAGGCCAAGGGCTAGTGCGCATCTGGGCCCTGGCGCTGCTGGGGACGGTCCTGGCGGCCCAGTCCCCCCAGCTCCGCTCCCTGGAGCGCAGGAGCCGGGGCCGCCTCGGCGTGTGCGTCCTCGACGCCGGCGGCGCGAAGATCCTGGAATACCGTTCCAGGGAACGCTTCCCCATGTGCAGCACCTTCAAGGTCCTCCTGGCCGCCGCCGTGCTGGCCAAGGCGGACGCGGGCCAGGCCGCCCTGGACCGGTTGCTGCCCTACGGCGAAAAGGACCTCCTGGACTACGCCCCCGTCACCCGGGCCCGGGCCGCCGAAGGCGCCCTGTCCCTGGAGGACCTCTGCGCCGCCAGCGTCCAGGTCAGCGACAACACCGCCGCCAACCTGCTCCTGGAGGCCCTCGGCGGTCCCGGCGCCGTCACCCTCTTCGCCCGGAAGCTGGGCGACCCCACGACCCGCCTGGACCGCAAGGAACCCGAACTCAACGACGTCCCCCCGGGCGACCCGCGCGACACCACCACCCCGGAGGCCATGGCGCGCACCCTGCGCGAGCTGCTGGCCGGTTCCACCCTCTCGGCCGCCTCCAAGGCCCGGCTGCAGGGTTGGATGGCCACCTCCACCACCGGCACCCACCGCCTGCGCGCCGGCTTTCCGCCCGCCTGGGACGTGGCGGACAAGACGGGTTCCGGATTCGAGAAATCAGGCACCGCCAACGACATCGCGCTCGTCGTCCCAAAGGGTGGCCGGCCGATGTACGTCACCGCCTACCTGACCGGCGCCAAGGTGAACGCCCAGTCCCGGGACGCCATCCTGGCCGAAGTGGGTCGCCTGGTGTCAAAATTACCCCGGTAATGAAAACGTCACGCAAAGGATGACCGGCAACTTTTTTCTCGGCGAGCCTCGGCCCCTCGGCTGCCTCGGCGCTGCATTTCTTCCCCAAGCCTGCCGGCGCAATGGATTATTGCGTTGAAGAGGCTTGAAACAGAAGGCATCGCCGAGGTTCGCCGAGGAAGGAAACAAAAGCAGGCCTTGGCCTGCGTTCAACCGGGGCTCCCGGCCAGAAAGCCCGTGCTGAACGCCGCCTGGAGGTTGTAGCCCCCCACCGGCCCGTCCACGTCCAGCAGCTCCCCGCAGACCCGCAGGTTGTCCCACCCCTTGACCGCCATCGTCCTCGGATCCACCGCGGAAAGCAGGACGCCTCCCGCCGAGACCTCGCCCTTCTCCAGGTCCACCCGCCCCGGCTCCCCCAGCGGAAAGCCCTCCAACAGCGCCGCCAGATCCTTCCGCGCCGCCCGCGGCAGATCCTTCATCCGCTGATCCAGGCCGATGCCCCGTTCCGCCAGCGCCGGCGCGCACACGCGCTCCGGGAGCCAGCGGCCCAGCCAGGTCCGCACGGCGAGATGAGGATTGGCCTGCTGGAGCCCCACCAGGTCCCCGTCCACGTCCCCGGCGCCCAGGTCGTAGCCCAGCCACGCGGCCCCGGCCCTGCGGGCGGCTTCGGCCGGGCGGCTCAGCTCCAGGGCGGCGGGGCCGGAGATGCCGGTCCGGGTGAAGAGGATGTCGCCCCTGAACCGGTCCAGGACCTTGCCCCCCGGCCCCGCCTTGAGCACGAGCGCGCCTTCCCGCAGGGCGACGCCCTCCCATTCGGGCCGCGGGGTCCGCAGGGGGATGGGCGCCAGCGCGGGGAACCAGGGGCTCACGGGCACGCCCAGGGCCCCCAGGGCCGCCAGGAGCTCGCCCCGGGTGCCGGTCCTGGGATAGCTGGCGCCGCCTGTGGCGAGGATGAAGCGGTCCGCCCGGAGCCAGGTGCCGTCCTCCATCACCAGGGCCGTCAGGGCCGGCGCCTCCCCCTCCAGGGCCCGCACCCGGGCCCCCAGCCGCACCTGGACGCCGGCGCGGCGCACCACGGCCTCGAACGCGGCGGTGACCTTGGCGGCCGATCCCGGGCCGTCCACGGGGAACACGCGGCCGTTGTCCCGGGCCTGGGCGTGCACGCCCTCCCGGGCCAGGAGGTCCAGCACGTCCTGGTTGGTGAAGGCGTGCAGGGCCGGGCGCAGGAAGCGGGCCTGCGCCTTGGGGAAGGCCGCCAGCACCGCGGCCACGGGACCGTCGTGGGTGATGTTGCACTTTCCGCCGCCGCTGATGCGGATCTTCATGCCCAGGCGGTCGTTGGCCTCCAGGAGCGTGGTCTCGCAGCCCACGGCGGCGGCGCGCCAGGCCGCGATCATGCCCGCGGCCCCGCCTCCGGCCACCAGGACCTTCAAAGGATCGCCGTGGAGCCCTGGCCCTTCTGCAGGACCTGGGCGAGACCGCGCAGGACGGTGCCGGCGGAGGCGCCGGGGGGCACCGGGAGCCCGGCCAGGGTCCCGGTGAAGCCGCTCTTGTACAGGGCCTGGATGCGCTCCTCCAGCCCCTTGGCGTCGGTGCCGGGCAGGAGCAGGACGAAGGTGCGGTCCGCCACCCTGCAGAGGGCCTCGCCCTGCCTCAGGCCGGCGCTCAGGAACCGGGCGCTTCGGACCATGTGCTCCTTGGCCTCGAGCCACCCCGCGACCTGCTGGTAGCAGCCCGCGCCCAGCAGGGAAAGGGGCTGGTGGGCCTTGGCCAGCCAGCCCTGCACGAGGGTGAGGTGGGCCTCCAGGAAGGCCTCCGAATAGGCGCCGGTGGGCGGGTCCACGAGCAGATCCCGCTCCAGCCCGATGCGGTCGGCGCTGCGGCCCGCCAGGAGGCGGCCCTCACGCAGCAGCACGTCCACGCGAACGCGCATCTCCGTGCCGTTGGTGGGCACGACGAGGTAGTCCATGGGGCCCGCGTCGCCCCCCACCTGCTTGCGCTCCATGGCCTCGCGGGAGCAGAGCATGAGGACCGGCAGGTCGCGGCTCTTGGCGAAATTCCGCAGGTGGCCCACGAAGTCGCCGGCGGCGCCGTCGGGCAGTTGGTGGTCGATGACCATGAGATCGGGCAGCCCCTGCCCCATGCTGTCCAGGCACGCGCGGAGCGAGTCGGCCCACAGCACGTCGTGGCCCTGGGTGCGGAGCTTGTCCACCACCCATTCCCGCAGGTCGATGTCGGCGATCACCGCCAGGATCCGGGCCTTGGGCTGCTCCTCCCAGCGCCAGGCGCGGTGCATGCCCTGGTTGGCCTTGAGCTCCTCCTGGAGGCTCTGGATCAGGAGGTGGCTGCGCACCCGGCTCCGCAGCTCCACGATGTTCAGCGGCTTGTTGAGGAAATCATCGGCGCCCGCTTCGAAGCTCCGCTCCTTGGCCTCCTGGCCCAGCGAGGTGAAGTGGATGACGGGGATGTGCTGCGTGGCGAGGCTGCCCTTGATGCGGCGGCACACCTCGAACCCGTCCAGGCCCGGCATGACGATGTCCAGCAGCACCAGGTCGGGCCGGTCCTCCTCGATGCGGACCATGGCCTCCACCCCATCCTCGGCGAAGGCCAGCCGGCACCCGAGCCTCGAAAGCTGGGCTTCCAGATACCTGCGCACGATCGCATCATCATCCACGATGAGGATGGTGCGGAGGGGGATGTCCCCCAAAGAGATGTTCATTGGATCCATACCCCCATGATAATGGTTTTCCCTGGTCAAGGAGCGCCAATGCAATCAGCCAACCCCCTCGTGGGCATTCTCATGGGATCCAGGTCCGACTGGGAGACGATGAAGGAGACCGCGCGCACCCTGGCCGCGCTGGGCGTGGCCTTCGAGGCCCACGTCGCCTCCGCCCACCGGACCCCCGACAAGGTCATCGACTACGTCCTGGACGCCGAGGGCCGGGGGATCCGGGTCCTGGTGGCCGCCGCCGGCGGCGCCGCCCACCTCGCCGGCGTCTGCGCTGGCAAGACCCACCTGCCGGTGCTGGGCGTCCCCATGAAGGGGTGGGCCCTGGACGGCATGGATTCCCTCCTGTCGACCGTCCAGATGCCCGCGGGCATCCCGGTGGGCACGCTGGCCATCGGCAAGGCCGGGGCCACCAACGCCGCGCTGCTGGCGGCGGCCATCCTGGCCCTGGGGGACCCGGGCCTCCGGGAGCGCCTCCTGGCCTACCGGAGGGCCCAGACCGAGAAGGCCCTGGCCGACGACGATCTCTCCCTCTGATGTTAGTCTGAAGAGATGACAGGAATCGGTTTCACCCAATCCAGACCCGCGCAGTTCCGACGTCTGGGCCACGTGCTCTACGCCGCGGGGCTCCGCATGCAGAAGGCCATGGCCGAGTACGTCAAGGACGGCACCCGGCCCGACCAGATCCTCGTGCTCGAGCACAACCCCGTCTTCACCCTGGGCCGCAACGCCACCCGCCAGGACATCCACGTGACCGACGCCTTCCTGGAGGAACGCGGCGTGGAGGTCTTCGAGACCGACCGCGGCGGCCAGGTGACGTACCACGGCCCGGGCCAGGTCGTGGTCTACCCCATCTGCAACCTCAAGGGGGGCCGCGAGGACGTGGGGCGGCTCGTGCGGGGCCTGGAGGAGGCCATGATCCGCTGCGCCGCCGATTTCGGCGTCAAGGCCGACCGGCTCCAGGGCTTCCCCGGCGTGTGGGTCGAGACCCCCAGGGGCCTGGAGAAGCTGGGGGCCCTGGGCATCCACCTCAACCGCTGGATCGCCACCCACGGCATCGCGTTCAACGTCGCCCCTGACCTGGCCCATTTCCGCTGGATCACGCCCTGCGGCATCACCGACAAGGGCGTGTGCTCCCTGGCCTCGCTTCTGGGGGACGCCGCCCCCACCTGGGACCAGGCCGCCGACAGCCTCCAGGCCCACATGGCCGCGACCCTGGGCCTGGACGTGCAGCCCGCGCCGGCCCCCAGCCGCAGCGTCTCCGCCCTCACCTGGCGCCGGAGCCCCGCCGGGGTGGAGATCCTGGTCATGCTGCGCAACCCCGACCAGGGCCTCTGGTGGTCCAGCGTCACCGGCATGATCGAGCCGGGGGAGGCCCCCGAGGCCACCGCCCACCGCGAGCTGCTGGAGGAGACGGGCCTCACGGGCACCCTCACCGACATGGCCTTCACCCACAGCTTCTGGATGGACCCCTCCATCCTGGGCCTCCCCTCCGGCCCCCCCCGGTTCAACCGGGAGATCTGCTTCCACATGGAAGTGGAGCCCGGCGCGCAGGTGCGGCTGGCCCTGGACGAGCACAGCGAATACCGCTGGTGCGGGTTCCAGGAGGCCCACGACCTCATGATGTGGGAGGGCTCCAAGGCCGCCCTCCGCCGCCTCCGCAAGCAACTCGGGGCGCCGGTTCCCTAAACCTTTTCCCGTCGGCCCCCTCCATTCCTACGGGGACCCGGCCTATTTCAACACCCGGTGAAATACCCCTTGCCCTTGGCCTCCCGGCCGTTCATGCTCAGATAGGGTTGCGGCTAAACCCGCTCTATTCTTGTTCGTATGCCGATTGATCGAGTTTCATCCATTTGACACCTAAGGAGTGGTGATGGTTCGTGCCTCCATGGTCCCCGTCTTCGCAATGTGCTACAGCCTGGTGGCCCAGACCCCGGCTCCCGAAGGGAAGCACCTCAGCCTCCAGGAGGCCATCCAGATCTCCCTGCAGAACAACCTGCAGGTGGACATCGCCCGGCAGGCCCGCGAGCAGACCCAGTCCGGCTACCTGACCAGCCAGGGCGTCTTCGACTGGAACCTCTCGGGACAGGCCCAGTCCTCCCGCATCGACACCGCCTCCAATTCGCCCCTGTTCAAGGGCTCCTCCACGGCGGTGGCCTCCCAGTACACCTCCTACGGCCGCAGCCTGACCGTGGACGTGGGCAAGGCCTTCGTGTGGGGCGGCAGCGTCAAGTTCGAGTACGCCCCGGTCTACAGCTACTACCGCGGGCTGACCCTGGGCACGCCCGACGTCCCCTCCAGCAATTCCTACCCCTACACCGGCGCCCTTTCCGCGACCTACAGCCAGAACCTCCTGGCGGGCTTCGGCCGGGAAGTCACCACCGCCCCCATGGTCGTGGCCCAGAAGAACGCCCAGGCCGCGGACTACACGTTCCAGCTGGCCATCATCAACCTCGTCGCCAGCACCGAGGGCCAGTACTGGGATCTCGTCTACGCCGAGCGCTACCTGGCCAACAAGAAGGTGTCCCTCGAGCTGGCCCAGAAGCAGCTCAAGGAGAACACGATCCGCATGCAGGTGGGCACCATGGCGCCCATCGACGTGACCAGCGCCGAGGCCCAGGTGGCCCAGGCCGAGCAGGACATCATCGCCGCCGAGGCCTCGCTCGCCAACGCCAAGGACGCCCTCATCCGCTCGCTCTATCCCAACGCCGAGCGTCCCACCTCCCTGGACAGCACCGATTCCCCCACCCTCGCCCACACGCAGCTCGACGAGGCCGCCGCGGTGAAGATGGCCCTCGAGCGCCGCGTGGAGCTGAAGGCCGCCCGCATCGGCAAGGAAGTGGCCCAGCTCAACGCCAGGGTCGCCGAGAACAAGACCCTGCCCACGCTCTCCGCCTTCGGCACCTACACCGGCAACTCCAACAACTACGATTCGCTGAGTCCCGTCAACAAGGACCTGACCGGCGCCAAGTATCCCGGCTACACCGTCGGCCTCCAGTTCTCCATGCCCATCCAGAACCGCGCCGCCAAGGGCAACCTGTCCGCCGCCCGCGCCAGCCTTCGCAGCAGCGAGCTGAGCCTGCGGGACCAGGAGCTGAGCATCACCCTCCAGGTCCGCACCGCCGTGCGCAACGTCGAGGCCGCCGAGAAGGGCGTGAAGGCCGCGGAAAAGACCCGCTACTACCAGCAGAAGAACCTCGAGGCCGAGCAGAAGAAGTTCGAGAACGGCATGAGCACCAACTTCGTCGTCCTGCAGGTCATGACCAACCTCGACAACGCCAAGAGCGCCGAGCTGCAGGCCCAGATCAACTACGCCAAGGTCGTCACGGCCCTGGAGCAGGCCGTGGGCAACCTCATGCAGGCCCGGAACCTCACCATCAAGTAGTCCGTCACGACGCAGGTCCGGGGCGGGAACGCGGGGAACCGCGCTCCCGCCCTTTTTCCAGAGGAGCCGGCCTTGAGGCGGATCTTTTTCGACGAGCGCGGCAGCCTGCGCAACGGATGGTGGATCCTCATCTACCTCGCACTCCTGATCGTGGCGTCGGTGGTCCTCGGGACCGGGGCCCGGTTCCTTAAGCGCCTCGGGGTCGGCCGGGCCTGGTTCGAGCCCGTCCCCTTCCTGATCACCCTCGCCGCGGCCTGGGCCGTCACCCGGCGCCGCCGGGAGCGCCTGGCCGACCTGGGCTGGCGCCTGGACCGGCGGTGGCTGGCGGAACTGGCCTGGGGCACCGCGCTGGGCGCGGTCCTCATCGCCGCGGCCGCGGGGCTCACCTGGGCCGCCGGCGGCGTGCGCTTCGAGCTGGATCCCCACCGCGCCTTCCGGGTCCTGGGCTACGGCTTCTATTCCTTCCTCCTGGTCGCCCTTTTCGAGGAGAGCCTCTTCCGGGGCTTCTGCTTCCAGCGGATGGTGGACGGCCTGGGGCCCTGGGGCGCCCAGCTGGTGCTGGCCGCCCTCTTCGCGCTGGCCCACTGGGGCAACCAGGGCATGCACGGGAGCGCGCGCGTCTGGGGCACCCTCAACATCGCCATGGCCGCCGTCCTCCTGGGCCTGGCCTACCTGCGCACCCGCAGCCTCGCCCTGCCCGTGGGGATCCACCTGGGCTGGAACTGGGCCCAGGGCAGCGTCTTCGGCTTCAGCGTCAGCGGCACCGGCGCGTCCAGGGGATGGCTCCACCCCGTGCTCCAGGCGCGCCCCGAATGGGTGACCGGCGGCGCATTCGGCCTGGAGGCCAGCGTCTCCGGCGTGCTGGTGCTGGCCGCGGCCATCGCCCTGCTCTGGGCCTGGCGCCGGGAACCGGCTGTATAATCCCGTGAGGAGACATCCCATGCGTCCCAAGGAACTCGTCATGGCCTGGGCGAAGGCCTTCAACCGCGCCGACCCCGACGGCCTGGCCGCGTTCTACGCCGAGGACGCCGTGAACCACCAGGTCGCCGAGGCCCCCGTGGAGGGCCGGGAGGCCATCCGCAGGATGTTCGCCGAGGGCTTCCGGGCCGCCGAGATGATCTGCATCGTGGAGAACATCTTCGAGGACGGCGAGTGGGCCATCCTGGAGTGGCGCGATCCGCTCGGGCTGAGGGGGTGCGGGTTCTTCCGCGTGGTGGAGGACAGGATCGTGTTCCAGCGGGGGTACTGGGACAAGCTGTCGTTCCTGCGCATGCACGGGATGCCTATTCCCCGGAGCTGACCTGCCGGTATTCCGCCTTCAGCTGCATGCCTTCGTCGTAGTGCGCCAGGGGATGGAACGGGATGGGCTCCAGCGTGTCCAGCGCCGCCAGGTGCCGGCGCCAGCGCTCCAGTTCGGCCAGGCGCCCGGTGTCGGTGAGACGGGCCGGGCCCCACACCACGAAGGGCGGAAGCACCTCCAGGCCGCAGAAGTAGAGGATTCCGTGCTGGATGGGGAAGAGGATCCGGTCCATGGCCCCGTTGAGGCCGAACTCTGAATAGGCGCCTTCGGGGCCGCCGGTGGTGATGGAGAGCATCGCCCTGCGCCCCTTCAGGCCGCCCTCGTCGTACCGCATGCCCCCGCCGTAGGCGAAGCCCATGGCCATCACCCGGTCCACCCAGCCCTTGAGGATGGCGGGCATGGAGAACCACCACAGGGGAAACTGGAGGATCACCAGATCCGCGGCCAGCAGCTTCTGCTGCTCGGCGACGATGTCGGGGGCGAGGGTGCCCAGTTCCAGGGCCGCCTTCTCCTCGAGCTGCCGCTTGAGGTAGTGCTTGTCCCGGCGCTCCAGGAAATCCTCGCCGTCGGCCACGGCCTTGAACCCCATGCGGTAGAGGTCGGACACGGTCACGGTGTGGCCCAGCGCCTGGAGGGCGTCCTGGGTCACACGGGTCATGGACCCGTTGAAGGAATGCGGCTCTTCATGGGCATGGACGACGAGTGCGTGCATCGCGCCTCCTGGGGCCTTCACCTCATTGGGTTCGTGGGTGAAGTATGGCCCAGGGGAACCTGGAAGGCATAGGTGATTCCCGCCTGCCACCGGGTGGTGGCGGAATCCAGGATCGTGGAGGCGGCCTCCACCCCGGCCCGGAACTGCAGCCGCCGCGTCAGCCGCACCAGGAGGCCCCCCTGCAGGCCGAGGGGCGCTGGACGCATGGGGGACCTCCGGACCCTCAGGATCGGTCCGGCCATCCGCACGAGCAACCGGCAACGAGGGGCCTCATGGCATCGTCAGAGGTCCCCGGGTTCGTCCACGTCCCACGCCCCCTCGGGAAAAGGGACCTCAACCACGTCGTCCCCCTGGAGCAGGCCCCGGGCGCCCGTGTCGCCGGCGAGGGCCAGGAGCTGGGGAAAGGCCCGGGCCGGAAGGATCGCGGGGATGCCCCGGACGCCCCCGTAGGCGCAGGCCACGGGCGCTCCGCGCCACCGGGCCAGGAGCCTCCCCACCAGGACGGCGTCCACCGCCGGCTGGTCGCACACCAGGAAGAGGGCCCCCTCGGCCCCCTCGCCCAGGGCCCGCACCCCCTCGCGGATGGAGCTGGCCATGCCCTCCTCCCAGCCCGGGTTGTGGACCACCCGCACGGCAAGGCCCCGCAGCTCCCCTTCGATCTCCTCTGCGCGGCAGCCGGTCACCACCACCACCGGGCCGCAGGCGCCCGCGGCGGCCACGGCCCGGCGGAGCAGGGACTCCCCCTGGTAGCGCTCCAGCTGCTTGGGCCGGCCCAGCCTCCGGGAGGCGCCTGCGGCAAGGATGACGGCGGGTAGCATGGGCGGGCCCCGGGGAAAGTTGTAACCAACAGGATAGGGCCTTGGCGGTATCATCCACTTACCGAACTTTTGTGGAGTATTTGATGCTGCTTCTGCCCCTCACCTTCGTCCTAGCCTCAGCCGTGGCCCAGACCGGGCCGGCCCTCACGCCCGCAGCGCAAAGCCTCGTGGCGGCGGAATACGCCTTCACGGACCAGTCCGCCAAGGACGGCATCCGGGCCGCCTTCATGGGCGCCTTCCACAAGGACGGGCTGGTCTTCATCCCCCGGGCCGTCAACGGCCTGGCCTACTACGGCACCCAGCTGGAGATGGGCGCCTCCCTCCTGTGGTTCCCCATCCGCGTCGAGACCTCCGCCGCCGGCGACCTGGGCTATTCCACGGGCCCCTACACCTTCAGGAGCTCCAAGGACGCCCCGGACGCCTCCTACGGCTGGTTCGTGAGCATCTGGCAGCGGGACGCCGGCTCCCCCTGGAAGGTCCGCCTGGACATCGGCGTCTCCACCCCCGATCCCAGCGAACTGCCCGCCCCGGCCGCCCTGCCCCGCAGCACCGCCGCCCTGCCTGCCGCTCCCTCCGTCAGCCCCACCGCTTCAAGCGAGCTCACCGCCCTGGACACCGCCTTCGGGGAGGAGGCCGCCAAGAACATCCAGAACGCCTACAAGGCCCGCGTCGACGCCAACGTCCGCCTCTACCGCAAGGGCCGCTTTCCCCTCGAGGGCGCCGGCAGCCTGCAGCGCTACCTGGACCCCTATGCCGTGACCTTCCAGCCCACCGAGGCCGTCATCTCCGGCGGCGGCGACCTGGGCTACTCCCGCGGCACCCTGACCCGCAAGGACCCCTCCGGCCCCCAGACCTCCAACTACGTCCACATCTGGAAGAAGGCCGCCGGCGGCTGGAAACTGGCCGTGGAAGTGGAAGTCCCCGCCAAGTAGCCTGAACCAAACGCGTTGGAAAGAGGCCGGCTTGCCGGCCTCTTTTCCGTATTGGCACGGCCGTCGCACCCTCCTCCCGCTGTGTCGGGAGTCCGTCGTGTCGATCAAAGGCCTCATCCTGTCTGGAATCCTCCTGGTGTCGGGGCCGTGGGCCCTGGCCCAGGCGCCGGCGCCGGGCCCCTCCGAGCGGGCCCTGCAGGAGAAATATGTGCCGGATGACGGTAAACCGACGCAGGGCCGGGACCAGACCAGCGCACCGTCAGGCTGGCGGGCACTGGGATCCATGTTCATCGTGCTGGGCCTGGCCGGCGGCGGGCTGTGGGCCTTCCGCAGGTGGGGGGCCAAGCGGCTTCCCGGCAGCGGGGGCGCCCGCCTGAACGTCGAGGAAACCCTGGCCCTGGGCGACCGCCGTTTCGTTTCCATCCTCCGGGCCGACGACGAGAAGTTCCTCATCGCCCTCGGCCCCCAGGGCGTCACCCTCCTGGCCCGCCTGGACAGCGTGGAGGCCGGGGGCCCCGCGGACTTCGCCCAGGCCCTGGCCCGCGAGTCCGACATCGCCACGCCCATGGCCGTGCGGGACGTGGAAGCCATGATGCGGGGGGAGAAGCCGTGAGAAGGTTCTGGCCCGTACTGCTTCTCCTTCTCCTGGCCGGCGCGGCCCTCCACGCCCAGCAGGCCCCCGCGAGCCTGCCCAGCGTGACCGTCGACTTCGGCAAGGCCCCCCAGGGACCGGCCCTGAGCGCCACCCTCCAGGCGGTGCTGCTCCTGACGGTGCTCACCCTGGCGCCCACCATCCTCATGACCACGACCTGCTTCATCCGCATCATCATCGTGCTGGGCTTCATGCGCCAGGGCATGGGCACGGCCTCCACCCCCAGCAACCAGGTGCTGATCAGCCTGGCCCTGGTGCTCTCCTTCTTCATCATGGCGCCCGTGGGGCGCGAGATAAACACCACCGTCCTGCAGCCCCTGAACCGCAACGAACTCACGGTGGACCAGGCCCTGGACAAGGCCGCCGCCCCCCTGAAGGTCTTCATGCTCAGGCACACCCGGAAGAAGGACATCGGCCTGTTCCTGGGCATCGCCAAGGCGCCCACGCCCCAGACCAAGGCCGACGTCCCCATGGAGGTACTCATGCCGGCCTTCCTCATCTCGGAGCTCAAGACGGCCTTCGAGATCGGCTTCATGATCTTCCTCCCGTTCCTCATCGTGGACATGGTGGTGGCCTCCATCCTGCTGAGCATGGGCATGATGATGCTGCCGCCGGTGGTCATCTCCCTGCCGTTCAAGATCCTGCTCTTCGTGATGGTGGACGGGTGGTACCTCATCGTGGGCTCGCTGGTGCGCGGGTTCACGGGCTGATGGAGAAGAGAGCATGAACGAACTCGTCATCGTCGACATCGCCCGGGACGCCCTGAGGACGGCCCTCTACGTCGCCGGGCCCGCCCTCATCGTCTCCATGATCGTGGGCCTGTCCATCTCCGTCTTCCAGGTGGTCACCAGCCTGCAGGACCAGACCGTGGCCTTCGTGCCCAAGGTCGTGGCCGTCATGGCCACCGTGGTGCTGTGCTTCCCCTGGATGATGCGGCTCCTGCTCCACTTCACCACGCGCATGTTCACGGAGTGGAACGGCGTCATCAAGGCGCTCAACTGATGCCCTCCCTCCTCGGGAACCCCGCGCTCTGGGTCTTCACCCAGGCCAGGGTCCTCGTGTTCATGCTCACCATCGTGCGGCTCACCGGGCTCCTGGCCACGATGCCGGGCTTCGGGCAGGCGCGGGTGGTCCTCCAGGCCCGGGTGGCCCTGGTGGTGCTCCTCGCCGCGATCATCACCCCCCTGGCGGGCGCCCCCCGGGCGCCGGTGGAGACCATGTGGGACCTCACCGGGGTCATGGTCACCGAGCTTGCCGCGGGGCTCCTCATGGGCCTGGCCGTGAGCTGGATCGTGGACATGGTCTCCTTCGCCGGCCAGCTCATGGACACCCAGATGGGGTTCTCCTTCGTGCAGTTCCTGGATCCCGTGAGCGCGCACCCCGTGGCCGTCTCGGGATCGCTGCTCAACCAGGTCACGATGCTCCTCATCCTCGTCTCGGGCCTCCACCACCAGATGATCCGGGCCCTGGTGGAGAGCTACCGCATCCTCCCCATGGGCGGGACCCTCGCCGTCAATCCGCAGCTGGTGGTGGTCCTGATGGGCCAGATCCTCGTGAAGGGCTTCCAGCTGGCCTTTCCGGTGCTCTTCACGCTCTTCATCGTCGACTTCATCGCGGGCATCGCGGGCAAGTTCATGCCCCAGCTCCACCTGATCACCCTCACGTTCCCGCTGAAGATCGCCATTGGCCTCATCCTCCTGGGCATCATCCTGCGGGAGTTCTCCCCCTGGGTCGGGCCCCTCCTGGAGGCCGCGCCCCGGGAGGCCCTGCGGCTGCTGGTGAGCCATGGCTGATCCCTCAAGGACCGAGAAGGCGACACCCAAACGCAGGCAGAAGGCCAAGGAGGAAGGCTCGATCCTCCGCGTGGCGGACCTGGACGCCACGATCATGCTCTGGGCCAATTTCTTCCTCTTCCTGTCCCTGGGCGCGGCCACCGTCGGCGGGCTCGCCGCCTCCATGACCTTCATCCTCAGGAAGTCCGGGCAGGCCGGCTTCCTCGTGGAGAACAACCTCCATGCCCTGGCGCTCAGCCTGCTCCAGATGGTCGGCAGGATCCTGGGCCCCTTCCTGGTGGCCAATTTCCTCCTGGCCCTCGCCAACCAGTTCATGCAGCACGGCTTCAGCTTCCACATGAAGCTCCTGGTCCCGAAATTCAACAAGCTCAACCCCGCCTCGGGCTTCAAGAAGCTGTTCTCCCCCCAGTCCGTGGCCAACCTCCTCAAGAGCATCCTGAAGTTCCTCATCGTGGCCTGGGTGGCCTACCTGGTGGTCGTGCCGCGCCTCCCCGCCATCCTGGCCACCATGACCTACCCCATGGCCCAGGCGCTGGAGTACTTCCGGCAGACCATCTTCCTGCTCTACCGCGACATCATGCTCGTGATGATCGCCCTGGCCGCGGGGGACTTCCTGTACCAGCGCCACCAGCACGAGGAGGGCATGAAGATGACCAAGCAGGAGGTGAAGGACGAGGCCAAGGACTCCGAAGGCAACCCGGAGATCAAGGGCAAGCAGAAGTCCCTGATATTTGCCGCGGCCATGCGCCGGATCATGTCCAAGGTCCCCAAGGCCTCGGTGGTCATCACCAACCCCACCCACTTCGCCGTGGCCCTGCGCTACGACCCCACCACCGCCGCCCCCATCCTCGTGGCCAAGGGCGTGGACCACCTCGCCCTCAAGATCCGGGAGCGGGCCAAGGAGTCCGGGGTGCCCATCGTGGAGAACCCGCCGCTGGCCCGGGCCATCTACCACAACGTGGACCTGGACAAGCCCATTCCGGGCGAACTCTACCAGGCCGTGGCCCAGGTGCTGGCCTATGTGTACCGCCTCAAAGGCGCCGCATGAGGGCCTAATCAATATTAGGAAAAAAAAACTTGGGTCCGCGCCGTCCCCATCCGAAACAATAGATATAGCTTCGGTGAACCCACGTGCCACCCCCCATCATCCCATCCCATCTCCCCCCCCAGCGCCTCCTCCTGGTGGATGACGACCTCATCCTCCTGGAGACCCTGCAGGAACTCCTGACGGCCGAAGGCTTCTTGGTGACCCCCGCCTCCTCCGGCGAAGAGGCCGACGACCTCCTTGGCAAGGCGCATCCGCCCTACGATCTTGTACTTACAGACCTGGTCATGCCCGGCAAGACCGGCATGGACGTGCTCAGGGCCGCCCTGGCCCGGAACCCCAGCTGCACCGTCCTGGTGCTCAGTGGTTACGGCACGGTGCGGGAGGCCACGGAGGCCATGGACAAGGGCGCCTACGGCCTCGTGAACAAGCCCCTCCAGATCGAGGCTTTCCGGCAGACCCTCCGGCGCATCGTGGAGCGGGCCCACCTCATCCGGGAGCGGGACGACCTCAAGGTCCGGGTGCGGGAGCTGGAGGAGCGCATCGGCCGGCTGGAAGCCATCCAGGGCCGCATGGAGATGCTGGCCCAGCGCATGGACCCCCGCACCCCCGAATCGGGCAGCCTCCAGCTGCTCAAGGACCTCCGGGCCAAGGGCGTCCTGGACCAGGAGCGGTTCGATGCCGCCCGCAAGGCCCTCCTGGCGGGGTGGAAGCCGTGAGAGGCCTCACCGCCGCCCTCCTGGTGGTGGCCCTTGCCGCGGGCGCGGCGGAACCCAAGGCGCCCAAAGGGCGCATGACGGATGAACAGGCCGAGACCCTGGCGCGCCAGGCCATGGCCTCCAGCGACGAGAAGTTCCAGCGCAAGGTCCTGGACCAGCTGGACGGCTTCCATTTCAAGAGCACCTACGCCAAGGAGCGGGAGACGGTCCTCTTCGCCCAGGGCTTCCTCCAGGACCGCCTGGGCGATACCGCCCGCGCTGCCGTCTCCTTCCACAAGCTCGAGGCCACCTGGCCCAACTCCTCCTTCCTGCCCGAGGCCCAGCCCGCCATGGCCCAGGCCGCCCTGGACCACGGCCGGCCCAAGGAGGCCGAGTCCCGCCTCAACAAGGCCCTGGGCGCCGACCTCCCGACCGAGACGCTGCGCCGGTGCCAGGAGATGTACCTGTGGTGCCTGGCCGACCAGGGCCGGGCCGCCGAGGGCCTCGACACCGTGCGTTCCCTCAAGCCGCTGGGAACCGCCAAGCCCACCGAGAAGGGCCTGGTGGGCATCATGGAGGCCCTGTGCGCCGGGGAGAAGCGCTCCGAGGCCGAAGGCGTCCTGGCCGACTACCGCAAGCTCTATCCCCGGGGCGCCTACCTTACCCGCCTGAACCTGGCCTGGGGCAAGCTCCTGGGCACCACGGGCGATTCCCGCAACGCCGCCAAGACCTTCCAGAAGCTCATCGAGGACAAGCCCGCCTCCCCCGAGGCCGACGAGGCCCGCATGGCCCTCGCCACCCTGCTGTCGGACGGCTCCCTGCCGCCCAAGGACGCCGAGGGCTACCCCGACGCCCAGGCCCTCCTGGCCCGGGTGAAGAAGGCCGGGGGCAAGGAGGACGCCACCCGCAGGGCCCTCATGATCAATCTGCGCATCGCGGTCAAGGAGGGCCACTGGCAGGCCGCCCTGGACACGGTGGGCCAGTTCCGGGCCGCCAAGCCCCTTCCGGGCGAAGCCAAGCCCGTGGCCGACCTGCGGGCCGAGGCCGTGCGGGGCCTCGTCCGGGAGTGCCTGGAGAAGAAGGAGCCCCAGCGCCTCCTGCCCGTCCTGGACGCCGAGAGCATCCTCTCCCTCACCCCCGCCCAGCGCGTCGAACTCTCGCGCGCCCTGGCCCGCAAGGGCCTGCCCGAGGCATCCCGCGCCATGGCCCGCGCCGTCCCCGCCAAGGAGCAGCCCGCCCTGGCCAAGGCCGCCCTGGAGGGCCTGGGCGCCGGCACGGATCCCGAGGCCACCCTGGCGCTGCTCCCCGCCAAGGCCGAAGGCCCCCATGAAAGCCTTCTGCGCGCCCAGGCCACCGTCTCCCTGCGCCAGTGGAAGGAGGCCCGCCCCGCCCTCCTCAAGGCCCGCCCCGGCCCCGAGCGCATCCAGGCCCTCATGCTCTACCTCTGCCGCCCCCTGGAGGAGGGGGAGAAGGCGGAGGCCCGCGCCAAGGACATCGAGTCCTGGCAGGCCCGGGCCCCCGAGAAGGGCCCGGACAGGGAGCCCCTGGTCCTCCTGGCCGCGGACCACAAGGCCCGCGCCGGCGAGTGGCGGGCCGCCCTGGCGCTGTACCCCGTCAATCCCACCGAGGCCAACCGCGGCTGGGTGGCCCTCATGCGGGCCACCTGCCAGGCTAGGCTGGGCCAGCAGGAAACCGCCCTGGCGACCTTGAAGGAGGCCCGGGAGGTGGCCGGGTTCAAGAACGAGCGGACCTCGCTGGAGAAGCGCCTGGGGCTCTGAGGAAGATCCCTTCTACCCCTCCCCCTCCAGGTACCCGGGATCCTCGATCTCCACCAGCTCACCCGCCTCCAGCCGGGCCCGCTGGTCCTCCGTGAGCGCCAGCTCCTTCCACCGCGGATCGATCCGGGAATTGAAGAAGTGCACCGACGCCTCGCCGTCCTCGTAGGCTTCCCGGGACGTCCAGAGGTGCGCCCACCCGATGGTGTTGATCCGCGCGAAGACTTTCACGTCAGCTCCGGTAGAAGGCCTTCACCGCGTTCACCACGGCCTCGGCGTAGCGTTCCCGGAAGGCGGGGTCCTTGAGGTTCTCCACGTCGTCCTCGTTGGTGAGGTTGGCCACCTCCACGAGCACCTTGGTGGCCGCGGCGTTGTAGCGGATGACGGCGGGGACGAAGCTCTTGCCGGAGCGCTGGATGACGTTGCGGATGGGGCGGTTGCCGTGGACGGGGAGGTCGTCGAGGCCCAGGGCCTTCAGGAGGGCCTCGGCGAAGAGGCGGCTGCGGGCCTCGGACTGCAGCCGCTCCCGGGCGGAGAAGGCCACGCGGGAGCCGACCTTCATCTCCTTCACCCGGGCGGCGCGGCGGTCGCCCAGGGCGAAGCTGGAGGGCACGCCCGACGCCCCGGGCACGTAGACCATGGTGCCCCGGGCCGAGGGGTGGAGGCTGTCGGCGTGGAAGCTGATGAAGAGCGTCTTCCGTGCGTCCCCGGTGCGGCAGAAGCCCGCGAAGAGGTCGTTGGCCAGCACCCAGCGCAGGTGCACGCTCACGGCGTTGGGGCTCTCTCCGTCGTTGGCGAAGGGCGGCGTGGTGAGGATCTCGGCGTCGGAAGTCGGGCGGGTGATGCTCTCGCGCACCTTGAAGCCGATGCTGGGGTAGCGGATGGTGCTGGACACCACGGCCTCCGTGTCCTGCTCCAGGAGCCTGCGCACGCGCATGGCGATGTCGTAGACGAAATCGGACTCCCAGGCCCCGTTGGCGGCGGCGCCCTTGTCCACGCCCCCGTGGCCGGCGTCCAGGACGATGCGGATGCCCTTGAGCCGGGGGCCGGCCTCCGCCACGGTGGTGCGCCGCACCTCGGCGCGCACCTCGCGCTCCTCGGCCAGGGCCACCGAACCTTCGGCCTGGAAGGGGTCGGCCAGGAGCTCCTGGGGGATCTTGATGACCTGGCCGGGCTGGATGGCCCGCACCTCCTCGATGCCGCTGCGCCTGGCGATGGCCAGCGCCAGGTCGTTCACGCCCTTGGGGTCCACCTGGTCCGTGTAGCGCATCACCACGGCCGTGTAGAGGGCCTCGCCCTTGCGCAGGTGGTAGGCGGCGAACTTGCCCTGGCGGTCCTCCCCGAAGGTGAGCAGCGCGCGGTAGGCGGCCACCCGCGCCTCGTCGTCCAGGCCGTCCTCGGGCTGGCTGCGGTCCACCTTGGCCTGGCCCCTGCCGCCCAGCTCCCGGGCCAGGAGGGTGCGGGGGATCACCCACACGTCGCCCAGCCGCAGCTTCTCGGGACGGGCCGGGTTGGCGGCCTGGAGCTTGTCGTAGTGCTGGCCGTGGCCCACGAAGAGCGCGGACATGAGCCACACGGACTCCAGCTCGGGCCAGCGCACCTTGTGGCGCACTTCGGTCGTGGTCCAGCGGTCCTCGGGGAACAGGGCGTGGAGGGCCCAGAGCCTGCCTTCGGGCGTGAGGTCGAAGTAGGAGGCCCAGGGGCCGCTGCGGACCGTCAGGAACTTCCGGGGAAGGCGCGTGGCCTCGACCTGGACCCCCTGCCGGAAGGCGAGGCGGATCCGGGCGGAGCCGCCCTTGGGGAGCCTGGCCTTCACCTCCGCCGTGGCCGGGGCCGCCTGGGCCACGATGCCTGCGACGGCGGCGAAGGCAAGCGCCTTCAGCCCTCCCATGGCACTTCTTCGCCGGAGATGCCGGCCAGGGATCCGCGGATCCACTCCCGCATGGTCTCCGCCATGCCCTCGGGATCCTGCGCCCGGGCCTCCAGGAACGCCTGGAAGCGCCGCTCCAGGTGGGACGTGCCCTCCTCGAGCAGGAAGAGCCGGTCCGCGATGCGGCCCTGGGGGTCCTTGGCCTGGGTCGGGGGGAGCTTCATGGTGCTGATCTCCAGCCCCGCGGCGCCCAGGGTGAAGGTCCACTCCATGTCGCCGGACAGGAGGCGCACCTTGGCCTTGGCCGGGCGCATGCCCCGGGACAGCGCCTCGAAGGCCTCGCGGCTCTCGGCGGGGTTGCCCTTGCGCAGGCTCAGCTCCTTGACGTCGCCGCTTTCGGTGACCAGCTGCATGGCGTCGTCCACGAAGCAGGCGGATTGGTCCCCGTCCAGCCCGCTGACGCCGCCTTCCTTGAGGCCGCGCATCCAGAGCCAGAGCAGGAACTCCTCGCCGAGGAACCGGCCCTGTTCAATGAGTTCCATGGGTTTCATGCATTCTCCAGCGTGAGGTCGAGGGGATCGAGGGCCATGAGGGAGTCCACCGAGATGTGGGGCAGCATGCGCCCGGCGAGAAGCAGGGGCGCCAGGGGCTGCAGCTCCAGGCCGAAGGACTTGATGAAGAGCTCGAAGAGGGCGGACTGGGTCTTGGAGGAGGAGGCGGTGGTCCAGAGCATGCCTCCCTTGAGGTCCCAGGCCACTTCGGCCACCTTGGGGGTGGGCAGCACCTTGAGCAGCAGGTCCACCTTCACCTCCTCGGCCAGGGACGTGCGGGCCTCGCGGCCCACGAAGGCCAGGTCCTTCTCCTTCTGCAGGGTCTGCAGCCGCAGGTCCACCTGGGCCTTCAGGAGGGCGCCGGGCACCTTGCGGGAGTCGATGCGCAGGCCGAAGACCGCGAAGCGCTCCTGGATCACCCAGTCCCGGTCGGGGGGCAGGATGAGGAGGTTGCGCCAGTCGCACCAGCCCATGCGCTCCTCCTCGAGGCCGTCCTCGAAGGGCCGGAAGCAGTGCTGGCTGAGGCCCTCGTGGAGCTCCTGCTCGGAGGGGACGGGCCCCAGGACCAGGAAGCGCCTGAGGGATAGGGTTCCTTGGATAAGGCTCATGTGTTCCCTCGTAAGAAACGGCCTAGACGGTTGATGATGGGCTGGTTGGGATGGGTGTCCTCGTTGGCCAGGAGCGGGTCCGAGGAGAGCTGCGGCTCCACGATGCGCACGGGCTCGTAGAGGTTGGGCATGGCGAGGCCGGGGTCGTCCAGGGTGAGGAGCAGGCCCGTGAGGTTGTCCC
Source organism: Geothrix sp. 21YS21S-2 (assembly GCF_030846775.1). Lineage (NCBI taxonomy): Bacteria > Pseudomonadati > Acidobacteriota > Holophagae > Holophagales > Holophagaceae > Geothrix > Geothrix sp. 21YS21S-2. Next base: position 1,460,740 of record NZ_CP132910.1, read on the forward strand.
GCCCGCCCCGGGCCAGGGCTTCCTGCGCCATGGCCTCCAGGGTCAGGTTCGCCGGATCGCCCCGGGACAGCAGGAGGGCCAGGTGCTCGTCGGGAATCTCGCCGTGGAGGCCGTCCGAGCACAGCAGGAGGCGGTCCCCGCGCCGCAGCGCCACGCGGCTCAGCACGGCCCGGATGGGCACGGGGGCGCCGAGGGCCTGGGTGATCATGCTGCGCTGGGGGTGGGTCTTGGCCTCCTCGGCGGTGATGCTGCCGTTGCTGATCATCTCGCGCACCAGGGTCTGGTCCTCGGTGATCTGCACCAGGTTGGGCTTGCGGTAGACGTAGGCCCGGCTGTCGCCCACCTGGGCCACGTAGGCATGGCCCTTCCAGATGACGGCGGCGGTGAGGGTGGAGCCCATGCCCCGGCTGGAGCGCTCGGCGTCCGCGTAGCGCAGGACGGCGCTGGAGGCGCCCTCCACGGCCTGCTTGAGGGCCTTGAGGAGGCCCATCTCGTTGGCCAGGTGGGCCGGGAACCGCCCCCAGTGACCGAAGAGGTTCACCGCCACCGACGCAAGCCCCTCGCGGCTGGCGATCTCGCCGGAGGCCGCGCCGCCCATGCCGTCGGCCACCGCGGCGAGAATCCCCGCGTGGCAGGTGTTGGGCATGGGCCCCAAACCGTTCACCAGGGGCTCATCCCCATCCAGGGCGCTCACCAGATAGGCATCTTCGTTGTTTTTCCGCACCCGGCCGACGTGGGTGATGGCAGCATAATCGATGAGCATGAAGGGGATGTTCCTGCAGACGGCGAAAGGGTCACATCCGGGGCACAGAACCGGTGCGGGGAAGATTCCATGGTACCAGGAACCCCCATCATATCCCCTGCCCGGCCATCATGAGTGAATCAGATATCAAGGAGCCGAACCGTGATTCCCCACCCCCCGCCCGCCCCCCAGCACCTTCCTCCCATGACCACGACCCAGACCGTCATCGCGGTCATTCTGCTGCTCCTGCTGCTCTGGGTTGCCTATAAAATCGGGAAAGTGATCCTCCGGGTCGTGGCGGGCCTGCTTTTTCTCGGCCTCGCGGGCTACGTCATCTGGTACCTTTTGATCAGGTAGAAATTTCGTCCTTCCCTTCAACATCCCTCGAGGAGCAAGCATGGCTGCCATCTCCTGCCCCAATTGCGGCGCTGATCTCACCGTCCCCCAGAGCGTTCGCATCGCCGAATACCACTTCGGCCGCCTGGAAAAGGTCGACCAGGCCCCCATGGAAGGGCCCGGCTTCAAATACCACTTCGAACAGCCCGACACGTACACGATCCTCTGCAACACCTGCAAGCGGCTCGTGCGCACCCTCCCCATCGGCAAGTAGGCCGGCGCCGGGGCAAAGGAAAGGGGCCCTCGCGGGCCCCTTTCCTTGTGCCTCCCCGGGAACTAGTTCTTGAGGATGCGGGGGGTGATGAAGATCAGCAGCTCGTCGTTGCTGTCCTTGTTGATCTTGTTGCGGAACAGGAAGCCGATGAGGGGCAGGTCCTTGAGGAAGGGCACGCCGGTCGACTGCTGGGTCGAGTTGTTCTTGTAGACGCCGCCCATGATGGCCGTGCCGCCGTCCTTCACGAGCACCTGGGTCTCCACGGCCTTGCGAGTGATGGTCGGCGTGGTGCCCACCAGCTGCCCGAAGTCCGCGTCGGCCTTCTCCACCTTGATGTCCATGAGGATGGTGCCGTCGTTGGTGATCTGGGGGGTGACCTCGAGTTCCAGGTTGGCGTCGGCGAACTGCACCGCGATGGCGCCGCCGCTCACGCCGGTCTGCTGGGCGGGATAGGGGATCTTCGCGCCGGAGAGGATCTTGGCCTTCTTGTTGTTCTGGGTGACCACCTTGGGCGAGGAGACGATCTTGACCACGCCCTGCTTTTCCAGGGCCTGGAGGATGACGTTAACGCTCATGCGGTTGCTGAGGAAGGAGACCCAGAACTCGCCCGCGGGGCTGGCGATGTCGGTGACGTTCGTGGCGCCTGGCGAGAAGGCCACGGTGGCGGCATTGCCCGTGGTGGCCAGGTTGTTGATGCTGTTCCAGGAGGGGCCGTTGGTGCTGCCCCAGGGGGCGGCGGTGGTCCCGCCGGTGGTGATGGCGGCGCTGCCGGTGTTGGACGTGGGCCACTTGACGCCGAAGTCCTTCTCCCAGTTCTTGGAGGCTTCCACCACCCGGGCCTCGATCTGCACCTGCTGGATCTGAACGTCCAGCTGGGCGATGAGATCGTCGAGGATGGGGAGGTTCCTGGGCAGGTCGGTGATGATCAGGGTGTTGGTGCGGTCGTCCACGATGATGCCGCCGCGCTTGGTGAGCATCTTGTCGAGGATGGTCTTGGACTCGGAGGCCTTGGCGAACGACAGGGGCCGCGTGATGCTCTGGACGTCGCCGGCGAGGGACTTGGCGTCGTCGAGGCGCTTGCGGTCCTCCTCCTCCTTCTGGAGCTTCTCGATCTTGGCCACGCGGATGATGCCGTTGCTCACTTCCTTGCCCAGCCCGGCGTGCTTGAGGATCACGTCCAGGACCTGGTCCCAGGGGGTGTCGGTGAACTTGAACGTGTAGATGCCCTGCACGTCCTGGTCCACGATGAGGTTCAGGTGGGCCGTGTCGGCGATGATGCGCAGGAAGCTGGTGAGGTCGGTGCCCACCACGTCGATGGTCATGCGGGCGCCGGTGTAGCGGCCCGAGACATCGCCGAGGGTGCGGCCGCTGCGGGATTCCTCGCGGCGCGGGGCGGCCTTCTCCTGGGCCAGGGCGGTCGGCAGGACGGACTGCACGGCCAGGGACGGCAGGGCCTGGAAGGGCGCGCCGACCACCGGGACGGGGACGAGGGGAGCGGGCTTGGCGGCGACCTTGGGGGCCTCCTCCTTGAGGACGATCGGGGCCGGCGGCGGAACGGGGGCGGGCGCCTCTTCCGTCACGACGTAGGCGGCGCGCTCGACGGGAGCCGCAGCGGCCAGAAGCGCGGCGGGCTGGGCAACGGCCTGGGGGGCCGCGCGCTCGGGCAGGGCGGGCGTCTGGGGAAGGGCGGCCAGGCTGGCGGCAACGGCCTCGGTCTCCATGGGCACGGGCGCCGCGGGGGCGACCGTCACCTGGGTTCCCAGCTGGGCGCGGACCGCGCCCTGTCCGGAATCGAGGGTGATGCTCACGCCCGTGCCGTCGCTGGTCACGGTGGCCTGGGTTCCGGGCACCACTTCGAGGACGATGCGGGTGACGGGCTGCGGCGCCGTGGCGAACTGCGCCAGCCGGGAGCGGAGGATCTGGGGGCACGCGAGTCCCTGCATGTCCTTCCGTGTGACCTTGTCCCCGCGGTTGACCCCCGGGAGGTCCACGACGACCCGGGACGGGTTGGGCAGCACCTGGAGGCGCGGAACGCCGGTGAATCCGGGGATGCTGAGCTTCAGCACCTGGATGGCACCCGGCTGCATGCTCGCCCCGGCAAGCGTTGCGATGGCGGCGTTGGTGCCAGCATCAGGGAGGGCTCCGTTGAGAGATCCGGATTGGATCCCCGCCAGTACCACGCCCCCTGCGACCAGCAAGGAACTCAGGCGAGCATTCATCGTTTACCCTCCTCGCGTTTGAACGTCTTGACGACGGTTCGGAAGATTTTGGTGTTAGTGCTGCTGGCATCCCACTGATGGAACGTGACGGACTTGTCGTTGACGCCGACCAGTTCACCGTCCCGGAACCGATACCCGATGGGCAGGGAACGGACGTTCCCGCGGGCATCGGTGACCACGGCCAAGACCTTGCCGTTGGAAACCACCATTCCTTTGACGCCGATATCGTCCACCATGTCCCCCTTGTTGGTCTGCTCCGCATCGGTGGGGGCGGAGAAGGGGTCCCGCTGCAGGGTGGGCCTGTAGGGGGTCGCGCGGACGGCGATCAGCTCGTCGGGATTGATCCCCTGGTTGGCGGAAAGGGCCGGAGTCGCGACGGATTCCGCGCGGCCCTTGGCACCTTCCTTGGGAGGCGTTCCCTGTGCGCAAAGCTGAAGGCCGAGCGCCAAGGCGGGGAGGATGTATGCGATCCGTGCCATGGTCTCAGTCTCCCGTTTCTTTCTTGGCCGGTGCCGCTGCCGGTTTCGGCTGCGGCGTGCCCGCCGGAGGAGGCGGTGGGGCCGGGTTGTATACGAAGGCGCTGACCTTGCAGGTGACGGAGACGGGATACAGGCTGCGGTTGCTCTCCCGCTTCAAGGCCATCTCGCTGAGATTGATGATCTTCTCGTAGCCGGAGATCAGGGAGGAGAACTGCCCGAGGGTGTGGTAGCCCGCGCGGAACGTGAACTGGACCGGGTATTCCGTGTAGTAGTCCTTGGCCACGGGAGCCATGAGCGTGAAGGAGACCTGCTCGATGCCGGCGGTGTCCGCCAGTTTCTTGACACGGTAGGGGAGCTCGCCCCGGTCGGCATCGGTGGGCATGATCTTGATCAGCTCATCAATTACCTTCTCCTGCTCGACGACCTCGGCCTTGAGCTTCTCGTAGTTGGCCTTGAGGGCGTAGCCCTTGGCCACGTCGGCCTGGAGCCCCTGGTTGACCAGCTTGAGGCCCGCAAGCTCGTCCCGCTTGCCGCCCAGGAAGAAGACGATGAGGATGGCCAGCATCAAGCCCGCCAGGCCACCGATCAACAGTTGTTTCTGAAGTTGCGAGTTCATAGCTACCTCAGGCCGAATTCTTCAAATCACAGGAGATGGTGAATTCGACGGTGCGTCCGTTCTTGTTGGCGGCCGGGTAGTTGACGTTCTGGAACCACTTGGTCTGTTCCACCAGGCGGTTCCGGAACTGGTTGACGGCCTCGAAACTGGAGCTCTCGCCCTTGATGCTTATGGTCAGCCCCTTCTGGTTGATCTCGCGGAACCACACGTCGTCGGGAAGCGCGTTGGCGAGTTCCTCCAGGAAGTGGACGGGAAGGTGCTGGAAGGACTTGAGTCCCATCATCACTTCCTTCTTCTTTTGGAGCATCTCCTTTTGGGACCTGAACTTCCGCTCAAGATCCATGTATTTTTCGAGCTCCTTCTTCTTGGCTTCCAGTTCGACCTTGGTGCGCTGTTCGCGCTCGATCTGGGAGTTCAGCATGACGTAGTAGATGCCGCCCGCCGATGCGATGACCAGGCCGAAAAGCACCCCTGCGATGGGAAGGCTCGGACGCCCGGTAGCCGCGGAATCGGCGTAGACGGGGACGGCCTCGGCCTTTTCGGCCTTCTTCCCACCCACCTGGGCGAGCGTGTCTCCCAGAAGGTTGATCTTGATCATCGGTCCCCCACTTGGCGCAAGGCCAATCCGACCGCAACAGCGGCCGTGCAGCCGACTCCATTGACCACGGCCGGGTCCAGGCTCCGCTCATCCATTTCGAGGAGCTGGAAGGGATTCAGCCGATCCACGGAAACCCTCAGACGATCCCCGAGAATCTCGGGAAGCTTGTCCACCTTGGCGCTGCCGCCGCAGAGGAGGACCCGGTCCAGGCGGTCCACCTTGAAGCTGGAGCGGAAGAAATCGATGGTGCGGCCGAGTTCGTCGGCGAAGCTGTCGGAGACGGAGGAGAGGGAGGGCTCGACCTCTTCGGGCGTCCGGCCCTCCGCGGCGTGGCCTTCCTTGAGCATCTCGGCGGCCTCGCGGCTCACGCCCCAGTCCTCCATGAGCTTGTCCGTGAACCGGTGGCCGCCCCAGGCGATATCGCGCCAGAAAAGCGACTTGCGGCCGACCAGCATGGTCAGGTTCGTGAACTGGGCGCCGATGTTGACCAGGGCCACCACTTCATCGCGCCCGCCCGGGGGCGAGTTGATCTCGTAGGCGTTCTGGATGGCGAAGACGTCCACGTCCACCAGGACGGAACGGGCGCCCGCCATGGCGACGCAGCCGATGTAGGACTCGATCTTGTCCTTGCGGCAGGCCACCAGGACCACGTCCATGTTGCCTTCCGCGGGACGCTCCTCCAGGACGGCGAAGTCCAGGGCGTAGGCGTCCAGGCCCTGGCCGGCGGGGAAGAAGCTCTCGGCCTCCCACCGCACCGATTCTGCCAGCTCCGTGGGGCTCATGAGCGGGAAGGTCACTTTTTTGACCATCACCTGCTGCCCCGCCACGGAGATGGCCACGTCCCGGGCCTTGATCTTCTGCTCCGTGAGCACCTGGCGAATGGCCGCGGCCACCGCGTTGCTGTCCATGATGTCCCCGTCGACGATCGCGTCGAAGGGGAGCGGGGCTATGCCAAGTTTCTGGAGCCGGTACCGCTGGCTCCCGCCTTTGCCTAGCACCTGCAGTTCACAGACCTTTACGGAACTGGAACCAATGTCCAGGCCCACGAGCTGGTTTTTTTTGCCACCGAAAAGACCCACTTGGAGCCTCGCTTTAGTTGATTAGGCGGTTCAGTTTAACCTTTATATCTTTCCGGTCAACCGAATGTTGTTATCAAACATTTTTATCCGGATCGAACGCGACGATGACGACGGTGATGTTGTCTTCCCCCCCATTGCCCATGGCTTTGGCGATCAAGCGTCCCGCAGCCTCTTCCATGTCCGGGGCATTCTGGACTATTTCCCAGATTTCCTGATCTTGAACCATTCCTGACAGTCCATCGGAGCAAAGCAAAATCCGGTCCAATTCCTTAACCTGGATCTCCCTTACGGAGATGTCCAGCTCCCCTCCGTTGCCCAGGGCCTGGGTGATGACGTTGCGGAAGGGATGGCGGCGGGCCTCGTCGGGGGTCAGGATCCCGTTGGCGACCTGCTCCGCCACCCATGAATGATCCCGGGTGACTTGCTGGATCCCGTCCGGGTTCAACAGGTAGGCCCTGCTGTCCCCCACGTGGACAAGGGTGATGGTGTCCGCATTGACCAGGCAGGCCACCACGGTGGAGCCCATGGACTCCCGTTCGGGGTTGGTGCGGATGTCGTTCAGGATGCTCTGGTCGGCCAGGAGGAGGGCGGCCTTGAGCCGGTTGCCGTCGTAGGGCAGCGCGGTGTCGTATTCCACCGGCCAGGTCCGGTCCCGCTCCACCGTATGGGTGATGAACTGCCCCACCTTCTCCACCACGATCTGGCTGGCGACCTCCCCGGCGGCATGCCCGCCGAGCCCATCGGCAACCACAAACAGGCCGAGGTCAGGTTCCATGAGGAAGTTGTCTTCATTGTGCTTGCGAACGCACCCAACTTCCGTCCGTCCCGCTGCCACCACCCGCATGCTCAACCCCTTTTGAATAGCTTTTCCAGCTTGATGCGCGTCTCCGCAACGAGTTCGTTCCACTGGTCGCCCAGGCTCGCCATCTGTTCCTTGGCCTTGCCCTTCGGGTTGGCTGGCTTTCCGGGCTGCCTGAAGATCGCGTGATCGGGGGCCAGATTGTGCACCGTCTCCCAGAGCCGGGTGGCCCGGGCCTGCATTCCCAGCCCCTGGAAGGTCTGGGCCAGCAGGATCATGGAATCGACATCCTTGGGGTTGAGCTTGATGGCTGTTTCAAGCGCCTTCACCTTGCCGCGCGCGTCCCCGCCGGTGGCCTCCAGGACCTTGCCGTGCAGGGCGTGGAATTCCGGGCGTTCGTTGTCCAGGCGCAGGGCGTAGAGGATCAGCGCCAGGGAGCGCCCGTAGGCGCGGCCCTCGAAGGCGCCCTGGGCATCCTTGAACCACTCGTCGGCGGTCTTGGGGATCGCCGTGCGGTCCGGGCCTTCGTCGAGCTGGATCGAGGGCGCGGCCGCCTGTGCCGGGGCCTGGGCCCTGGCCGGTTCGGACGGCGGGGCGGGGGCGGCGGAGCCCCGGCTGGGCGTGTCCTTGAGCATGCTGAAGGCCTCGGCCAGCATGCGGAAGCGGCGCTCCGCATCGGCTTTCGCCTCGCCCGTGAACCGGTCCGGATGCCACTGCTTGGCCATCCGGTGGTATGCGGCCTTGATCTCCTCGATCGTGGCTCCTGGCGAAATTTCCAGCACTTCGTATGGGTTCATCTCAGTTCCATGGCGAACGGGAGCATTTCGGGGTGTAGGGCGTGTCCGGTGTGTCTGTGATATTAACCCAGGACTCTTGGGAAAAAGAAAGGGGACAATCGTCCCCGGAGGGGGACCCGCCAAGGATCCCCCGGTACGGAAAGACCTTTGGCCCCGGTCACGGGATTGGAGAATCTATCTCAATACCCCATTTGGTGGCACACTCGAACCCGAGGCGGGAGTTGGGCATGGGTCCGAGTTCGTTGGCAGATCTGAGGGATGGCCTGGAAGCGGGGGACCTGTCCGCCACCTTCCTGGCCCTCGGCTGCCTGGACCGCATGGCCGGCCTTGAGCCCCGGCTCAACGCCACCGTCTTCCAGGATTCCGGCCTGACCCTCGCCGCAGCCCGTGCCGCCGACGCCCGCCTGACCCGGGGCGAGCGGACGCCGGTCCTGGGCATCCCCATGGTCCTCAAGGACAACCTCCACTGGAAGGGGGCCCCCGTGGGCAACGGCTCGCGCATCCAGCGCGGCTATCGGGCCCCCTACGACGCAACCGTCGTGCGCCGGCTCCTGGAGGCCGGGGCGGTGCCGGTGGCCAAGGCCAACATGGACGAGTTCGCCATGGGCTCCAGCGGCGAGCACAGCGCCTCGGGCCCCGCCCGCAACCCCTGGGACACCACCCGGGTCCCCGGGGGCAGTTCCTCGGGCTCCGTGGTCTCCGTGGCCGCGGGCTATGCCCCCTTCGCCCTGGGCACCGACACGGGCGGGTCCGTGAGGCTGCCGGGGAGCTTCTGCAACGTGACCGCCCTGCGGCCCACCTACGGCGTGCTGAGCCGTTACGGCGTCACGGCCATGGCCTCCTCCCTGGACATCGTCGGACCCGTGGCCGGCTCCGCCCGGGACCTGGCGGCGGTCCTCTCCGTCATGGCCGGTCCCGATCCCCTGGACGCCACCAGCGTGGACCTGCCCGGACGGGAGCGCCTGGGCGACCTCCGGCCCCGCGCGCTCAAGGGCCTGCGGGTGGGCCTGCCCCGCGAGTACTTCGGCGAAGGCATCGACGCCGGCGTCAGGGACGTCCTGGAGACGGCGCTGCGCGACCTGGAGGCCCAGGGCGCCGAGCTGGTGGAGGTCTCCCTGCCCCACACCCCCTTCGCCATCGACACCTACTACCTCATCAACACCTCCGAGGTCTCCAGCAACCTCTCCCGCTTCGACGGCGTGCGGTACGGCGCCAGGGCGGCTTCGGACACCCTGGACGGCATGATCGCCGGCACCCGGGACGCGGGCTTCGGCATGGAGGCCAAGCGCCGGATCCTGCTGGGGGCGTTCTGCCTGTCCAAGGGCTACTACGAGGCCTTCTACCTGAAGGCCCAGAAGGCCCGGACCCTCATCACGCGGGACTTCGCGGCCGCCTTCGGGAAGGTGGACGTCCTGGCCACCCCCGTGAGCCCGACCACCGCCTTCCCCCTGGGGGAAAGGACCGGCGATCCCCTGGCGATGTACCTGTCGGACGTCTTCACCGTCACCCCCGCGCTGGCGGCCCTGCCCGCTCTTTCCATGCCCGCGGGTTTCGCCTCGGGCCTGCCCGTGGGACTGCAGCTCATCGGCCCCTCCCTATCGGATGTCCCCCTGCTGGAGCTGGCCCACGCCTACCAGCGGATCACGAAGCACCACACCGAGGCGCCCCGCCTCGACAGCTAGGAGCACGAACATGGCTTTCGACGTCGTCATGCCCCAGATGGGGGAATCCATCGCCGAGGCAACGATCCTGAAGTGGCACCGGCAGCCGGGTGAGGCCATCGGCAAGGACGAGACCCTCTACGAGATCTCGACGGACAAGGTGGACGCCGAGATCCCCGCCCCCATCGCCGGCACCCTGCTGGAGATCCTCGTGGACGTGAACGTCACCGTCCCCGTGGGCACCGTGGTGGCGCGCATCGGGGCCGCCGGGGAGAAGCCCGCCGCCGGCGGGTCCGAGCCCAAGGCCGCTCCGGCAGCGGCGCCCCAGGCCGCCGCTGCGCAAGCCGCCCCGGCCCCCGCCGCCCCCGCGGCCCCGGCCGAAGACACCCTCGAGGGCCGCCTGCGGACCCGGTCCAGCCCACTGGTGCGCCGCATGGCGCAGGACCACGGCGTGGACCTGACCGCCGTGCCGGGGTCGGGCATGATGGGCCGGGTCACCAAGCAGGACATGGAGGCCTTCCTGACCGCCAAGCCCGCCGCCCCCGTGGCCGCCGCACCCAAGGCCGCCCCCGCCCCGGCCGCGCCCTCCGTCCCCGCCTTCGCCCCCGGCGAGCGGGTCCGGGTCGAGCCCATGACCCGCATGCGCAAGATCATAAGCGACAACATGGTCCTCTCGAAGCACACCAGCGCCCACGTGTACACCGTGTTCGAGATCGACATGTCCAACGTGTCCAGACTGCGCGCCAGGCACAAGCAGGCCTTCGAGGCCGCCTACGGCACGAAGCTGAGCTACATGCCCTTCGCCATGATGGCCGCCGCCAAGGCCCTCCGGGCCTATCCGGTGGTCAACGCCAGCGTCGACGGGGATTCCATCGTCTACAAGCAGGACGTGCACCTGGGCATCGCCGTGGCCCTGGACTGGGGCCTCATCGTCCCCGTTGTGAAGAACGCCGACCAGCTGAACCTGGGCGGCCTGGCCCTGGCCCTCAACGACCTGGCCGGCCGCGCCCGCTCCAAGCAGCTCAAGCCCGACGAGATCTCCGGTGGGACCTTCACCATCACCAACCCCGGCGTCTTCGGCGACACCTTCGGCCTGCCCGTGATCAACCAGCCCCAGGTGGCCATCATGGGCATGGGCGCCGTGAAGAAGCGCCCCGTGGTCGTGACCGACGACCTGGGCCAGGACGTCCTGGCCATCCGCGAAGTGATGTTCAGCGCCCTCAGCTTCGACCACCGCATCATCGACGGCTCCACCGCCGACCTGTTCATGGCCGCGGTCAAGAAGGAACTGGAGACCTCGGACTTCGGCCTGGCCTAGAAGCTTCTGCCCACAAGGAAAGCGCCCACCGCGAGGTGGGCGCTTCCGATGTTCAGGGGTTTCGCACTACTTCTTGGCGGGAACCCACTTCTTGCCTTCGTCGGTCAGGTTGGTCTTGGTGCAGGGCATGGCGGTGTGGCAGGTCTTGCAGGTGACCTTGGGATCCTTGGCCTTGGCTTCCTTCTGGATGGTCACGCTGGCGAACGAGAACGACGCGGCGCAGAGGGCGACGGCGATGGCGAGGATGGAACGCTTCATTGGAACCTCCAAAAGGTAGGCCAAGTTTAACGAGGGAACCCGGGCCGATCAAGAGAACAAGACCTCCAGGTCGCAAATATTAACGACCTATACGTTCCGGGTGCCGGTCGTCCGGAAGATCTACCACCCCAACAGATAGGCGAACATCAAGGGCGCCACGATGGTCGCGTCGCTCTCCACGATGAACTTGGGGGTGTCCGCCCCCAGCTTGCCCCAGGTGATCTTCTCGTTGGGCACGGCGCCCGAGTAGGAGCCGTAGCTGGTGGTGGAGTCGCTGATCTGGCAGAAGTAGCCCCAGAGCGGCGCCTCCAGCTCCAGGTCCTGGTGGAGCATGGGCACCACGCAGATGGGGAAGTCCCCCGCGATGCCGCCGCCGATCTGGAACATGCCCAGGGTGCAGTCCTTCGTGACGTCCTGGTAGAAGCGGGCCAGCCAGGTCATGTACTCGATGCCGGTGCGGACCGTGTGGACGTTCTTCACGTCCCCGCGGATCACGGCGGCGGCGTACATGTTGCCCAGGGTGCTGTCCTCCCAGCCGGGAACGACGATCGGGAGGTTCTTCTCGCAGGCGGCGATCATCCAGCTGTTCTTCACGTCGATCTGGTAGTGCTCCTCGAGGGCGCCGCTGCGCAGGAGGCGGTAGAGGAACTCGTGCGGGAAATGGCGTTCCCCGGCCGCGTCGGCCCCCGTCCACTCCTTGAGGATGGCCTTCTCGATGCGGCGCATGGCCTCCATCTCGGGGATGCAGGTGTCCGTGACCCGGTTCATGTGGCGGTCCAGGAGGGCCTTCTCGTCCGCGGGGGTGAGGTCCCGGTAGTGGGGCACGCGCTCGTAGTAGTCGTGGGCCACCAGGTTGAAGACGTCCTCCTCCAGGTTGGCGCCGGTGCAGGTGATGAGGTGCACCTTGTCCTGGCGGATCATCTCGGCGAGGCTCAGACCCAGCTCGGCCGTGCTCATGGCCCCCGCCAGGCTCACCATCATCTTTCCGCCTTCCAGGAGGTGGGTGCGGTACCCTTCGGCCGCGTCGACCATGGCCGCCGCGTTGAAGTGGCGGAAATGGTGCTTGATGAACGAACCCACGGGACCGGGGGTGAACGTGGCGGTGCTCGGCATGGTCGACTCCATTCAAAGGCATACAGATCCCAGGGTTCCCTGGGGGCCGATGCGAAGCATACCACGGCCTAGCGGCCTCCCCGCTTCCCGGCCCGGAAGAGCGCCAGGACCGCCACGTCCCGGGCCCCTGCGGCCCCCAGGGCCTGGGCGCACCTGAGCAGGGTCGTTCCGGTGGTCCAGACGTCGTCCACCAGGAGCACGGCCTCCCCCTCCACCGACGCTCCGGGCTCCAGGGTCACGTGGGGACCCATGCGCCGCCGCCGGCCCTGGGGCAGGCCGGCCTGGGCGCGGGTGTAGAGCGGCTTGCGGAGCACCTGGCGGCAGGGGGTGCCCAGGCGTCCGGCGAACATCCACGCGGCGCGCTCGGCCAGGTCGAAGCCCCGGTACCAGCGCCGCAACCGGGCGGTGGGCGCATTGCACACCAGGCTGAACCCCGCGGTCCAGCCCGGCAGGGGCACCCGCCCCGCCCGCCCGAGAAGCGCGTCCATCCACCCCAGTTCCCCCCGCTTGATGGCGGGCACCAGGAGGGCCCCCAGCCCGCCGTGATAGTCCCAGAGGGCCTCCCCCCAGGTCCAGGCCACGGGATCCGGGCAGCCCTCGCCCCAGCCGTGCCCCAGGGCGCAAAGGGGGCAGCGTTCCTCCGGAAGGCGGGTGAGCAGGCTCCAGCACCGGCCGCACAGGCCCGCCTGGGCGCGGTCGTCCATGGCCCCCAGGCAGCCCCGGCAGCGGATGACCTCATGAAGGGCGTGCATCGGATCCCCTCCCCAGCACGCTGTGGTGGCGGCCGTACAGGAAATAGACCAGGATCCCCAGGGCCAGCCAGCCCCCGAGCCGCCACCAGTTGGCCGCCGGCAGGGAGAACATCAGGAGGAGGCAGGAGAGGATGCCCAGGACGGGCACCACCGGCACCCACGGGCACCGGAAGGGGCGCTCGGCCCCGGGGTGGGACCTGCGCATGATGAGGACCGCGGCGCAGACGATCACGAAGGCCAGGAGCGTCCCGATGTTGGTGAGGTGGAGCAGCACGTCGATGGGCAGCAGCCCGGCCAGGGTGGCCACGCAGGCGCCGGTGAGGACGGTGGACTTCCAGGGGGTGCGGTAGCGCGGATGCACGACCCCGAACACCTTTCGGGGCAGGAGCCCGTCCCGGGCCATGGCCAGGAAGACCCGGGGGCCGCTGAGCATCATCACCAGGAGCACCGACGTGATGCCGGCCACCCCCGCCACGGCGATGAGCCCCTCGGCCCAGCCCAGGCCCCTCGCCTTGAAGGCCAGGGACACGGGCGCGCTGATGTCCAGCTGGTCGAACCGCACCATGCCGGTGAGCACCGCCACCAGGGCGATGTACAGGAGGGTGCAAACGGCCAGCGAGGCCACGATGCCCACCGGGATGTCCCGCCGGGGATTCCTGGCCTCCTCCGTGTGGGTGGACACCGCATCGAACCCGATGTAGGCGAAGAAGATGATGGCCGCGCCGGCCAGCATCCCCACGGGCTTGCCGCCCGGGTCCACCTGCCCGGCCACGGTGTGGCCGAAAAAGCACAGGCCCGTCCAGCCGTAGGGGGCGAAGGGCCGCCAGTTGGCGGAGCTCACGAAGAAGAGCCCCACGGCGATGACGAAGACCACCGCGGCCACCTTCACGGCCACCATGGCGGTGTTCAGCCTTGACGTCTCCTGGATGCCCTTCACCAGGATGAGGGTGACCGCGGCCACCACGAGGACCGCGGGCAGGTTCAGGAGGGCCCCCGTGCCCACCAGGGCCCCCGAGGCCGCGTCGTAGCGCCACGGCGATTCCACCAGGGCCGGCGGCAGGCCCAGCCCGGCCTTGGCGAGGAGACCCTGGGCGTAGGCGGACCAGCCGGTGGCCACCGCGGCGCTGGACACCCCGTATTCGAGGATCAGGTCCCAGCCGATGATCCATGCGAAGAGCTCGCCCAGGGTGGCGTAGGCGTAGGTGTAGGCCGAGCCCGCCACCGGCACCATCGCGGCGAATTCCGCGTAGCAGAGCGCCGCGAACACGCAGGTCAACGCCGCCACGGCGTAGGAGAGCATCAGCGCCGGGCCCGCGACGTTGCGCGCCGCGGCCCCGGTGGCCACGAAGATGCCCGCCCCGATGACGGCCCCGATGCCCAGGGCCGTGAGGTGGACCGGGCCCAGGACCCGCCTGAGCCGGTCCTCCCCCTTGGCCTCCTCCAGGAGGGCCGCAAGGGGTTTGCGGGAGAACAGCCGGGAACGGCGGGGAACCGCCGGAACAGTAGGATCCATGCACCACCTCCAAAGGGGAAACGCACCCTGGAGGCAGAGCGATCCCCTGCCCTGCGGACTGGATACTCCAGATTCATGATGCGATGGAGTATTCAAGCAGCGGCGTTCGGGGCTCCACGCTCGGAGGGCCAGGCGGTGGTTCAATCCGAAGGGAGAGCGTCGCCTGGCGTTTTTGATGCCAGTCGTCGGTGAAAATTCTTCCTTAAATTCTCAATGGCGGCATGCCGCATTCATTGGCGGACGTCAGACGTGGGTCGTGTCCCCGTCGCCCGCCAGGTAGTGCTTCATGACGCTGTGCTTCCGGCCGTAGGCGAAGTAGATCACCATCCCGAAGGCCAGCCAGGTGAACATCCGCCACCAGTTGGCCACGGGCAGGGAGAACATCAGCATGAGGCAGGAGGCGATGCCCAGGATGGGGACCACGGGCACCCAGGGGCACCGGAAGGGCCGCTCCGTCTCGGGGTACTTCCTGCGCATGATCAGCACGGCCCCGCACACGATCACGAAGGCGAACAGGGTGCCGATGTTGGTCAGCTGGAGCAGGACCCCGATGGGCAGCAGGCCGGCCATGATGGCCACGAAAGCCCCGATGAGAATGGTCGACTTCCAGGGCGTCCGGTATTTCGGGTGCACGTCCCCGAACACGCCCTTGGGCAGGAGGCCGTCCCGGGCCATGGACAGGAAGACCCGCGGGCCGCTGAGCATCATCACCAGCAGCACGGAGGTGATGCCCGCCACGCCGGCGGTGGCGATGATCCCTTCGGCCCAGCCCAGGCCCCGCTGCTTGAAGGCCATGGAAACCGGGGCGTTCACGTCGAGCTGGTCGAACCGGACCATGCCCGTGAGCACCGCCACCACGCCGATGTAGAGGAAGGTGCAGACCACCAGGGAGGCCATGATGCCGATGGGCACGTCCCGCTGGGGGTTCTTGGCCTCCTCGGTGTGGGTGGATACGGAATCGAAGCCGATGTAGGCGAAGAAGATGATGGCGGCGCCGGCGAGCATGCCCAGGGGCTTGCCGCTGGGGTCGGCGTGCCCGGCCACGGCGTGGCCGAAAAAGCTGATGCCGGTCCACCCGAAGGGGGCGAAGGGGTGCCAGTTGCTCTTGAGCACGAAGAAGGAGCCGACGCCGATGACGAAGAGGACGGCGGTGATCTTGATGGCCACCATGGTGGCGTTGAACGAGGCGCTCTCCTGGATCCCCTTGACCAGCACCGCCGTGATCACGAGGATGATGAGGACCGCCGGGAGGTTGAGGAGGGAGCCGGTGCGCACCATCAGGCCCGTGGTCACGTCGTACTTCCAGGGGGACTCCGTGAGCAGGTGGGGGATGTGGATGCCCAGCTTGGAGATGGAGTCCTGGAAGTAGCCCGACCACCCCGTGGCCACCGTGGCCGAGGACACGCAGTACTCCAGGATGAGGTCCCAGCCGATGATCCAGGCGAACAGCTCGCCCATGGTCGCGTAGGCGTAGGTGTAGGCCGAGCCTGCCACCGGCACCATGGCCGCGAACTCCGCGTAGCAGAGGGCCGCGAAGATGCAGGTGATCCCCGCGATGACGTAGGAGAGCATCAGGGCCGGACCGGCCACGTTGTGGGCGGCCTCCCCCGTGACCACGAAGATCCCCGCGCCGATGATCGCCCCGATCCCCAGCGCGGAGAGCTGGACGGGCCCGAGGACGCGCCGCAGGCGGTTCTCCCCTTTCATCTCCTCCAGCAGAAGCGCCAAGGGTTTGCGCGCGAAGTACTGGGACTTGGGTCGATCCGCCATGATTCTGGTCTCCGGTGGTGGTCTTGCCCGCGCCGTTGGCGCCGATCAGGGCCACGATCTCCCCGGGTTCGACGGTGAGCGAAATGCCCAGCAGGGCGTGGATGGTGCCGTCCCCGGTGATGCTGCCGATGCCCCCCAGGATGACCATCGTGAGCACCCCCACCGACTGCAGGAAGGTGAAGGACTCCGGGCTCACGAAGGTGCGGCTGGCGGCGAAGAGCACCCCCATGGCCCCGGCGAAGGACGCGCCCACGGCGAAGGCGCCGAGCTTGAGCCGGTTGACGTTGATGCCCATGGCGCCCGCGGAGAGCTCGTCCTCGCGGATGGCCGTCCAGGCCCGGCCCACGTTGGAGTCGTCCAGGCGGTACGTGATCACGATGACCACCACCACCACCAGCAGCGCGATGAGGTAGAACAGGATGTTGTAGGCCTGGTTGGGGGTGACGTGGTGGCCCACCACCGGGCGCAGGGCGCCGTCCAGCGCCCGCAGCAGGCCCGGGGGCAGGGTCGGCCTCTGGATGGGGGTGATGCCCTGGGGCCCGTTGGTGAGGTTCCAGGGCTTGTCCAGGTTGTTGGCCAGCTGGCGCACGATCTCCCCGAAGGCCAGGGTGATCACCGCGAGGTAGTCGCCCCGCACCCGCAGCACCGGCAGGCCCAGGAGGAGGCCCAGGATGGCGGCCACGATCACGCCCAGGAAGACGAAGAGGTAGAAGTAGTCGGGGGCCAGGAAGAAGGGCGTCCCCAGCACCTGGGTGGTGACCGTGGCGTGGAGCAGGTAGGGCTGCTGGCTGCCGAAGAAGGCCCACAGGTAGGCGCCCACCGCGTAGAAGGCCATGTAGCCGAAATTGAGCAGGCCCGAAAACCCCACCACGATGTTCAGGCCCAGCGCCAGGGCCGAGAACACGGCGATCTGGAAGATCACCTCCAGGTAGAAGACGTTCCGGGCGCCCAGGATGGGCACCAGCACCACCGCGAACAGCACCGCCAGGGCGAGCCGCACGGCCCGGTTCATGCGCAGCCAGTAGATGGAGCTGCCGGCGAAGACGAACACCAGGAAGCCCGGGATCGAGCGCGGGCTGCCGTACACCAGGGCGAACCCCAGGGCGATCAGGCCGCAGCACGCCGCGTAGGGCGTCCGCCCCCGGTCGAGGAAGGCCCTGAAGGTCGCGAGGAGCGCGTGCATGGTGGCCTCCTACGCCTTCTGGGCGACCTGCTCGCCGAGCAGGCCGTTGGGACGGAATACGATCACGAGGATCAGGATGACGAAGGCCAGCATGTCCTTGTACTCCGCCCCGAAGGTCCCCATCGTGTAGGTGCCCAGGTAGGCCCCGGCGAAGCTTTCGATCATGCCCAGGAACATGCCGCCCAGGAGGGCCCCGGTCAGGTTGCCGATGCCCCCCAGCACCGCCGCGGCGAAAGCCTTGATGCCCGGCATGAAGCCCACGAAGGGGTCGATGCGGGTGAACTTGAGGGCATAGAGCACGCCCGCGGCGCCGCCCAGGGCCCCGCCAACCAGGAAGGTGAGTGAAATCATCAAGTTGACATCGATGCCCATGAGCGCGGCGGTGTCCTTGTCCTGGGCCACGGCCCGGATCGCCTTGCCCACCTTGGTGGCGCCCACCAGGTAGTTCAGGGCCACCAGCATGACCATGGCCGCCACGATGACCACCACCGACTTGACCTGGATGTCGATCACCCGCGGGCCGAGGCGGAACAGCGTCAGGCGCGCGTCGAACACGCCGAAGGTGGGCATCACCCGGAAGAACTGGCCCGTGGTGAGGCTCTCGGTAAGGCGGATCAGGTCCTGCAGGGCGAAGGAGAGGCCGATGGCGGAGATCAGGGCCACCAGGGTGGGGGAATGGCGCAGGGGGCGGTAGGCCACCCGTTCCACCAGCACCGCCATGCCCCCCGAGGCCGCCATGCCGATCAGCAGGGCCAGGCCCAGGTAGAGGAACCCGCCGAGGGCCCCCGCCCGGGCCAGGAGCCCGGTGCCGTTCAGGGCGATGAGGGACTCGACCCCGCAGAAGGCGCCGATGGCGAAGATCTCGCTGTGGGCGAAGTTGATGAACTGGAGCACCCCGTAGACCATGGTGTAGCCCAGGGCGATGGCGGCGTACACGAAGCCGATGGTCACCCCGTCGATGAGCACCTGGGGCAGGCTGGACAGGGTGTAGCCCAGGATGCCCACCCCCTGGGTGGCCCGCAGGGCCAGATCGGCCCCGGTGCCCCGGCACAGCAGGGCCAGGAGCACCATGACCGCCGAGCACAGCGCGCCCGCCCCGGCCACGAACACCGCCATCTGGCCCAGCGGAAGGAGGATCTGGCGCAGCTTCGTCGGGCCCATGCGCCCTCGCTACTGGGGGGGGGCGATGGACAGGGTCTGGTCGATCCGGTTCGAGGGCCACCTGGCGGGCTCGGCGGACGTGACCTGGATGACGAAGTACTTGCCCGCCACCAGGTCGCCCTTGCCGTTGAAGGTCAGGTCGCCGGTGATGCCCTTGAAGCCCTTCAGGGCCCGCACGGCGGAGGAGACTTCGGACCGGGAGGGCAGCTTGCCGCCGTTGGCGTTGACGGCGTTCTCGATGCCCTTGAGGAGGAGGGCGGCGCAGTCGTAGGACTGGGCGGCGTTGGGCTGGGGCAGGTTGCCGAACCGGGCCTTGAAGTCGGCGATGAACCGGGCCGTGCCGGGATAGGCCCCGGCCGGCCCCGACACGGTGGAGAAATACGTCCCGGCGCCCTGGAGCAGGGCCTCGCCGGCGATCTTGGCGGCGTCGGAGGAATCGAAGCCGTCGTCGGAAAGGCACATGCCCTTGTAGCCCTTCTGCCGGGCCTGCTTGAAGAGCACGGCGCCCTGGTCGAACATGCCGCCGAAGTAGAGGCACTCCGGGCGGGCCGCGATGATGGGGGAGAGGATGGCGTCGAAGTTGGCCTTCTCCTCCGTGCCGTTGAACCCGACCACCTTCATGCCCAGGCTCTCGGCCTCCTTCCGGAAGTATTCGGCGATGCCCTGGCCGTAGGCGGTCTTGTCATGGAGGACGTAGATGACCTTGATGCCCTTGGCCTGGGCGAACCGGGCGCCCACCGCGCCCTGCACGTCGTCCCGGCCGCAGACGCGGTTGATCTCGGGGTAGCCGCGGTCGGTCACCTTGGGGTTGGTGTTGGCGGGCGACACGTTGCAGAGGCCGGCGGCGTGGTACTCCTCGGAGGAGGGCAGCTGGACCCCGGAATTGTAGTGGCCCACCACTCCCAGCACCGCCGGGTCCGAGACGATCGCCTTGGCATTGGCCACGCCCGTGTCCGGATTGGCCTGGTCGTCGAAGGAGGCCAGCTCCACCTTGTAGCCCAGCTTCGTCAGGGGGCCGTTCAGCTGCTCCACCGCCAGCTGGGCCCCGCCCTTGATGTCGCTGCCGATGACGGAAATGGCGCCCGACAGGGGACTCTGGGTGGCGATCTTGATGGTTTTGCTTTCTTTATCGCAGCCGATGGCCAGCAGCAGACCGAGCGCGGCGAAGGGCGTGAGCGGGAACCAAGGTCTGCGCATGGTACCTCCTCCAGGGAACTCCGGCATCCGGGGCCGGTCCGATGCCGGCCAGGGTGGATCTGATAATTCCCTACAGGATTACTGGGACTCCCCGACCAGGGGAAGGGTTTTCTCAAAAGTACATGCAAGGGCCGGGCTTGCCACGGCACTCGGGGGAACGACTTAGGGCTGCTTCTTCCGATCTGACCCGGTTCATCGCACCCCGATGCATGGGGCCCGGCTTGATTCCATCGTAGCCTGACGCGGCCCCGGGGCATAGCCCGGGCTGGACCGGAGGGGCCGGGGAGGCCCGTTGGATAATCACTTTGATTTTTATGGCTCTTTTCCAAAGGCGAAAAAAAGGGGGCGGCTCCCCCTTGACGCCCCAAGATCTTGGGGTGATTCTTTCTACCCAGCACAACCCCTTGATGTCGAACCTGGTAGCAAGCTGGATAGGCCGCGTGAAATGGGCCATTTCAACGAAGCTCGAGCCCAACCCTGAGGATCTTATGCAAATTTCCCGCTCCTTCACCAAATCCGGCCAGGATCCGCTCGCGGGAATCCCCTTCGTAGGCCGTACCAGCCGGATCACCAAGCTGGACGGAACGGTCGTGTTCGAGGCCAAGGACGTGATGGTCCCCGAGAGCTGGTCCCAGGTGGCGGTGGACATCCTGGCCCAGAAGTATTTCCGCCGCAAGGGCATCGACGCGGCCAACGGCGGGGAGAAGGACGCCCGGCAGGTGTTCCACAGGCTGGCGGGCTGCTGGCGCCACTGGGGCGAGGAACACGGCTACTTCGACACCCCTGCGGACGCCCAGGCGTTCTATGACGAGCTGGTCTACATGCTCGCCAACCAGATGTGCGCCCCCAACAGCCCCCAGTGGTTCAACACGGGCCTCCACTACGCCTACGGCATCGCCGGCCCCGCCCAGGGCCACAGCTACGTGGATCCGCTCACCGGGGCCATGTGCCAGTCCACCTCCGCCTACGAGCGCCCGCAGCCCCATGCGTGCTTCATCCAGAGCGTCGAGGACGACCTGGTGAATCCCGGCGGGATCATGGACCTGTGGACCCGCGAGGCCCGGATCTTCAAGTACGGCAGCGGCACCGGCACCAACTTCTCCAAGGTCCGCGGCGCCACCGAGAACCTCTCGGGGGGCGGCTGCTCCTCGGGCCTCATGTCCTTCCTGGCGGTGGGCGACCGCGCCGCGGGCGCCATCAAGTCCGGCGGCACCACCCGCCGCGCCGCCAAGATGGTCTGCCTGGACCTGGACCACCCCGACGTGGAGGCCTTCATCGACTGGAAGGTCACCGAGGAGCGCAAGGTCGCCATGATGGCCGCCGGCAGCATCGTCCTGGGCCGCACCTGGAACGCGCTGTGCGAGGCCGTGGAGGGCTCCACCACCCGCGACGCCGATCCCCGCACCAACGAGAAGCTGCGCAAGGCCCTGGCCCGGGCCAAGGGGGAGGGCGTGGCCTCGGCCTTCCTCTCCCAGTCCATGAGCCGCCTCGCCCAGGGCGACTTCGCCCGGGACCTCAAGACCTACGACACGGGCTGGGACGGCGAGGCCTACGCCACGGTCGGCGGCATGAACTCCAACAACTCCGTGCGGGTCCCCGACCAGTTCATGCGCGCCCTGGAGAAGGACGGCGACTGGTACCTGGAGCGCCGCACCGACGGCAAGGTCCACAAGACCCTCAAGGCCCGCGACCTCTGGGCCAAGGTGAACTACGCCGCCTGGGCCTGCGCGGACCCCGGCATCCAGTTCGACACCACCATCAACGACTGGCACACCTGCCCTTCCGACGGCCCCATCAACGCCAGCAACCCCTGCTCGGAATACATGTTCCTGGACGACACCGCCTGCAACCTGGCGTCCCTGAACCTCTGCAGCTTCCTCACCCCCGACGGCGGGTTCGACCTGGCCGGGTACCGCCACGCCATCCGCCTCTGGACCATCGTGCTGGAGATCTCGGTCCTGATGGCCCAGTTCCCCTCCGAGCGCATCGCCCAGCTCTCCTATGACTTCCGCACCCTGGGCCTGGGCTACGCCAACCTGGGCGCCATGCTGATGCGCCTGGGCATCCCCTACGACAGCGAGGCCGGCATCCAGTGGTGCGCCGCGCTCACAGCCATCCTCACCGGCGACGCCTATGCCGCCAGCGCCGAGATGGCCGGGCAGCTGGGGCCCTTCGCGGGCTACCAGCTCAACCGCGAGGCCATGCTCCGCGTGATCCGCAACCACCGCCGGGCCGCCTACGACGCCCCCGCGTCGGAATACGAGCAGCTCTCCATCACGCCCCAGGGCCTCAAGGGGAACCTGCTGCCCAAGTCCATCCTGGACGCCTCCCGGGACAGCTGGGACCGCGCGCTGGCGCTGGGCGAGGCCCACGGCTTCCGCA
This sequence comes from Geothrix sp. 21YS21S-2, assembly GCF_030846775.1. Lineage (NCBI taxonomy): Bacteria > Pseudomonadati > Acidobacteriota > Holophagae > Holophagales > Holophagaceae > Geothrix > Geothrix sp. 21YS21S-2. The sequence continues at coordinate 1,482,987 of NZ_CP132910.1, forward strand.
ACGCCCAGGTGACGGTGCTGGCTCCCACCGGGACCATCGGCCTGCTCATGGACTGCGACACCACCGGCGTCGAGCCGGACTTCGCCCTGGTCAAGTTCAAGAAGCTGGCCGGCGGCGGCTACTTCAAGCTCGTGAACCGCGCCATCCCCGAGGCCATGATGCGCCTGGGCTACAACCCCTCCCAGATCCGCGACATCGAGCGGCACGTGGTGGGCTGGCTGGAGATCACCGACGAGACCCCGGGCATCACCCGGAGCCGGCTGCTGGCCAAGGGCTGGACCGTCGAGGAGCTCAAGGCCATCGAGGACAAGCTCCCCACCGCCTTCGACCCCGCCTACGTGATCCCCGTGGACCGCCTGAAGAAGGACTTCGGGGAGGAGGACGCCCAGACCTTCCTGGACGCCCTGGCCGGCACCATGACGGTGGAGGGCGCCCCCCACCTCAAGGACGAGCACCTGCCCATCTTCGACTGCGCGAACCGCTGCGGCCGCAAGGGCCAGCGCTTCATCGCCCCCATGGGCCACATCCGCATGATGGGCGCCGCCCAGCCCTTCCTCAGCGGCGCCATCAGCAAGACCATCAACCTCCCCGCCGAAGCCACGGTGGAGGAGGTGGGCGCGATCTACAAGGCCTCCTGGCAGTACATGCTCAAGGCGGTCGCCCTCTACCGGGACGGCTCCAAGATGAGCCAGGCCATCGCCACCAACCTCGACCTCCTGGAGGGCATCGACACCCTCGTGGACGACGAGGCCCCCAAGGCCGAGAAGGTCCATGCCCTGAGCCAGGCCCTGGCCAGCCAGGTGGTGCGCACCTACCGCAAGAAGCTTCCCAACCGGCGCGGCGGCTACACCCAGGCCGCCACCATCGGCGGCACCAAGCTCTACCTCCGCACCGGCGAATACGAGGACGGGACCCTCGGAGAGATCTTCCTCGACATCCACCGCGAGGGCGCCGGGTTCCGGGCCGTGCTCAACTGCTTCGCCATCGCGGTGAGCATGGGCCTGCAGCACGGCGTGCCCCTGGAGGAGTTCTGCGAGGCCTTCCTCTTCACCCGCTTCGAGCCCAACGGCATGGTCCAGGGCAGCGACACGGTGAAGTTCTCCACCAGCCTGATCGATTTCGTGTTCCGGGAGCTGGCCATCAGCTACCTGGGCCGCTACGAGCTGGCCCAGGTGGAGCCCGAGCAGCTCATGCAGATGACCGGCGGGAACGGCAACCACAAGCCCGAGAGCCAGGCCCTGGCCTCGGCCGCCATCGGCGGCATGACCCCCCTGTTCCCGGAGTCCGAGACCGCCCCCGCGCCCCAGCCCGCCCCCGCCATGGCCGCCCACGGCCACCCGGCCCCCGGCGCCGCCAAGCCCGCCACCACGCCTTCCGCCTTCATGTCGGCGCGGCAGAAGGGCTACACCGGCGACCCCTGTCCCGAGTGCGGCCACCTGACCCTGGTGCGCAACGGCGCCTGCCTGAAGTGCCAGACCTGCGGCGCCACAACAGGCTGCAGTTAAATCCCTTCCGCTTTCCTCGGCGAACCTCGGCCCCTCGGCCGCCTCGGCGATGCAATTCCGTTCTCAAGCCTTGCGGCGCATAGACAAAATGCGCCGCGGGATCCAGGAAACAGACTGCATCGCCGAGGTGGCCGAGGGGCCGAGGTTCGCCGAGAAAAGCCCAAAAAATACGGGATGACCACCCTCAGGTCGCTGGCCAGGATCCGGTGCGGCAGGTGCAGGCCCCTCCCCGCCGGCCCCGCATCATGATCAAATAGGCGCATGCCAAAATCATTGGGTTGCGGGCTTCTGCTCCTGGTCCTCCTGTGGCTGCCCCTGGTGGCGGCCATCTGGCTCTGGGTCGATCACGCCCGGATGAAGGCGGCCGGCATCGACCCTCCGGAGGAGCCCGGCTGGCCCTGGAATGCCGTCCTCGTGGCCATCCGCGGGGGAATTCTGGGCCTCCTGGGGCCCGTTGCCATCCAGCGCGGACTGGCGGGCGCAGCCGCGGGCTCCTTCTACTGGCGCCACGCGGCGGAGAACGTGGCCATCGGGGCCATCCTGGGCCTCCTGCTGCTCCTCCTCCAGAAGAACCTGGTCCGGCGGGAGTTCACGGCCCTGGAACTGGCCACGGCCCGAGGGATGGCCATCCTCTTCATCCTCTTCCTCGTGAGGACCCAACGGCTCCTGCCGTCCCTGGGCGCCTCCGTTTCGGGGGGGTGCGTCGCCTGCCTTCTGTATGCGGTGGAGTTGGGAGTCGCGCGGGTCCTTGGGCGGGAACCTACTGGATGACCACGCTCAGGTCGCTGGCCAGGATCCGGTGCGGCAGGTGCAGGCCCTCCCGGATCTTCACGCTGCCCGCCAGGTCCTTGAAGCCCCAACGCTTGTAGAACCGCAGCGCCCTGGGGTTGCCCTCGAAGGCCTCCAGCCACACGCCCCGGGTCCCCTTGGCCCTCGCGTCGTCCAGGAACGCGGTCATCAGGGCGTCGGAGACCCCCTGCCCCATCCACGGGGCGGGCACGTACAGCCTCGAAAGCTCCAGGTGGGGCTTGGCCAGGCCCTCCACGGGGCACGGATCCGCGGAGAGGGCCAGGTAGCCCCGCCAGCCCTCCTCGCCCACCGCGATCCAGGTGCCGTTGCGGATGAGGCCCTCCATCACGGGCGTGGTGAAGGCCTTGGAGCACAGGAGGTCCAGGGCCTCCTCGGGGAAGAGGTAGCCGAAGGACTCCCGGAAGCAGGCTTCCGCGAACTGTCCCAGGGCGTGGCCTTCATGGAGTTCCGCTTTCCTGACGGTGAAGGTCATGGCCGCCCTCCTTCGATTTTGAGACTCAGGCGTCCCAGGGGAAATGGTAGGGCAGATCATACCACTTCCTCAAGGTCTCCATGTCCTTTCTCAGGGCGGCGCCCACCGGGCAGCCCTTCTCCTTCCGGATCTGCCAGGCGAGGTGCTCCTTCTCGCCCGCGGTGAAGATGTGCTCCTCGCCCGGGGCCTTCCGGCTCGCCCGCAGCTCCCGCATGATGTTGCCTGCGATCTCCTTGAACCGCGCCAGCTCGATGAACTCCTCGATGTCGACGGCCATGAAGAAGTGCCCGATGGGAATGGGGACCTTCTTCCCGTTCTCGTCCAGGCCGTTGAGCAGCTTGAGGTAGGCGCCGTCCTGCAGGGCCGCGCTGAGCACTTCCACGACGGTGGCGTAGCCGTACCCCTTGAAGCCCGCCATCTCCTCGCCGATGCCGCCCAGGGGGGTCAGGGCGGCCTTGCCCAGGGTCAGGTCCACCAGCACCTGGGCCGTGTCGGTGCGCGTGCGGCCCTCCTCGTCGATGACCCAGCCGGGCACCAGGTCCTTGCCCATGCGGGCGTAGCTCTCGATCTTGCCCCGCTGGGTGACGGACGTGGCGCAGTCGAGGATGAAGGGGAAGTCCTCGTCCGTGGGGAAGCCGATGGTCAGCGGATTGGTGCCCAGCATGTTCTCCACGCCGAAGGTGGGGGCGATGGAGGGGCGGGCGTTGGTGCCGGTGATGCCGATCATCCCCGCCTGCGCGGCCATGGAGGCGTAGTAGCCGGCGATGCCGTAGTGGGTGGAGTTCCGCACGGCGGTCATGCCCATGCCGTGGGCCCTGGCCTTGGCGATGGTGGTCTCCATGGCCTGCCTGGCCACCACGTGGCCCATGCCGTTCTGCCCGTCCAGGACCGTGACGGTCTTGCGGTCCCGCACCACCTTCACGCGCGTGACGGGGTCCAGGATGCCGTCCCGGATGCGGTCGATGTAGATGGGCTTGAGCCGCCCGATGCCGTGGGAATCGATGCCGCGCCGGTCGGATTCGATGAGGACGTCGGCGATGACGGCCGCGTCCGGACCGGGGACGCCGGCGGCGGCGAGGGCGTCCCGCATGAACCCCTCGAGGTAGGTGAAATCAAGCCAGACGCAGTCCTGGTACTGGTTCGGATACGCTTCGACCCACTTCATGGAGGATCCTTTCAAGAGGGGATGGTGCCATGTTGGACGGTTCGGCCCGGTGGCACAAGCCCCAAAGGATCTATTGGCGGTACTGGGCGGGAGGCCCGAAGACCCCGGGCCGGCCGGTGATCTGGAACCGCACGAAGAGGGCGCCGTCCCCGATCACCAGGTCCTTCAGGCCGTCCCCGTCGATGTCGGCGATGGCGACGGAGCCGGGCCCCTGGACGCCGCCGTAGCGCACGGCCGGCTTGAAGGTGCCGCCCGCGGCGGGGTCCTGGATCAGCACGGCGACGCTGCCGGGGTAGCCGGGCAGGCCCGCGTTCGCCACCACGAGGTCGGGGCGCCCGTCGCCGTCCAGGTCGCCCACGGCCACGGAGGAGGCGTACGAATCGCCGGTGTCGTAGGTCACCGCCGCCTGGAAGGTGCCCGCCTGGGCGCCCTGGAGGAGGACGCTGACGCCCTGGGTGGTGGGGGCGAGACCGGTGCCGTTGTTGGCCACCACGAGGTCGGGACGGCCGTCGCCGTCCAGGTCGGCGACCGCCACCGCCACGGGTCGGGTGCCCACGCCGTAGTCCACGTGCGGAAGGAAGGTGCCGGGGTGGGCGGGGTCCTGCAGGAGCACGGAGACGAGGTTGCCGGACGTGGTGGCCACGATGTCCGGGAGCCCGTCGCCGTTGACGTCGGCGACGGCGGCAGCCGTGGGCTCCCCGCCCACCGCCAGGGCCACGGGGGCGGCGAAGGTCCCGCCCGGGGCCTGCTGGGTGAACAGGAGCAGGGTGCTGGCGCCGTCGGCGGCCACCACCACGTCGGGGAAGGTGTCCCCGTCCAGGTCGCCCACGGCCGCCGCCTGCGGGTTGCGCGCGCCCACCGGCAGGGCCACGGGGGCCTTGAAGCCGCCGGGTGCCGCCGGATCCGGGAACAGGACCGAGACGGTGTTGGCCGCGCGGGTGCTCAGGGCCAGCTGGCGGTTCACCACCACCACGCCGGGGTTGCCCGAAGGCGAGAGCCGGGCCGCCACGAGGAAGGCCGGGTTGTCGCCGGCGGAGGTCTGGACGGGATCCCTGTAGGTGCCGGGGCTTGCGGGGTCCTGGAGGCGGGCCGAGACCCACCCGGAGGCGTTGACGCCCCCGCCCTCGTAGTGGACGGCGTCCACGATGTCCACCCGGCCGTCCCCGTCCAGGTCGGCCACGGCGACCCAGGTTGCGGGATAGGTCGGGGTGCCCACCCGGTAGTAGTGGTCGTCCCCCGAGCAGGAGAGCTGGATGGCCGCGAGCCCCGCCAGGAGAGGCGCGCTCCACAGGAGTCGGTTCATCGGATGGCTGCCCATGATGGATCCTCCGGAACGGGTGTCGGGAAAACGACGGAATGATCTCCCGCTGATGCAGGTTAGACGATTCCCATCCTGGAACCGTTGACGCGGGTGGAGCCCTTTTTTTCGACCTACATCGTTTCACGATGCTTCATCCCCTCCAGGCCGGAACGGTCCAACCCCAACCGATAGGAAATAATCATTTCCATGAGACTTCCCTTGGGATGGCGTCCCAAGCCGTGGCAAACTCGACTCTCAGGCCACGAACCGGCCCGGAGTCCTGATTGGCCATGATCAATGCCGTGACGATCTTCACCACCTGTGGCAGCGAAGAGACAGCCCTCACCATTGCCGCCGCGGTCGTGGACCAGGGGTATGCCGCCTGCGTCAATATCCTTCCTTCAATAAAAAGCTATTACTACTACAAGGGCGGCACCCACCTCGACGAGGAGGTGATGCTGATGATCAAGACCAGCCGCGACCGGTACGACGCGGTGGCCCAGGTCATCACCGAACTCCACACCTACGAGATTCCGGAGATCCTCATGGTCCCGGTCGAAGCATGCTCGGACAGTTTCCTCGAGTGGATCGAGGAATCGGTCTCCCGCGAAGGCTGATCACCTCACAACCTGGAGCCCATCATGGAAATGTCCCTCAGCGGAGAGTTTCTCAGCGTCGTGGAACAGGCCGCGATAGCCTGCGCCGTGAGCATCGGCAACGGCAACCGCAAGCACAGCGACTGGCTGGCCGTGGAGTCCATGCGCAAGAGCATGGAGCACCTGCCCATCGACGGCACCATCGTCATCGGCGAAGGCGAACGGGATGAAGCGCCGATGCTCTACGTGGGCGAGAAGCTCGGCCTGGGCATGGGCCACCCCGCCGTCGACATCGCCGTGGACCCCCTGGAAGGCACCAACCTCTGCGCCACCGGCGCCCCCAATGCCATCACCGTGCTGGCCGCCTCCGAGAAGGGCGGGCTGCTCCACGCCCCCGACCTCTACATGCAGAAGCTCTGCGTGGGCCCCGCGTCCAAGGGCAAGGTCCACCTGGACGCCACCCCCGCCGAGAACCTCAAGGCCATCGCCCTGGCCCTCCACCGCAAGGTGAGCGAGCTCACCGTGGTGGTGCTGGACCGGCCCCGGCACGACGACCTCATCGAGGCCATCCGCACCGCCGGCGCGCGCATCCAGCTCATCGGCGACGGCGACCTCTCCGCCGCCATCTCCGCCGCGGTCTCCGGCACGGGCATCCACGCCGTCATGGGCATCGGCGGCGCCCCCGAGGGCGTCATCTCCGCGGCTGCCCTCAAGTGCCTCGGCGGCGAGATCCAGGGCCGCCTCGTGGTGGACACGAACACCGCCAGCAGGGAGAAGGCCGAGGCCATGGGCGTCGACTTCAACCGCATCTACTTCACCGACGACCTGGCCCCCGGCGAGCACATCGTCTTCGCGGCCTGCGGCGTCACCCGCGGCAACCTCCTGGACGGCGTCCACACCTTCGGCGACGGCGTGCGCACCGCGAGCCTGATCCTGAACCGCCACCCCCGGCGGGTGCGCTTCATCGACACGGTCCACGTGAACGAGGGCGAGGACATCACGGTCCGGTTCTAGCCGTGCCCCCTACCTGAACCTGCACCAGAGCGTACCCTGCCGTCCACGCCAGGAACCGTAGACGCAAAGGTTGCCATCGTCCTGCAGGATCATGAATGGATTATCGATAATGCGTGGGGAATCGGATTGCCAGATGAGCCTCTTGCTGGGCTTCATCTCATACAGGCAGAGGTTTCCATCCTTTTGCATTTCAAGGTTGTAGACCGGCTCGAGGGAGGTTCCGCCGCCGCCGGCGGCCCACACGACATGCTTTTCGGTTCCAACGATGCGCTCGATGCATAGAACACCGAAGGGCCTGATGGTGAGCTCGAATATTTTGTTCCGAGAATACATCACCTGCCCGCTGCTCATGATTCCAGGTGATTTCAGGACATTCCCGAGGTTGGCGGCCTGCGCGGTCGCACTGGCGAGGAGAAGCAGGGCTGAAAATGCGCATCGGATTGGGCTGACCCGCATGGGTGGCTCCTGATAAATTAATTAAATAATTTATACAGACTCCACCCGCCGTCAAGGGTGCTACCGCGCCAAATCTCCGGCCCGCACGAACTGCACCCTCCCCTTCGCAGCCGGGATGAGCTTTTCTAGGGCCTCCACCGTCTCCGGGTAGATGTGCCCGATGATCACGGCGTGACCCTCCTTGGCCGCGATGCCCAGGGCCCGCTCCCACTGCTTCTTCATCTCCGCGAAGCTCTTGTCGTCGTCCAGGAAGACCTTGCGCTGGACGGTGGGCACGGACAGCTCCCGGGCCACGTCATAGGCCACGGATTCCTTCTCGGTGCGGCTGTCCACGAAGAAGCACTTCTTCGCCCGGATCTCCTCCAGGATCCACCGCATGCGGGTGCGGTCGGGGGTGATGCGCGAGCCCATGTGGTTGTTCACGCCCTTGCGCCAGGGGACGTCGGCCAGGGCCTTGCGCACCCGGGCCCGCAGGTCGGGCTCCTTGAGGTCGAACATCACGGCCTCGGGGCCGGGGTCCTTGCCGGGGGCCGGGTAGCCCACGGGCTCCATGGGGAGGTGGAGCATCACCTCCTTGCCGCGTTCGTGGGCGATGTCGGCGCTGGCGCGGGTGTGCTCCTGGTAGGGCAGGACCGCCACGGAGAGGGGCACGGGCTGGGCGCACAGGCGCGTGACCAGCTCGGTGGGAGCGTAGCCCAGGTCGTCGATGACCACCGCCAGCTTCGGCAGGGCCGACTTCGGCTCGGGCGCGGGAGCGGGCGTTGGCGCGGGCGGGACCGGTTCGGGCTTGCGGGGCTTGGGCTTGGGGGCGGGCTTGGGCGGAGCCTTCTCCTCGTCCCCGGGAAGGCGGCCCTTCTTCGAGCAGGACTGGGAGGTGAACAGGGCGCCGATTCCCAGGCCCAGCGCGAACATGAGCACGGCCAACGCGGCCAGGCGGGGCGTGGAGGCTCGGCCCCCGCGTCGGGTCGCCACGGGCCTAGGCCGGTTCCCGGTCCGCCGGGACCCTTCGCAGCAGCCCGGACACCAGCACCGGGTCGCGCCGGTTCTGCCGCGGGATGTTCAGCTGGGCGGCCTTGGCCTTCTCCTCCAGGATCTCAAGGATCCGCGGGATGGGGTCCTCCTCCGGCTTCAGGTTCTTGAAGACGTGATCGGGGATGACGCCGGCCTGGACGGCGTCCCCGGGGTGCGCGGGGTCGGTCCGGGCCTTCATGGCGGCGGGCTTCTCGCCGCCCACGCCCAGGAACTCGCCGCCGGCGCCCAGCCAGCGCTTGTTCACGACTTCCGCGGCGCCGCCCTGGCGCAGGGGGAAGCGGGTGCGTTCCACGCCCAGCCCCATGGTGCGCTCGCCGAAGACGGGCACGGACTGCTTCTTGAGGGCCGAGGACAGGGCCTCGGCGGCGCCGCAGGTCCAGGGGCCCTGGAGCACGGCCACCTTGGCGAAGGTCGGCAGGCCGGCGGGAATGACGGCCACGGCGACGGGGGCCTTGCCCGTCTCCTGCACGGTGGCCAGCGGTCCGGCGCCCGCCAGGAGGCCCGCCACCAGGGCGGCCTCGTTGAGGCTGCCGCCGTTGCAGCGGCGCAGGTCCAGGATGAGGGGCAGCTTGTGGTCCAGTTCCTTCAGCAGGGCCTGGAGTTCGACCGCCCGGCCGGGGGTCAGGTCCTCCATGCCGATGAGGGTGGCCTTGGCCTCCTTGCGCACGAATGCGGGGGGACGGGCGACCAGCTCGCGCTTGACGGAGATCTTCTTCAGCTCGCCGTTGGCGGCCGCATAGCGCAGGAGGGCGACCTCGGAACCCGGCGTCCCGCGCAGCCTGCGCTCCAGGGTCCAACTGCTCATGGGACCGATGGAATCGCCGTCCACCTTGCGGATCACGTCCCCGGGCTGGAAGCCGGCCTTGGCGGCGGGACTGCCGGCGGTCACGCCCATGACCTGGGCGTAGATCTGGCGCTTGAGCACCTGGATCCCGATGGAGCCGGCCCCGGGATCGGGAAGGCGCAGGTCCTCGGGGGTGAGGTAGGAGTTCAGGGGATGGGCCCGTTCCAGGGCGGCCTGGATGCCGCCGGTGATGACCTTCTCCATGTCCGGGGGATCGACGTAGTTGTCCTTGATGAGGGACAGCACGTCCTGGATGTCGGAGAGGCCGGCCAGGGGATCGGTGCTGGCGGGCTTGACCTCCTTGCGCGGCGCTTCCTGCACCGGGTGGAAGACCACCGGGTAGGTGAACATCGCCACCATGGGGAGAGTCAGGAGGGAGAGCCAGGTGCGCTGGTGCATCCCCTAGTGTAGGCTCCTTTGCATCCTGGACGCGAGATCATCCAGGCAGATGTCCACCGCCCGGTTGGGTTCGGCGCGGGACAGTCCGGCCAGCACGGCGGGATCCCCCATGAGCCGGGCCGCCTCCTCCGCCAGGTGCAGGTGCATCCCGGGCCCCTGGAGCACGACCCGGGCGCGGCCCTCGGCCTCCATGGCCCGGGCGTTGCCCACCTGGTGGTCGCCGGCGCTGCCCGGCATGGGCACGATGACGGCCGGGCGACCCGCGGCCTTGAGCTCGGCGCAGGTGCTGGCCCCGGCCCGGGTCACCACGAGGCTGGCGGCCTCCAGCTGGCGGTCCATGAACTCCAGGAAGGGCGCCAGCTTGTGCCGGGGATGCCGGTCCAGGGCGGCCAGGTCCGCGAAGGGCCCCGGGCCGGTCTGGTGGAGGAGGTCCCACTGGGGAAACCGCTCCAGGAGCCCGGGAGCCGCCAGGAACACCGCCTCGTTGAGGGCCCGGGCCCCGCCGCTGCCCCCCAGCACCAGGAGCCGGTAGGGCGGACGCTGGGCCGACAGGGGCTGGAACTCCCGCAGGAAGGCCTCCCGCACCGGCGTCCCAGCCAGGACGCACCGGGCCCCGGAGAGGCCGCCGCGGGCCTCCTCCATGCCGCACCAGACGCCGTCGGCCCCCTTTGCCAGGGTCTTCACCAGCAGCCCGGGGCTCGCGTTGGACTCGTGGAGGAAGTAGGGGATGCCCAGGCTCCGCGCGGCCAGGAGGGCCGGGCCGGCCCCGTAGCCGCCGGTCCCCACCACCGCCCAGGGGCGATGCACCTTCCAGGTGTTGACCAGGATCCGCCAGGCCCGGAAGAGCTTCCAGGCCGCGCGCAGGGTCCTCAGGGGCGAGCGCCCCACGAAGCCCTCCACGTCCAGCAGCTCGAAGGGCCAGGGGCCCGGGGGCAGGAGCCGCGCCTCGATGCCCCGGGTGGCCCCCACGAAGGCGATGGGCCGGTCCCAGCGGGCCCGGGCCCCCTCGGCCAGGGCCACGGCGGGGAAGAAGTGCCCCCCCGTCCCGCCCCCTGTGAACACGAGGCTGTCGGCATACATGCGTCCGGTCATGGGCACGAGGATACCATTTGGCGATTCCCTGGTAGTATTTAGGACTAGGCCGTACCGAAAGGGCGGCTCCCTTTTTTTCGGGAGATCGAATGAAGATTCTTGTGGCCCTGAAGCAGGTGCCCGACACCGAGACCAAGATCAAGGTGGCTGCGGACGGAAGATCCCTCGACGGCGGCGACGTCAAGTGGATCACCAGCCCCTACGACGAGTACGCCCTGGAGGAGGCCCTGCGCCTCAAGGAAACCGCCGCCGCCGAAGTGACCGCCGTCTCCGTGGGCGGGGACAAGGCCAAGGACATCCTGCGCAACGCGCTGGCCCTGGGCGCCGACCAGGCCGTGCTGGTCAAGTCCGCCGAGACCGGGGACCCCCTGGCCGTGGCCCGGACCCTGGCCGCCTTCGCCGAAGGCAAGGGCTTCGACCTGATCCTGCTGGGCAACAAGGGCTTCGGCGGCGACAACGCCTCCGTGGGCCCCATGCTGGCCGAGCTCCTGGGCGTGGCCCAGGCCAACGTCGTGACGAAGCTGGAACTGGCCGAGGGCCGCTTCAAGGCCGAGCGCGAAGGGGACGCGGACAGCGAGGTGCTGGAAGGCTCCCTGCCGGCCGTGGTCACCGCCCAGCGCGGCCTCAACGAGCCCCGCTACGCCAACCTCAAGGGCATCATGGCCGCCAAGAAGAAGACCATCGAGGAAGTCGACGCCGCCCCCGTGGCCCCCGCGGTCACCACCGTCACCCTCGCCCTGCCCCCCTCCCGCCCCGAAGGCCGGAAGCTGGAAGGGGACGCCGCCGCCCAGGCCGCGGCGCTCCTGGGTCTCCTGCGCGACGAAGCCAAGGTCCTGTAAACCACCCATTCCGAGGTCGAGATGATTCTAGTTTTCTGTGAGACGAAGGATGGGAAGATCCGCAAGCCTTCCCTCGAGGCCCTCAGCGAGGCCCGGAAGCTGGCCGATGCCGCGGGCAAGGGCCTGGGCGCCCTGTTCGTGGGCGCCACGAGCGCCGGAGCCGAGGAGGCCGCCCAGTACGGCGCGGACGTGATCGTGAAGATCGAGGACCCGAGCCTCGCCGCCTATTCCAGCGACGGGTACGCCCAGGCCATCGCCGACGCCGTGAAGGCCAAGGGCGCCACCGCGCTCCTGGCCGCCGCGACCTCCTGCGGCCGCGACGTGGCCCCCCGGGCCGCCGCGCGCCTCGGGGCGGGCTACGCCTCGGACATCACCGGCCTGGCCATGGAGGAGGGCCGCCTCCTGGTGACCCGCCCCGTCTACGCCGGCAAGGCCTTGGCCACCACCCGCTTCGAGACCCCCGTGCAGGTGGCCACCACCCGCCCCAACGTCTTCTCCCTGGCGCCCTGCGCCAAGGCGGGCACCGTGGAGACCCTCCCCGCCCCAGGCGGCGGCTTCCTGGCCGTGGTGAAGGAGATCCTCACCAAGGGCGCGGGCCACGTGGACATCGCGGAGGCCGACGTGATCGTGGCCGGCGGCCGCGGCATGAAGGACGGCGCCAACTTCAAGCTCCTCGAGGAGCTGGCCGAGGCCCTGGGCGGCGTGGTCGGCGCGAGCCGGGCCGCGGTGGACGCGGGCTGGGGCCTGCCCCACAGCATGCAGATCGGCCAGACCGGCAAGGTCGTGAGCCCGACCCTCTACATCGCCTGCGGCATCAGCGGCGCCATCCAGCACGTGGCGGGCATGTCGGGCTCCAAGGTCATCGTGGCCATCAACAAGGACCCCGAGGCCCCCATCTTCAAGCTGGCCACCTACGGCATCGTGGGCGACCTGTTCGAGGTGGTGCCCGAACTGACCAAGGCCGCCAGGGCCCTGGCGAAATAGCTACCGCGTGGGGTAGGCTCCGATCACGTCGTGCTCGAAGTGCTCCCCGTTGAAGTGCCGCAGCGTCCTCACCACGAAGCGCCCCGTGGGCACCTCGCTTCCGAAGCGGGTGCCCACGTCCGCTTTTTCGCAGAACGTGAGGAAGTGGCCTTCCGCGTCGGTGACCCGCACCCGGCCGATGGCGCCGGCGTTCTCCATGCCCTCGGCGATCAGCGCGGCCAGGGCCGCGGGCGTGCCGTATTCCGGCGCGAACTGGCTCTTGTCCGGGCACGACCCGTATCCGTGCTTGGCCAGGATGCTCCGCAGGGCCCCCCAGGAGAGGTTCACGTCCAGGGCCGCGAGCCGGTCCTGGGGCCCCGCCGGGATGGGGGCTGACTTCACCTCCTCCTGGGGCGCGGGGGCCGGCTCGGTCCATGCCCGGTAGCGCTCTTCCGCCGCCAGCACCCGGGCGCCGTGGCGCTCGCGGCGCCCGGCGTCCGTGAGGGGCTTGCGCCGCTCCACCCGGGGCGGCGCGTAGACCGCGACGTCCCATCCGCCGCCTGGAGAAGCCTTCTTCTCCTCCCCGAGGGGCGGCACCGCCAGGACGGACCCGATGAGGCGCTCGCCTTCCACCGTGAAGAACATCCGGCCACCCGGGCCCCGCACCAGTTCCGAGGCGCGGAAGCCCTCGGGAAGCGGAAATTCGACCGGCTCGCCTCCGGGCTTGAGGCGGCCCAGGCTGGACCTTCCCCGCTGCGTGAACCACACGGCCCCCTCCGCGTCCAGGGCCAGGTCCCAGGGCATGCGGGGGCCTCCCCCGGGGGGAAGCTTGGTGAAGGTCACGGCCCGGGTGTCCTCGTCGAAGCAGCCGATCCCCTCCTGGGAACCCGTCAGGGTGAACCACACCGTGTTTCCCGCTCCCCGCACGAGGCGGTCGGCGCGGCAGCCCGCGGGCAGGTCGATGGCGATGCCGCCCCTGCCGCCCACCTTCACGACCCGGATATCCGTGCGCTCCGGCCCCGCGAGGAAGACCCCGGTTCCGGCGGCGTTCATCGTGGCCACCGCCGCGGGGCCGATGCCGGGAAGCGTTCCGAGGGAGTCCACCCTGAATTTGCCGTCGTAGGCGTGGAAGTGGAGCGCCCCGCCGGATATGGAAACCAGCACGTCCCCGCCGGGTCCGGCGGTGATGGCGACGGGTTCCATCCCCGGCTCCGCGGCAAGGGTGTGGCAGAAGCCCCGGGCGGACCTGGGCCCGGGACTCAGGTCGGCGAGGAGGAGCCACGCGTTCCGCCGGTCCCCGAACACCCAGAGGCGGTCCAGGGAGTCCTTGGCGAGCCCTTTCACCGCCTGGTCCTCCCCCAGGATCCGGAGCCCGTACTGGACGCCCGTGGGCGACAGGTGCCGCAAGGCCGAGCCTTCCAGCCAGAACACCTCGCCCCAGGGCGAGGCCACGAGAAACCGGGGCGCCTCCTCTCCGCCGGTGTGGAAGAAGCGCAGGGCTCCGGTCTTCTCCGGCCCGCCGGCGGGTTCGAAGAAGGGATGCAGCTGGGCCCCGGCGAGGTCCAGCCCGGTCGCGCCGGAGATGTCGGCCTGGAACAGGCGGGTTCCCTTCAGGCTGGCGCCGGTCAGGGTCGCATTGCGGAAGGTGGCGCCCGTGCAGTCCGCTCCGTCCAGGCGGGCCCCGGTGAGGTCGCGGCCGGCGAAATCGGCCCCCCTCAGATCGGCGTTCTCCAGGCGGGCCCCAGGCCCTGCCAGGCGTCCGTTGACCCGTTTCGAGCGGGTGGTGATCCCCGTCCCCAGGGCCCCCACGCTGCCGGGCGGGAGGCCGGACGGAAGCGAATAGATGCGCTCCTGGGCGCCCAGGGCGAGGGAGCCCAGGAGCAGGCCAAGGGCCACGGGAAGGGTCGCGTGCATGGGGATTCCTTGAACAAGCCAATGCCCGGGTTCCGGGGCATTTGACCTTCAAGTGTCCGCTCCGAGGATCCGGTTCCCCCTCAGGCCCGCTCGAAGCCCTCTTCCTCCAGGAAGGACCTCGCGTCCTCCACATCCCCGAAGCGCGCGATGATCTCCACGCCCTCCCGCATGTCGCCGTCGGCCCGGTCCAGGCTGCTGAAACCCTGGCGGATGATGCAGCCGCCGCCGGTCTCGTCCAGGCCCAGCTGCACGAGCTCCCACGTGACCCCGTGCTCGTCGCGCCACACCTCGACGCTGATCACGAGGGCTTCTCGAAGAACAGCACCACCATGCCGAAGCCCACGCGGTCCCCGGGCTTCAGCTCCCGGGCGTCGCCGGGGGGGAGGCGCTCGCCCTTGATGTAGGTGCCGTTGGCGACGCCGTGCTCCTCCACCAGGAAGTACCGGTTGTGCTCGCAGAGGATCCGGGCGTGGCGCCGGGAGACGCTGAGCTGCGGGTCCTCCTCGGTGAGGTCGATGTCGGGGTGGATGCCCGTGTTGGGGTCGAAGCGGCCCACGAGCGCGCCGTGGGAGAGGATGTTGAACTTCCGCCCGGAGATGACGGACACGAGGCTCACCGCGGCGGGCTGCGCCCTGGCCTTCATGCCCTTGGAGACGTCCACGTCCGTGCGGCCGGCCAGTTCGCGGTTGCGCTGGGCCAGGCGCTGCATCATCTTCACGGACACTTCCGGGTTCTGGCGGATCATGCGCAGGAAGGTGCCCCGGGAGATGGTCACCACCTCGGTGTCCTCCAGGGCCACGACCGTGTGGTGGCGCGGGATGGGCTCCAGGAGGCTGCCCTCGCCGAAGAAGTCGCCCTTGGCCAGTTCCTCGGACCAGTCGCCCTGGGGTTCGGTGCCGACGTACATGCGGATCTTGCCGGAAAGGATCACGTACATCGTCTGGGCCAGGTCGCCCTTGCGGTACACAATCTCCCCTTCCTTGAAGGTGAGCTTGCTCTGGCCTATGAAGTTCGATTCGGACATGGGTAACCGAGGGATGGATCTAAAGATAACCTGCCTTCGACTCCGTTGGGAACTTCACTGGGAGGCGATTTTTCCCTTTATGCTGGTGGAATGCAACCGCTCCGCTGGATCCTCGCGCCCCTGGCCCCCCTGTACGGGGGGGTCGTGGCCCTGCGGAACCGCGCGTTCGACCGGCACCCGGAACGGGCCGCCCGGGTGGAGGTGCCCGTGGTGTCCATCGGCAACCTGACCACCGGCGGCACCGGCAAGACCCCCGTGACCCTCCATCTGGCCGAAGCCTTGGAAGCAGAAGGATTTCTGCCCGCGGTGGTCTCCCGTGGCTACGGTGGGCGGCGCGACCTGGATCCCATGGAGGTGGACCCCGCCTCCGACCCGGCCCAGACCGGGGACGAGCCCCTGATGATGGCCCGGCGCCTGGGTCCCGGACGGGTGGTGGTGGGCAGGCGCCGCCACCACGCGGCCCTGCGGGCCCTGTCCCTGGCGCCCCGGCCGGACCTCCTCATCATGGACGACGGGTTCCAGCACCGGGGCCTCCACCGGGACCTGGACCTGCTCCTGCTGGACGGGGTGCGCCGCTGGGGCAACGGGCGCATGCTGCCCCTGGGCGACCTGCGCGAGCCCGCGGCCTCGGCGGCCCGGGCCTCGGCACTGGTGGTCACCCGCGGCGGCCGCGCCGACCGGGACGCCATCCTGGCCTGGTGGGGCCGTTTCGGTTCCGGGGGCCCGGTGTTCTGGGTGGACTTCGCCATCACCTCCCTGCGGCGCCTGGACACCGGCGCCCGCATCCCCCTGCCCCTGGGCGGTCCGGGGCCGCTCTTCGCGTTCTGCGCCCTGGGGCACCCGGAGGCGTTCTTCGCGGACCTGCTGGTGGCCGGCGCCCCCTGGACCGGCAACCACGCCTTCCCGGACCATCAGCCCCTGGGCCCGCGCCTGGCGGCCCTGGAGGCCGAGGCCCGGGCCACCGGCGCCGAGGGCCTGGTGTGCACGGAGAAGGACGCCGTGAAGCTGGACCCCGCCCGCGCCGCCGGAATGCCCATCTGGGTCGCCGAGCAGCGGGTGACGGGCGCCGGGCCCCTGGAGGCCTGGGTCCTGGAGCGGCTCAGAGGCTCTTCAGGATCTCCTGCCGCTTCTTCTGGTACTCGTCCTCGGTGATGAGGTTCTCGTCCCGGAGCCGCTTCAGGGCCCGCAGACGGGCCTCGGGGCCTTCGGCGGGGGCGGCCTTGGGCTCGGGTGGAGGGGCGCCCTGGAACCCCGGCAGCACCGGCGTCGGCGCCGCGTAGGGCACCGCAGGGAACTCCACCCAGTCGCCGCGCCTGGAGGCCAGGCCCTCGCCCCTGAGCACCACCTTGCCGGCCTGGACGCGGGACCCGTAGGTGAACTCGGGCTTGTCGCCGCGCACGCGGAAGCGGTCCACGAAATCCAGGCGCGCGTCCCGCACGATCACCTGCACCTTGCCCCCCTCCACGAAGAGCCGCGCCGTTACGCCGAAGGACGGGTTCATGAACCCCCCGCCCCTGCGCCCCGTGCTCAGCAGCACGAGGTCCTCGCCCGGGTCGGCCACGGCGAAGGCCTCCAGCAGCGGCTTGACCAGCTGGTCCACCTCCTTGGCCTCGAACAGGGGCCCCTCCTCGAAGCGGATCGCCCGCAGGCTGCGCCTCAGGGCCTCCGCGTCCAGCTGCGCCGGGTGCTGCGCCGGCGCCGCGCCCGCCTCGGCGGGCACCAGCTTCACCCAGGTGAACTCCTTCAGCTCCCAGTTCGTGCGATGGGGAGCGGCGGCAAAGGCCGCGAACGCGCACAGGACCGCCGGCACACCTGAAAACACCTTCATGGAACCTCCAGAGCTTGGATGCTGCATCCGCCAGGATAGCACCCAGGTTGACCCCCTCCCCTCCCCGTGATACGTTGACCGTGCACGTTAGCGCGGGCGTAATTCAGTGGCAGAATGTCAGCTTCCCAAGCTGAACGTCGTCGGTTCGATCCCGATCGCCCGCTCCAAAGCAAAGGCCCCGCAAGGGGCTTTTGTTTTGGAGCGGGCAATCGGGATCGAATCGTCCGATGCGCGCCGGTAGGCCCCCTCCGGACAGCCCGGGGGGCTGTCCGGAGGATCAGGGCCGGGCGCAGCAGCGGACGCGGCCCGGAGGGGATCCCGATCGCCCGCTCCAAAGCAAAGGCCCCGCAAGGGGCTTTTGCTTTGGAGCTGGGGATCGGGATCGAATCGTCCGATGCGCGCCGATAGGCCCCCGCAGGACCAGGGCGGGGCGCAGCGGCCATCAACTTATTTTCCCAACAAAGTTGCCTTTGTAAAAGGCCGGGCGGGTCGATAGGCTCAACGCATCCCCCGGAGTCAACATGCGCCGTTTAGGGCTTCTCTTGGCTGTCGCCTGCACCCTTGGAGCCAAAGACCCGATCCCGGTGGAAACGACGATTGCGGCTGTCCGTCTTCATCCAGGCGAAGGTTGGGTAACCCGCAAGGGAACCGTCCAGTTGCTGGAGGGAGGGTCCAGCCGCGTAATCATCCCTGGGCTTCCAGCAGGGCTCCGGTTTGATGACTTGCGCCTCAGAGCCCAGGGGCCTGCTGGAACTCGAATCGGTGACTTGACGGTCAGGGAGGCCCCCCAGACCTACCGTGAGCGAACGGAATGGAAACGCCTGGAGAAGGAGGCCGCTGACCTCCGGGGAAGGCTGGCCCTCCTCGATCTTCGCCAGAAGAACCAGGCAAAGGCCAGGCAGCTATTCCTGGACCTTAAAGCCGCCCAAACCAAGGGGTTTCAGCAATCCCTGACCACCGGCGCCCTGAAGCCCCAATCCATCCTGGATTTCAGTTTCGCGGTCGAGAGTCGGAGCCTCGAACTTGCGCGCCAGGATGCGGCCTTGAGCGAGGAGCGAAGCTCCTTGAAGTCGAGGGCTGACCGGAACGATGAAGCCATGGAAGGACTGAAACGGGAAGGCGAGGCCAATCCCACGGTCATCTCCGTGGAATTGGAGGTCCCCCGGGCCTGCTCCGTGGGCCTGGAATTGTCCTTCCGGGTCCAGGAGGCATCCTGGGCACCAGCCTACGAGGCGCGCTTAAGCCCAGACAAGCGTCACCTGGAACTGGTCCTGTTCGCAGCCGTGAAACAAGCGACCAATGAGAATTGGAACGGAATCAGCCTGGAACTTCTGAGCCAGGCCCCTTCAGGTCGCCTGGACCTTCCGGCAGGGATTCGCCTCCCTGGGCTGAGTTACCAGGAGTCCGGCGCTCGAAAACCCGGCATTCCTGTTCCTGAGAATCCAGTTTCGCCCGCCGCCCTGACTACCTTGAAGGTGCCAGGCCAGGTTCAGGTGCGAACGGGAGAGGAACAGCGCTTCCGAATCGGCAGCCTCGATCTGGTTCCTTCATTCCGCTACCTGGCGATCCCCCGCCAGGGAAGCGATGTCTATTTGATGGCCATGGTCCTCCCTGCTCCCGGTTTTCCCCTTGTTGGAGGCAGCCCTGTGGATATGCTCCAAGGCACCGAAAGGGTCGGCACCCTCCAGATGGAAGCCCCGGGGCCTGGAGACCCACTCCGGTTGAGCTACGGCCCGGTGCCTGGGTTGACTGCACGCAGGGAAGTCCTCGAGCGCAACCATTCGGAAATCGGGGACAAGACCAAGGAGCGTCAGTGGGTCTTCAAGGAGAGCTTTGAAGTGGAGAGCACGTTTTCGACCCCTGTGGAAGTCGAGGTCCAGGACCGGACAGTGACCTCAGGTACGGATTCCGTGAAAGTGGACCAGGTGTCGGGTACGACTCCAGGCTGGGAAACCATCCATACAGGAATACGACGCTGGATCCTCCAATTGCCTCCCGGCGGCAAGGCCACGGTCCTTCAGAAGACCCGGATCCAGGGTCCCTTGGTGGGACACCTTGTCAACGTGGGCGATCTTTCATTGGAGGGGAACTGATGCGCCGCCTGATCCTGCCCGTTCTCTCCCTCTGTCTTTCCGCCCAGGAACCCGCCCTGAACCTTTCCCTTAGCCGCGTAAGGATCCATCCTCATCAAGCCTGGATAACCCGTGAGGCAACCTGGAACTTTCGCAGCCCTGGATCCCAGCGGATTCGGCTCACGGACCTTCCCCCAGGCCTTTCCTTGGAGGATATTCGCGTCCAGGCCGAAGGCATCCCCGGTCTCCGCCTGGGCAACATCGGCATCACCCAGGAAGAAGCCCGGACTGAACCTGATGCTGGCACCAAGGCCCTTCAGACCGAGATCCAGACGCTGACCCGCGGCCAGGAAGAGCTGGTGCAAAAGCTTGGCGCCCTGGATGAAGCCATGGCTGCCATCACCAATCTGAAGCCCGATTCAGGCGCGACCCCGACAGGCCAGGTTCCGGATCCCAAGGCGGCCGTTGATCTTGCACGGGCGATCCAGGCACGTTCGGAAGCAATTCTTGCGCAGGCAGAAGACTTGAGGAAGGAACAGGCCGTTGTCCAAGCCCGATTGGGCGCCCTTTCCGCCTCTCTCTTCAAGAAGGAGAGTTTGGCAAAAAGAAACAAAAGCGTCATTTCGGTAGAGCTGGATTCCCCGGCGGCAGGAGAGGCCCGGATCCAGGTTCTGAGCCGCACCGGAGCTGCCCGCTGGAGACCCACCTATGAGGTCCGCCTGGGCGAGAAGGGGCTCGAACTCCTGTGCTATGCAAGCATCGGCCAGGCGACGGGAGAGGACTGGAAGAACGTCGGGCTGGAGATTTCGAACGCGGAACCGGAAAGGGCGATCCATGCCCCGATCCCGCCCCCGCCCGTTAAGCTGCTCTACAACGCCCCAGAAGTGGCCGCTATGGGCAGCATCGAGGGGAGGGTCACGGACAGGAGCGGCCACCCTCTGGCCGGGGTTGCAGTGATCGCCAGCTCCGACGCCATCAAGCCAAGGACAAGGTCCGCAACGACCGACCGGAATGGGGTGTTCCGGCTTCAACTTTTGCCGCTGGGGGACTATCGATTGCAGGCGACAAGGGCTGGCTACCCCTCCTCGATGTCATTCGCTCGCGTCCTCTCGGCGCAACCCGTGAGCATTGGCATTCAACTTATGCCATCCGCAGGAGGGGCCACCGTCGAGGTCGTTGCGAGCACACCGGCGGTGGACCACTCAGTGACCAATACAGCCATTGTCCTCGGAGGTTCGGCAGTCTCAAACAACTATGCGCTGGAAGAAACGCCTGCCCATTATGAGGAATCAGGAGAGTTGAGTCTTGCGTGGAGCTTGGCCGGCAAGCGGGATATCCCCTCCGACTCCCAGGCCAGGCGCATTCTTTTGGCCCAGAGCATCGCGGAAGCGAATTTGCAACTCCGGGCGCTTCCGAGGAGCAGTTCGGAAGTGTTCCTGGTCGCACCCCTGCGCTCACAGCCCGGCTACCCCTGGTTCCCTGGAACCCCGACCACGGTATTCCGCAATGGAGAGCAACTCGGGCAGGTAGCCCTGCCGCGCCTTCAGCCCGGCGAACGGACCTTGTTCAGTTTTGGCCCAGTTCCCGGGATCCGGGTCCAACGTCAGCGGACGGAAGCCACGGTTGCCCTGGCCAGGAACGGGAAGTCCCGGCAATGGACCCTCCGGGAGAAGGTGATCCTGTTCAACGACCTGGACCATGAAGTCGACATCCAGGTGCAGGAGCCCTCGATTCGCTCAGCGTCAGACCGGGTGCGGGTCGAGGTACTTCCTGAAGCGACTCCAGCCCAGGAAATCGAGGGCGATCTTGTTTGGCACGTCAAGGTGCCATCCCACGGCCAGGCAAGGATCGAGGAGGCTTGGCGCATTCTGGGACCGACCACCGGATCTGTCCCTGAAGTTGTCGCCCTTGGACTCCCAACAAGCGATTAGATGGACGGGGTTGGCCGTCCTTCCGATTGTTTGCGCCGACCACTTCGCATTGAACCTGGATGTCGGAAGGTGGCAGCGACTGACCAAACGCAGAGGCGCTGAGGATTCGCTGGGGCGCAGAGAACAGAGGCTCACAAAGCGCGCACCTAGAATCTTCTCGAAGGAACCCGGTCTGGGGCCAGAGGAGGAACTTGCCACCACGTGTACGCATGGCTGCAGTCAGCATTTATTCCTGGGACTCAACCTGGGCCCCAGCGGCCTTCACCCGGTCCGCGATGGCATCCATCCACCGGTACCATTTGCGGGGGTCCTTCTTCAGGAGGTCCACTTCCGGTTCCGGTTCCGGTTCGGCCATGATGGCCAAAACACGCTGGTGGGCGGGGTCGTTAGGGCGGCACCGAAGCTACCTTTCTTCTTCCGGGAAGAGGGGCGGGGCAGGTTCCGCGGCAGCTCTCGCGGCCAACTCCGCATCCCGCCTGGTCTTCTCGGCTTCCATCTTCCGCTCCCAGGGCGTGCGGAACGGGTCCGGCTGTTCGATGAAGGAGCCGGTTGGCCAGGTTCGTCACCTGGGGCGTGTTGCGGTACTTGGCCTGCAGGATCCGGGTGATGTCCCTGGAGGCGAGATCCCCGTGCTCGAAGAAGAAGCTCTTGATGTGGGCCCAGGAGAAGAAGTTCGGGTGGACGATCTGGTTGGAGTCCCTGCACCGGATGAATCGCCCCGCCTTGTGCAGGGTCTTCAACAACAGGGCCGCCAGGTCGCAGCGGGCCTGGCAGACCGGAAGGTGGCCGTGCGCCACGATGTTGGGCTCGAACAGGCGTGCCTCCCCCTGGAAGGCCAGGTATTTCTCGAAGAGGTCGAAGACTTTCGCCCGCTGGGCCTCGGGGAGGATGGATTGGCGCACGCCCAGGCCCAGGTAGGCCTCCCGGTCCAGCCAGGGACGATCCACGGGGTAGCCGGTCAGCACGCCCTTGAAGTCCTCGTGGAGACGGTGGACGTCGAATTCGGGCGCGGATCGGCTGTGTCGACGGAACCAGACCCGGAAATCCTTGTAGGTGGCCTCCCGGCCATCGGGAACCTGGAGGGTCTCCAGGAATTCCCGGAAGCTCAGGAAGTCCACCTCCTGCCCCTCGCGGGTGAAACCGTGGGCGTGGTAAATGCGCCGGGCGTTCTCGGCCAGGTAGGGCGACAGGGGCGCATACAGGATGGCGCCGGTCCCGGATTCCAGGTCCTAGGACATGTTTCTTATCGCTCGGAGGTCCGGTCCCAGGCCGTGAGCAGTTCCTCCCTCCGGAGCGCGCTCCAGTCCCGGCCGCAGTTGGCGGAGGTCGCGGCGGGTCCGCGCATGTTCAGGTCATGCCACGTGATGAGCCAATGGATTTCCATTTCGCTCAGGACGACGGGGATTCGAGGTTTGGCAGTCTGTATCATTGGGCGCGACCAGGGAAAGGGCTTGTCGGGAGGGAGGCACCATGGAGGACCTTACCCCTTGGGCGGCCATACCTGGCCGGGTTCCCCTGAACGGTCGAAAACCGGGGGACGAACGGTCATATCTTGATCTTTCCTACAATCGGAAGACCCGCGGATTGCACCTTGCCAGGTGAATCCGATGCCCGGTGCGGTTGACCCTATGCGTTGCCACCGCCTCCGCCTCTTGGCCCTGGTTCAGACGCATTCTGGCCCAGCAAGGCACGTGACTGTTCACGACTTAAAATCTACATTGCAATTATGGCATTTATTTCCATAATTACATACATGTTGCCCCGCCGCCTCACGCCCCGGATCCATGACCTGCTGGACCATTCTCCCGCGGTCGTCCTGCTGGGACCCCGCCAGGCCGGCAAGACGACGCTCGCCCTGGAGATCGGCGAGCGGTCCCCTTCGATCTACCTGGACCTTGAGGACGAGAATGACCGTGCCAGGCTCTCAGATCCCAGCAGGTATCTTGCAGGCCATGATCGCGAGCTGGTCATCCTCGATGAGGTTCACCGCATGCCGGAGCTCTTTCAACAGCTGCGCGGCATCATCGACCGGGGGCGGAGGCAGGGCAAGGCCAATGGCCGCTTCCTCCTGCTCGGGTCCGCCGCCATGGACCTGCTCAAACAATCCGGCGAAAGCCTCGCAGGGCGGATCTCCTATTCGGAGCTCGGCCCGTTCGACGCCCTGGAAATCGGCCCTGATCAGCTGGAGACGCTTTGGGTGAGGGGCGGGTTCCCGCGAAGCTTCCTGGCCGAATCCGACGAAGTCAGCCTGACCTGGCGGCGGAATTTCATCCGCACCTACCTGGAGCGCGACATCCCGCAATTCGGCCCCCGGATCCCGGCCGAAACCCTCCGGCGATTCTGGACGATGCTGGCGCACAATCAGGCCCAGGCCCTGAATGCGGCCAATCTCGCCAGCGCTCTGGGAGTGGATGGGAAGACCGTCGCAAGATACCTCGATCTGTTGGTAGACCTGTTGCTTGTCAGACGCCTGCCGGCCTGGAATCGCAATGCCGGGAAACGCCTGGTCAGGTCGCCCAAGGTCTATGTGCGCGACAGCGGAATCGCCCACGCACTGCTCGGAATCCGGGACAAGGAGGCGCTGCTGGGTCACCCCGTTGCGGGCCAGACCTGGGAAAGTTTTGTGATCGAGACGCTGATCACCGCGGCCCCGGAGGGAACCGAAGCCCACTACTACCGGACCTCCAACGGAACCGGACTGGACCTGCTGCTTACCCTTCCCGGCGGAGCGTTCTGGGCTGTCGAAGTCACGCGAAGCATGGCGCCTAAACTGGAACGCGGCTTCCATTCCGCATGTGCCGATCTGAATCCGCATAAGCGCTTCTGCGCCTACCCTGGCCCGGACCGCTACCCCCTCGCCGACCGCACGGAAGCCATCGGGATCCTCGAACTGGCGAAGGAGCTCCGGGCCGCGGGTTAGCGGGATATTGCACCTTGCGAAAACCGCCCGATGCCCGATGCTTCGGTTCCAAGCTGCCGACGGCCAAGGAGGAACCCATGCCTGTCGCCAAACTGAAGCGCTTCCTGGATGACCACGAGGTCAAGTACCTCTCCATCACCCACTCCAAGGCCTACACCGCCATGGACGTGGCGGAGTCCGCCCACGTCAAGGGCAAGGAGGTGGCCAAGACCGTCGTGGTGAAGGTGGACGACCATCTGGCCATGGCGGTGCTGCCCGCCACCCGCAAGGTGGACCTGGACCTGCTGCGCCGGGGGACCGGAGCGGTGAACCTGGACCTGGCCAAGGAGCCGGAATTCCGGGGCGACTTCCCCGAGTGCGAGCTGGGGGCCATGCCGCCCTTCGGGAACCTCTACCGGATGGATGTCTTCGTGGACCCGCGGCTGGCCTCCAACGAGCAGATCGCCTTCAACGCGGGCTCCCATACGGAAGTGGTTCGGATGCGGTACCTGGACTTCGACCGCCTGGTGCACCCCAGGACCCTGGCCCTCTCGGCACCCTAGGCCACCGGAAAGTGGATCCGGAACGCCAGGCCGTCCTGCGGCCCGGGCAGGATGTGGATGCCGGCGCCATGGGACTGGAGCACCCCCAGCACCGAGGCCAGGCCCAGCCCCCGCCCCACGAAGCGCGTGGTGAAGAAGGGGTCGAACATCCGGCTGAGGACCTCGGGGTTCGGCCAGGTGCCGTCATTGGCGATTTCCAGGCACACGGTCCAGGGGCCCTTGGGACGTTCCGAGGCCCAGACGCCCGGTGCGCCGGGACCCGGCGCGCCCTCCTGGTGATCCATGAAGAGCCTCGCCCGCACCTGGCCCCCGGCCAGGCCGGCCTCGTCCATGGCCTCCCAGGCGTTGGCCACGATGGCGTCCAGGGCCCCTTCCAGGCGGGCGGGATCCCCGTTGATGGGTGGCACCCCTTCCAGTTCCAGGTGCGGCACGCGGCCTCCGTGCCGGGCGCCCGAAGCCGGGGCCCAGCGCCGGAGCAGTTCCGGAAGCTCCAGGCGGACCATCCTCGAAATGCCCCGTCCGGAAAAATCGTTCATCTTCCAGGACAGGGCGATGGCGCGCTTGAGCACCCCCCTGGTGGTGGCGGTGGCCAGGAGGACTTCGGGGCGGTCCGAGGCCTGGAGGTCGATGATGTCCAGGCCCGCCGAGAGCGCCGCGAACAGGTTATTGAAGTCGTGGGCGATGCTGCCGGCCATCAGGACGAGGCTGTCGGCCTTCCGGGCCAGGGCCTCGGCCTCCTGGGCCCGGCGCAGCGGCGTGATGTCCTGGGCGAAGACGAGCATGGTCCGGAGCCCCTCGAAGTCCACGGCCCGGGCGTTGATGGCCACGTCCACGGATGTGCCGTCAAGCCGGGTGAGCCGCTCCTCTGTGGCCGGCGCCAGGTCGCCCGTTTCTAAAGCCTTCAGGATCCGGTCCTCCGCCCCGCACCGGTCCCCGGAGCACACCCGGTCCAGCACGGGCTCCCCCACGAGATCCGCAGGACCCCCGGCGCGGAAAAGCGCGACCGCCGCGGGATTGAGGTACACGAACCGCCCCTCCCTGTGCAGGAAGAGCGCCACGGGACTCTGCTCGGCCATGACCCGGAAGCGGTCCTCGCTTTCCCGCAGCGCGTCCACCGCGGCCAGCTGGGCCGTGATGTCCTTGCCGGTCATCAGCACCTTCAGACTCCCCTGCAGGTTCACCAGGGTGCAGCTCAGGAGCAGCCGGCGGACCTCTCCCGCGCGGGACCTGAGGTCGACCCTGCTCCCGGTGCAGACGCCCGTGGCCTGGAGTTCCGCGAAGAGGGCCCCCCTGGCCCCGGGATCCAGCCACACCCCGAGTTCCGCCGGGTTCCGTCCCACCGCCTCCTCCCGGGGGACCCCCGTCAGGGTGGTCCAGGCCTGGTTGGCCAGGACGACCCGGCCGCTGGGGAATTCCGAGAGGGTCACAGGGTCGGGCGTCTGGTCGAAGAGTTCCTGGAACAGCCCGGCGCTGGCCTTCGCTTGCTCCTCTGCTTCCTTCGTGTGCGTGATCTCGATGTGGTTGACCAGACAGCCGGCCTGGCTGTCCAGGGGCGTTGCGATCATCTTGAACCAGCGCCGGCGGTCCGTGGAGTCGCAGGTGTAGTCGAAGGTGAACGGCGTCCTGCCGCCGGCCAGGACGTCCAGAAGCCCCTCCCGGAGCTCCACGGCCTCCACCGGCACCGAAGCCAGGTAGTCGGCCCCCACCTCGCTCCCGGTCCCTCCGTTGGCCAGGCCGAAGGCCCTCCAGGCCCGGTTCACAAGGAGGATCCTGCCGGCAGGGTCCAGCACCGCGATGTTCGTCGGAATGGCGTCCAGAACGGTCTGCATGCCTGCCAAGCCGGACTTGTCCAAGCCCGGTCCT
This sequence comes from Geothrix sp. 21YS21S-2, assembly GCF_030846775.1. Lineage (NCBI taxonomy): Bacteria > Pseudomonadati > Acidobacteriota > Holophagae > Holophagales > Holophagaceae > Geothrix > Geothrix sp. 21YS21S-2. Next base: position 1,509,568 of record NZ_CP132910.1, read on the forward strand.
CCACTCGCCATGGTTCCTCCCCCGCGGGCGCCGGACATCGGCCGCCTTGATTGAACAATAGGCGTTTAACCATCTATGCCCATACGTAATACCGCTTAGATGCACGGATTCCGGAAAACCACCCCCGGAATTGGAACAAGGGGACGCCGCGGTCATCCAATAGCCAAACCGTAGACCTGCCCCATGGTGGGGGAGGTTCGTCCCAGGCCCCCTTGGCGAACCCCAAGGCGGGTAGGCATTGTGCCGACCTATTCACGGAGGTCCCTTCATCCAACCCCGGAGCCGGGGGGAGCGCCATTTCCCGGTTCCACGCACCTGGAGAACGCCATGACACGGACAACCCTATCGAAGTTCCTGCTCGCCTCGGCGGCGGTGGCCGCGCTGATGGTCGCCCCGGCCTGCGGCCGCACCGAAGGCGAGAAGGAGGTCAAGGATCTTTCCCAGAAGGCCGCAGAACTGGAGACCCTCAACCAGAAGGCGGGCGCCGCCAGCGCCGAGGAGAAGCGAAAGCTCGCCCAGGCGGGCGTCAACAACGTGGCGCCCAACCCCGACACCCTGGAGCTGACCCCGGACCAGAAGACCGCCCTGGAGGCCCGCATCAAGGTGGAGAAGAACAGCTCCTACCAGGCCCTGCTCCAGGAGGTGCTGGACAAGGACAAGGAGATCAAGGGCCTCAACCAGAAGATCGGCCAGCTGCGGGCCGTCCTGCCCCGGCCTGAGATCGCCAAGGCCGACGACACCCACTTCGACATGTCCGTGCGCTACCTGAGGAAGCGGGGCGTGCCCGAGGAGAAGGCCAAGGCGCTGGTGGCCAAGGTGCTGACCGTGGACCAGCTTGCGCCGGGCTTCCACGTCTACCACTTCTACAGCAACGGCGTCTACGGCTCCTGGGTGGCCCAGGGCAAGGCGGACATGAGCCCCACGCAGCTGCAGGCCGAGAGGAAGGCCAAGATCGAGGGTGAGCGGGACCAGGCCCTGGAGCGCAGCAAGGAGCTGCAGGCGAGCATCGTGGACCTCACCGCCCAGCAGCAGAAGCTCACCGCCGACGTGGAGGGCCTGCGCGCGGAGAAGGAGAAGATGACCAAGGACCTGACCGTGCTCACCGCCGCGAGCCAGGCCCAGCAGGCCCTCCTCAACTCCGTCCACTACCTGGTGGGCAGGCGCAAGGCGCTCGAGGACGAAGGCATCATCGTGGTGCCCGTGTTCGCCAAGGACCGCGCGGGCTCCAACTGGAACGACCAGGCCTTCACGAAGGCGGCCGATCTTCGTTCCCAGGACACCATCACCATCAGCGCCGCCGAGGCGGGCGTGGAGAAGATCAACAAGGTCAACGTGGTCCCCGGCTCCCTCGTGAAGGACAAGCACTACACGCTTGCGTTCAACCCGGACCACACCCAGGCCACGGTCAGGCTCCTGGCCAAGGAACGGTTCCGCAACGAGAAGGTGGCCTTCGCGGTCACCGACTGACGGCTTCGATCAGCTTCACCCGGGCCTCCTCCAGCGTATAGGGCTTCGATAGAGCCAGCAGGTGGGGGTCCGTGGCCAGAAGCCGCGTGACGGCGTCGCCCAGGAAGCCCGTGGCCAGGATGACGGGCAGGCCGGGGCGGCGCTCGCGCAGGAGGGCCAGGGTCTCCGTGCCGCTCAATCCGGGCATGTTGAGATCCAGGAGCACGACGTCCACCTCCAGGTCCAGGTCCAGCAGGGCCAGGCCCTCCGATCCTCCGGAAGCGGTCGTCACCTGGTGGCCCAGGAGCTCCAGGAGTTCGGGGGCGGCGTCGCGGATCAGTTCGTCGTCGTCCACCAGAAGGATCCGCAGGGGCCTGCCGGGATCGGCGGGGACCGGCACGGGCGCGGCGGGCCGCGCGGCCCCGGCCAGGGCGGGAAGGCGCAGCCGGATGCGCGTGCCCTCGCCGGGCCTGCTGTCGATGGCGATGGTACCGCCGTGGGCCTTGACGGTGCTGTAGACCATGGAGAGGCCCAGCCCCGTGCCCTTCCCGTAGGGCTTGGTCGTGTAGAAGGGCTCCATGGCCCGCTGGAGCACCCAGGGCTCCATGCCCTGGCCGGTGTCGTCCACCGCAAGTTCCACCTGGGCATCGGGCAGGGCCCGGGTGCGGATGACCAGGACGCCGCCGTCGGCCATGGCGTCCACGGCGTTCACGCACAGGTTCATGAAGGCGCTGCCAAGCGCGCTGGGCTCGCCCATGACCATGGGCAGACCCGCCTCCAGGGCCACGTCCAGGCGGACCCGCTGCAGCAGGGTGCGGCGGAGCAGCTCGCATTCCTGGCCCACCACCTCGTTGAGGTCCACGGGGCAGGCCTCCCGCAGGTCCTTGCGGGCGAAGTCCGACAGGCCCTTGACCAGGTCCCGCCCCCGCAGCGCGGCGCGCTCGATGGTGGTGATGGAGGCCATCAGCCGGTCCTCCCCCGCGTGCACGACCTTGAGGGTCTGGGTGACGGCGTGGATGGCGCCGAGCACGTTGTTCATGTCGTGGGCCACGCCGCCGGCGAGGCTGCCCAGGCTCTCCAGCTTCTGGGCGTGCTGGAGCTCGGCCTCGAGCCGCTTGCGCTCCTCCTCCGCGGTCTGGCGCTCCAGGCTCGCGGCGATCTGGCCCGAGACGAACTGCAGCAGCTCCAGGTCCCCCTGCGAATAGTGCACGCCGCCCTTGTAGCTCTGCACCGCCAGCATCCCCAGTACGCGCCCGGCCGAGGACAGCGGCACGCCGAGCCAGTCCAGGGGCGGCTCCCCACGCAGGGCGATGCGGCCCTCCAGAACCAGCTCCTCGATCCGCCGGGGATCCAGGCGCCAGGGCTTCCCGCTGCGCAGCACCAGGTCCGTGAGGCCATGGGCCATCTTCAGGGGCGGAGGGGGCGGGTCGTTCTCGTCCACGAAGTAGGGGAAGCGCACCGTCTCCCCGTCGGGATCCAGGAGGGCCACGTAGAAGTTCTCCGCGGGCATGAAGGCCTTGATGATCCCGTGGATCCGCGCGTACAGGTCCCCCAGGCTCCGTGCGGCCTCCGAGATCTCGAAGAGCGCCGTCTGCATCTTCTGGGCGGAGAGACGGTCGTGGATATCCATGTTCATGCCCACCCAGGACTCCACCGTCCCGTCGGGGCCCATCAGCGGCACGGCCCGCACGTGGTTCCACCGCCACTGGCCCGTGTGGTGGCGCAGGCGGTACTCCTGCTGCACGCGCACGCACGATTCGAGCCCCTTGAACCAGACCTCCATCACCCGGGGCCGGTCCTCGGGATGGATGCAGGCCTCGTAGCCGTAGCCGCACCACTGGTCGAAGGTCTGGCCCGTGTAGGCCCGCCAGGAGGGGGAGTCCTCGGTGACGAAGCCCCGGCCGTCGCAGGTCCAGACGATCTGGGCGGAGGCCTCCACCAGGGCGCGGTACTTGGCCTCGTTGGCCAGCACTTCCCGGCCCTTGGCCTCCCAGTGGCCGACGGCCTCGACGCCCCCATTGCCCGACTGGGCCAGGACGCGGCCCAGAAGATCCAGCAATGGTTCCTTGCCACCCATGGGTTCCTCTTGTATTGGAATCCCCGGTCGCCCGGGGATTTCCTACTCGATCGTATCACCCCTTGGGGGCTTCCCCGGTATCGAGGTTCTCCAGGTTCTGCAGCGAGATCATGGGCGCGTGGATCTCCAGGTTGACGCCCTCCTCCACGTGGATCGCGGCCACCCGGCTCGCGGTGGGGGCCGTGTACTCGTTCTGCATCTTCATGGCCTCGAGGATCAGCAGGGGCTGCCCCTCCTCCACCACGTCCCCGGGCTGCACGAGGAGCTTGAGCACCTTGCCCGGCATCAGGGCGATGATCGTCTTGGCCTCGCTGCGCTTGCTCCGGGCCATGGCTTCGGCCAGGAGGGTCTTGCGGGGGTCCTGGAGCGTGAACTCGTAGGCCCCGTCGTACGTGGCGGCCCGGAAGCCGTGGAGGTCCGGGTCGGGATTGCGGATGCGGTCGATGTTCACGCCCACGCTGCGGCCTTCCATGATGATGGAATAGCTGGAGCGCTCCACCTTCACGATGTCCAGGGGCACCTCCTCCCCGTCCCAGGTCATGACGGTGGTGCCGCGGCGGCGGTAGATCTCGAGTTCAACGGTCTGGTCGGCGACGACGAGGGTTCGTTTCATGTTCTGTACCTCAGAGCCTATTGAACTTGTTCAGGGACTTCCAGGCCTGGCTGGTGGGGACGCAGTCGTTCCTGGGGGTGGGCTGCTGGGCCCGGCGCTCCTCCATCTCCAGCTCGTCGAAGAGCGCGGCGGCCACGGCGAACTTGAGGCTGGGGCCCACGGCCTTCTGCTTCCACCACGGATGCGCCAGGATCCCGGTGTGGAGGTCGCCCTTGAGGAACTGCTTGTTCTCCAGCAGCGTCTTGAAGAAGGCCACGTTGTTGCGCACGCCGCCCAGGCGCATCTCCATGAGGGCCGAGTGCATGCGCTGCAGGGCCTCCTGGCGCGTCTGGCCCCAGGTGGAGATCTTGGCCAGCAGCGGCGCGTAGAAGGGACTCATCTCCCAGCCGAAGTAGACGCCGCTGTCGTTGCGCAGGTTGTGCCCCTGGGGCGAGCGCAGGTACTGGATCCGGCCCGAGGAGGGCGCGAAGTCCCGGTCCGGGTCCTCGGCGTTGATGCGGCACTGGATGGCGTGGCCCCAGAAGGGGATCTTGTCCTGGGTGAGGGGGAGCTTCTTGCCCTGGGCGATGTCGATCTGCCACTTCACCAGGTCCTGGCCCGTGATCCACTCCGTGACGGCGTGGCCGCCCTGGATGCGGCAGGTCATCTCCAGGAAGTAGTGGTTGCCCTCCTGGTCCAGGAGGAACTCCACCGTGCCGATGCCCACATAGCCCACCGCCCTGGCGATGGCCACGGCCTGCTCGCCCAGGGTCCGGCGCAGCTCGGGGGAGACGCCCGGGGACGGCGCCTCCTCGCAGATCTGCTGGAAGCGGCGCTGCACCGAGCCCTCCCGCTCCCAGAGGTAGACGTAGTTCCCGTGGGCGTCGCCGGCGATCTGCACCTCGATGTGGCGGGGGTGGATGAGGGCCTTCTCCAGGTAGACCCGCTCGTCCCAGAAGGAGAAGATGCTCTCGCCCTTGACCCGGGGCAGCGCCCGGCGCAGGTCCCCGGCGGTCTTGACCAGGCGCATCCCCTTGCCGTCCCGGCCCAGCACGGGCTTGACCATCAGGGGATAGCCCATCTTGCGGGCCTCGTCCAGCAGCTCCTCGTCGCCCATGGTCTCCTGGATTCCGGGCAGCACGGGGCAGCCCACGGACTGGGCGATCTCCCGGGCGGTGATCTTGTTGTCCATCTTCTCCAGCACCTCCGCGCTGGGGCCCAGCCAGGTGATGCCGGCGTCCTGGATCAGGCGCACCGCCTCGGGGTCCTCGGCCAGGAAGCCGTAGCCCGGGTGGATGGAATCCGCCCCCGTCTTCCGGCAGGCCTCGATGAGCTTGTCGGCGCGCATGTAGCTTTCCCGCGCGGGCGTGGGACCGATGGGCACGGACAGGATGGCGAGGCGCACGTGCATGGCCCCCCGGTCCGAATCCGAATACACGGCGACCGTGGGGATGTCGATCTCCCGGCACGTGCGCATGATCCGGCAGGCGATTTCGCCTCGGTTCGCGATGAGCAATCTGGTGACGGGCATGGCCTCTTCCTCACGGATGGCCCCGGGCTGAAACTGGGGCATCATAGAATAGTGCGAACCCCCAGACTACCAAACATGACCCTAAGGTCCATAATCTGTACCCTCCTGGTCCTCTCCTTGGGCGCCTGTGGGCGCAAGGGGGATCCCATTCCCCGCACCCGCGCGGCGCCCGGCCCCTGCGTCATCCGCTGGACCGCCCACCGCGTGCTGGAGGTGCGCCTGCCGGTCCTGGACGCCCGGGGCGGCGGCCTGGTGGGCGTGGAGAAGGTCCGCGTCTTCCTTCTCCCCCTGGGCCCGGGCCGCCCCACGGCCCAGGAGGTCCTCGCCCGGGGCGAGGTGGTGCTGGAGCGGAGCCGCCCGGATCTTCCGGGCCCCGGCGGGATCCTGCAGCTGGACATGCGCCAGATCGGCAGGCCGTCCGGTTGGGTCGTCGCCGCCGCCGTGCGCGTCGGCAACGTGGTGGGCGTTCCCAGCGAGCCGGTCGCCTGGCTGGATCCGGCGATCTGAACGTCAGCGAGACGCCAGCCAGTCCCCCCACCAGTTCGCAACGGCCCGGGCCAACTGGTCCTTGGGCAGCGGCCCGAGGGGCTCGGCCTGGCCGGCGGCGGTGACGGGCAGGAGGGTGTTGGCCTGGTGGCCGAAGGCCCTGCCGGAGCCGATGTCGTTCACCAGGACCCCGTCCAGGTGCTTCTTCCTGAGCTTCACGGTGGCGTTGGGGACGTGCTCCTCGCTTTCGGCGGCGAAGCCCAGGAGCCACTGGCCGCTGCGCTTCTCCCCCGCGAGGGTGGCCAGCACGTCGGGGGTGCGCACCAGGGTGAGGGTCTCGGGACCCTCCTGCTTCTTCACCTTCTCGGGGGCGCAGGCTTCGGGACGCTGGTCGGCCACGGCGGCGGCGGCCACGAGGCCGTCCGCGTCCGGCCACACCTTCCGACAGGCCTCCAGCATCTGCTGGGCGCTGCGCACCCGGTGGGTCTCGATGCCCCAGGGCGCGGGAAGCTCGCCGCCCAGCACCAGGTCCACCCGGGCGCCGAGGTTGCGGAAGGCCCGGGCCAGCTCCACCCCCATCTCCCCCGAGGAGCGGTTGGTGAGCGTGCGCACCGGGTCCAGGTCCTCCCGGGTGGGCCCGGCGGTGACGAGGATGCGCTTGCCCAGGAAGCTGCGGTGGGAGGGCCCGGCCAGGGCCTCCACGGCGTCGGCGATGTCCAGGATGTCGGCGAGCTTGCCCGCGCCCTCCTCCCCGCAGGCCAGGAGGCCTTCCACCGGCTCCACGATGGTGTGGCCGAAACCCTTGAGGGTGGCCACGTTGGCCTGCACCGCCGGGTGGGCCCACATGGCCTTGTTCATGGCCGGCGCCCAGAGCACCCTGGCGGTGGTGGCCAGGAGCAGGGTGGACAGCAGGTCCGTGGCCAGGCCGTTGGCGGTCTTCCCGATGATGTCCGCGGTGGCGGGCACCACGGCCGCCACGTCCGCCCAGCGGGCCAGGTCGATGTGCTCGATGACCGGGTTGGGCCGCCACTCGTGGTAGTCCGGGTTGGCGCCGAAGCAGGGCTGGCCCGTGAGGGAGGCCAGGGTGAGGGGGGTGATGAACCGGGACCCCGCGTCCGTCAGGCAGCATCTGACCACATGCCCGCGTTTGGTGAGAGTGCGCGCCAGTTCCGCCGCCCGGTATGCCGCGATCCCCCCCGTGATGCCCAGCAGGATGTTCATCTTCAAGCCTCCAATACCATACTAACGCTGGATTTCTCCCAGTTTCCTTGATAGACTTGGCCTCTTCGAGGGAAGTCCATGACCGTACAGCGCACCGTAGTCCATATTCCGGAAGAGATCGCCAACAAGTACCGGTTCGTCGTGGTCACGGGTAAACGTTGCGAGCAGCTTCAGCGCGGCGCCTATCCCAAGGTGGAAGTGACCGTCCCCATGAACAAGCTGGGCCAGCCCCAGGAGGCTCCCCGCCTCGCCTCCTTCTGGGCCCAGGTGGCCATCAAGGAAGTGGAGGAAGGCCGCATCGCCTTCGAGGAGCCCGAGGTGATCACCCTGGACTACACCACGGAGATCCCCATCTCGGTGGAGTAGGCACCGGCCAGGACCGTGACGAGGCCCCCGCGAGGGGGCCTCGTCGCGTCCCGCGGGAACTTATTTCAACACCTGATGAAATTCGGGTTGCCTTTCCTTCCGGGGAACCCATAATTCAACAAGCGTTGAAAAAGGATTCCCCTTGGCAACTCCCCGCCCCCGTGGCCCCAAATCCGTGAAGATGGACCCCAGGACCCTCCTGGACGCCGCCCTGAAGGTCTTCGGCCGGGAGGGCCTGGAGGGGGCCAGCCTGCGGGCCATCGCCCGGGAAGCCGGCTGCGACCCCTCGCTCATCTACTACCACTTCGAGAACAAGGAGGCCATGTTCACGGCCCTCCTGGAGGAGCGCATCACGCCCCTGGTGAAGGACCTGCGCCGGCTGGCCAATCCCCTGGACCCGCGGAGCACGGCCGAAAAGCTCTGGCTGGCCATGCAGGCCTTCCACCTCCACGTGCACGACAGCGCCGGGTTCCGGGCGATGGTGCGGGGGCAGATCGTGCGGGGCGCCGAGACCATCCCCGAGCAGCTGGCGATCCGCCTGCGTCCGGCGCAGATGGCCGTGCTCGGCATCCTCCGCCGGGGCCAGCGCCGGGGCGAGCTCCGGCCGGGCCTCAATCCCTTCCTGCTGGGCCTGTTCCTCATCCGCATGGAGGCGGAGATCCTCGACCTGGTCCCGATCTTCGCGGAGCGCCTCGCGGGGCTCCCGGCCCCCACGGGCATCGCCCTGGCCGAGCGCACCTGGTTCGAAGTGTTCTGGCGGGGCGTGGCCGCCCATCCCCTGGAACCCCTGCCCTTCCTGGAGACCGTATGAAGAAGACCGCCCTGGTCCTGCTCGCCCTGCTCACCCTCGGGTGCAACCGCGACGGCGTCGTCACCCTGAACGGCCGGGTCGAGGCCTACCTCTCGGACCTGGGCCCCCGGGTGCCGGGCACCATCCTCTCCATCGACGTGAAGGAGGGCCAGCGGGTGAAGGCCGGCGATCTCCTGGTGCGGCTCTCCGCGGCCGAACTGGGGTCCGCGGTGGACCGGGACGCCGCGGGCCTGGCCTCGGCCGAGGCCAGGAACCGCATGTACCGGGCCGGCAACCGCCCCGAGGACATCGCCCAGGGCGAGGCCCGGGTGCGGGACGCCCAGGCCGCGCTGGCCCTCGCGACCGACACGCACAAGCGCGTCGCCAGCCTCCACGGAGACAGGATCGCCTCCAGGGCCGACCTGGACAAGGCCGTGGCCGACCGGGACCGGGCCGAGGCGGCCCTCCACCTGCAGAAGAAGGCCCTGGATGAGCTCCGCGCGGGCTTTCGCGCCGAGGACCGCGCCGGCGCCGAGGCCGATGCCCGCAAGGCCCGGGCGGTCCTGGACCAGAGCCGGGTGCAGGCGTCCTTCCTGGAGATCCGGGCGCCCTTCGACTGCGTGGTGATCCACCGCCTGCGCGAGGTGGGCAGCGTCGTGGGGGCCTCCCAGGCCGTGCTCACCGTCGCGCGTCTGGACGAGCTCTGGGTGCGCCTCTACATCCCCCAGCCCCTCCAGCCCCGGGTGGCGCAGGGCATGCCGCTGCAGGTGGCGACCCTCGACGGCCGGACCTTCGACGCCGCCCTGGACGAGGTGAACAGCGTGCCCGAATACACCCCCAAGATGGTGGAGACCGCCGAGGAGCGCATCAACCTCGTCTACCCCGCCCAGGTGCACCTGGCCCGCGGCTGGGACAAGGGCCTCATCCCCGGCGTGGCCGTGGACGTCAAGCTCAAGCCCAGGGGCAAGTGACCATGGCCCGCCTCCTGGAGACCTCCGGCCTCGCCTGCCGGTATCCCAACGGCACCCGCGCCGTGGAGGGCCTCGACCTGGCCCTGGACGAAGGCGACCTGGTGGGCCTCATCGGCCCCGACGGCGCCGGGAAGACCACCACCTTCCGCATGCTCATGGGCCTCCAGAACCCCACCGGCGGGCACCTCCGCCTCCATGCCGACCGCCACACCCTGAGCTACGTGCCCCAGGTCTTCAGCCTGGCCCCCGACCTCACGGTGGAGGAGAACCTCCAGCTCCAGGCCCGGCTCTACGGTCTCCGGGACCCCGGCCCCCGCATCGCGTCCCTGCTGGAGTCCGTGGACCTCGCCCGCTTCCGGGAGCGCATGTCCGGGGCCCTCTCCGGAGGGATGAAGCAGAAGCTCTCGCTGTGCTCGGCCCTCCTGCCGGCGCCGCGCCTGCTCCTCCTGGACGAGCCCACCACCGGCGTGGACCCCGTGAGCCGGCGGGAGTTCTGGACCATGCTCCACGCCATCCACGACGACGGCGTGGCCATCCTCTTCTCCACGCCCTACATGGACGAGGCGGAGTACGCGCTGAGCCTGCTGCTCATGGACGGCGGCCGGATCCTGGCCGAGGGCACCCTGGACGGGTTCCGGGAGGAGCTGGGAGGGGTCGTGGCGGCCCTGACCATGGCGGACCGCAGGCTCGCCAGGGCCCAGGTGGCCCTGCTGTCGCCCCTGGACCTCTTCGCCGAAGGCGACGTGCTCCGGGCCCGGTTCCCGGACCAGCCCATGGAGCCGCTCCTGGCGAAGCTGGGGGCCCTGCCCGGGGTGGCCGCGGCGCGGGAATCCGAGAGCACCCTGGAAGACTATTTCCTCCATGTCCTCAACGCCCAGGAGGGGGCCCTCCATGAGTGAGCCCGTCCTGCAGGTGGAGAACCTGACCCGGCGCTTCGGCGATTTCACGGCGGT